>NZ_WRPR01000017.1 GCF_010367455.1 Candidatus Laterigemmans baculatus | reverse complement strand
CCGGAGAACCCAGGAAACCTACGGCGACGAGCAAACCTAGAAAACCTGCACTGCTTGGCGAACCCTCCCGAAAGGCTGTGACCCCTTCGGGGAGCAACGAGGCAATCTGGGAACCAAATCGCGGCCGGGAAAGCCAGCGAACCTGCGCCCTTTGGCGAACCTCCTCAAAGGGCTGTGACCCCGTTTGGGGCACTTCCTTCCTTTGCGGCGCCCGGAGAACCCAGGAAACCTACGGTGACTAGCAAACCTAGAGAACTTGCACTGCTTGGCGAACCCTCCCGAAAGGCTGTGACCCTTTCGGGGAGCGATGAGGCAACCTGGGAACCAAATCGCGGCCGGGAAAGCCAGCGAACCTGCGCCCTTTGGCGAACCTCCTCAAAGGGCTGTGACCCCGTTTGAGGGAGAGGGGCCCCAGCCGGGCAGATCCCGACCGCGGGCGCGGCGGCTGCAGGGTCGGTACCATGAGACGGCTGCGACCCCATCGCCTCCAGCCTCCCCGCAACCGACGCTCGATGTACACGCTTGGCGAAGCCCACCGCTGGACCCGTCGGCTGGCGCTGTCGCACTACGAGAACTTCGTCGTCGGCGGGCTGCTGACTCCCCGGCGGCTGCGGCAGGACTACTACAACCTTTACGCCTACTGCCGCACAGCCGACGATTTGGCCGACGCGATCGAGGACGATGCGGAGAGTCTCGGTCGCCTCGACCAATGGGAGCGGTGGTTGCTCGAGTGCTATTCAGAGCCAGCCGACGCGGGCACCAAAACCCATCCGGTGTTCGTCGCCCTGCGGCCGACGATCGAGCGGTTCCGGATTCCCCGCGAACCGTTCCTCGCCCTGCTCTCCGCCTTCCGGCAGGATCGCCAAGTGCAGCAGTACGCGACGTTCGCCGAGCTGCACGGCTACTGCCGCCGATCGGCCAATCCGGTCGGGCACCTCGTGCTGTACTTGGCCGAGAGCTTCGACGCCGAGCGAGCTCGGTTGGCCGACGAAATTTGCACGGGGCTGCAGCTCGCGAATTTCTGCCAGGACGTGCGTCGCGATGCGGAACTCGGGCGGGTCTACTTGCCAGCAGAGGATCTCGCCCGGTTCGGCGTCGACCCAGCCCGGCTCGGCGATGCTCGAGCGAGCGGGAGGATGTGCGAGCTGCTACGGTTTGAAGTCGAGCGGGCCGAAGCGTTTTTCCACCGGGGGCGGCCCTTGGTCGACCGCGTTCCGCGGTGGCTCGGGCGTGACGTGTCGCTGATCGCAGCCGGCGGATTGGCGACGCTACGGGCGATTCGGCGAGCCGATTATGATGTCTGGCGTCGGCGGCCCACGGTCAGCCGCTGGACTCAGGCGACAATGATGCTGCGAGCGATGGTTCGCTCCACGCACGGCGACAGGCTCGAGTAACCAGCGGGACGTGACTCCTTCGATGGCAGCCAGCTTCGCGACCGACCTCGAACACTCCCACCGCTGCGCCGCAAGATTGGCCCGGCGGTCGGGGAGCAGTTTCTACCGTTCGTTCGCATTGCTGCCGCGGGGCAAGCGGCGAGCGATGACGGCGCTCTATGCGTTCGCCCGCCAGACCGACGACTTTGGCGATTCGCCCGGGCCGCCCGCCGAGCGCGAGCGACACCTGCAGGCTTGGCGAACGGCAACGGCCTGCCGCTTGAGCTCCGCCGCAGCCGAAGTCACCGCAGGCGAAGTCACCGCAGCCGAAGTCACCGCAGCCGAAGACGCTGCCGCACTCGAGTCGGCCATGCCGCTCGCGGTGCGCACCGCCGCCGCGGACCTTCTTCCGGCCCTGGCCGATTCGGCCGCTCGGTACGCGATTCCGCCGCAGCACTTGCTCGAGATCATCGACGGCGTGATCGCCGATCAACACCAAACGCGATTCGAGACGATCGCCGAAGTCGAGCGGTACTGCTATCTGGTCGCTTCGGCCGTCGGTTTGGCTTGCCTAGCCATTTGGGGTCACCGTCCCACATTGCCGCGGGCGGCAGCGATCGACTGCGGGATCGCGTTTCAGTGGACCAATATTCTCCGCGACATCCGCGAAGACGCGGCGCGGGGCCGAATCTACCTGCCACGAGAATGCTGGGGCGGGCGCGGTCTGAGCGACGCCGACTTCCTCGCCGCCGAACCTTCGGCAGCCCTGCTCGAGGTCTGTGCCGAGCTCGCCGAACGGGCTCGCCAGCACTACCACCGCGGCTGGAAAATCCACGACCACCTGCATCCCGACGGCCGCCGCATGTTCAGCATGATGTGGAGCAGTTACCACAGTCTGCTCGAGCGGATCGAAGCGGATCCGGCAGCCGTCTTCCGCCAGCGAGTCGAACTCCGCCACCGCGATCGGCTGCGGATCCTCGGCTCGCATCTGGTCGGTCCCTGGTTTCGTCGGCTGGGGAATCCGAGCGAGTGAAACAGCACGCCCTGGGACGCGTCGTGATTGTCGGTGGCGGATTGGCGGGACTGGCGACCGCCGCCGCGCTCGCCGATACGCCGCTCGAGATCGAGCTCTACGAAGCGCGGCGGCAGACGGGCGGTCGCACCGGTTCATTCACCGCCGCTGGGGGCGGCCCCGCCGTCGATTACTGCCAGCACGTGGCGATGGGCTGCTGCACCAATTTTCTGCACCTCCTCCACTGGGCTGGCCTCGAGGGGGAATTCGAGCGTTACGAGCGACTCACCTTCCTCGCCGCCGAGAAGCCTCCCTCGTCGTTCGCTCCGGCCCCCTGGCTTCCCCCGCCGCTGCACTTCGCTCCCGCCTTCTCTCGGCTGCACTTCCTGACGCCCCAGGAGCGCCGCGAAGTTCGCCGCGGCTTGTGGCGACTGATGCGGATGAAGCGAGTAGCAGTCGATCCGAGCCGGGACGAAACTTTTGGCCACTGGCTGCGGCGCCGTGGCCAAAGCGAGCCGACGATCGCCAAGTTCTGGAACGTGGTTCTCGCCAGCGCCCTCGGCGACCACGTCGACCGCGTCGCCATCGCACCGGCGCGGCAGGTTTTTGTCGAAGGGTTTTTGCGCGCTCCAGGAGCCGCCGATGTGCTCGTCCCGCGACAGCCGTTGGCGGAACTTTTTGGCCGCCGGCTCCCCGCACAACTGGCGGCGGCCGGCGTGAGGATCACCCACGGCGTGCGGGTTCGCCGCTGCGAGCTCGAATCGTCGGGCCGCTTCACCGTCCACTCCGATGCCGCTCCGGCGACGCCTGCCGACGATCTGGTCCTTGCCACGCCTTGGCACGCCCTGCCCCGAGTGCTGGCAGGCTCCTCGCTGGCCGCCGCGGTTCCACGGCTCGCTGCGATCGGGGGCTTTCCCGGCTCCGCGATCTCGGGGATCCATCTGTGGTTGGACCGACCGCTGACGCGACTGCCACACGCGGTGCTGATCGGCAGGATGAGCCAGTGGGTGTTCCGCGATCCGTGCGGCGTGGAATCCGATCGCGATAGGGAGCGGGATCCGGCTGCGGCACTCCCGGAAGAAGGCTACTACTACCAGGTCGTCGTCAGCGCGGCGGCGGAGCTGCGGGGGCGACCGCGAGCGGCGATCGAGGAGGAAGCGGTCGCCGATCTCCGTGCCCTGTTTCCCGCAGCGGGTCCAATCCGCTGTCTCCAGTCGCGGGTGGTGACTGATCCGGCGGCGGTGTTTTCGGTCCGCCCGGAAGTCGAGGCGGCGCGGCCGGCGACCGAGACCGCCCAGCCCGGCTTGTACTTGGCCGGCGATTGGGTCCAGACCGGTTGGCCTGCGACGATGGAGGGCGCCGTGCTCAGCGGCTACCGCGCGGCGGCTGCGATCCGCCGCCGCCATGGGCTGCCCGCAGCGGTCGTGCAACCGCCGCTGGCCGCGTCGCGGCTGGCCCGCTGCCTGATTGCCCCTTAATTCCGATCGCCCCTTGATTCCGATTGCCCCTTGATTCGGATCGCCCGCGAATTACGCCCCCTGCTCACCCTTTGCCCTTGCGGCTCGGTTACAGTATCGCCACAGCCCCCGCGCGTCTGGTGGCCAGTGCGGCACCGGGATGGGTCATGGGTGCGTGCCTCGGGCACCAGAGGCGCGGGGGCTGAAAAGGGGCGGTCGGTGGTCTCTATCGCGACAATGGTTTTCAGGATCGGCAGCAATGCGTGAAGCGATTGTGTGGATGTTAGCCTTCGGGACATCGGTCATCGCGCTCCTCTGGGCGTACCGGTTTTACGTCCAGATGATGGCGGCCGAGGAAGGGACACCGCTGATGCGAGAGATCGCCAGCAACGTGCGTCACGGCGCGAACGCGTATCTGAAGCAGCAGAACCGGCTGGTCACGATCGTCTTTCTGCTGGTCGCCGTGCTGCTGGGGATCGCCTCGTTCGGATTCGAGCTGCAGAGCGGTTTCGTCCCGATCGCGTTTCTGACCGGCGGTTTTTTCTCGGGGCTGTGCGGCTGGTTTGGAATGAAGACCGCCACGCACGCCAGCGCCCGCACGGCCGCCGGGGCGCAGCACTCGCTCAATGCGGGGCTGCAGATCGCCTTTCGCTCCGGGGCGGTGATGGGGTTGATCGTGGTCGGGATGGGTTTGCTCTACATCACGCTTTGGTTCGCCGTGCTGTACTGGCTCGTCCCGCTCCTGGGCGGCGATCCGCTCTCGCTCGAACAGATCTCGGTGACGATGCTCTCGTTCGGGATGGGGGCCAGCGCCCAAGCGCTGTTCGCCCGCGTCGGCGGAGGCATCTTCACCAAGGCGGCGGACGTCGGCGCGGACTTGGTTGGCAAGGTCGAGCAGGGGATGCACGAGGATTCGCCTCGCAACCCGGCGACGATCGCCGACAACGTGGGTGACAACGTCGGCGACGTGGCAGGGATGGGAGCGGACCTCTACGAGTCGTACTGCGGATCGATCCTGGCGGCCGGAGCGCTCGGGGTGGCGGCGTTCACCAGCGTGCAGTTGCCTTCGAGCGTCGATCGGCAGGAAGCCCAGATCATGGCCCTGGTTTTTCCGATGGCGATCGCAGCGGTCGGGATCCTGCTCTCGATCGTCGGCATCTATGCCGTGCGGACCGGCGAGGAGCTCTCGCAAAAGGCACTGTTGGGCGCACTTGGTCGCGGGATCAATTTGGCCGCGGCCCTAGTGGTCGTCGCATCATTCGTGCTGGCTTGGTGGCTGATCCCGGTCATCCCCGGGACCGCGATCTTTGGGATTCCGGGGATCGCGTTGAGCATCATCACGGGGCTCGCCGCGGGATGGTTGATCGGCAAATGGACCGAGTACTCGACCAGCGACGAATACAAACCGACGCAGCGGCTGGCCGATCAAGCTGAGACGGGGCCGGCGACGATCATCATCGGTGGGATCGCCGACGGGATGCTCAGCGTGTGGGTTCCGGTGATCGTGATCTGCCTGGCCAGCATGGCCGCGTTCGGATTTGCCAACGGAGGCAACTTCACCGACCTCGAGTATTTTGCCCTGGGGCTGTATGGAATCGGCGTCGCCGCGGTGGGGATGCTCAGCACGCTCGGGATCACGCTCGCCACCGACGCCTACGGTCCGATCGCCGACAACGCTGGGGGCAACGCGGAGATGGCGGGCTTGGAGCCGACGGTCCGCAGCCGCACCGATGCGCTCGACTCGCTCGGCAACACGACCGCCGCGACGGGCAAAGGGTTCGCGATCGGCTCCGCCGCGCTCACCGCGCTGGCGTTGATGGCGGCCTACGTCGAAGGAGTCCGTGACGGCTTTGTCCGCTGGTCCGACTCGGTCGCCGCGGAGATCACCGAGGATGGATTTTATCAGCTCTCCCCCGGCTTCATCCTGCACCGCCACGACGACCAGAACACGCCCTATTTGGCTCTTCCGGCCGTGGTCGACGATTCGCGTGTCAAACCCGATTGGCCTCTCTTCGACGCCCGGGCGACCGAACCGGCGCGGCTTCCCGATACCCTGTTCACGATTCTCCAGGACGTTCCGGCGTTCTCGGCTAGCGGCGCCCGGCTGGTGCCCCTCCGCACGGCCACGCTCCGCGACTTCACCGCCTACTACGACGCGTCGCTGCTAAATCCCCGCGTCATCGTGGGGCTATTTTTGGGAGCGATGGCCACGTTCGTGTTCTGCGCGATGACGATGAAAGCTGTCGGACGGGCCGCTCAAGGGATGGTCTTGGAAGTCCGCCGCCAGCTCCGCGAACACCCCGGGATTCTCGACGGCAGCGAGACGCCCGACTACGCGCGGCCGGTCGCCCTGAGCACCAAAGCGGCTCAGCACGAGATGGTCATCCCCAGCCTGATCGGCCTGCTGCTGCCAATCCTCGTCGGACTCTCGCTCGGCGTCGGAGGCGTGCTCGGTTTGCTCGTCGGCTCCCTGACCACCGGCTTCTGCGTCGCGATCTACATGGCCAATGCGGGCGGCGCTTGGGATAACGCCAAAAAGTACATCGAAGCCGATCACCTCGGCGGCAAAGGCTCCGACGCTCACAAAGCGGCCGTCGTTGGCGACACCGTGGGCGACCCGTTCAAAGACACCAGCGGCCCGAGCCTCAATATTCTGATCAAGCTGATGAGCATGGTCAGCGTCGTCGTCGCCGGCTTGATCGTCCGCTACAGCCTGGTTGCCCTGGGATGGCTGTAAGAGCCCAGGCTCCTTCGAAAACCCTGAGCCGACGGCGCTAGCCGCGGGTTCTGCAGCGGAAACGCAAGGGCTGCGAGGCCCGAGGCTAGCGCCTACGGCTCAAAGACCGAGCCGCGGTGCGGCACGACCTCATAAACCTGGACCGCTCCCTGGTTGAGATTCACCTTGAGCGGTTTGATCGCCCCGGCGCGGAGCATCCGCGCAACGAGCTCCGGCGTGATCCGCTCGTCGAATCCGTAAGTCGAACGCAGCCGCTGAATCTCTCCCCAGTGAACCAGGAGATGCGTGTGGCCCTGCTCGGCGAGCGCCGCCGACCATTCGCTTTCGGGTCGCTCGATGACCTCCGCCAGCGGTGAGCGATCAAAGGTCGTCGAGTAGCTCAATGGAACTTCGTAGTCAAAGACTGCGGCGTCCCCGACGATCAAGATCCGATCCTCGGCGCCGAGGTGCTCGTTGACCCAGCGAACATGCTCGGGCAACCGGGCGATCGAACTCTTCGACTCGTCGTCGCGGCGCAGATAGCGGAGATCGACCGCGATCCGCGAATCCCCCAGCACGGGGCTGGCCACATACAGCGCATTCATCGCCGCCAAGCCGCAGAGCACCCCGGTCCCCCAGCGGACTCCCCCCGCTCCAACTCCAACTCCCCCCGCTCCGGTCACTCGAAACCAGGCAGCGATCCCGAACGCGGCCAGCACGAACATCAGCGGCGCGGCTGGCAACAGAAAACGCTCGAGCCGATGCGTCACCAGCCACCACGCAGCGAAAGCGTATCCGCCGCTAGCCGCCAACCACCGCACCGCCGGATATCGCCACGCGAGCAGCACCCCCCAGAGGACCGCTGGCACCACCAGCCAGCCTTGCAAACGCCACCCCCAGAGCAGCCCCGCAATCGAGCCCCCGAGCTGCTCGAGCGAATATCCCGGAACGGCATGCCCACGGTTCCACTGCTCGACTTTCGCCGAGGTTAGCGTCTCGCCTCCCAGCCAGTTTCCAAGCAGCGGGTAGACCGGGTTGCCCGCTAGCACCGCGTTCTTCGCATACCAGGAGCCGCCGGCGAGAAATGCGGCAAGCACGAAGACTCCGATCTCGCCGGGGCGACACCGCCGAAGCGCCACGGCGACTCTCCGCAGCCGCCGCCACTCGCTTTCCCCCTGCCCTTCAGCTCCCTCGACCCCCGTCCCTGGAACTGCGATTGCCGGCGGAAAGACAAGGCAAGCGGCCAGCACCGGCACGACCAACACCACGGCGGGATACTTGCAAGCGAGGGCAAAGCCGCTCGCCAGCCCCAATCCAACCGCCACCGCCACGCGGTTCGCTCCGCCAGTCCCCCCCGCGCCGGCAGCCCCCACCACACTGCAGGCCGCCCCATCGCCTCGAGCCGCCTCCGAATCTCGGGCGACCGCGAAGAGCAGTCCGGCGGCCAAGTACATCGCGACGGCCGATTCGATCAGCCCCAGCGAAGAGACTTCGACCACGCCGGGAAACGCGATCGCCAGAACCACGCTCCACTCGGCGGCCAGCCGTGCAGCCGCGGGGTCGCAATTTCCTCGAGCGACGCCGAGCAGACGCCGAGCGACGCCGCCGACCAGCAAGGCCGCGAGGATCGCGTAAGCGGCGATCACGAGCTTGCCCGCCAGAGCTCCCCACCACCAGGCGTCGGCATCATCGAAGCCCAGCAGATCGAACCACATCATGCCAGCGATCGCGTGCGATTCGGCCGCCATCGGCATGTTCGCATAGATATTGTGCGGCAGAAAACCAATCTCCCCCGCCTGCCACCACTCCTTCGCCGCCTGCAGGTGGTACTCGCGGACGTCGTACTCAGCCGGCGGCAAAACCGCGCGAAAGATCAGCAGCAAAGCGAACAGACCAGCGACGAGCCGAGGCACCTTCGTCCCCCAGCCCCCCGCCGGCTCGCCGCGCTCCACCTCCGCCGCCCGCTCAGCTTCTGTGGTTTGCGTGGGTGGAAGGGCTCGGCTGGAGGCTGCGCGGGCTAGGAGGCGACGGATCAGCCAGCCGCCCAGGGCGCCGCAGCCCCAGGTGGCGACGGCCACCGAGCAGGCCGCGGCCGGGAGCCGCAATCCTCCGCCGAGCCCCAGCAGCAAAATCACGTTGGCTTGGATCCCCAGCCCCAACGCGGCCGCCAGCGCGATCCGGTCCAGGCGTGCGAACCAAAGCGATCCGCCGAAGCCGCGGAGCAGCAGTCCCCCGCCGGCCGCTGCCTGAGCGACCACCAGCACGGCGACGCCCACCACCGCCGCTCGGTCGACCACTCCTTGGACGGTCACCGGCCCATCGAACCAGGCTCCAAAGGTTGCGTCGGGAATCAGCAGCAGGATCCACCGCAGCGTGTTTTCGGCGATCGGCTGACTCCAGAGCAGCAGCACCCAGACGAGGCTGAGCAGCCCGGCGATTGCAAGTCGCACGCCCGATCCGCCCCGCTCAATGGTCCCGCCCGTTCCGCTGGACTTGGGAGGATTACTCGGCTGCTTTTTCTTCGCCATTCAACCTTCGTCAAGTTCTCGTGCTATCCGCGGTTCAGCTTCCCTAGCTTCGATTGGCGAATGTTGGATCGAGGAAAAAACCTTCCTCGCTAGCGAAAACGATCGCGAACGTTCAAACCTCGATCTACAATTTTGCAACCGGGCGGACGATTCGGCTGCCCGAAGCGTCGGTGTTTTGCACATCTCTCCCCTCGGCCCCCCCACCTGCCATGCCTCCGATCTCCGGCATCCTGACGCCTAACATCACGCCGGTCGATTCCCGCGGTCGGGTCGATCATGAAACCTTGGCCGGTTACGTCGATTGGTTGATCGAGCGTGGGGTGGATGGATTGTATCCCAACGGCAGCACCGGCGAATTCGTGCGGTTCACCGCGAGCGAACGCCAGGAGATCGTCCGCACGGTCGTGCACGCGGCGGGGGGCCGGGTGCCGGTGTTGGCCGGAGCCGCCGAAGCGAATGCCGACGAAACGATCGCCGCCTGCCACGCCTATGGCGAGCTGGGAGTTCGGGCCGTCGCGATCGTCGCTCCGTTCTACTATCGGCTCAGCCCCGATGGGGTTTATGCCTACTTCCGCAAAATCGCCGACGCCGTCTCGGTCGACGTGACGCTCTACAATATCCCTCTGTTCGCCTCGCCGATCGACGTCGAAACGGTCCGCCGCTTGGCGATGGAGTGCCCGCGCGTCGTGGGCATCAAAGACAGCTCGGGCGACCTGCCCCACATGCTGCGGATGATCGCGGCGGTGCGGAACCAGCGGCCCGAGTTCTCGTTCCTCACCGGCTGGGATGCCGCCCTCTCCCCAATGCTGCTCTCGGGTGTCGACGGAGGAACGTGCGCCTCGAGCGGCGTCGTTCCCGAGTTGACCCGAGCGATCTATGCAGCCTGCGCCGCTCAGGATGTCGATCGGGCGATGCAGCTGCAGCACGCCCTGCTGCCGCTGTTCGATTTGATGATCGGAACGAGCGAATTCCCCGAGGGTTTCCGGGCGGGAGTCCGCGTCCGCGGTTGGGACTTGGGCCCCGGGCGTCAGCCGCTGACCGATGCTCAGCGGGCCGCCGCTTCGGACGCTCAGCAGCAGATGGCCGACCTGATTCCGGCTGCCGCCGCCACGGCACCGGTGCGGCTCCGCCCTCAAGATCTCGACCAGATCGTCCGCCGCGTGCTCAGCCAACTGCGGTAGAGCCGATCCCCCATTTCAGCCGCCGGGCTAGCCCCATTCTTTATCAGCCGCCGGGGGGCAGGTGCTGTCAGAAGCCCGCCCGGCACCCTCCCCCCGGGAGGGTCGCGAGGGACGAGCGGGGAGGGCAACGCGAGAGGTCGCGCCGATAGCAGAGATGAACGCAGCCGACGCTCCCCGGGCCTAAGAGCCCGACCCTCCCGAGGAGAGGGTGATGGTGACGAAGAGCACTCTCGGCTCAAAAAAATCCGAAAAAATCCGCAACAACCCCCTTGGCTGCTGCTAGAGCCACCCTACAAAGGTGGTGGCGTGAGGGATGTTTGTACACCGCCACTCGCTCTTGCACGGATGAGAAGCCGACTACCGACGGAACCGGAGGAGTGTTCCTATGCGGCGGGCTTTTACTCTGATCGAACTTGTCGTGGTCGTCGCCATCCTCGGAGCCGTGGCGGCGCTACTTCTGCCGGCCGTGCAGAGCGCCCGCGGGTCCGCCCGCCGGATCGCCTGCTCCAACCATCTCCGCCAGCTCGGCCTGGCAGCCCAGAATTTCGAGACGGTCCACGAGCATCTTCCGCCGGGGCTGACGACCAATCACAGCTACGACCCCGACGGGTTCCACGGCAACACCTGCTTTGCGTTCTTGCTCCCCTACCTCGAGCAAACGGCGCTCGCGGAAGCCTGGGATTACGAAGAGACGCTGGAGGCGGCGATCGCGAACACCCGCGATCCCGACGACGGAACCCGCAGCCGCCGAGCGGCGAGCGCGACGGTTCTCGAAATCCTCCGCTGCCCCGCGGACCTGCTCGGCGACGGCCCCGTCGAACTCGACTACGCCCGCACCGGCTACTCGACCGGCTACTTTGGGATTTCGAGCTACGTCGGGAATGGCGGCACGCACTCGACCTATTTTGGCGATCCCGAGATGCAGGCCGACGGCGTGTTCTACATGACCGGCGAACTTTCCAAGCCCTACGCCGACCAGGACGCCCTACAGCCTGGCGCGGCCCCCTGCGCGATCGCCGACATTCGCGACGGGCTGAGCCAAACGCTGCTGTTTGGGGAACGCTTCCATCACGATCCGACCTTCGACCGGCTGCTGCACGAGAACGGTCTCTACAGCCGCTACCCGATCCGCAAATGGGGCGCGTGGGGCTGGACCGGTGGAGCCAACGGAACGACGCACGTCCTCGCCTCGGCCCGCGCCAACGCACCGATCAACTTCATCGTCCCCGCCGAGCTCGAGCCGGAGCGGATCGGCTACGCGATGGTCAACCTGCGGATGTCGGCCTACGGCAGCGGGCACCCTGGCGGAGCCCAATTCGCCCTCTGCGACGGCTCGACGCGTTTCATCTCCGAGACCGTCCCGCTGGTCGTCCTGCAAGCTTTAGCGACCCGCAGCGGTGGGGAGGTCGTGAACGATGACCAGTAACCCGCAGACCACCACCGCGTCAGCCCGGCGGCGCTGCCGCGAAGTCCTCGCCACCGGGTTGCCCACAAGGCGATTGCCCACGAGGCGTTTGCCCACGAGGCGTTTGCTGGCCGTCGGGTGGCTGGCCGTCGGGCTGCTGGCCACCAGCGGGTGCGGTTCCGAGCCGCCCTTGGCCCGGGTTTCGGGTCAAGTCATCGCCCCGGACGATCGACCGCTCGACGGACTGCTGGTGACGTATCTGCCCGACCCGGATCGCGCCACGCTGGGCGGTCACGCTTCGGGGCTGACCGACGCCTCGGGCCGCTACGTATTGGCGTACCGCGGCACGGCGAACCGCTCCGGATCGGTCGTCGGATGGCACAAAGTCGTGATCGAAGACTATGCCGCCGAGAACAGCCGCCAGCGGCGACGCTCGCCGCTCCCTCGGGTCCCGCCGCGGTACCGCCTCGCGGCAACCACGCCGCTGGAAGTCCAGATCCACCCCGGCGAGCAGACGGTCGACCTCGAGCTCGAAGACTAGCTGAAGAGCGCCCCAACGCGATTGGTGGCGCAGTTGTTTAACGGCAAGCCGAAGGCGACTGCTTTTTAAAACACAGTCGCCTTCGGCTTGCCGTTAAACGATTTTTTTCATGAGCGGTTCGATTCCGAACGCCTCACAACCAACTGCTAGGGCGACAGGTAGCGGATGAAATTGCGGATGTGCTGCCCCGGGACGTAGGCGGTCGGCTGCCCGATGATCCCCTGCCCGAGCTGCACGTTGTAGTACTCCTGACCGAGCGTGAAGAGCGGCCGGTGGCCGGCGGTGGCCGGGAGGACCGGGGGGGCGGCGCCGGGCATGACCGTCGGCGGAACGACCACCGCCGGAGGAGCCGTGTAGGCGAGCGGCACTACCGGCGCGGGCCCGCAAGGGACGAACTCGGCCCGGTAGCCCGACGGCGGGCTGACGAGGTTGCAATTGTCGGCCGTCGCCCAGGTGGAACCGAGCTGCGGCTGAGGCACCGGTGTCACGTCGCTCGGTGATGCAGTCAGTGGTGAAGCGGTCAGTGGTGAAGCGTTGAGAGGAGACGCTTGCGGCGGAGCGGTCAGTGGCGCCGTGGTCGTCGAAGGCACCGGCTGCAGCCCGTCTGGCAACGCCGTCGAGCCTGCCGCGGGAGGTGCCGCCGGTGGGCCGCCAGCCAAGGGAGGAGCTTGCAGGCCGCTTCCGCCCGTCACCGCCGGTGCGGGGCGAGGCCCGGCGGCTGGAGCGGCACCCACGCCTCCTCCAGAAGCAGGGCCACCTCCTCCAGCCGAAGGAGCCGATGTGCCGCCGCTCGGAGGCATCGCGAACCCGCCTCCCTGCATGAACGCCGTCTGAGCGACTCCGCCAGCGGCACTCCCGACGCGCTGCGCGGCAGCGGCTGGCTGGGATACGGCTGGCTGGGATACGGCTGGCTGGGACCGCCGCGAGGGACCTGTCGCGGGCTCGAAGGCATCGACGGGACTGGGGGCCCCGATCGGGCGGAGTCCCTGGGACGGCGAGCGACCGACGGTGCGGTTTTCCTCGGCTGCAACTGCCTGGGCCCCAAGGGATTGAGCCTCAAGAGTTGGGGCCCCGAGCGCGATGGCTGCGGCGGCCCAACGGAGATTCCCGCTGAGATGGAAGCGGCGGAGTCGCTCGGTGCAGGACAGTCGGAACATCGACGCGCTCGGTGCGGATGGGAGACGACGCGGGCTCCGCGCGGGGAGCCGGTGGGGAACGACGGTAATTGCGGCGGCGGAGCGGGATCAATCCCAACTTTCCGAGGAACTTTCCCGGCCTCGGGTGTATCCAAAGCCTCACATTCGGTCCTGACGGAGCGACCGATTCGACCGCTACGAATCGTCGTAAAGGCTGCTCTGCTCCTGATTTTCGTTGAACTAAGCAGGGCCCGAATTAAAATCCACTGCAACCGCCGCCAAACCTCCCATCCTCTCCTCCTCCCCTATCTTAAACC
Organism: Candidatus Laterigemmans baculatus; assembly: GCF_010367455.1. Taxonomy (GTDB): domain Bacteria; phylum Planctomycetota; class Planctomycetia; order Pirellulales; family Pirellulaceae; genus Laterigemmans; species Laterigemmans baculatus. The sequence goes on along the minus strand of NZ_WRPR01000017.1, from coordinate 47,635 downwards.
TACACTTGAGCGCCCGACGGACCCGCCGGACGTGGAGTTCGAGGTTGGTGCGAGGTGCGGAAGGGCCCGCCCGGCCGGCTTTTCCTGGTTCGGAGCGGCGGTTTGCCGCGATCGGTGACGGTTTGCGAGGCGCGGCTACCCAGTTTTCGATTTCCCCTGATCTTGCCGAAGGTTTGCCCCGATGGCCAATCGCTCCCACGCGAAAAAGCACAACACTCTGCGCAACAAACTCCGGGTGAGCCGACGCCAGCTCTTGCACCAGCAGCTGGAGCGTCGCGAGTTGATGGCTGCCGACGCGGCCCCGAGCTTGATCAGCGTCAGTCCCAACGACGGGCAGATCTTCGACTTCGCTTCGATCAACGAGGTGACGCGCAGCCCTTCGGAGCTGACCTTCCGCTTTGGCGGCGACCAGCAGATCGATCCGGACACGCTGCAGGGGATTCGGATCACGGCGGCCGGCGGCGACGGGTTCTTCGGCAACGGTAACGATCGGATCGTCACGCCCGGCTATCTCGGTTTTGGGGAGACCGAGCGGATCGTGATTGCGCGGTTCGCCGAGGCGCTGCCGGACGATCAGTACAAGATCGAGATTTTTGGGTTTGACCAAGCCGCTTCGGGGATCGTGGGGCTGCGGAACATCGAGGGGGATCTGTTCCAGCCGTCCAACGCGGGAGCGGACCGGGAAGAGCTGTACTTCGATGTCGAGCTCGGCGCCCTGGTGACGGCCGTCGTGCCGCAGCCGATCGAGACGATCAATGGGGTTCGCCGCCAGCAGCGTGCGCAGATCCATGTGTTCTTCAACAACGATCCGTTGAGCGCTCCGGGAGCCGGCCCGGTGACGACGGGTTCGTCGAGCGCGTCGGTCGTCAATCCGCAGTTCTACAAGCTGTACTTCACCGCCGACACGGTCGAGAACACCGACGACGAGGTCTTGCTGCCGACGTCGATCACTTACGATCCGGCGCTCAACCGGGCCGTGCTGACCTTCAACACCGATCTGTCCGAATGGGCGCCGGTCGCCGCGGCCGACGGGGCGGGCACGTTGCGGCTGCGGATCGGTTCGAACGAAGGGCGGCTGGCGGCTCCCGAGTCGTTGGTGCTGCCGGCCGATGAAACGGGGGCGAACGCTCCGGGCGACACGTTTGGCTCGGCCACCTCGCTCGGGACGCTCTTCGACGGAGCGGGCAAGAGCGTGGTCATCGAGAGCGAGATCGCACCGACCCAGGAATACTTGCTGCAGTGGCCGGGGGCTCCGGACGAGCCGGGGGTTCGCGAGATCCGCCGCAACAGCCAGTTGTTCGGCCGCGCCGACACCGAGCTCGGCATCACGACGCTGTACTACAACTTCAAACGCGATTACGGCGACGACACCCAGGGCAACCGGCTCGACAACGCGATCACTCCGGCCCAGCGGCAGCGGACTCGCGAGATCTTGAGCCTTTACGAAGAGCATCTCGGGGTGCGGTTCGTCGAGACCGAGAATCTTGGGCTGCAGATCGTCACCGGCGACATGCGGGCGGTCGAAGTGACCGCCGACACCGGCCAGGGAACCGGGCTCAGCATCTTCCGCAGCGACGATTCCGATCCGGGCATTGGATTGTTGATTCTCGACGCCGGTGAGAACTGGTACGACGGCTACGGCCAGAGCCCCGACGGCCGGCCGAGCTGGTTCCTCGAAGCGCTCCGCGGGATCGGCTCGCTGCTCGGCATCGGCGACATGTTCGATCGTCCGCCGGGGACGGCGGCCGGCTCCGAGTCGGATCTCGACTTTGGGCTGCCGACCGAGCCCGACTTCCTCAGCCAGAGCGACATCACGGTCGGCCAGCATCTGTTCCGCGCCGAAGGCCGGGACATCGACCTGTACCGCTTCAGCGTCAATGAGGCGGGCCGCTTGACCGCCGAGACATTTGCCGAGCGGATGAACGGCTCGAGCTTGCTCGACACGTCGCTGACGCTGTGGCGGCGAGTCGATGGCGGGGGCCCGAACGATTTCGAACTGGTCGCCCGCAATGACGACTTCTACAGCAACGACTCGTTCGTCGGCATCGATCTGACCGCCGGCGAGTACGTCGTCGGCGTCTCCGCTTCGGGCAACGACACCTACAACCCGGCGATCGCCGATTCGGGGCTCGGCGGACGCAGCGAAGGCAAGTACCAATTGCGGTTGGTCTTCCGCAGCGCGGCGACCGCAGCGATCACCGACACCTCCGGCAGCGCTCTCGACGGCGATGCCGATGGCGTCGCTGGCGGGGATTACAACTTCTGGTTCCGCACCGCCCGAGCCGTGGACCCCACGGCTCCGAGCAGCCAGCCGAAGGTCATCTTCGTCGACAAAATGGGCAGCGACGCGAGCGGCAACGGGGCGATCGCGTCGCCCCTGCAGACGATCGATGAAGCGGTCCGCCGCTCGCGCCCCGGCGACATCATCCGCGTCCTGCCGAACGCTGGCAACGATGGTCGGTTCGACACGCTCAGCGACAACCGGGCCTACGAGATCGGTCGCGGCGGGGTCAACAACCAGGAATTGTCCGACGGTTTGAATCTGGAGATTCCCCGCGGCGTAACCGTGATGGTCGACGCCGGGGTGATCCTGAAGCTCCGCAACGCGGGGATTTCCGTCGGCTCGAACACGGTCGACACCGACCGTTCGGAGAGCGCCCTGCAAGTGCTCGGGACGCCGATCCTGGTCGGCGGCAACGGCACGGCGGTCCGCGGGCCGGGCGGCGCGGCGGTTTCCGGCCGGGTCGTCTTCACCTCCTACGACGACCAGCAAGTCGGGGTCGACACGAACCCGCTGCAGACGACTCCCACCGCGGGCCAGTGGGGCGGGCTGTCGTTCCGCAACGACGTCGACTATGCCCAGGGACGGCCGGTGCATGAGAACGAAGGGATCTTCCTGAACTACGTCGCCCAGGCCGACATTCGCTACGGTGGCGGGACCGCCGGCGGCCAGGTTCCGGTGACTCCGATCGAGATGCACGAGGCCCGGCCGACGGTCCACTACAGCATCATTCGCAACAGTGCCGACGCGGCCCTCAGCGCCGACCCGAACAGCTTCGAAGAGACCAACTTCCACGCTCCGGTGTACCAGCGAGGCGATTCGTTCACCAGCGATTACGACCGCGTCGGTCCCGATCTGGCGGGCATCCAGTTCGTCAACAACAGCATCAATGGTCTGTTCGTGCGGATCGATACGCCGGCGGTCGGCCAGCTCGAGCCGATGACCGTCAGCGGTCGCTTTGACGATACCGACATCACGCACGTGATCAGCCAAGTGCTGGTCGTCCAGGGCACCCCGGGCGGGCCGATCCTGCAGACCGAGCGTCCGAACGTGTTTGGCGTGACCGTCAACCCGACCACCGGCAGCTCGACCCTCAGCGGCACCTACAACTACGTGCTGACCTTCGTCGACGTCGATGGCAACGAATCGCTGGCCTCGGAGCTGACGCGGTCGACGACCGTCAACGGTCAAGCGATCCGGCTTTCGGGCCTGCCGGCCGCTCCGGAGGGTTTTGTCGGACGCCGGCTGTACCGGCTGAACCCGACCAGCGGCGAGTACGAATTCGTCGATCAGCTGAACCGTTCGCAGGGGACGTTCACCGACACCGGCGCCACGCGGGGCGGGACGATCGACCGCACGATCGCCGAGAGCTTCCGCCCGCGGTACGACGCTCGCTTGAGCGTCGATCCCGGGATGGTCGTCAAGATGCAGGGCTCGCGGATCGAGACCACCTTCGGGGCGGACTTCTATGCCGAAGGGGTCGACGGTCGGGAAGTGATTTTCACCAGCCGCCAGGATGACCGCTACGGCGCCGGCGGCACGTTCGACACGAACAACGACCGCGTGCTCGACGCCAACGGCAACGTGATCAGCAGCGGCGACGCGGCCGCTCCCGGCGACTGGGGCGGGCTCGTGTTCCGCCAGGGAAGCGATGCGAGCGTCGACTTCGCGGTGATCGAGTTCGGTGGTGGCGAGACTTCGACCGACGGCAACTTCGCCTCGTTCAATGCGATGGAAGTGCTCCAGGCGCGGGCCCGGATCACCAACACCACGTTCGCCAACAACGCCTCGGGCGAGGACGACTCGCTGACCCGCGGCGGCTACGGATTCAACGACTCGGCAACGCTGTTCATCCGCGGCTCGCAGCCGATCATCGTCGACAACGTGTTCCGCGATAACGCTGGAGCGGCGCTCAGCATCAACCCCGATGCGCTGAACTTCAGCAACGTCACCGACCGCGGCCGGGCGACCGGTGAACTCGATCGGTTCAGCGGGTACGCCGACAACCAAGGTCCGCTGGTACGGCAGAACCGCCTCGAGAACAACGCCATCAACGGGATGGTCGTGCGGGGCGAGGTCCTGACCACCGAGAGCGTCTGGGACGACGCGGACATCGTCCACGTCGTCGGCGGCGACGTCGTCACGGTCGATCACCACTACAATGGCGGACTGCGGCTCGAGAGCAGCCCGCTGCAGAGCTTGGTGGTCAAGTTCACCGCCGGCGCGCGGCTGCTGGCCACCGGTCGGCCGCTGGACATCGACGATCGGATCGGCGGATCGCTGCAGGTCGTCGGCCAGCCCGGCTTCCCGGTCGTGCTGACCTCGATCCACGACGACTCGGTCGGCGCGGGCTTCACCTTCGACGGCCAGTCGCAGACCGACACGAACAATTCGCCGACCGAGCCGCAGCCGGGCGACTGGCACGGCATCGTCCTGGACAGCTTTGCCAACGACCGCAACGTCCAGATCGTGCTCGAAAACGAGCCCCCGGTTTCGACCTCGGCCGGCCAGAACGCGATCCCCGGCACCGCCCAGCGGATCGGTTCGCTGGCCGCCGGCGAGAAGCTCGGCGACGAGAACAAGCGACTCGGCTTCGAAATCCAGGGCACGCTGACCAACCCGGGCGACGTCGACGTCTACAGCTTCCTCGGCCAAGCCGGCAGCGAAGTCTGGATCGACCTGGACCGCACGACCTACGGGCTCGACAGCGTCGTCGAGTTGATCGACGAGAACGGCAACATCCTGGTCCTCTCGGACAAATCGTTTAGCGAAGCGGGCAACCCGAACCAGATCTATCGCGATCCGTCGCTCGAAGACCACGCGGTCAACTCGCTTCGCAAGTCGGGGATCGGCCAGAGCGAATCGCCGAACCCCGAGGACGGCGGCTTCCGCGTCTTGCTCCCCGGAGCGACCGGCGCGAGCAACGTCTACTATGTCCGCGTCCGCAGCAGCAACCTCGCTCCGGATGGCAGCGGCGATCTGACCGACCGCGGCAAGGTCCGCGATGGGTTGAGCCACGGCGCCTACCGGCTCGGGATTCGGCTCCGCGAAGTCGACGAAGTGGCCGGCTCGACGGTCCAGTTCGCCGACATCCGCTACGCGGTCAACGGGATCGATTTGGTCAGCGCCCCGCTGCACTCGCCGCTGGCTGGCGAAGCGGCCGAGCGGTTGTTCAACGAAACCGATCCGCTCGGCAATCCGATCCTCGTCGACCGCAACGGCGGCTCGATGACGGCCAACCCCGCGACGGCCGATCCGCTGGGCAACCTGCTCAGCACCGACCGCGCCTCGCTGACGGTCACCGGCGAGATCGGCAACCAGTCGTTCACGGTCAACCCGACGGCGATGCCGGATGTCGACATCGACCTGTTCCGCTTGGACCTGTTCTACGATTCGCTGGAAACCGAAATCTTCCGGCCCGACAACCGGTTCGTGCCGCTGACCTTCGACATCGACTACGCCGACGGTCTGGGGCGGGTCAACACCTCGATCTCGATCTACGACTCGGCCGGGCGGCTGATCCTCAGCGGCCGCGACTCGAACGTCGCTGGCGACGTGGGAACGCCGCTGCGAGGGGTCGACATGACGAACCTCTCGGCCGGTTCGGCCGGGGTGCTCGACGCCCACATCGGCCCGGTCGAGTTGCCTGAAGGGGTTTACTACGTGGCGGTCCACAGCGATCTGCTGATGCCCGCCCCGCTCGGCCAAGCGGTCAACGGCACCACGCCCTACGACCTCGTCCGGCGGATGCCGATCAACTCGCTGCGTCCGATCGTCTCGGACGACTTGGACGGCCGCAACTTCACGGCCGATCAGCCGATCCAGCCGGCGTTCACCAACGAGTCGGTCGTCCCCTACAGCCTGGAAGACGTGACGATGTTCGTCGCCCTCCAGCAAGGGATCAACGGCGGCACCGAGCGGACGACGATCGCCACGTTCGACCCGTTCACCGGCATGTTCGAACGGACCCTCGGCGAGACCGGCCCGCAGGTCAGCGACCTGGCGATCCGCGGCGACGGCGAGCTGTACTCCTACTCGACCGCTCCCCAGACTGGGCCCAGCAACAACGGGAACGTCGGCAACTACCTGAACATCAGCACGATCAACGGGAACGACACGAACGTCGGCGACGACGGGCTGACCTTCCGGCGGAACAACGCGGCTGGCGATGGAACCGAGGCGGACGACAACGCCCAGCTCATCGTTCACGCGATGGCCTACAACCCGAACGACACGAGCGTCGACGGCAACGACCGCGTGTACGTCGTCGGCAACCGCGACAACGCGGGGCGGTCCGGCGAAGTCGTGTGGACTCGCAACATCATGTACTCCAACGTCGCCACCAGTGGAGCGACGACCAACCGCGGAAGCACCACGGCCGACGACCGCGACTTCGGCCAAGGTCCTTACCGCGAGCCGTTTGGACCGGCCTCGCAGAAGTTCGAGCTGGGCATCGTCGACACCGGAGGACTGCCGGACGTCGACGACGACGGGAACGCGATCCTCAGCCCGGGTGAAGGGGGCAACATCACCGGGATGGCGGTCGATCCGGACAACACGCGGTACATCTACGCAGTCGACGATCGCGGCGGCGTTTACCGGGTGGACCTGTTCGCTCCGCGACGGACGGTCGACTTCTCGGCGCTCTCGCCAGGCAGCTATAGCAGCGTGTTGGAGACCGAGTATCTCGGCACGATCGCCGTCAACGCGAACCATCCGGCCGGGTTCCCTGAGTTCAGCGGGATGACGCTCGGCCCCCGCACGACCGAAAACGGGGCCTATCGCCAGACGATGTTCGCCACGACCATCGACGGCTGGATGTACGCGATCGGGCTCGACGACAGCGGCCCCGATTTGGCAGCCGTCCCGGCGCCCATCTTCAGCGGCGGCGCCAGCGCGGTGCCGATGATGTACAGCGACGGGACTCCGCTCTCGGTGCGTCCGGTCGGGGTGGCCTTCAGCACGCTCGAGGAAAACCCCTGGCACGAAACGATCGACCGCCGCACCGATCCCGGCCACGGCAACTACATGCCGTACGACCAGAGCCGTTTCCCGACCGGCCTCGGCGGTGGAACGAGCCTGTACTTCGGCTTCGAGCCGACGAACAACCAGGCCGACAACCGGCTCGAGCACCCCGAGAACGATAGCCGCGGGACGCTCGCTCCGGGTGGCTCGCACGGTTCGGTCGTGACCGCTCCGTTCAGCCTGGCCGGCTACAGTTCGGCCGACAAACCGACCGTCTACTTCGATTACTTCCTCGAGACCGACGGGACCAACTACAACCCGGGCGTCAACCTGATGCGGGACAGCTTCCGCGTCTTCGCCGCCGGGGACGACGGCCAGTGGCAGCTGCTGGCGACGAACAACAGCTTCAAGGAGTTCGAGCGCGGCGACGAGTTCGACTACTTTGCCCAGACCGGGATTCCCGTCCAGGAGCTGCACGACAACTCGGACAGCTGGCGGCAGGCTCGGGTCGACATCTCGCCGCTGGCCGGCAACCAAGAGATCCGTCTGCGGTTTGACTTCTCGACCGCCGGTGGCATCGGCTTCGGCGGCAATGCGTTCCTCTCCTACCGAGACGAGATCAAATCGGTCGCCGCGGATCGGCTGCGCGACGGCCAAACGCTGGAGATCGCCAAGCAGGTCTTCGACCCGGTCTTCGGCGGCACGACCTTCGAATTCACGACCTTCGAAGTCGACCTTGGCTACGTCCTCGACTTCCCCTCCGGAGGCGAGATCAACCCGGGCGATTCGTTCACGGTCGTCTACCCGCTGAGCGAGGGCAGCCCCGACACGCTGACGCAGACGGTGACCTTCACCAACCTCCCGGCCGGTCCGGGCGAGGTTCGGGTCACGCCGGGGATGACTTCGAGCCAAGTCGCCGCTGCGGTCCTGGCAGCGCTCGATGTCGGCATCGATGCGCGTCGCTTCGGGCAGAGCTCGGTGGGGCTGACCAACGCGGTCGACGTGGATAACAACGCTTTCGGATCGGGCGTGTTCTTCTCGAGCACTCCGGGCGTCGGTTTGGACTCGGTGCCGATCGAGGTCGAAGGCGACCTGACGGCTGAAGAAGTGATCACGCGGCTCCAAGAAGCTTTTGTGATCGGGCTCGGCGAAGTCGACGAGAACGACGAGCCGGTGGCGACCACGGCGAACTTCAAGACCTTTGCCGATCGCGTGGTGCTGCATAACCACACGGTTCTCGACGCTGGACCGTTCGGGCTGAGCAGCTACCTGCCGGGCGATGAGTTCGGCGATTTCCAAAGCAACCGACTCAACAACGCCAACCCGCGACCGGGTCAGGCCAACGAGGTCGAGGGCGTGTATCTCGACAACTTGATCATCGGGTTCGCCGAACGGGGCGAAGTGGTGATCAATGCTCCGGCAAGCGACTTCGATTTCGTCCGCAATCCGGAATCGGACTACAACGCCGAGCAGCCGGAGAACTCCAACGAGATCTTCACCGGCGGCTACTCGCTCGAAATCCGCCGCAGTGCGGAGTACGGCGTGCCGGACGACTACGATCCGATCAACCTGATCCTCAACGAAGAGGCTTCGCTCGGCCGTTCGTTCGACACCAACGATCGCCTCGACGGGGCGGTCACGCTGGTCGCCCAGCCGGGCGGCGAGATCCGCGACGGCGATACCTTCACGCTGACCGACGGCACGCGGGCGCTGACCTTCGAATTCGATTCGATCACCGCCCCGGGGGTCGAGCCGGGCAACGTGCGGGTCTCGTTCGACCCGCGGACCAGCAGCGCCAGCGACGTGGCCGCGGCGATCCGCAACGCGATCAACGGCTCGCAGGTCCAGTCGATCCTGAACATCCGGGCGGCGACTGGCGACAGCCGCGAGCTCGGCGGGACGACCAGCCATCTGGTCAACCTGTTCGGCGAGTACGTCTTCGTGAACCCGTCGAGCGGCCGGAATCTGAAGGTCGATTTGGTCAAGCAGGAAAACTTCAATGACCGGGTGGCCGCCCAGACGTTCCCGCAGATCTCCGAGCCGGACGCTCCGGTCGAGTACGTGCTCGAACCCGACACGCTGGCTCGGGCCTACCCGACGCAGTACGTCGATGGCGCGACCGATACGCTCGTGGCGGTCGGCAAGATCGGCGACCGGGCGACGACCGGCAGGGGGGGCGAGATCGACGGCGATCTCCCCTGGGCGGACATGGACATCCTCAAGCTGCACCTGTTCGCCGGCAACGAGATCGACATCGATCTCGATGCGGTGACCACCGCCAAGGGCTCGAACCGCCTGACCACGCCAATGCTGGCCGTCTTCGATGCCGACGGCATCGTGCTGGCGACTTCGCGAGACCTCGGCTCGAGCGCAACCGCCCCGGGCGAGTCGATCGAGGAAGCCTTCCTCCGCTTCGCCGCACCGGCCGACGGACACTACTACATCATGGTCCTCAGCCAGCCCGACTCGCCGTTCGAGCTCCCCGGCTTTGGCGAGTACCAGCTGACGGTGCGCCCGGCGTCGAATCGCAACGACGTGCTGTACGTCGACTACCACATGGACGAGGGCGATCTGAACCGGTTCCGCGACCAGGGTCAGATCGTGATCAGCTCGAACTTCATCAGCAATTCGCAGAACTGGGGAATCAGCGCCACGGCCGGCGACCGCGACGTCACCGACGTGGCTCCGCTGGCCGGGACGGCGTTGCCGAAGCCCGGCGCGGCGCGGCTGCTCCGCAACGAGAACACGGCTCGCTTGCTCCCCGGTGCGGTGATCACCAACAACGTGGTCGTCGCCGGGGGCAGCGGCGGAATTCTGTTCGAAGGGGATGCGTCGCCGAACGGTTCGATGCCGGGGGGCGTGCCCTTCGGGCGGATCGTCAACAACACGGTCGTCGGGGTTCCCTTGGCCGATCCCGATCCGAACGATCCGAATGCCCCGGCACCGACACCCCAGGGCGTGGGGATCCGCGTCGGCGCCAATGCCAGCCCGACGGTGCTGAACAACATCATCTCCGGCTTCGACATCGGCGTCGATATCGACGGTTCGGCCGCCAGCCAGTCGACGGTCGTCGGCGGCAATATCTATAAGGACAATACGACCGCGTCGAACTTCCCGCTCGGCAGCTTGTCGTTCAACCTCGACACGCTGCCCGCTTCCCAGGCGGCGCTGTTCACCGACCCGGCCAACGGGATCTACATTCCGGCTCCCGGTTCGCTGGCGATCGACAGCTCATTCGCTTCGCTGTCGGATCGGCAGGAGTTCTTCAACACCGTCAAACAGCCCTCGGGAATCGCTCCCTCGCCGATCGTCTCCCCGTCGTTCGACGCCTACGGCCAGCCGCGGATCGACGATCCGCTGGTCGAGACGCCGGCCGGTGTCGGAGCGAACGTGTTCATCGATCGCGGTGCCCTCGACCGGGCCGACCTGGCCGGTCCCACTTCCTCGCTGACCGTTCCCGACGATTTCGTCGAAGGCCAAGGCGTGCAGACCGTGGGCGGCGACGTCAATGGCGACGTCAGCTACGTCTGGCTGCCGACCGGAACGCTCGAGTTCTTCGAGATCCAGCTGCTCGAGCCGACCGGTTCGGGGCTGAACGACATGACCGTCACCAGCGAGGCAGTGGTGCTGACCGAGAACGGCCGGCGGCTGGAGCCGGGCGTCGATTACATCTTCGGCTACAGCGAGACGAGCAACACGATTCGGTTGACGCCGCTGACGGGGATCTGGCGGTCCAACGCGGCCTACGAAGTGACGCTCAACAACCGCGACCGCTTCGTCCTGCAGGCTCCGGTCGGCAATGAAGTGGTCGACGGCGAGCAGATCATCGTGACCGACGAGAACGGCGTCCGGGCGTTCCTCGAGTACGAGACGGGCTACGTTCTGCACGTCCCCCGCACGCTGACGCTGACCGTGCCGTTTGGCGTCGGTGGCGAGGAGGGATTCCGTGACGGCGACCAGTTCACGATCACCAGCCCGAGCGGCATCAGCGAAACGTTCGAGCTGAACGTCTCGGGGGACGTCAGCGACGGCGTCGTCGAGATTCCGCTCAGTGCGGGAGCCTCGGCGACCGATGTCCGCAACGCGATCCTCGGCGCCTTGATCGGCCGCAGCGGCACGCTCGAGATCGCCCCGGTCGCGCTCGAGAACAACGAGATCCAGCTCGGCAGCCTCGAGGGGCACACCGTCGATCCGCTCTCCTCGCCGCTCCTGGTCGACGGCGTCGACCGCGGCGTCACCGACGGCGACACGGTCACCTACTTCGACGGAACGAACGTCATCACCTTCGAGTTCAACCTGCTGGGAGACCTCGACACCGACGACGAATCGGACGTGCTGATCCCGTTCCGGCGGACCGACACCCACATCCAGCTGGCCGAAAAATTGGCCACGGCGATCCGCAACAGCGGACTTGACCTGGCCAATCCGCAGGCCTTGGGTGACGGCAGCGTGCACCTTGGCGGCAGCGTCGGCGATCTGCTCGACACGAGCAATTCGGCGATCCTACCGACCGGGCTTCCGGGAGTGACCGATTCGCTGGTCCTGAGCGTCGCGGCCACGGGTGCCGCGGGATTTGCCGAAGGCGACCAGTTCGCGATCGTCCACAACGGAGTGACGACGCTGTTCGAATTGGGCTTCGATCGCGACGTGGAAATCGGTGCCGAACCGATCCGCTTGACGGTCGGCGAAGGTCCCGAAGCGGTTGCCGCGAAGATCGCCAACGCGATCCGCAATGCCGACATCGGACTCGACCCGACGGTCGGAGAGGATGGCGAAATCCGCCTCAACGAACCGTTCGGCTATGAATTGGACCTGCTCGATTTCGCCACCGATCCGACGACCGCCGCACTTACCCTCAGCGGCGTTCCCGGCGGTGCGGTGGCGGTGCCGATCGTCCCCTCGCCGACGCTTTCGTCCGAAGCCGTGGCCGAGGCGGTCTCGACCGCTCTCGAGAGCACTCCGCTGGTCAGCCCCGTGTTCACCCCGGGCGACGGCTCGCTGTGGTTCGCCAATGCCCAGTTGGTCGAAGGTAGCGGCGTGACGCAGGTGGGAGCGATCCGCGACCGGGCCGGCAACGCCTTGCAGCCGAACCGGGCCAATAACGAGACCCAGTACACGATCTTCCTCGGATCGGGCTTCGACTACGGCGATGCTCCGGAACCGCTCTACGATTCGTCTCGGGTCAACGACGGACCGCGGCACGCGATCTCGGATAACCTGCGGCTCGGCTCGTCGATCACGCCCGATGCGGATGCAATCCCCAACGACGGCGACGTCGACGACGGCATCAGCCTGCTGGAAACCGTCTACACCGGCTTCAGCGCCAGCTTCACGGTCGAGATTCAAGCCGACTCCAACAACTTCGTGCTCGACTACTGGGTCGACTGGAACGGCGACGGGATCTTCGCTGAGAACGAGCGTGGGGAGCGGCTGGTCGGGGGCGTGGACCTCTCCGCCGGCCTCAACCCGATCGCGGTGGACGTTCCGCCGCTCGACGTGCCCGAGTTCCCAGGGGAAGCCTTCTCCAAGGCAGGCGAGACGTTTGCCCGCTTCCGGCTCTCGAGCAACGGCGTCGATGGGCCTGGGGGAACGGCCATGGATGGCGAGGTCGAGGATTTCGCCTTCACGATCCAGGTCAATCCGTTCCAGAACGGAGCGAACCGCTTCGACGTGAACGCCAGCGGCGACGTCTCGCCGCTCGACGCCCTGCAGGTAATCAACGCGATCAACCGCGGCGGCTCCAACCCGCCGCCGCTCGATCCCTACAACCCCGGTACCCGCCCGCCCTATTTGGACGTGAACGGTGACGGAGTGGTCGGACCGCTCGATGCCCTGCAGGTGATCAATTACATCGAGAACGCGATTCGCGGTGGCGAGGGTGAAGGTGGCGAGGGTGAAGGCGATCTGCTCGACGAATTGGCCGTCGCCCAAACCGGCACCCGCAACTCGAGTGAGCTGGACGCGGTCGATGCGTTCTTCGGCGAGTTCGGGAGCTGAAGGCGGACTGCGATCACGGAAAATCGGTGAGGATCGACCGCCCGTCGGTCCTCCCGATTTGCCTTGGGAGAGGCAGAGGTGAAAGATGCTCGTACTCGGAGGCGACTTTGCTGGCGTTCACCTTCCAGGGCGGACGCGACGGTTGTCCGGGTTGTGCGACGGCGGCTGAAATTTTCGAGCCTCTCGGCGGCCTCCGGAAACTTTTCCGCTGCGGTGAAATCCTCTGCCCAAGCCATAGTCTAAAGACCGAGCAGTAGTCTGAAGACTGCGTGCATGATCGAACCGCGACGAAACCGCTGGCTCCCTTTAGGATCGCAATGCATTTCGGCTCACCTCGCTCGCAACTGAAGGGCCGCTCGCTCCTCAGGGGCCGCCTTCGCTCCGCCCTGCGGCAGGCGTGCTCGCTGCGTCCGACTCCCTCGCGGCGGCTGAGGGTCGAGAGTCTGGAGGAGCGGCGATTGCTCTCGGCGGTCCCGCTGACGTCGTCTCTGCCGCTGGGAGCCACGCCGCGGGACACCGGCGAGTATCTGCTCGGCCGCGTCGCGGTGACGCCCGTGCTGCTCGAGAGCGACGGATCGTTCGATCCGAGCACCGAGGACTGGACGAGCGAAGAGATCGATGCGGTGCTCGCCACGCTGGCCGAAGGGACGCAGTGGTGGGTCGACACGCTGGCCACGCTCACCGACCGGCACTCGCTGGAGTTCGTGATCGATGAGCAGTTCGCACGCAATCCGCAACCCTCACCCTACGAGCCGATCGACCGCCCTTCGAATGATTTCCCCGCCTACGTCGGCCGGTTCCTGGACGATCAGGGCTTTGCGGACGAGGGCACGCTGGCCGACGCGATGCGGGCCTTCAACCACGCTCAGCGGCAAGCCCACGCGACCGATTGGGCGTTCACGGTCTTCATCGTCGACTCCTCGCACGACACCTTGAATGAGGACGGGCTGTTCGCCCCGGGCGGCGACTTCAGCCAAGCGTTCGCGTTCGCCGGGGGGCTGTTCTTCATCACCCCCTCGGCCCGCCCGGCGTCGACGCATGCCCACGAGCTGGGACATATTTTTTGGGCTCGGGACGAATACCCAGGGGCCGGTTCCTGGACCGATCGCCGCGGCTACTACAACGCCCAAAACACCAACGCCGCGGACAACCCCACGCCCGGGTTCGTGCAGCAGCCGAGCATCATGTCGGCCGGCGAAGTGCTTCGCGAAGCGTACGAAAACCACCTCAGCCCAGCTTCAACGCTGGCGATGGTCGGCTGGCAGGACAGCGATGGCGACGGCGTGTTCGACGTGCTCGACGTGCCGCTCGAGCTGAACGCGTCGGCGGTTTACTCCACAGAGAGCGAATCGCTCCGCGTCGTCGGCTCCGCGTCGGCGGTCGCCCTGCTCAACGCGAACTCCTCGGGGACGCAAAGCGACATCACGTTGAACCGCGTCAGCCGCTTGGAGTACCGCATCGATGGCGGAGCCTGGCTCACCGCCGCGACGCCCGACGCCCAGCAGGTCGAGTTCGATCTTGAAATTCCCCTCGCCGCGTCGTTCAGCGAAGTCGAATTGCGGGTGATCGACGCCACCACCGGGATCACGAGCCCGACGATTCAGGTCCCCCGCGACCGGCCGGCGGGCAACGACGCCGCGCTCAGCGGCTTTGTGTTCCTCGACCGCGATGGCGACTCCGCGTGGGATGCTGACGAGGCATTGCTGCCGGCGGCGACGGTCAGTCTCGTAGGGTTCGCCGAGGGGACGGTCGGACGCGTCGAGCCGGACGATTTTGCGGGAGGCGGAATCCCGAGCGATCAGCCCGGCGTGCAGATCGTGGCCACCGGTGGAGGAGTCCTCTCGGGTCTTGTCGCGTCCGCTGGCAATTCGTCTTCGATCGCCGAGTTTTTCTACCGCGACAACTCGCTCAACATCGGCAACCGCTGGAACGCACGCGCCGGGCGAGAGTTTTCAGCTACCTTCGACACCCCGACCGCCACCGCCAGGATCACCGCTATCGGCGGCGTCGACGGTGCCTTTGCCCGCTTTGCCGCCTACGACATCGACGGCAAGCTGATCGCTCGCGATACCGTCGGACCGCTCTCGGTGGGCCAGTCGGCGACGCTCCGGGTCAGCGATCCGACCGGCTCGATTCACCGCGTCGTGGCGAGCGGACATGCCGGCACCGACGTCGGGCTCGACGACCTCCGCTTCGGACCACCGGCGACGATCACGAGCGATGCGGTCGGACGCTTCTCGGTCGCCGACCTGCCCGATGGGCGATACACGCTGGACGTCCAGCCGCGGCTGGGCATCCACGGTTTGGCCGCTGGACCGATCGAAGTCGACGTCGTGGCAGGCGCCGCGGTGCCGCTGGCGGTGCCGCTGGTCGTCGTCCCCAGCCCCTGGCAGAATCCGCTCCACGCGCTCGACGCCAACAACGACGGGATCGTCAGCCCGCTCGACGCCCTGGTCGTGATCAATGACCTGAATCGCATCGGAGGGCGGATCCTCGATGCCTCGGATCCCGAGGGCCCCTTCGTGGATATCAATGGCGATGGCTGGCTGAGCCCCCTCGACGCGCTCCAAGTGGTCAACTACCTCAACCGGATGCCGAGCCACGGCGAGGGAATCCCGCTCCCGTCGAGCAGCTTCCCAGCGAGCACGCTGCAGTCGAGCAGGCTGGAGGCGAGTACGCTGCAGTCGAGTACGCTAGAGGCGAGTCCACTTCAGTCGAGCACGCTTCAGGCGGGCTCGGCCGCAGCGGTGGATGAAATTTTTACCACCAGGGAGGGCGAGTTGATGGGAACTTTTGGGGGTTCTACCGCTCTAAGTCCTATTTCCAGCCTCTTTAGCACGGAAGCGCGGGCAAAACTTGATAATCTGCAGCTTCTGGGTAAACTGTGTGCGATTCAAGGGTTTGAGCACCTGTCAATGAGGTTGGCTGTTCTTGAGCTGGTGGGTCTTGGCTCCCACGGCAACCCCGGCTGAGTCGAGATGCCCGTTTCTCTTTTCCGATCGAAAAAATGTAGGGCCGAGCTTCGGTTTCGGGCCTTTTGCGAACCGACACCACGCGCGTCTTAAACATTTCCCTCTGCACTACCGTTGAGCCCAGGCGATGAAGAATTTTTCGCGTCGATCCACTCGCAGCTCGGACAGCAGCCGTCGACCTCGTCCTGCCTCCACCAAGCGTCGGCTGCTGGGAGAGTTGCTCGAGCATCGTCAGCTGTTGGCAGGTGATGTCGTCGAGGTGATGCCGCACCACAACTACTGGGCTCCGACCGACGTCAACCAGGACGATCGGGTTTCGCCGCTCGACGCGCTGGCGGTGATCAACGATCTGAATCGCAACGGCGCCCGCTCGCTGACCGGCGGCGGCTTGGCTCCGAGCTCGTACGTCGACGTCAACAACGACGGCTTTGCGTCGCCGATCGACGCCCTCCGCGTCGTCAATGCGCTCAACAGCAACACGGCGGAGGCGGCGAACGAAGTCGTCGAGTTGCAAGTCGGACTGACCGATCTCAACGGCACCAGCTTGATTCCGAGCGGGTCGCGAACGGCGAATGTCGCCCCCGGCCAAGTCTTCAAAATCGAACTGCTCTACCGCGACCTGCGACCGGCGTTCGAAACGCCGCGGGGTGTGGCGACCGCCTACGTCGACTTCTTGGTGAGTCAGCCCGATGCGATCGAGCCGGTGCTGACCGAGACGGTGTACGCGGAGTTTTCGCTCAACATCTTCTCCGCGCAATCGGGCTCCTTGGTAATTGGATCCGAAGGAACGAGCACGACTCGGAGCATCACGGCCGCGCAGCTCCGCAACAATTCCATTTCGCAGACGCTCGCCGCGGTCAGCCAGGCGGTCCAGGACGTGACCGGTGCGGCGACGCCGCCGGACGTGAGCCATGAGATCATCCGCAACGACCAGAATGTCCCGGTCAGCCTGGAGGTGCGGATTCGCTTCCTGGGCGAAGAGTTCTACAACACCGACGTTCCGAATCTGACGGTGGACTCGTCGGGGCTGGTGACCGACAACGGCCCGGTCACGGTGGATCGCCGGATCATTCCCGCGGTGCTCGCCGACGGGTCGCTCAACGGTGCCGCGGTCGCCGAGAACCTGGATGTCTTCAGCCGCACCAACGGCGAAGCGGTTTATTCGGACTTCGTTCGCGGCGTCTACACTCCGGTGCCGGTAGCGGCCACCGAAGACGACCCTGCGTTGGAAGTCGGATTCAACGAAGTCGGCGGCACGACGCTGTCGACCGACGACATCGAGGACTACAGCGAGCCGTTTAGCGCCTTCAGCATCCTCGTGCGGGCCGTCGAACCGGCGACGGGCGTGGTGATCCAGGTCGATCCGCCGGACGGAGGCGACCAGGAACTGTCGATGGTGGCAGTCCCGGTGAAGGTTCCCAACAGCCAAATCCTGATCGACACTGACGACAGTGCCGCGATCGCCGGGGATGACCGTCCGGGTCTGGCGATCCTGAACGTCATCGAGAGCATCACCGCGGCCAACGACCAGTTGACGCTGCAGGAGGACGCTTCGGGATCGTTGAACGTCCTGACCAACGATGCCACGGTCACTGGAACGCTCTCGCTGGTCTCGGTCGGCACCCCGCAGAACGGTTCGGTCACGTTCAACAGCAACGGCAACGTGGTTTACACGCCGAACACGAACTACTTCGGCAGCGACTCGTTCACCTACGTGATTCGCAACACCTCCGGCGAAGAGGCGAGCGGGACGGTGACGGTGACGGTCAACGCGGTCAACGACAACCCGATTTTCGTCGCCGACTCGGTCCGCAACACGACCGAGGACACCCTCACGCCGCTGGCGATCCCCACCGCCCCGCTGCTCTCGAACGATTCGGTCGGACCGAACGAGACCGGCCAGACTCTGACCGTGACTGCCGTGGCGGCGACTTCGACCGCCGGCGGCACGGCGACGCTCGCCAACGGCACGATCAGCTACACGCCGCCGAGCAATTTCAACGGCACCGATCGAATCACCTACACGATCTCCGACGGTGCCGGGGGTACGACCACGGGCACGGTGACCGTCTCCGTGGCCGCAGTCAACGACCCGCCGCAGCTGGCCCTCTCGCCGCTGACCACCGCGGAAGACACCACGCTCTCGGTCGCCCAATCGGCAGTCCTCGGTGCCTCGCGCCCCGGCCCGATCACGGCGACCGACGAAGCCTCGCAGACGCTGCTGATCACCGCGGCCGGCACCGCCGGAGCGACCGCCCAGGGTGGCACCGTTTCGGTCGATGGCAGCGGGCGGATCAGCTACGAGCCGGCGGACGATTTCGTGGGCACCGACACCTTCCCGATCACGGTCACCGACAGCGGCGGAGCCACGGCCTCCGGAATGGTGACCGTCACGGTGACCCCGGTCAACGATGCTCCGATCGCTGAAGATGATCCCGATCTGGTCGTCGACGAATTGAGCGTCGACAACGTCCTGAACGTGCTCGCGAACGATTCGGCCGGCCCGGGCGAGGAGAGCGAGAACAGCGAGCTCCGCATCGTTACCTTGACGCCGGTCGGAAACATCAACGGCCAAGCTCGAATCAGCGACGACGGCCGCTCGATCCTGTACACCCCCAACGCCGGCAATCCGCCGTTCGTCGGGACCGTCACCCTCTCCTATGTGATCGCCGACGAGAACGGCACCGGACTCACCTCGGATCCCGCGACGGTGACCATCGAAGTCGTTCCCGTGATCCGTCCGCGAGCGATTGGTGACTCGGAAACGGTCGCCGAAGACAGCGGAACCAGCACCTTCACCATCACCGACAACGACTTGGCCAACGAAGGCGAGACGGTCGTCTTGGAGTCGGTCAGCAGCATCTCAGCCGCTCAAGGCACGCTGGTTCAGAATGGCAACTCGGTGGAGTTCACTCCGGCGGCGGACTTCAACGGCCAAGTGGTCTTCACCTATCGCATCTCCGACACCGGCACACCGCTGTCCGAGATCGATGAAGCGGACGAGATCGCCGCTTCGACCGGCACGGTGACCATCACGGTCACGCCGGTCAACGACGAGCCCGTCTTTGCTGGCGACCCAGTGGCCAACGCGGTCGAAGACACCGAACTGCAGATCGACGCTAGCGTGCTCGTGGCCAACGACGATCCGGGAGCGGCGAATGAAAGCGGCCAGACGCTGACGGTCACCGCCGTCAGCGGCACGACGGCCAAAGGCGGTACGGTGACGCTGAATGTCGAAGCCCAGACGATCACCTACAACCCGGCCGCGAACTACAATGCCCAGATCGACGGCCTCGATAGCTTCACCTACACGATCAGCGATGGCGCAGGCGGGACCACCGAGGGCACGCTCACGATCGACGTGGAAGCGGCCAACGACGTCCCGGTGCTCGACCTGAATCCGCTCTCGGTCGACGAGGACGACGTCCTGACGGTCTCGCCGGCAGCGATCCTCGGCGACTCCGCGCCCGGCCCGCAATCGGCTACCGACGAACTCGCTCAGCAAACGCTCTCGGTCACCTCGGTCGGAAATGCCTCGGGGCAGACGGCTCAGGGCGGCAGCGTCTCGATCAACGGCAGCGGCCAAATCGTCTACACGCCGGCCGACGATTTCTTCGGCACCGACACCTTCGCCATCACGGTCACCGATAGCGGTGGTCAGAGCACCGACGGTGTGGTGACGGTCGAAGTCGCTCCGGTGAACGATCCGCCGGAGTTCGGCAATCCGAACATCGTTGCTTACAACAACAGCACGATCACCTACTCGCAAAGCCAGCTGCTGGCCGCCTCGACGGTCGGTCCGGAGAACGAGCGATTTCTGCTCGGCCAGACCCTCTCGCTCGTCGGCGCAACGGCGACGGCGAACTCCAACGGGACGGTGGTCTTCAACGCCGCGACGAACTCCGTCACCTTCACGCCGAATCCCGACTACACCGGAGAGGCGGAATTCCAGATCACCATCTCCGACGGCGAGGCGACGGTCACCGGCACGGTGGAATTCGTCGTCGAAGAGTTCGAACCGAGCACCATCTCCGGTGCGGTCTTCTTCGACTACAACCAGAGCGTTTCAAACCCGGTCCGCAACGGCGTCCAGGATCCCGACGAGCCGGGTCTGCAGATGGCCAAGGTGCGGTTGGTCAGCAGCGCCAGTGCGAACGTAACCGGATCGGCGATCGATCTGACCATGGCGACTGATGCCGACGGCCATTACGAGTTCAACAACGTTCCGCCCGGCACCTATCGCGTGATCTTCGAAGTGCCCGATCTGGTGTACGACGGAGCCGACTTCCCCGGCACCGCGGGCGATGCGGACACGGTCCAGAACCAGTTCACGATCGTGATCGAAGAGCCGGGCGGAATCGACGCCAGCGGCTACAACTTCACGCTCTACGGAACCAACGGCCGGGCGGGCAACGCGCTCGACATGCTGGTCTCCAGCTACATCCAGAGCAATCCGAACCCGGACTTCTTCGTCGCCAACTCGAGCTCATCCAGGTCTGGCCTGCAAGGAGCGACCGCCGTCATCGACGCTTCGGGCCGGACCGAATGGTTTAAAGCGGGAGCGGGCTTCGAAGGCATTCGCTACGGCGAAGTCAACATCAATGCCGCGGCCAACACCGCTGCTTTGACCGTCGTGCTCCTCGATGGCACCGTCCTGACCGGCTGGATTCCAAGCGACCAGTTCCTCTTCATGCGGGACAAGTCGGGCCATACGGTCGTGCAAATCTTCGGCGGCTTGGAAGACTTCGACCTGGTGGCCGATGGAACGCTCGACGTCGGCGATGCCGGCCTGCTGAGCTACCAGTCGGCGGTCGACGAATTGTTGAGCCAGTCCGACAGCGTGATCTGACGCCCCGGTGTCGCATTCGATTCGCCTGCGAGCCGGTTGGACCCGCCAAACCGGCTCGCAGCAACGGGGCTCGCAGCAGACGGGCTCGCAGCAGACGGCCGTCGGGCTTCCCGATCTGCCTTCGGACGACCGGGAAACCTTCCCCGGTGCAAACGCCTCCGACGCGGGCCTGGTCCGCTACCTCCGCCCCTTCAATTGCCCCACGGGCCTGGGGGATGGCGACGGCCGCGTCCCGGTCGATCTGGTCATCGAGAGCTGGAGCGGCAGGCTTGTGGCGCGGCTCGACGGCGCGCCGCTCTGCGATTCCCTGCCTTCGGACGCAGCACCGCTGCGAGTGGCCGTCAGCGAGCGGCTCCATGGGCATCACCTCCTGGAGCTTGAGCTCACGCCGCGCGAGGGCGAGAGCTCTGGATGCCGGTTGACTGGCATCGTGACGCTCGAGATCCACGACTGAGCCCAAATAGTCGCCTTTCGCTCCGCGAAAGTAGCGCAGAGAGTCGCCTTTCGCTCCGCGAAAGTTGCGCAGAGAGTCGCCTTTCGCTCCGCGAAAGTTGCGCAGCCACGACGCTTCTTTCGCGGAGCGAAAGGCGACTATGGCGGAACAAAAGGCGACTCTGGCGGAGCGAAAGGCGACTCTGGCTAGGCCACCTTTGGCATCTTGCGGCCTTGCAGCTGGTAGACGTACTTGAGGACCTCGGCCACCGCCTTGTACTGCTCGACCGGAACGCTGCCCCCGACATCGACGGTCTTATAGAGGATCTGAGCGAGCGGCTTGCGTTCGACGATGGGGATTTCGTGCTCCAGCGCCAGGCGGCGAATCCGCTGAGCGATCACCCCCGCCCCCTTGGCCACGACGACCGGAGCGGCCATCGTTTCGGGATCGTAGCGGATCGCGATCGCCAGTTCCGTGGGGTTTGTCACCACGACGTCGGCTTTGGGAACTTCGCCGCCGAGCCGCTGCATCGCCATCTGTCGCTGGACCTGACGGCGACGGGCGATCATCTGCGGATCCCCCTGGCTCTCTTTCATCTCTTCGCGAACTTCCTGGTCGGTCATCCGCATGTCCTGTTCGAACTTCCACCACTGAAAGCCGAATTCGAACAGAGCCAGCACGAACAGCGCTCCGCCGATCCACATCCCGGTCTCCATGCAGCAGCGGAAGATCAGCGAGGCGACTTCGGGGATCGCGACGTAACTCATTCCCAGCACGGCAGCTTGCCAGCGGAGCACGACCGCGTAGGCCACCGCCAAGACGACCGCGATCTTGAACAGACCGAAGCCAAGCCGCGCCAGACCGCTGACGGAGAAGAGGCGCTTGAGCCCGCTGGCCGGATTGATGTGGCTGAACTTCGGCATCAACTTGGCCGTCGCCACCAAAGGGCCGGTTTGCAGGACGTTCGAGAGGATTCCGGCGACGAACATCACGAGCAGGATCGGAGCGGCCAAGGAGGCGGTCTCGAGGGCCATGCGGGCGAGGCGGTGCGAAGCGTCTTGCGGGGTGAACGGCTGCGGCGAAGCATCTCCCAGCGCATCGACGACGATCCGCGCCAGCCCTTCAGCGAGCAGCGGACCGCGCCACCACAGCACCCCGACCGAGGCGAGCAGGAGCATCGCCGAGGCCAAGTCCTGGCTGCGGACCACTTGCCCTTCTTCCCGCGCCTTGCGGCGCCGCTGCTCGCTCGCTGGATGTTTCTTTTCGCCCGCCGACTCCGCCATGCTCTCGTCTCCCCTACCAAACCTTCTGCAGTCGCTCGAAGAGGAGCATCAGTTCGTCTCGGAAAAGCCATCCGGCGGTGCTGATCGCCGTCGCCGAGACGACCAGGAACGCTAGGGCGTTGATGCTCAATCCGATCACCAGCACGTTCAACTGGGGCAGCGTGCGGCTGATCAGGCCCGTGATCAGGTTGGTCAGCAGCAGCGAGGCGACGATCGGCGCGCTGGCGCGAATCCCCGCCGACATCCCGGAACTCAGTTCGTAGACGACCAGCTCGAGCATCCCGATCTCAAACCGGACCTCTCCGGGCGGCATCGCCACGAAGCTGTCCATCAGCGCTTCGATCATCATTCGATGGCCACCGGCGGTGATCATCACGGCCGTGACCAGCAACCCGATCAGCCGGGCGAGCGTGGGGACGCTGGAGCGGATTTCCGGGTCCTGCGATTCCCCCAGCTGCATCCCACCGCTGTTGGTCGCCACCTCGCCAGCCAACTGCATCCCGGTCACGAGCAAGCGGACCACCAGCCCGATCAGCATCCCGATGCCCGCCTCGCGAATCACGCAGATCGTCAACTTCAGCAAACTGTCGACCGGGAGCGTGTAGCGAGGCTCGATCAGCGGCATCAGGATCAGCGCCAGGGCGATCGCGAGGACCGCCCGGACCCGCATCGGCACTCCGCTGCCGACCGCAGGCATCGCCAGCAGCATCACGCCGAGCCGGGTCAGGACCAGCAAAAACAGGATCAGCGGTCCGCCAAAGTAATTCGCCAGTGCGTCGACCGTTGCCATCAGTGGACCAGGGCAGCGTTCTCGAACGCCAGCCGGGTCAGCTCGAGCATCCGCTCGATCAACCACGGCAGGCAGGCGATCAGTGCCGCGGCCATCGCCAGGATCTTGGGCACGAACGACACCGTCTGGTCCTGGACCTGCGTTAACGCCTGCAGCAGCCCGATGACCAAGCCCGCGATCATCCCCACCAGCAACACCGGGGCCCCGATGATCACTGCACCGATCAGCGTTTCACGAACCAAATCGACTGCGACGCTCGTTTCCATCCGCTCCCTCGGTTGACCTTTCCGTATATCCCCTGAGCCGCAGGCGCTAGCCTCGGGCCCCTGAGCCGCAGGCGCTAGCCTCGGGCCCAATCCGGTCCGCCGTTCGGCAGCGCGACCGAACCCGCGGCTAGCGCCGTCGGCTCAAAAATACGCAAACTATGACAGCGGGAGCGTGCCAAAACTGGTCAGCAACATCTCCACGACCAACCGCCAGCCGTCGACCAGCACGAACAACAGCAACTTGAACGGCAGCGAAATCACTGCCGGCGGCAACATCAACATCCCCATCGAGATCGTCACGCTGGCAACCACCAAGTCGACGATCAAGAACGGCAAATAGATCTGAAAGCCCATTAGAAAGGCGGTCTTCAGCTCGCTCAGCATGTAGGCCGGCAGGAGCACGCGGATCGGCACGTCGCCGTAGGTCTCCGGAAGCGGCTCGTCGGGATTCGCGTAGCGGGAGAACAGGTGGATGTCGTCGTGGTTCTCCGCCGCTTCGATTTGCCGAGCCATGAACTGCCGGATCGGCAACGTCCCCGCCTCCCACGCCTCCTCGGTCGACATCTCGACCTCGGGATTCGTGTAGGGCTCGATCGCGTCGGTGTAGACCTGGTTCCAGACCGGCGTCATCACGAACAGGGTCATGAACAGCGCGATGCTGGTCATCACTTGGCTCGGCGGCAACGACTGCAGCCCGAGCGCTTGGCGGAGCAAACCGAGGACGACGATGATCCGCACGTAACAGGTCGTCATCAACAGCACCGCCGGAGCCATGCTCAGCACGGTCAACAGCAGGACGATCTGCAGCGATCCTGAAAGCCCCTCCGGGCTGGTCCACCGCTCGGGACCGCCGAGGGCGAACTCGAACGCCGGGTCGATGCTCCCTTCACCCGCTGGCCCCCCGACCGAGAGCGGCGTGGGGAGCAGGATTTGCGCCCCGGCTCCCGAAGCGTTTTGCCCCGATCCCGCCAGCCCCGATCCCGCCAGCCCCGATCCAGTTAAACCCGAATCGCTTCGCTGCGGCTCGCCCAGCACCGCTTCGACCGACAGCTCGGGGTCGAGCAAGCGGCTCGCCTCTGTCGTCGACTGCGCGACGGCGAGCGACGGCGCTGCGATCGCAGCGGCCAACAGCCCTATCGCGCTGCACAACAGCTTTCGGAACATCCGCGAACATCCTTTCCCGCGGCCGTGGAACCCTTTTGGTTCCACGAGAATACGCGTCGGACCGATCGCGGCGAAAGCCCGATTCTCGGAGCCAGCGGGGCTCTCAGCTGCTGAACCGCTCGATCAACTGCATTGCGGTGCGGATCGCCATTCCGACGACGACCAGCAATCCGATCCAGCACATCGGCGTGACCCACATCGGCACCCGCAACTCCTTCGTCTGGGGCAGCGAGTGCAGCTGCCAGACGAGCACGCCGGCCAGCACCGGCAGGGCGAAGACGGTCAGCGCCTGGGCGACGATGATGAAGCTGACCAGATCGACGCCGGTCAGGATCGCTGCCGAAGCGACCATCCAGCCGAAGAGCAACGCGGCGACCGTCCAAATCCGCACGCCGGTGGAGTTCATCGCTGTCCCGGTACCGATGCTGTCGGAGAAAATCACGCCTCCGACCATCGCGTTGACGACGAACGAGCTGACCGCTCCGGCCATGATCCCGACCGAGAATACGATCCGGGCCCAGGAACCGAACAGCGGCTCGAGCGCTCGTGCCACCGCCGCCGCGTCGGTCAACTCGGAGACCGGAATCTTCCCAAACAGAGCCGCCGCGGCGGTGACCAGGATCATCATCGTGACGACCGTCAGCGTCCCGATCCCAATCGCCGAGTCGGTGATCCCCAGCCGCAGATCGCGGCCCGTCCAGCCCTTTTCGCGGACCTGGTACGACTGGTAGTAAGCCGCAGCCACCGAGAAAGTCGTCGCGATCAGGGCTCCGACGGCGAGCCAGGCCAAACCTTCACCGCCCGTGCTCTCGGCTACCTTGGGGACCAACCCTCCACCGATCCCCGAGAGGGTCGGCTTGGCGGCGACCAAGTTGATCGCGAACGCCAAAACCATCATCCCGACCAACACCGCCATCGCCCGCTCGACGTTGCGATACAGATCGCGGCGGCCCGCCATCAATAGGCCGATCACCAGCAGATTGACAACCAGCAGCGAGAGGCAGCGGAGCAATTGGCTGCCGAGCGTCGGCGTCTCGCCGGCGACCCCGAACCCAAAACCCTCCAGGGCCATCAGCAGTGCATTGTTGTTGGAGGCTTGGAACAGCGTCACCGCGATCATCACCATCCCGCCAACCACGACGGCCGCCAGCCGCCCAAACCGCTCGGCAACCGCCTGCGTCGGAGTCACACGACCGAGCACTCCGATCGCCATCGAAGCGATCGTCATCGAGACCATCAGCAAGCCGGCGACCGGGACGACCCACAGCAACTGGTAGCCGTACTGGGTGCCGATCCGGCTGGCTCCGACGATACTCCCCGGCCCGAGCACCACGGCAGCCACGACCACGGCCGGTCCGATGCGGAGCAGGCTGCTGAGAAAACCGCCTGATTTCGCATCCGCAGCGGTGGGAGCGGTCGTGCCGGGTGGCGTGTCGGGAGCGTCTTCCACTGTTTTGGGGTCCCCGGTTGGCGAATTGAGAGAATTTTCAGATAGTTTCACTGTAGAAATGACCGTCCCAAATTATCAGCGTAGGTAGAGCGAATGCGAACGATTTTAGCGTCTGATCCCAAAGCCATGGGCAGCTGGGCCGCCCGCCATGCGGCCGCCGACCTTTGCGCAGCGATCGAAGCCCGCGGCGAGGCGTTCTTGATCGTCGCGACCGGGGCCTCACAGTTCGAGGTCTTGGATGCTCTGGTGAAACATAGCGAAATCGATTGGTCGAAAGTTACCGGGTTCCATTTAGACGAATACGTCGGGATCTCGGACGACCACCCGGCGAGTTTCTGCAAGTACTTGCGTGAGCGGTTCGTCGAAAAAGTCCCCTTGGCCGACTTCCACTATCTCCGCGGCGACCAAGACCCTCAGGCTACAATCGATCGCGTTGGGCCAAAAGTGGCCGCCGTCACGGTCGACGTGGCTCTGATCGGGATCGGCGAGAACGGGCACCTCGCTTTCAACGATCCGCCGGCCGACTTCGAAACCGAACAGCCCTACTTGATCGTCAACCTCGACGAAGCCTGCCGCCAGCAGCAAGTCGGCGAAGGCTGGTTCGGCTCGCTCGACGAAGTCCCCAAGCAAGCGATCAGCATGTCGGTGCGGCAGATCCTCCGCTCCCGCTCGATCTACTGCAGCGTTCCCGACGAGCGGAAGAGCGAAGCGGTCCGCAACACGCTCGAAGGTCCGGTGACCCCCGAGGTCCCGGCCAGCATCCTGCAAACCCACTCGGGCACCTGCCTGGTGATCGACGAAGCGGCCGCCTCGAAGCTGAGCCCGGGAACCCGCCAAAAGACCGAAGCGGCATGAGCACTTCGCAACTCCAGACTCCGCCGATCTCCGGCCAGGACGACGGCACGCTGCCGGTCGACCTGCAGGTCAACGGCTACGCGGGAATCGACTTCAACGCCGATAGCCTCACGCTCGAAGAAGTCCACGCGGTCTGCCGCCAGCTCGAGAGCGACGGCGTCGGCGCGATCCTGGCGACCGTGATCACCGACCAGCTGCCCCAGATGTCCGCGCGGCTGGCGAAGCTGGCCGGCTGGATCGATAGCGACCCGCTGGTTGCCGCGATGATCGCCGGATTGCACATCGAAGGGCCGTTCATCAGCCCGGTCGAGGGCTACGTTGGAGCCCATCCGGCCGACGCCGTGCGGCGAGCCGAAATGGGCGCCGTCGAGCAGCTGCTCGAAGCGGCCGGCGGGCACGCGCGGCTCGTGACGCTGGCCCCCGAGATGGATGACGACGCCCGCGTCACCGCCGAACTGCGGAGCCGCGGGATCACCGTCGCCGCCGGACACAGCAACGCTTCGCTCGACCAGTTGCGGCGGGCGATCGATGCCGGATTGCAGCTGTTCACCCACCTCGGCAACGGCTGCCCCGGACTGCTCCATCGGCACGACAACATCATCCAACGCGTGCTGAGCCTCTCCGAGCAGCTCTACGTCTCGTTCATCGCCGACGGGCACCACATCCCCGCCCCGGCGCTTTCGAACTACCTGCGGCGGGTCCCCGACGAGCACATCATCATCGTCAGCGATGCGATGCTTGCCGCCGGACTCGGACCGGGCCGCTTCCAGTTCGCCAACCAAACGGTGGAAGTCGACGAGGCAGGGGCCGCTTGGTCCGCCGATCGGACGCACTTTGCCGGCTCGGCCGCAACGCTCAAGCGGATGCGGGAAGTGCTGCAAACCCAGCTTGGAATCGGCTCCGAAGCGTTCGATCGCTGGACGATCACCAACCCCCGCCGCCTGCTCGGTAGCTGAGAACGAGGGGCAGTCCCGGAGGGACGATAGAGAATAGCCCAGGGCGCAAGCCCTGGGTTGTGAGGCCAAATTACGTCCCCCACAGCCCCAGCGGGGCGACACAATTGCGGCGTGGGTGTCTGTGTCGCCCCGCTGGGGCTGTGGGGGGATTTGTGGGGCCACGTTAACCAGGGGCTCGCGCCCCTGGCTATTGTATGCCGCCGCTCCGCGGCTGGTGCGCGCGAGACAGGTCAGGCTCGATAGCCTGACGTACTTACGCTCGCAGGAAGAGGTTCCCGGATCGGGCGGGCGGGGCGTCGTCGACGAATCCCGGTGCGACTCGCTGCCGCTCCAGCTCGTCGAGCGTCGATCGGAAGGCGGCCTGCGAGCCGGTTCCGCGGCACTGGGCGATCAACTGCCCCGCTTCGTCGGGATCGTCGATCTGCGCCAAGCGATGGATGCCAGAGGGCGAAGTACCGACGACCAGCGCTTGCGACCCGACGCGGACGACCAGCAGTCGTTGGCGCGGTCCAATCGCAGTCTGTCCGATGACCTCGAAAGCTTCCCGCGGCAGCCCGCGGAGATGCACGCCGCCGCCGCGGCGGGCGAGGACGACCAGGACCGCAAACAACCCCAGCGTGACCGCCAGTCCGCCGGTGATCTTGGCAACTGGTCCGCCCCACCATCCCTCGCTGGCCGCCGGCCGCTCGCCGCCACGCTCGCTCCGCTTGAGCGGGACCGAGAGCGAATCGAAACCCGTACCGGGGATTTCGCTCGACTCCCTCCCCTGCTCCGCGGCGAGCTCCGCGGCCACGTCCACGCTCGGCTCCGCAACAGGTTCCGCGCTCGACCCGCCGGTCGGCGCCAGCGCGACGCCGGTCGGTCGCACCAGCTGGTCCTGGGCTCTGAAGTGGTCTTGGGCTCTGAACTGGCCTTGGGCCCTGAGCGGCTGAGGAGCGAGCGACTGGGAGCCGAGCAGCGCGGCGAGAGCGAGGCAGAGGGTGGCGATCCATCGCATAGCAGCGGACTCCGGGGCCTAAACGAGCGAGCCGGCCAGCTCGGTGACGCGGACGCAGAAGTTGTCGTTCATCACGAGGACTTCGCCGCGGGCGACGAGCCGACCGTTGACGAAAATGTCGACCGGATCGCCGGCGAGTTTATCGAGCACCACAACCGAACCGCCGCGCAGCTCCAGCACGTCCTCGAGCCGCATCATCGTCCGACCCAGTTCGATTCGCAGATCGAGTTCGACGTCGCCGAGCAGATCGAGCGATTGGCCGGGGCCGTTGATTTCCCCCGGCTCGAGTTCCCCCAGTTCGAAAGCCGTGGGCGGAGCCGAGCCCGCACCCTGCGAAGCCCCTCCACCTTGCGAACCGCCGGCCGCCTCGGCAATCCCGCTCTCGGCCTGCTGCAGCAGCGATTCGATGCTGTCTTTGTCGAGCCCTTCAGCCCTCGCCCGCTCGGCACCGCCCGCGGTGGGGCCGCTGCTGGCGTCCTGCGGATCCTGTTCGTCGCTCATCGCGGGTTCCCTCCGTGGCGAGGCGATCACCGTGGCGAGGCGATCACTCCTGGAAGACTTGGTAATCGTTAAAACCGACCGACAGCAGGAGATCGTCCTCGAGCAAATGGTTACATGTCGTCAAAATGCGACGCTGAAGCAATCCCAGTTGATTCTCTTCGAGCTCGCTCAGCTCGCTGTTGCGAACCTTCATCCGGATCGCATGGCGGAGCCGACCGGCTTTGGCGTCGAATTCGGTCGTCAGTTTTTCGACGTCCTTCTGCTTCACCAGCCCGAACAGGCGAAATTCGACGCGGTAGCGGTTGTCGGCATCGATCGGGCTGAAGGTTTCACCGAACGAGCCAAGGTCGAATTCCTGGACCTGGTTTTCTTCGCTTTCCTGTTCGGCCGCGTCTTGCTCGCCAGCCTGAACGCGTTGGACCAAGCGAGCTTCGGCCAAGGCGGCGACCTCTTCTCCGCTCGGGACGAGGAAGAAGAACAGCGCGGTCTCGATCACCATCAACGTCGAGATGAAGCCGACCATCACGTACTTGCCAGCGCCAGCCGGTTTGGAAGCCGCTTCCTCGGCCGCGGCCGAATCGGTGTCGGGCTTGGGTTTCTCAGCCATCGGTGCTCTCCTTGAGTTAGCGGTTGGCGGACGGATTTCGGTCGCGATTTGGCACCGCGTCTTGCAGATCGGCGCTGGTCTCATCGAGCAAGAAGACTTCGACCCGTGAATTCTTGCTCGCTTTTTCCGGATCGCCTTCCCGGAACATCGGTTCGTGATCGCCAGCGGTGGATAACCGGAAGCGGTGCGGCTCGATCTGCTGCTCTTCGACCAGGTACCGCATCACCGCTCCGCACCGCGCGTAGGCCATGTCCATCGGGTCGGTGACGTGCAAGGCTCGGGCGGCGACCTCCGGGGTCGTGTGCCCGCGGACTTCGATCTTTTGCGGCTTGCCCCGGAGCCGTTCGGCCAGAGCGGCCAGAGCCCGGGTGGCGGCCGGGTCGAGTTCGGTCGCTCCGGCATCGAAGAACACCACCGTACCGACCGCGGTCTGCCGCCCGGGGCGGATGATCCGCACGTGCTGCTCTTCGCCGTGGGGCGCTTTCTCGGGTACGCCGCCGCTGGCCAGGTCCTTCTGCTTGGCGCGCCCGACGGTCGCCATCACCTGAAACTCGGTCGCCCGCGGACGCGAATCGCCCGGAGCCAAACTCTGCTGGGAATTCGCATACCCAAACTGCCGCCGCATCGACTCGACCAGCGCCTGGTACTGCTCCTCTTCTTTGATCTCGCTGAGCGAGACCAGCATGATGAAGAACGTCAGCAGCAACGACATCATGTCGCCAAACGTGACCACCCACTCGGGGATCAGAATCGGTTCGTCTTCTTGCGGTTCCATGGCTCAGCGGTTCCTGCGACTTACTCGCTCTTGCGACTTACTCGCTCTTGCGACTTACTCGCTCTTGCGACTTCGGGGCGGGATGAAAGTCTGCAGCTTTTGGTCGATCGCCCGAGGGCTCTCTCCCGACTGGATGGCCAGCACGCCGCGGATGGCGATCTCCATCCCGACCATCTCCTGACGGCTGAGCAGGCCCAGTTTTTCCGCGAACGGCGAGAAGAACACGTTGGCCATGATCGCTCCGTAGAGCGTCGTGATCAGAGCCACCGCCATCCCGGCCCCGATGCTCGAGGGATCCGACATGTTGCTGAGCATCATGATCAAGCCCATCAGCGTCCCGATCATCCCGTAGGCCGGAGCGAACCGCGCCAGCTGGTCCATGATGCTCTTGCCTTCGCGGTGCCGGGTGGCGATCGCGTTGACTTCGGTCCGCAGCACTTCCTCGACCACTTCGGGCGTGCTCCCGTCGACCGCCATCTGAATTCCGGTGCGGACCAGCGGATTGGAGATCTCGGCGACCTTCCCTTCGAGCGCCAGCAGCCCATCGCGGCGAGCCGTCTCGGCCAGCGCGACCAGATCGGCGACCAAGCTGGCAAGATCCTCGTCCTTGTTGAGGAAGACTTTGATCGCGACCTTCGGCGCCCCCAGGATCGAACGCAGCGGAAAGCAGATCAGGGCCGCGGCGATCGCGCCGCCGACGACCACCAGCAGCGACGGCACGTCGACGAACGCCGAC
Organism: Candidatus Laterigemmans baculatus; assembly: GCF_010367455.1. Taxonomy (GTDB): domain Bacteria; phylum Planctomycetota; class Planctomycetia; order Pirellulales; family Pirellulaceae; genus Laterigemmans; species Laterigemmans baculatus. The sequence goes on along the minus strand of NZ_WRPR01000017.1, from coordinate 15,758 downwards.
AGCGGCGAAGTGCCGATGAGGATCGAACCGATAATCAATCCGATGGCCAGGATCAATCCGACCAGGCTGGCGATATCCATGTTTGTCTCTCTTCTAGCCCGCGAGTCCCGCCGGACGCGGCAGCAGATGCTTCTGTTGCTGGTAGCCCACCGCCAGCTCGACCACGCGATCCATCGTCTCACTGACCACCAAGCGATCGCCGGTCGTCAACGTGATGAACGTGTCGGGACGCCGTTCGACGTACCGAATCAATTCGGCGTTGAGCACAAACGGCTCGCCGTCGAGTCGGGTCAACTTGATCATCAGGAAACTCACCGGGTGCGTGGAGCAAGCGAAATCGATTCGCTCACGCAACCCTAGGTCATGATGTCGGACCGCGACGGCTGAGGCAGAAAAGAAACGCGGCCACCGTTAAATCTCGCCGCCTAAGTTGGCGTAGACATCCAGCCCCGGGCGGCCCCAGAGGCCGGCGAAGAGCTCGCGGATCTGGACCAAGCCGGCGTGGTAGTCGGCCCCAGCCGCCGCTCGGCTGCCGAGCCGATAGAGATAGGCCGGGAGCGGCTCCCCGGCGCCCGGTTCGCCGCCCGGTTCGCCGGCCGGTTCGTCGCCCGGTCCAATCCAAGCCGCCTCGCTGCCCCGAGCGTCGATTACCGCCTCGAACCGCTCGACTCCCGCCGTCCCTTCGGAATCGACGAAATGGACCAAGTAGTCGGGGGGCAGCGGTCCGTCGTCCTCCGCCAATTCCTCCGCTTCGTCCGAACCCCCACCATCCGCGTCTTCGGAATCTTCGGAATCCTCATCTTCCGGGGCCCACTCGAGCCGCTCGACGGTGGTCGCCGTGCGGATGCGGCCCGAGAGCAGATCGCTTTCGGCGATGCGGAGGAAGTAATCCCGCGCCCACGCTTCACAACTCTCCGGCTCGAGCTCGACCGTCGTCCCACCGAGCCCCCGCTGAGCGGCCACGGCAGCCAATCCCAGAGGAGAGGTGCAGATCGCCGGCGGGACTCCCTCGCTCTCGGTCAGCAACCGCGCGGCGAGCTGGTCCCGTTCGAACAGGACCACCGAGTAGCCGAGATAGCGGGCGTAGAGTGCTGCTTCGATGCCGATCGGTCCGCCGCCGAGGATCGCAATCCGCCCGGGCGGATCCAGTGTGTCGAGAGTCATAGAGCGTTTGCGTCAAACCAAGCCGAGGGACAAGTAGTGTTCAGACAGAGCCTAGCCCGAAGTATTCATCAGCCGCAACGCGCTAGCGTCCGGTTCTCCGAGCGCATGCAGAATCCGGGTTATCGAGCCGGGCGGAAAGCGTCGAGGTTCACCGCGGGAGTCCGGCCGGTCACCAGATCGGCGATGACAACGGCGGTGCCACAGGAGAGATGCAGTCCGCTGCGGAAATGGCCCGTGGCAACGTACAGGTTTTCAAAATCGGGAGCGCGTCCGAGGTAGGGAAAGCCATCGATCGTGCCGGGCCGCAATCCGCTCCAAGTCCGCTCGACCTCGCCCCTCCGCAGCTCGGGCACGAGCGTTTCGGCCCACTCCCGCAGCGACGCGATGACTTCGGGCGTCGTGCGCTCGTCGAGCCCCACCTCCTCCTCGTTCGATCCGGTGTAGATGTGACCGTCGTCGCGGGGCACGAGGTAGCGGTGCCCTTCGTTGATCACCGAGTGGAGCAATCCGGGAGCAGCCCGATAGAGGACGACTTGCCCCCGCACGGGAATCAAATCGCGAGCGACGTGGACCGACGCGTTCAAAGCACTCGCCCAAACTCCCCCGGCCAAAATTACGGTGTCGGCGGTGATCGGCCCCTGCGCGGTCTCCACGCCGACCACTCGCGAACCCTCCCGCACGAGTCGCTCGACCGGGGTCTGCTCGCGGAACTCCACCCCGGCCTGGGCCGCCGCGGCAGCCAGACCACGGAGATGGTCCGGCGGGCGGATCTGCACCTCGTCGGGCACCCACCAAGCCGAACGGAGCACGGCCCGCCGGAGGGCATCCGCCAGAGCCGGTTCACGGCGGCCGAGCGACTCGGCGTCGAGCGGTTCGCAGCGAATCTCGTACTCCCGCCAGTACTGGGCGAGCCCCTGCAGCGACGCGGCCTCTCCCGCTCCGCGGGCCAAATAGATGCCGCCACAGGCGCGATAGCCGGTGTCGATTCCCGTCTCTCGGCGAATCCGCTCGGCCCACTCGCGATGCAAGGCGTGGCTCAGCCCGCGGAGCCGGTCGAGCGGGTCGAGGGCGGTCTGAAAGTTGGCCGGGGGAAGGATTCCAGCGCCGGCCCAGGAGGTGCCGCGACCGAGCCGGCCTCGCTCGAGCACCAGCGAGCGGACGCCGCGGAGAGCCAACTCCCAAGCGATGCTCAGCCCGATCACGCCGCCGCCAACGACGATGCATGCGTGGTCGGAAAGGGGCGTCGTCACGCTCACCGGCTCGGTCCGTCCACGACGCTTTCCCCCCTGAGCTTTTCCGCCCCCTCAAGCTCTTCCGCCCCCTCAAGCTCTTCCGCCCCCTCAAGCTCTTCCGCCCCCTCAAGCTTTTCCGCCCCCTCAAGCTTTTCCGCCACCGCCAGCACCGCTTGGCGAAATTCCTTGTCCCCTCCCCCTTGCCGCACCCACTCGACGAGCCTCGGCAGATCGTCGGGCCGATCGACATCGTGTTCGAGTTCCAGTTCCGCGAGGCTCAGCTCGGCCGCGGCCGCCGCTCGCCGCGTCTGCTCGGCGACCCGTTCGGTTCCCCAAGCGATTTCGGCGAACAGCGCGCTATAATGGGTGTGCCAGGGACCGCGGAGCCCGATCAGGTAATAGCCGCCATCGGCCGCGGGCCCCAGGACCACGTCGTGCGTTTCGAGTTCGGCCCAGCCGCGGTTCATGGTTGCGGCGGTGACTCGCGGGCAATCCGAGCCGATCAGCAGGGCTTTGTCGCCGAAGGAGAGTAGCAGCCGCAGGAGCCGTTCGATGCGGTCGCCGAGCGAACCTGGACCTTGAGCGGTGATCTGCCACCGCCAGCCGGCCTCGCCGACGAACTGCATCGCCTGATTATCCGGGGCGACCGCCAGCACGCGGCGGGCGGCCACGTGACCGAGTTGGCGGAGCAGGTAGCGGACCATCGCGCGGTGCAAATCCGCGGCGGCTTGGCTCCCGATCGCCGGGGCCAACCGCGTTTTCACACGCCCCGCCGTCCAGTATTTGGCCATCAAACCAATCGCCGCGAGTCGCTCCGAGCGAGAATTCATTTACAGTAACTTCGATACGCGAAACTTTGACAACCCGACCCCATCGCTTACCCTAGCAGCTTAGAACCCGCGGATTCTCGCACACCCTCCCTGGCGGGGCGAGGCTGCGAAAAGCGAAACGCCTGCGAGAGTGAAACTTCCGCTTGGACGCGCCTGAACTGACCACCGAGCGATTCTTGGAAATCGTCGAGAAAAGCCGGCTTGTCGAAGCCGCCGCACTGGCCAAATCTCTGGATCGCCTCAAGGCCGAGCACGACGGCCAACTCCCCTCGCTGCGGCACGTGGTCAAACGCCTCCGCAACGACAAACTGCTCACCGAGTGGCAGATCGAAAAGCTCGCGGGGGGAAAATATAAAGGATTTTTCCTCGGTCGCTACAAGCTGCTCGGCCACATCGGCACCGGAGGGATGAGCAGCGTCTACTTGGCCGAACACACCCGGATGCACGACCTGCGGGCGATCAAGGTGCTCCCCCGCCGGCGGGTCGACGATGCGACCTACCTGGCTCGGTTTCAGCTGGAAGCCAAAGCGATCGCGGCTCTCAACCATCCCAACATCGTGCGGGCCTTCGATATCGATAACGAAGGCGACCTGCACTACATCGTGATGGAGTACGTCGACGGCGACGATCTGCAAGCGATCATTCGCCGCGAAGGGCCCATGGAGGTGGTCCGAGCAGCGGGCTACATCCGCCAAGCGGCCAGCGGCCTGCAGCATTCGCACGACAAGGGACTGATCCACCGCGACGTCAAACCGGCCAACCTGCTGGTCGATCGCAACGAGCAGATCAAGTTGCTCGACCTCGGCTTGGCCCTGTTCACCGTCGAGGACGACGAATCGCTGACGGTGGCGAACAACGAGAACGTCCTCGGCACGGCTGACTACTTGGCCCCGGAACAAGCGCTCAACAGCCACAAAGTCGACCACCGCGTCGACATCTATGGGCTCGGCTGCACGCTCTACTTCCTGCTCACCGGCCACCCCCCCTTCCCCGAGGGAACGCTCGCCCAGCGGATCGCCAAGCACCAGACCGAAATGCCCTCGTCGATCCGCAAGGAGCGCTCCGAAGTCCCCGGGGAGCTCGAGGGGATCTGCGTCAAGATGCTGCAAAAGGATCCGCGGTTCCGCTACCAAACGATGAGCGACGTGGTCGAAGCTCTCGACCGCTGGCGAACCGACTACGAAGCGGACCAGCAACAAGCGGTCGCCACGGCAAAGTCGGCCACCGCCGCCGCGGCCGGGGCCGCGGCCGGGGGCGAACGCCGCTCCCTCTCCCAAGGCTCCCCCTCCGAGGGCTCCACGAACCGGAGTTCCGCCACCCCAGGCTCCGCCACTCGGGGTTCGGGTCTCCGCGGATCGGGCAGCAGTCGCGGTTCCGCTGCGGGAGCCTCCTCCTCAGGCGGGATCGGCCATCACGATACGGTCACCTCGCAATCGGGAGACACGGTCGCCGGCGGATCCGCTTCGAGAGCCGGAGCCGGCTCGACCGTCGGCCGCTCTGGATTATCCGCCTCCGACAGCGGACGGTTGTTGCCAGTCGTTCCCCGGATGAAATCCCCCGGCGAGTCTTCCGGCGGCAGCATGATCGATCTGGAAGTCGAATCGGGCTACAAGATGCCCAGCCGCGGCGGCTCTTCGCACGGCAGCTCGGCGGGCCGCTCAGGAGCAGGGGGCCGATCAGGAGCAGGGGGCCGCTCGGGAGCAGGAAACCGTTCGGGAGTGGGGGCCAGCGGCAGCAGTCGCTCAGGGCTCGGTCGCCGCGGGGCGGCGGCCGGGGCGGCGGCAGCGGCCGATCCCAAAGCCGAGGCGGTTCGGCGGGCTGCGGCGATCGATGCCGCCCGACGCTCGGCCGCGCCGCACCCGCCGGGCGCGAGCCGCTCGAGCCAGACCAAGTGGCTGCTGATCCTGGGCCTGCTCTTGATGTTTGCCGTCGCGGTCGGTATGGGATTCGTCATCGCCCGATTGACCGGTTGAGCATCGAGTTTCGGATCCCATGAGCGTTGTTGTTGAAAAGCCGTACCGGTTCGTGCCTCCCCATCGCGGCAATCTCTGGCCATCGCTGATCCAGCGAACTCGGCTGGTCGATCGCTACCTCCGCAAGAAGGACGGCGTGGTCAGCCATGAATGCCGGCATCTCGAGCGGCTGGGCGCGTCGCTCCGGGCCGGGCACGGGATCCTGCTGACCCCCAACCATTGCCGCTACGCCGATCCGCTGGTGCTCGGCTGGCTCTCGCGAGAGCTCGACCAGCATCTGTATGCGATGGCCAGCTGGCACCTGTTCAACGCCAGCCGCTTTGACATGTTTTCGCTCCCCAAGATGGGAGCCTTCAGCATCTGGCGAGAAGGCGTCGATCGGCAATCGATCGAGACGGCGATCCAAATTTTGGCCGACGCCGAACGCCCGCTGCTGATCTTTCCCGAGGGGACGACCAACCGCACCAACGACATCGTGCGGCCGCTGCTCGACGGCCCCACGTTCGTCGCGCGGGCGGCCGCCCGCCGCCGCGCGAAAGCCGGCAGCGGTCAAGTCGTGATCCATCCGCTGGGGATCAAGTATCTGTTCCGTGGGGACATCGAGGTCTGGGCCGACGGAGCGCTCGCCGAACTCGAGCGGCACCTGTCATGGCACCCCCGCCCCGAGTTGCCGCTGCTGCCACGGATCGCGCGAGTCGCCGAAGGGCTGCTGGCGCTCAAAGAGGTCGAGCATTTTGGGCACAGCCAAAGTGGCTCGCTCGAGTCCCGCCGCGATGCGCTGGTCGAGTTCTTGATGCATCCGATCGAGCGGCGATATGTCGGGGAAGTGCACCGAGCCGATGTGCTGACGCGGGTCCGCACGGTCCGCAGCAAACTGGTTCCCCTCCTGCTCGATCCGGCCGCTCCGGAGGAACAGCGGCAGCAGATCCGCCGCGCCGTGGCCGACGTCGACTTGGTCCAGCAGCTGGATTCGTACCCGAGCGGCTACCTCGATCCGAGCACGGTCACCGACACGCGCGTGCTCGAGACGATCGAGCGACTGCAAGAAGACGCGCTGGGCAAATCGCGGTGGCCCGGTCCGCTGCATGCGGTGATGGAAGTCGGCACAGCGATCGAGGTGCCCGCCGAACGGACCACGCGCGGCGGCTCCGATCCGCTCCTCGACCAAATCGGTGAGCAACTCCGAGAGATGCTCGGCCGCTTGGCCGCCGAAGCCAATCCGCTGCGAAGGCCCGTCGTCCCGGCGACCGCGATGGTTAGTCGCCTTTCGCTCCGCGAAAGTTGCGCTGGCAAGCCATAGTCGCCTTTCCATAGTCGCCTTTCGCTCCGCGAAAGTAGCGCTTCTGCGTTTCTGCGCTACTTTCGCGGAGCGAAAGGCGACTATCCCCTACTCGGTTGCTTCGAGGATCGCCTGGGCCGAGCGGTTGAAGTTTTCGTTGGTTGCGTTCGCGAGCGTCGAGACCGTGCCGGCACAGACGGCGACGATCAGCGCCAGCATGACGGCATACTCGACCGTCGTGGGCCCTTCTTCGTCGGAGAAGAAACTCCGGCAGCTTTGCATTGTGATGTTCAGCAGACTCATGATGACCCGTCTCAGGTGGTGGTCGGCCGGATGCCCCTGTCTCGGATGCCCCTGTCTCGGCCCAAGCGAGCAAGCGCCGGCGGCGTGGATACCGTCGGACCCTCTATGGCAACCCTACGTCACCCCGGCGGGAGAGGCGTCGGTGCGAGGAAAATTCCTGCGGCAGGTTCTGCGAGCTCCCTGCCGGTCGCCCTGATTCTGACGGCTGAGCCGATTACGATGGATGCTCGCCGCGGCGGTGGAGGTCGCAGCTACTATGGAGGTTCTCGGCAACCTGCTAATCTCCATAGCGTCCAGCCCTGTTCCGCTCGTGAATGACGCATGCTCGGTCCGGTCTTTTTGCGCGAAGCGATCGCCACGCCTCGGCGCCCGCGATTCTATTTGGCGCGATCGGTCTATTTGCTCAGCCTGTTCCTGCTGCTGTGCACCGGCTATCTCGTCCTCGCCGGGACCCAGCCGCTGCGGACCGCCGGTGACCTGGCCCGCTTCGGTGGCTGGATGTTTTTGTTGCTCGCTCCGCTGCAGTTGCTCGTACTCTCGTTCCAAGCGGCGGTCGGCGCGGCTAGCAGCGTGGCTCAGGAGAAGGATCGCCGCACGCTCTTGCTGCTCCTGCTGACTCGGATCAGCGGCTTTGAGCTGGTCGTTGGTAAACTGGCCGCGGCGTTGCTCGGGGTCGGCTCGATGCTCGCCGCCGCCCTCCCGCTGTTCTTGGCGCTAACGCTCTTCGGCGGCGTGTCGCTCGAGCAAGTCTTCGATGTCTATCTGGTCACGCTGACCAGTTTGATTGCCGCTTCGGCTGTCGGTACGGTCGTCGGCCTGTGGCGGGAAAAGAGCTTTCAGACGATCGCCGTCACGCTGCTCGCGATCACCCTCTGGCTGGGCTTTTGGGAGATCGTCGCCGCGGGCGGAGTGCCGGGGCTCGATCCGCAACTGGCCGGCCTCTTGAGCCCGATCCGGGCCCTGCTTTCGGCCGCCCAGCCGCTGCAGGAGACCGGCCGCTGGATCGCCCGCCCCGCCCTGGCCTACACGCTGCTGATGCTCGGCCTCTCGGCGCTCGTGACGGGCTGGGGCATTCTTCGCGTGCGAGTCTGGAATCCCTCCCGCGAAGTCCGTGGACACGCCGCCCCTCGCAGCGAGGAACCGCCACCCGGGCTCGCGAGTGCGGGAGCCGCCCAGGAGCCGGCCGCGGCGACGTGGAAGGTCCGCGAGCCGCGCCGGGTGTGGTCCAACCCGATCCTCTGGCGGGAGGTGCGAACGCGGGCTTACGGCAGCAAGATCATCCTGATCCGCGCCGCCTACCTGCTGGTCTTTGCCCTGGCCGCGGTGACGATCTGGACGGCGATTCGTTCGGGAGCCGCGGTCGAGCGTCCCGAAGTCAGCGGCCGGGTGCTGCCGGCGGCGACGTTGCCGATGGCGGCGCTGGGAGTCGTCAGCTTGGTGATCGTCAACGCCCTGGCGGTGAACTCGATCACCAGCGAGCGCGATGCGCTGGCGCTCGATCTGCTGATGGTCACCGACCTCAGCCCCCGCGAGTTCCTGTTCGGCAAATTGCTGGGCGTGCTGTACGTGACCAAGGAGATGGTCCTGTTGCCGATGGCCCTGATCGTCTACTTGGCAATCAGCGACGTGGTGACGGCGGAGAACGCGGTGTACGCGATGCTCGGAGCTGCAGTGCTGTACATCTTCGTCGCCACGCTCGGGATCCACTGCGGATTGAGCTACCCGATCGGCAGAACGGCGACGCTGGTGAGCCTCGGGACGGTGTTCTTCCTCTGCGTGGGGATCGCGATCTGCATGGTGATCATGGTCAGTTTCCGGGGCGCGTTCCAGCTGCAACTGGCCCCGTTCCTGATCATCATCTTGGGCGGCGGGGCGGCGCTCTACGCGGCCCTCGGCTGGCGCAACCCGTCGGGGGCGATCTTCGCCGCCGCGATCGAGCTGCCGCTGGTGACCTACTACGCGATCACTCAGTTTCTATTGCAGCAGGACCAGTTGCCGGTCGCGGCCACGGTGATCACCGGTTATGGCTTTGCAACCGCGGCGATGCTGGTTCCGGCGCTGAGCGAATTCTCGGTCGCCGACAGCCATTCGCACGGCGGCAGCGAGGAGGGGCTTTAGGAATGTGGCAGGCAATCCTGCCCTGGCTCGCACCGATGACCGGGCTGATGGTCCTGAGCGGCTTTTTCAGTGGCAGCGAGGCGGCGCTGTTCTCCCTCCGGCCGCGGGATCGCCGCGCGCTGGCCCGGACGGGCAGTGGAGGCCGAGCGGCGGTCGGACTGCTCGAGGATCCCGAGCGGCTTCTCTCCGCCGTGCTGTTCTGGAACCTCGGGATCAACATGACCTACTTCGCGATCACCTCGATCGTCGGAGCGAGGCTCGAGTCGCGGGAGCCGACTGCCGCGCTGCTGTTCACCGCGGCCAGCCTGATGGCGATCATCTTCTTTGGCGAGATGTTGCCCAAGAGCATCGCGGTCCTCAGCCCGATGCGGTTCAGCCGGATCGCAGGCCCTCTGGTGGTTTTGGCAGTCCGCATCGTGACGCCGCTCCTGCCGGCGGTCCAGCTCGCCAACACCATCGCGCGGCGGCTGATCTGGCCCGGGTTCCGAGCCGAGCGGGAGCTGGAGGTCAGCGACATCGAGCGGGCGATCGAACTCGGCACCGGCGACGCCGCGCTGGCCGCCCGCGAACGGGCAGCGTTGCGGCAACTGATGCAGCTGACCGAGATCCGCGTCGACCAGTGGATGCTGCCGCGGCGACACCTGCAGCTGCACCGCATGCCGCTCCAGATCGACGCGCTCGCCAATGGCTTGCCGGCCGGCGGATACCTGCTGATCATCGAACCGGACAGCGAGGAAATCATCTCCTCGATCGGAATCCGTACGCTGCGGCCGAGCCAGTTGGACGATCTCGGCGAGGCGATCGAGCCGGTGCTCTACGTCCCCTGGTCGGCCACGGTCGCCTACACCTTCGACGCCTTGCACTCCGCCGATCGGCACGTCGCCGCGGTGATCAACGAGTACGGCGAAACGATCGGCGTGGTGACGATCGACATGATCCTCGAAGGGATCTTGCGGCTGCACGGAGTCGGTTCGCCGGAGTCGGGGAACGAAGGAGGGCGGGCGATCGAAGAGGGTGCGGATGTCAACTTCGAGGTGATTCGCCCGGGGGTCTGGCGGGTCAGCGGCATGATGAGCGTCCGCCGGCTGGCGGACCATCTGCACGCGACGCCGCCGGAGAGTCGATACGTCACGATCGCGGGGCTGATGCAAGAAGAGAACGAGCGGCTCCCGCGACTCGGTGACAGCTGCCGCTGGGATCGCTTTGAGCTCGAGGTCGTCGAGACGAGCGGACGCGGCCAGTTGCGGGTCGAGATCCGCGAGACCCCCGGCGAGGGAGAAGCCGCCGGATGATGCTCCTGGCCCTCCTCTTCTTTTCGGTGGGGCTCGCCCTGAGCGCCTTTTTCAGCGGCAGCGAGACGGGCATGTACCGCGTCTCGCGAATTCGGTTGGTGCTCGACGCGCTCTCCGGGAGCCGGGTGGCCCGCGGGCTGGTATGGCTCCTGAACCACCCCGCCCTGTTCGTCGCCACGACGCTGGTCGGGAACAACATCGCCAACTATTTCACCAGCCTCTCGGTCGTGCTGGCCGCCGCCGCGCTCTGGCCGGGCGGAGGGGCGACGGTCGAGTTGCTCGGTCCGATCCTGCTGACGCCGTTGATTTTCGTCTGCGGCGAGCTGCTCCCAAAATACCTTTTCTTCAACGCCCCGTACCGGTTGCTGAAGCTGGCCGGCGGTCCCTTTTTGTTCTTCACCGTGCTGCTGATGCCGGTCTCGATCGTCCTCGGTCTGCTCGGCCAACTGCTCAGCCTGCTGACCGGCCAAGCACCGTTCCGCGTGCGGATGGGGATGGCCCGCGCCGAGCTCGAACAAGTCCTCCGCGAAGGGCACGAAGCGGGGCTGCTCGCCGGAACCCAGCGGACGTTGGCTCAGAATGTGTTCCAGGTCGGCAACCAGCGGGCGATCCGGTTCGGCGTTCCCCGCGAACGCTTGGCGGTCGTCGACCTCACCGCTGACCGGGCGGCGGCCCGGGCGGCGGCTCGCCGCCAGGGGCACCCGATCGTGCTGGTCCAGAGCGAAGACCAGATCATTGGCTACTACTGGTACGCCGAACTCGTAGCCGCCCCGCCGGAGAGCCCGCCGACGTTGCAGCCGGTGGTCCAGGGGCGAGCTTCGCAAAAGCACTTTTCGGTCTTGCTGGAACTCTGCGAGTCGGGTTCCGACGTGGCCTTGCTCCGCAGCAAAGAAGGTTCGCTGCGAGCGGTCGTCACCCGCCGCCAACTGCTCCAGCCGCTGCTGGCCCCAACCCCCGCGGATTGAGGCGGCGACCCGCACGTTCGGCCGTGGCGCACTACGAAGCCGGCGACTGCCCTTCGGGTTTCTGATAGCCGAGGGCGCTGATCACTTGCAGCATCTCTTCGAACGTCACGTAGCGTCGCCGGTGTTCGAGCTTGTACCGATCGATCGCCAGAGCCAGCTCGCGGGCAGCCGGCGAGAGACCTTGATGGCTGCTGGCAAACTGCCGGCGTTCCCCGGCCGGGGACGGCTGGTGGTTCTGCCGCCGTTCGACGAACGAGGGCGGATCGCCGCCACTCCCTGCTCCGAGGCCCAGGGCGTCCGGTTCCGCAGCGGGAATTGCCGAGTCACAGTTTGGCGACAGGGGGCTCGGCGGCAGGGGATTCGCGGGGAGCGGGCTGGCGGGCGTGGTACTCGCTGGCATGGAATGCATGGGTGGACCACCGGGACGATGGATGGAAAGAGCTTGGACAGCAGTCGGAGAATTGCCTTCCCCGATGTCGATAGCTCGACTCATGGAAACCCTAGGTCGCCGAATGCGTCGCGGCAAACGCCAGGGAAACAGTTTTTTTGACACCGTCTCCATAGTCGCCTTTCGCTCCGCGAAAGTGGCGATAGTCGCATTTCGCTCCGCGAAAGTGGCGGAGGGCAACGCTACTTTCGCGGAGCGAAAGGCGACTCTGCGGAGCGAAAGGCGACTCTGCGGAGCGAAAGGCGACTCTGCTCAGTGGTTGCTCGTCGGCTTCTCGAGCTCGCGTGCCAGCCGCTGCTGGGGGTCGTTGATCCGGGCGGCCAGGGCGAGCCCTTCGCTGTGCTCGGAGTCGAGCTGCAGCACGCGGTCGAGGGCGTGGCGGGCCGCGGCCAGATCTCCCGCTTGGTACTCCGCTTCGGCCAACTTCAGCAGGATCTCGACATCGCCAGGGCTCCGTTCGGCGATCGCGGCAAAGCACTGGGCGGCTTCGCGAGGGCGCCCCAGTTCTCCCATTGCGATGCCCCGCAGCATTTCGGCGCGGATCGGCGAGGCATCGGCGGTGACGTTGTCCCGCAGCCGGTCGAGCGTTGCCAGCAGTCGATCGTAGCGCCGCTGGCGGTGGTAGACGTCGGCGATCGCGACCTGCACCTCCGGATAATCGGCCTGCAGGGCCAACGCCCGGTGGTAGGCGGCAAGCGCTGCGTCATCGGCTCCGCGTTTGCCCAAAATATCGCCGCGAAGCCTCCATGCCTCGGGGAGTGAGCGGCCGCTGACGAGTGCTTCCTCCGACTGCTGCGCGGCATCTTCGAAGCGGCCGACCTCGTAGTACATCCGCCCGAGCCGAACGACCAGCTGTGGATCCGAACCGCTCAGCCGGACCGCCTGCTCCATGTGCTCGATCGCATCGAGCTGTTCGCCGCGGGTCCACAGCGACTCGGCCATGCCCCACTGGGCCCGGTCGTCGAGCTTGCTCAGCTCGAGCGCCCCGGAGAACAGCTCTTCAGCGGCATTCCAGCGCCCCTCGTGCATCGCCTCGAGGCCCTGGCGGGAGAGTTTGCGGGCGGCGATCCCCTGGCGACTCTCGACGTGTTTGCGGATCGCGCGGCAGCCTGCGGAGCTGGTCAGCAGCAATAACGCTGCCACCAGAGAGACCGCTCCGGCCCTTCGCTTCGCTCGGCTCCGCATCCGCCCTGTTCCCCCCCACGCTCTTCCATCGGCACGCAGCCCGCCCCCGGATCTACCAAAATCGAACCGCTCCGGGCAAGCCGAAGCCGGCGGCGGCGCGGCGGCCGGTCCCGGTTTGCACGCGGGAGGGGAACCGTATAATTCCTTCGGTTTCTTCCCCCTGTTTCGCCATTGCCGCGGTTGCTATGCCCAGTTCGTTCGAGGGTTTTGGAGTCCGGTTTCTCTATCCGGACAATTGGAAAATCGTCGAGCAGACCGAGCCCGGCGAGGAGTCGACCGCCGGCGTGATGCTGGAGACGCCTGAGAAAGCGTTTTTCTCGGTCAATCGTTACACCGGGAACGTCTCGCCGCAAAAGGTGGTCGACCAAGCGATTGCGGCGATGCAGGGCGAGTATCAGGAGATCGAGGTCACGCCGCTGGAAGACGAAACGGCCACCCCCCGCGACGCAAGCGCCGAGCTGAGCTTTTACTACCTCGATCTGCTGGTCGAGACCCGCTTGCTGGGAATCGCCGATCGCGACGAAGTCCTGCTGGTTCAGATCCAGGGGGAGTCGCGCGACTTTGATCGGCTCGAGCCAGTCTTTCAGGCCATGCTCCAATCGCTCCGCGAGTCGCTTGGATAAGGCGGCTCGGTTCACGCCGAAACCTCCTGAGCCGACGGCGCTAGCCGCGGGTTATATATCAGCCGCCGGGCGCTAGCCCCCGGTTCTCAACGACGCGGCCAGAACCGGACGCTAGCGCGTGGCGGCTGATTTATAGGTCGTACCCATTTCTGCAAAGCGTTGTAACTTTTGCACGCTCCCCCTGCCGTAGCTGCCTGGGCCCAAGCGGCGGTAGCGGGTGCTGATCGCGAGAAATGGGGCAGAAACCGCGCTGGAAAAAATTTCTCGCCAACTCAGCAATGTTTGGTACGGCGGCTGCTATTAACGCTGCTTCAACGAGCCAGCGACTGCTGTGATTGACCTCTTGATGAAACTGGCTCGCGTGGAACCGGGACAGACGAGAGCCGGGGCCGGGCGGTGGCCCGAAGCAAAACCCCCGCGTCTTTCAGTTTCCGATTCGCAAGGACTTGCGCACCGCGTCTTAGGGTGTTAGCGGTCGCCGATGGGTGGCGGCCATTCCGCTTGCTCCCACATCGACTGGGAGTGGACCCGCTTCGTGGTGGAAAAAGCCCGGCCGGACTTCGCGTCCGGCCGGGCTTTTTTGTGCCCCTAGATCAGATCCTGCTTCCGCTTTTTACGGCGCTTTCGCGAGCAGGCTTGGCAGACGCCTTGGATGATCAGGCGATGGCTGGCGACGCGGAAGTTGTGCTCAGCAGCGACCTCGTCTCGGAGCCGCAGCAGTTCTTCGCTGCGGAACTCGGTCAGCTTGCGGCACTTGGTGCAGTACAGATGGTCGTGCTGGGGATAGCCGTAGTCGTGCTCGTAGACGGTCCGTCCGTCGAGTTGAAAACTGCGCAGCAGCCCGGCGTCGACAAATTCTTTGAGCGTGCGGTAGACGGTCGGACGGCTGACGTAGTTCGGTTCCCCCTTGCGGGGCAACTGGTCGATCAGACTGTCCGCGTCAAAGTGCTCATGCGTGCTGAAAACCTGCTCGACAAGAAAGCGTCGCTGGCCCGTTTGCCGCAAGCTGCGGCTTTGCAGGTACTCTTCAAAACGCTTTTCCGGCGAAAGGGCGACGGGAACGCGTTCCAATGAACCTTCGGCAACATCCACAACAACAACCTGAAGCCCTGAGGCGGGTAAGCTAGAGAATCGTGCACTGCGGGAGCCGGCTCGCGGCAACGGCCCAGTCACGACAGTTTACCCGCCTCGCGACGATCCCCCAACCGGAACCGTCACCGCGAGACCGCTCGGCTAGCCGAGCGAATCGAACAGGCGACCGAGCGCCGCGTCCATCTTTTCGGGTGTGTCGTAACTGCCGTCGGCAATCTGGCGACGCAGCGATGCGATTTTGTCCAATCGCATATCCCCACCAACCGTTGCCGGTCCCGAAACTTCACCGCTGCTGGCAGCACGAGCGGCCGCCGAGAGGTCGAGTTGGTCGACCGGACCAGCGGAACGCGAGGCGGGAGCTTCGCTGGTGCGCGGTTGCGAAATCCGGCTCGGACCCTGGGGGCCTTGAGCGGTGTTCACACGAAAAGGACCAAAAACTTGCATGGTCGGATTGCTCCAATGCATCTGGGAGACGCGACCCAAGCACCTCCGTGGTGCGGTCGCTGGCGGCGCGGTTACGCAAAACCCGGACGAAGGCGCACCACGCGAACCGTTCCGCGCAAATGCGGAGACGCGTGTTCCTTCGCCAGCTTCCTGATTTCGGGCGCCGCTTTCCGTGTCCCGGAATGTGCAATCCGTAGCAGTTCAAGACTTCGCAAGCGCGATATTGGTGTCGGAAGCTGACTGTATTCATCGGCCACCGAGCCCCCAACCTTCACTCCAATGCGGCTCGAATCTGACTTCGGTCCCCACATCCCAAGGATCGCCCACGGTAGCAAAGTCCGCCAAGCCAATCCTAGAGCGATCCCGAAAAACTTCCCCAATTCGGCGCAGATTCCCTCAAGCGGCCTGCCGCTACCGAAATCGAGCTCCGCACCTGGCCGGGGATACAACCACGAATGACACGAATCGCACGAATGGTGGCCACGGAAGGGCACGGAAGGACACGGAAGGACACGGAAGGACACGGAAGGGTACGAATGGTGGCCACGGAAGGACACGGAAGGGCACGGAAAGGAGAGGGACCGCGGATAGCACGGAGAACGCGGATGAAGAGGGAGTTCGAAGACTTATTGATCCCTCTTTCTCTCTTTCCCACTTTCTTCCGTGCCCTTCCGTGTCCGTCCGTGGCCCCCCCTGCCCCAACACATCTTTTCCCCGCCCTCTTTCTTCCGTGCCCTTCCGTGTCCGTCCGTGGCCCCCCCGCCCCGACACATCTTTTCCCCGCCCTCTTTCTTCCGTGCCCTTCCGTGT
>NZ_WRPR01000143.1 GCF_010367455.1 Candidatus Laterigemmans baculatus | reverse complement strand
CGACGTTCTCGAGTGCAGCGATCTGCGACCACCGGCCGCTCTCAGAAATCACATGCGTCGGATGCTCGACAAAGTTCGGCATCCCCTCGAGATGTTGGACGTGGCCCGAGCCTTCGTCGGGGTGGTCCATGTGAGTCTCGACGACGCGAACCTGAATGGGACGCGTGAGCACCGCGTCATCGGCCGTGCCAAACAGACCATCGAACCCAGCATCGGTTACGGAAACAAGTACGGTGGTTTCGCCGAATACGCTGGCGTGGCTAGACAACCGCAGTTCCGCCGACTGAGTGGTCGAGTCATAGTCGACCGTCAGCTGATCCAGGAGATCTTCGTTGCTGCTCGAGACTGACACCGCCAGGGGCTGCGACTCATTCCCTCCAGCCGTCAAGCCTGCGATCGTTATGTTTGCCGCGGGATTGTGAGGATCGAGCTGCACCGAGCTCACGATCGGCGCCATTGTCGGCGGATCATTGACCGGGCGAACCGTCACCCGGAAGGAACGTTCGGAGCGACTCCCCTCGGTACCCGAGTCGCTAATTGCGACGACCACCGTTGTTTCACCAGACTGGTCGGGCAAGGGCCGGTAGGTGAGCCTGGCGAATGTTTCGCCAGGGGTATAAGAAACCTGAGGGTCCGTGATCACGGAGTTGGGCGAACTCGTGATAGAGAACTGGAGCGTCCCCTTCAAAGCCGCGGGTCGGATCCCGGTCAGGAGGATGCTTTGAACGCCAGCGTCTTCATTAATCGGCGACGGATCGGCAATTGCATTCAGTTGAAGCGGAGGTAGTGCTTTCAGTTCGAGGTCTACCCAGGGGCTCCAGAGCGGTTCGTCGCTGCCGTCCACCTCAGCCCGCACTCGCACGCGGTAGCTTCCCTCGCCCAGCTCGCTCGGGGGCGTCAA
>NZ_WRPR01000142.1 GCF_010367455.1 Candidatus Laterigemmans baculatus | reverse complement strand
CACCCTTCACCCTTCACCCTTCACCCTTCACCCTTCACCCTTCACCCTTCACCCTTCACCCTTCAACCTTCAACCTTCAACCTTCAACCTTCAACCTTCAACCTTCACTCTTCAAACTTCGTTTCGGTCCGTTCGACTTCGGGTGAGGTCACTGGTCTTTCAAGCCAGGCAGGCTGGGTTCGACTCCCGCACGGATCACTTTGATAGTCTGTAGCGAGTAGTCCGTAGTCTATAGGGCTGCCAGCTAGCAGTCTAAGGACTAGAAGCTAAACGCTAATTCGGTAGTCGAGGGCTGGTCGCCCATCTCCCGCTGATATCCGGGGCGTGCTGAGTTCGATCCTCGGGGCTACCACTAACAACGACTGTAATAAAGGAGACCGATAATGCTTCATTTCCTGCGGTTGAAACGCATACGCCCGACCAAACAATGGGGTTGTGGTGTAACTGGCAGCATGGCGGACTTTTAATCCGTTCGGTGTGGGTTCAACTCCCGCCGGCCCCACTCACCTCGGCGTGTGGCTCAGTGGTGAATATCGAGGTGATGCGGGTTCGATTCCGGCTCGGTGCTCTTACTTTTGATCTTTGACAATTCGGTTGTGATGCAATTCTGCGCTCATGATGTAGCGGTAGCCTGCTGCCTTGCCATGGCGGAAGTGCGGGTTCGACTCCCGCTGGGCGCTTTGAGTTAGGCTTCAGGAGCAAGGAGCTAGACTTCAGACCTTTTGCGAATGGCGCGGATGAGGCCGTTGATAACCTTAGCCGTTTCAACTGCAATGGTGTCGACGGCTGCGAACCCCTCGTCGCTGAGAAATCCGAGGCGATGGGCGAGTGAAAGCTGGTACTGCGTTTCGCATGCCGATCCGTACGCAATGTCGAGGAAGCGGACGTAGTCAGCTTCCGATGCCTTCGCACATCCTTCGACAATGTTCGACGGAACCGACACGGCAGCACCTCGAACTTGCGACGTCAGACCAAACTGCTCCTCTCGCGGGAAGTTTGCTGTATGTCGGTAGACGGCTACTGCCAATTCATCTGCAAGTTGAAATGCTCGCAGGTTGTGGTGGTTTCGCATCGCAGCTCTCCCCTGAGGTCTGAAGTCTTAGGTCTAGCAGCTATTCTCCGGTGTGGCCCGATCGGTAGGGCGGCTCCCTGTTAAGGAGACGAGTGAAGGTTCGAGTCCTTCCGCCGGAGCTTTTCAGGTTTCGCCTCGTGTCTTTGGCGGGTCGGCAGTGGCGCCGGGCTTCCAACGCGATCAGCCGGACCCCAAGAAACATTCTTCTCGATGCGGGGTAGTTTCTGTCGGTAGAAATCCGCGGCTTTGAACCGCGAGTTCGCAGGTTCGACTCCTGCCCCCGCAGCTCAAACGCGAACCACTCACCCGGTCGTTTGTCTGTAGACCAAGAGGGCTCGTCGTCCAACAGGAAGACACCGGTGTCGCATACCGGAGATCTGGGTGCAATTCCCAGTGGGTCCACTTTGATAGTCAGTCCCGTGGTCCAACGGCAACGACGCTTGGTTCACATCCAGGAGACGATGGTTCGATTCCATCCGGGACTGTTTGCGGACGCGCCCAGGTACGCCAATCGGAAGAGCGGTCCGGCTTATGACTAGCTAATCAGCAGTTAGCTTATTAGCAGTTAGCTTTTTAGCGATTAGCTTTTTCGTATGGAGCGGATCAGTGATGCTAGCACTTTTGACGTCTCGGTGAGCTTGTTTTGCAGTTCTGCATTCTCTGTTGCGAATCCGAGTCGAGTGGCGAGTGATGCTTGATATTCGACTTCTCGCAGAGAACCGTAGGCAATGTTCAGGAACCGAAGGAAGTCAGCTTCGGTCTGACGTCCGCACCCTTCGACGATGTTCGACGGAACCGAAACGGCGGCACGCCGCATTTGCGAGGTCAAGCCGAATTGTTCTTCTCGCGGAAAACTCGTCGTGAACCGGTAAGTCAACAACGCAATTTCGTCCGCCAGCACGAAAGCCCGTAGTTTCGTGTGATCCCGCATCCCGTTGTCCTCTGCCTGTTGCTGAATGCTAGAACGCTAACTGCTAAAAAGCTAGATACTAACAAGCTACCCCGATCGCGTGGTCCAGTGGCGAGGGCGTCTGGGTGACAACCAGAAGATCGATGGTTCGACTCCATCCGCGATCACTTTAGTGTACGGCTCGGTGGTGAAACGGAAATCACCTCTCGCTTCTAACGAGAAGTTCCGGGTTCGAATCCTGGCCGAGCTACTGAACGAAGGAATCAACACGGTGGCTGTGGTGTACACGGTCTGCATACTTGCCTGTGAAGCAAGAGGTAAGGGTTCGATTCCCTTCAGTCACCCTCAGTCGCTTACAGAAAAGGGCGAACCTGATTTGCCCCAGCGGAATCATTGTTATCAGCTACATTGCCTTGCGAGTGTGATGGACAGCACGACGGTCTTCGGAACCGTTAGACGGGGTTCGGCTCCCTGGCGGGGCACTGAGGAAGTTGGAAGAGTGAAGGGTGAAGAGTGAAACCCGGTTACGTTCTCGGAGTGTGCTGGATCGCACGCGACCTTGCGGAGGTCGTAGACCAGGTTCGATTCCTGGCGAGAACATTGGAAGGGTGAAGAGTGAAGTTGGAAGTGTGAAATCAGGAACGAGAATTTTTGATGATGGTCGTGAGAATCGCGATCAGTTCATTGGCTTCTTGGGTCAGCGGTTGGAGCCGTTCCGGCGGAAGCAGCTCGGTTGCGGTGAGGAGGCGGAGCCAATAGTGAGTTTCGCGTGCTTCCTTGCAGGCGATAGAGTACTTGCTGACGAAGTCTGCTCTACTTTGGCTCGCCTGACCCTCCTCTACGTTTGCCCCGATAGACGTTCCAGATCGAAGCAATTGATTTGCAAGCGTTGCTGAAACGCGACCGTTAGATTCAAGTGCCAGGCTAAGCTTCACAATCCGCTCGGCAAATGCGAACGTTCGATCAGGCAAGTCGCTCTTCATCGGTATCTCCGCCTTTCAAACTTCACCATTCACCATTCAAACTTCATTAGACGCTGGAGCCAGACGGCACGGCAACCGGCTGCAACCCGGTCCAAGTGGGTTCGACTCCCACCAGCGTTTTGACCAGCCGACTGCCGGCTCGGATTACATCTCTTTTGGGAAGTGAAACGTGTCTGAGCTTACACCTCGTTGGCTGGTCGCCGACCAGTACACGACTGACTGCCGACTGGAGTACATCGGATACCACCCGAGAGGTTGCGGGTTCGAGTCCCGCCGATGCTTGCTTTGCTTGCATCGTAGCTCAATCGGATAGAGCGCTACGTCTCTGGTCACCACTTCGTCAGTCGCGTTTTGACAACCGCAGTATTTGCCTGTCTGCAGCTTCACTTTGCCATTCAAGGGATCGCCGAACGATCCCACCAATACACGGAGAAGAAGTTCGAAGGGTGAAGAGTGAATTGTGAAGGCTCAGTCGCGGAGCTTTTTGACGATTGCGGTCAAAATTGCGATGAGTTCGTTGCACTCGCTCATTATGGGTTGCAACCGATCCCGCGGGACGATTTCAGCCTCGGCCAGTAGGCGGAGCCAGTACAGAGTCTCGCGAGTCTCCTTGCAGGCGATGTTGTATTTCAGGCGGAAATCGTTCCGACTTTGACTCGCTTGTCCCTCTTCGATATTCGCGCCGATCGATGTCCCTGACCGAATCAATTGGCGGCTTAGCGTTTGCGCGACGCCGCGCTGTTGTTCCAAACTTTGGCAGAGTTTCACAATCCGCTTCGCAAAAACGAAGGTCCGTTCCGGTAGGTCAGTCGGCATCAAGAACACCCCGTCGGAATTGCATCACAACCAGACTCGTTTTCCTTCACCCTTCACCCCTCACTTTTCCAACTTTATCATGGTTAACAAGGGTTTGTTCTCGAGCATTGCCAGCGTTTTTCCTCGAGCCACGGTCGTCAATGAGGCGGGCGGCCCGGCGTACCAGTACTCCACCAAGCACGCGCTCGCGCAGATGGCGGCGACCGGCACGTTCGGTAACGTCTTCTACGCGACGGCGCAGAACCAGCTCGACACGATGCGGAGTCTGATCGACCAGGTCGACGACAACGAGTTCCTGGCAAAGCTGGCGGTCTACTCGCGTGAGCGTGCTTACATGAAGGACATGCCGGCGGCGCTGTTGGTCGTGCTGTCGAAGCGAGACACGGCGCTGATGCACCGGGTGTTTGATCGAGTCGCCGATAACGGCCGCGTCCTGCGCACCGCTTTCCAGATGACTCGTTCGGGACAGTTCGGTCGCAAGAGTCTGTCGAGCTCGCTGCAGCGTGCGTTCCAGCGGTGGTTGAATGAGGCGTCCGTCGGCAAGCTGCTCTCGGCTTCGATTGGAAACGATCCGAGCCTGCGAGACATCTTGCGAATGGCCCGTCCCACGCCGAAGGACAACATGCGCCGCGCGCTGTTCGGTTGGCTGACGGACAAGCAGGTCGATAAGTGGGCTCCGGCAACCGAAGCCGACTTGCCGGCGGCCGTTCAGTCGCTGATCGCTTACCGTGGAGCGGACTCGGCCGAAGCCCAGACGCTGATCGCGGGCGACCTGCAGGTTCGGTGGGACTTGCTGGCCGACGCGGCGAAGGGGCCGATGGTCTGGAAGGCGATTGCCCGGCAGATGGGACCGCAGGCGTTGCGAATGAACCTCAACACGCTGTTGCGTCACGACGTTTTCCAGGACGGAGAGGGTGCTGACAGCGAGATTATCGACTACGTGGCCGGCCAATTGGCTGACCCGGCGGCGATCGCTCGCAGCCGTCAGTTCCCGTACCAGTTCTTGGCGGCGTACCTGAACGCCTCAGCCGAGGTTCCGCACAAGATCAAGGCAGCGTTGCACGACGCGGCCGAAATTGCGTGCGGAAACGTGCCAACGCTCGCTGGTCCTGTGATCATCGGACTCGATACGTCGGGTTCGATGGGATGTCCGGTGACCGGATGGCAAGGTCGAGGCCGCGCGTCAAAGATGCGCTGCGTCGACGTGGCGGCCTTGTTCGCCGCGGCGATCCTGCGCCGGAACCCGGATAGCGTCGTCGTGCCATTCGACACTCGAGCCTACGATGCCAAGATCGATCCGAGCGATTCGATTCTGAGCGTCTCGGAGCGATTGTCGAAGTACGGAGGCGGTGGAACGGACTGCTCGATCCCGCTGCGTGAAGCGAACCAGCGATACAGCAAGCGGAAATTTGCCGGCATCGTGCTGGTCAGCGACAACGAGAGCTGGATCAACGGTGGCCGTTTCTTCGGATCCGGCCGCGGCGGTTCAACCGGCGTCGTGACGGAGTGGGAGAAGTTCAAGAAGGCCCAGCGAAAGAACGGCATCGCCGATCCCAAGCTGGTCTGCATCGACATCGCCCCCTACGGCCACACGCAGGCCTCGGACCGAGCAGACATTTTGAACATCGGCGGCTTCAGTGACGCGGTGTTCAACGTCGTCAGCTCGTTCCTGGAAAGCGACCAGGCCCGCTTCGTCCGCGAAGTGGAAGCGGTCGAGTTGTAGCCTGTAGACTGATGGCGAACCGGAAATCGAGATGCCCCGGAGCGAGCAATCCTCCGGGGCGGATGAGCGCTAGATCAATGCCATTTACTTTGGACCATCAGCCGCCACGCGCTAGCGTCCGGTTCTTTGCATTTCCCTCGGAACCGGACGCTAGCGCGTGGCGGCTGATAACGAAAAAGCCGCGAACGTAAATGACATCGGGCGCCAGCTCCAGCATTTCCGCAGGCGTGTGGCAGAGAGCGTGATCTCGAGCAATTCCAGCGATCCTGCAAGATGATGCATCCGGCCTACTTTGAAACCCGCTTCCGCATCGATACGATGCCCGACGAATGGCCGGCGCAGTTCGTGATCCTTTCTGCTTGGGCAACAACTGGTCAATCGTGGACGCAGGAGGCCAATGAGGCGGCGGATCGCCGGCTCGCCCGACTGCTGGCCGACAGCGGCCTGTGGCACTTGCGGATCACCGGCTAGTCGCGGTTAGGCACCAGACCGATGTCGCTGGGCGATCTCATCATTCGACTTTGCGACGGCGCGTTCGGCTGCATCGAAGCGGTGCGCCGGTGGCTGGGGCGGCCGGCATCGAAGCCAGCAACTACCGTGAAGGAATCCTCGGCTGGTGTCGCGCCGGTCTGCCCCTGGAAACCGACGACCACCAACCCACCAATGCCGTGCATCCGTACTGGCGGGTGTTCACCGTGCCCGAGCACTACGAAGTCAGAATGTAGCGGCATTGCGGCTACGGCCGATCGAGTCCTTGCGGCTTTCCGTCCCAGCCCCACTGGTCATCGATCGTCACGCCGAGATGAGTCGCGGCAGTTGCAACGGCGTCGACGATCTCGACCGGCGGCGGCAGCGGCCCGGGCCGGACGCCTGCGCCTGAGACGATCAACATGCTGTTGAGGATTTCGGGATTGTCATGCCCGTTACTGTGGCTGAGGCCTGCCCCACCATGGTCGCTGGTGATGATGATCAGCCAGTCCTCATCGTCGCGCGTCGCTCGAGTGTCGATGGCATTGAGCACCTCGCCGACGAGTCGATCGGCACGCTCGATCGCCGCGATGTATTCGGGGACCGTCGGATGGAATCCTTTGGCGTGTCCCGTTTCATCGACTTGGCCGATGTAAAAGAAAATGCAGTCGTCATCGGCCGTGGCCAAACGCTCTGCAACTGCCTTGGCGCAACGTTCGTCGGCAGTAGCATAGTCTTTGTTTTCCGCTTCAAAGGCACGGGAGACGTCGGCGCCGGCGGTAATCTGCGATGCGATCGGCTCCCAAGTCACGAACGACGCCGTCGACAGCATCGGCCTCACTTCTTTGAGCCGAACAAAAGCATGCGGGTACTGTTCGTACTGCTTGCCACGGAAGCTGTTGTCGTGCACGCCGTGCTTGTCTGCCCAGACGCCAGTCAGAATGCTCGACCAACCGGGGCCGCTGATCGTGTCGTTGTCGCGATAGCGTGAACCCAGGATCTGGGCTGCCGGTGAATAGGCCCCACTGGCGATCAAGCGATCGAAATGCGGAGTGTCCGCTTTGCGTAGTGCATCAAAGCGGCAACCATCGATGCCAATTAGTAGCACCTTCTTGACGGGGCTCCCGGGCACTGCTTGTTGGGCACCGCCGGCCGCATCTTGAGCGACCGCGTGAATCGTCTCGCCGGCGAACCCGCTCAAGCCAAACGCAAAAATTGCCGGAGCCAAACCCAGAATCAATCGGAACATACTCAGTTGCCCCTCTCACAGTTACCGCACAAGGTGGAAAAACCATCGCAACCGCCCCGCAGTATAACCGCCCTAATCGGCGTCTGGGCTGGTGCATGCGCCGGTGAATTCGTCAGCGACGTTATCGGTCAGGAGCGTTTCCTTTCCCCGCGGAGAACGCGAAGCGATAGAATCGGCGAGTCGCATGACCCTCTGACTTGGAATCGATTGATGACGGACGAATCACTTGCGGAGCAACGGATGTCGCCGACCGCTCAGGCCATCGGACTCGCAGGGTTCTTGGCCGTCTGCTTTGGCGCGGCAGCGCTGGGTGGGATTGCGACGGGGCCCGAGATCGATGGCTGGTATCGGACGCTGGAAAAACCGTCCTGGCAGCCTCCCCCCTGGGTATTTGGCCCTGTCTGGAGCGTGCTTTACCTGCTGATGGCTGTGGCGGCTTGGCTCGTCTGGCGGCGCAGCGGATTTCGGGACGCGGCGGTGCCACTCAGCCTTTTTGCGGTTCAGCTGATCCTGAACGTCGCTTGGTCGTGGATCTTTTTTCGCCTGGAGATGCCGGGCTGGGCGTGGCTGGAGCTGGTCGTTCTTTGGTTGGCGATCGTGGTCACAACCTGGGCGTTTTTCAGGAGAACCTCGGCCGCGGGTGGGCTGATGCTGCCGTACTTAGCCTGGGTGACCTTCGCCGGCGCCCTCAATTTCGCGATCTGGCGACTCAACGCCTGAAGGGAAACCCAGCACACCACAGTAGAATCGCAACGACCGCTCCAGGTCGGCAACTTTTAGGTGCACATGGCCGATGCGGACCCGCGGGTCGACGGGCCGATTTGTGTTACTGGTGGTCATGGCTTGTCCCGCTGGTTGTTCTCGTGACGTTCCTGGTGCCGCTTCTTTTGGCGGATGTATTCGGGGTGCTCTCTGGCGGTGACGTAGCGCTCGTAGAAGACCGCCGCGGCCGCTGCCTTCTCGGGATCTTCAATCCTCGGCAACTCCTCGCCGGTCTTGGCGTCATACTTCCGCCCGCCCTTGTGGTTCGCGTAGCGTCTGGCCCGTGTCCATCCCATCTGCAGGAACTTGCGGGACATGTCAGCCCCCACGAAGTCCTCGGCTTTCAGATAAGCCAGGAACATCTTGTAAATCTTGGTCGATGACTTCTTCGCATCGGCGACCGTTTTAAACCGCCAGTGCGGAAGAATCTCGCTCTTGTACGGCTGGACCAGCAGCACGCCCTGCTCGCCTTTTCCGACTCGATAGAGTTCTGGCTGCAGGCGGAAATCGATCGCCTTGAAGTCGAGCGTGTAGTCGAAGCCAGAGCCATGCATGGCCAAGCACCCTCCATTCCTGGCTACCTTGGGGCACGCTGCGACATCAATGGCAGCAGGATCACATGAACGCCGCGAACCCACCGGCGAGAGCCGCGCCACTGTACAGCAACCGCTTCGGCAAATCCACGACTGACAGCCGCCAAGCCACAGACCGCTGCAGGTAGTTCCGGGACGAGGGCGGGGCAGCGATTATGGGCCGTTCGCCTGGAAAACGGCTTGCTTTCACGCCGGGCCGTGGTACAAAACCCCTCCACACCTACACTTTCGGAGGTGTTATGTATGGTGAGCATGCGATGAGTGGATCAGCAGCAGAGCGGGCGAAGCGGTCTTTTCGAAAGCACGGCGGGACAATGCGCATGGCCGACGCCCTCCGCGCAGGAATCAGCCGCAACACGCTGTATGCCATGCGTGATTCCGGCGAGATCGAGGTGCTGGCCCGCGGTCTCTATCGACTGGCCAGCCTGGATCCGCTGAGCTCTCCCGACCTGACCACCGTGGCGAAAAAGGCTCCCCACGCCGTTATCTACTCGATCTCCGCACTGGCATTTCATGAGCTGACGACCCAGATACCGCACGAGATTTGGATCGCTGTGCCCAGGAATAGTGAACCACCGCGACTGGAGTATCCGCCTCTACGAATCACCCGCCTGAGCCACAAGTCATACCATCTCGGAATCGAAAGCCACACGCTCGACGAAATCGAGGTCAAAGTCTACTCGCGGGAAAAGACCCTCATCGACTGCTTCAAACGGCGAAACGAAATTGGCCTCGATGTCGTGTTGGAAGCGGTAAGAATGTACAAGTACCAAAACAAGGTGGACGTTGAGAAGCTGATGAGCTTTGCGCACGAACTGCGGGTAGCCAGGATCGCCCAACCCTATCTGGAGGCGATTCTGTGACCCGCGACTTGGCTGCATCGGTAAGGGCACGGTTGGCGAACAAAGCCAAGGAAACGAACCGCCCCTTCCAGGAAGTCCTGACGTACTTTGCCATGGAGCGGTTTCTGTATCGCCTGTCGCGAACGGAACACACGCAGCGTTTCATTCTCAAGGGAGCGTTGATGTTCACGGCCTGGGGCACGAGCCAAACGCGTGCGACCCGCGACATTGATTTCCTCGCGCATGCGGCTAATTCCGTTGAAGCGATGACTGATGTGGTCCGATCCATTTGTGCACAGGAGGTTCCTCCTGACGGAATGGTCTTCTTGCCAGAGACAGCTCGTGGCGCAGCCATCAAGGAGGATGCAGATTATTCCGGCGTCAGAGTCACCTTCACAGCGAAACTGCAGAATGCACGCATCCTGATGCAAACCGACATCGGCTTCGGCGACGTGATATACCCAGGAGTTGTTCCCACCGAATATCCGACAATGCTTGAGTTCGAGGGGCCGCACCTACTGGGCTATCCGAAAGAAACCGTCGTCGCAGAAAAGTTTGAGGCGTTGACGAAACTAGGGCAGCTCAATAGCCGAATGAAGGACTATTCTGACATCCTCACGCTATCTCGACAATTTGATTTCGATGGCTCGGAACTGGCGACGGCAATCCAGGCAACCTTTGCCAATCGCCGCACCGAAGTGAGATCCGAACCGGTCGGGCTTTCGGAGGCTTTTAGTCGCGATCCAACAAAGCAAACCCAGTGGGCGGCATTTCTCCGCAAATCAAAGCTGACCGGAGTGCCAACGGACCTCACCACCGTGGTGGAAGAACTGCGATCGTTTCTTGCTCCGATCGCCATCGCAATACTGCAAAGAAAGGCGTTCGAATTGACTTGGAAGGAACCAGGCCCGTGGCGTCGTTCGGAGGCCGACAACGATGGAGACTGACTGCAGTTGGGTCAATTCGCACGGTGTGCGATGGTGCAGAAACAACAGCCAGAATTACCTCACATGGGAAAGCCGGTGGCGAGCCGCTTGGGCACCGGATTCAATGGTACTTCGTAAATTAGCAATTTCGGGAGGGAATGCAATCTCGTGAACGACGACTTGTTCGATGACTTCGACGAAACGCAACCGCATGTGACCTACTACACCGATGGCGAAGGCCGCTGGCTCAAGCGAGTCTGGGCGGATCAGTGCCGGGAGACGATTTTGTTTCGCGATCGGTGCCAGGGTGTTGCCGGCCACTCGGGTGATCATTGGTGCTTCCAACTTGACGGATCGTACCACTACAAGCCACATGAGGACGACCCAAAGCGAAAAGAGGTCGGATGCGGGACGATCCCACCTGGACATACTGGCTATCGAACGCCACTGGAGATGAGTCGCTACCGGCATCTCGAGTTTTATGAAGATCTCGAAGTCACGGATGCGGCTGAGCTCGAACGGTTGCAGCGGGGCGAGTTCGCGGCGAACGAATCCATCGATGCACCTTGCACGGAAGAGCAGATCGAGATGCTTCGCAAACTCGGGCGACTCGATTCTGACGAGCGCCGCGAGCGAAGAGAACGGTCCCGCTCGCTAAAGTACCAGCCCAAGGATCTTTCACGTAAATCGACAACTGTCGACATCGAGTCCCGTTTCGATAAAGACGTCGATCGGTTCAGCAACTTGGAAACAGGTCAGTCCGCCACGATCGATGCACCGCTGGCGATGCAATTGATCACCGAAGCGGCTGTGCGTTTGACGCCGCAAATAAACCGAGTCCTCGACATCGGCTGTGGAGCAGGGAACAACACCCTGAAGCTAAAAGAGATTTACGGCAAAACGTTCGCTTCTGATCTTTTGGACCTCAGCGGGCCAATGCTCGAACGGGCAAAAGAGCGTGTAGCGGACGCTGGCATTCCGAGAGTTGAGCTGTGGCAAAGTGACTTTCGAGACGCCGATTTGCCGAGCGAGAGCTATGACGTAATCCTTGCCGCTGCGGTGCTTCATCATTTACGTGACGACGCGGACTGGCAGGCAGCCTTTGAGAAGCTCTGGTCGCTGCTCAAGCCAGGCGGCTCGGTTTGGATCACGGACCTGGTTGTTCAAGAAACCGTGCCGATTCACGAGCTAATGTGGTCTCTCTACGGCGAATATCTCGAGGGGCAGGGCGGCAGCGAGTACCGCAAGAAAGTGTTCGACTACATTGAGCGGGAAGATTCAGCACGGCCAGTCACCTACCAGCTGGACCTACTCCGCCGCGTCGGCTTTGCTCACGTCGAATTATTGCACAAGAACAGTTGCTTCGCCGCCTTTGGCGCATGGAAGGAATAGCACGAAGGACATCTCCGCGGAACGACCACCGACAGAAACTGCCCCAGTCTTTACAAGGAAGGCGTGAACGATGCCCGATTTCACTCCCACCCAAGGCCGCTATCTTTCCTACATCCACGCCTATACAAGCGGCTTCGGCACTCCGCCAGCGGAGTCCGAGATCGCCGAAGCCATGGGAGTCTCGCCACCGTCGGTCCATCAGATGATGAAGACGCTGGAAAAGAAAAATTTGATTCGCCGAACGCCGAGGGAAGCTCGCTCTATCGAAATATTGGTCGACCGCTCCGACATTCCCCCGTGGACCGGAGGCCCGTGGACCGGAGGCCCCATTACTCGCACAGTCACCCAATGGGTGATGCGCCGCCCCAGGTCAAGCAAACGGACCGTCTCGGCCTCAGCACAAAGCGTTCAAAAGCAACTTCAGAAGATATACGTTTTTAAGATCACGCTCGTCCGTTCGAAGCCACTGGTTTGGCGGCGCATTGAAACTCGTGACGTCACCCTTGGCAATCTGCATGAACAAATTCAAACCGCCATGGGCTGGACGAACTCGCACATGCACCAGTTTGAAATCGGCGGCCAGCGTTACACCGACCCGCGTTTTCTAGACGACGAGTTTGGCGATTTCGGGGCTCGCGACTACAGCGACATCACCATCAGCAAACTCGTCGACCGGTACGGCTCAAAATTAACGATGCATTACGAGTACGATTTCGGTGACGGCTGGGAGCACAAAGTCGTACTCGAAAAAACAACCGAAGCCGAAGCGAAGACAAAGTACCCCCGATGCACCGCCGGCAAGTGCGCCTGCCCGCCTGAAGATGTCGGCGGTGTTTACGGCTACGCCGACTTCCTGCTTGTGATCAGCGATCCTGAACATCCCGATCACGAAGACTTGATGGAATGGGGTGGCCCCTTCGATCCAAAGCACTTCGACCATCACGAAGCAACCCGAGCGATGCAGCTCGGCCTCCCCGCCTGGTAAATTCGCCAACGTTGCGGATGATGACCGTTACCGGCAGTGCTGGCGAATTATATCGCCGGCGCGCTGTTCGGCGTCGTCATGATCAGCCACCTTTAGTGTTCCTCTTCATGTCGGGCAAGAAAATCGCGCCTGCTCATGTCCAGCCATGCCTGGCCGGGTCGTCACGCCAGTGCTTCAAGATACAGAAGCATCACATTGGTTACTCGGCAGACGCGAGCCACCTGCCAAATCTCGTCCAGAGTGGCCGCTCGATTCGAACGGCAATCCCGTAGCGCCTCCAACGCCACGTCGAGGCCGATTTTGTTTCGGAACTTGAAGCAGTCAGCAACCGTCTTTGCTGGGCTAAAGACGCGAACCGCCGCGCCGCCGATTCGATGTTCTTCAACGCCATAGGTCAGAGACTCTAGGGAGTACCGCATGATGCGCGGGCGAGTCGAATCCATCTTCGGTGCCCACGCTTTGTTGGGAATGGCGATCCAGGTTTCGTGCGGCAGTTGCGTCGTTAGGCAGTGAAACAGGAGCGCGGACAGCAGGCAAACTACTCCCAGCGGGACTCGTTTGCACACCTCCACCAGCGTCTGGTGCTCGGTCGGCTCACGGTGTCTCGCCATTCCCAACGTGGCGTCCCCCCCGGCATACATATTCCGTTGCGGATACGTCGGATGTTGCGGTTATTGCGGTTGCGAGGTACAATTGCACGCTCTCAAGGAGAGATCCATGTCTGTGCTAATGAACGAACCGGTCAGCCCCTCGTCGGATGACGTGCGTCTAGCGCGCCAATCGAGCCGCAGTTTGGCCCCGTTCTTAAACCGCAAGCTGACCGTCCGCATCGCAGATACGGACGAGCAGGTCGAACTGCCGGCGGTCGCGGTCCGTCTGCTGGTCGACCTCCTGTCAGCCATGGCGGAAGGCAATGCGGTGACGCTGATTCCGATCCATGCGGAACTGACCACCCAACAGGCAGCCGATTTGATCGGCGTTTCCCGCCCCTTCCTGATTAAACAGCTCGACGAAGGATTGATTCCGTATCGTCGAGTGGGGACGCACCGACGAGTTTTGTTTTCGGACCTGATGCGATACAAGCACGAGATCGACGAGAAGCGAACAGACGCCCTCGACGAGCTGACTCGGCAGGCGCAGGACCTCGAGATGGGCTACTAGCCAGCTCGGCCAGCAACGATGCCAACGTTCACTGCGCTATATGACGCATGCGTCTTGTACCCAGCCCCGCTTCGCGACTTGCTGATGCGGCTGGCACTGACCGAACTTTTTCGCGCGCGGTGGACGAACCAAATTCATGATGAATGGATCCGCAACGTCCTCGCTGACCGACCAGATCTGACGGCCGAACAACTGGAACGCACTCGCGAGCTGATGAACGCGCACGTGCGAGATTGCCTAGTAATCGATTATGAGGATATGATCGAGGGACTCGACCTGCCTGACCGCGATGATCGTCACGTGCTGGCGGCGGCAATTCGCACCCGAGCTTCGGTGATCGTTACCTTCAACCTATCCGACTTCCCTCCAGCATATCTTGCCAAACACGGGCTCGAAGCACAGCATCCTGATGAGTTCATCACACACCTGTGATTTGTTTCAGCGGGAAGTGAGACTTTCTGGGTCAGTTACAAGAGACAGATTCGGGGGCTGAAAAGGGTAAGGTTCGTTGACGGATTCCG
>NZ_WRPR01000001.1 GCF_010367455.1 Candidatus Laterigemmans baculatus | reverse complement strand
CGCGGCTAGCGCCGTCGGCTCACCCGCGGCTAGCGCCGTCGGCTCACCCGCGGCTAGCGCCGTCGGCTCACCCGCGGCTAGCGCCGTCGGCTCAGGATTTTCTGACGGAGCCTAGGCTCACTCGGCCGCGTCGGAGGTCGACCGCGGCAGGCCGCTATAGCTTGGCCGCAAGCCGCTGAGAATCGCGGTTCCGGTGAGGAGCATCAGCGCTGCAAGCATGACGAAGAAGACGCGCGCCGCCGGTTCTCCGTACCGCTGTTGGATGCTGCGAACGCTGGCCAGCCGATAGGGAGAGGTCATCAGGCCCGCCGCCGAAGCGGTCGCCGCGGCAGCCAATCCAATCGCCAAGCCGCCCACGATCAAGTCATCCCACCGCACGTAATCCCCCCCCACGTAGTTCCACAGCACGACGCTCAGTCCTCACTCTCGAAGCGGTCGGGGTCAAACCCTTCGTCGAACGGGAAGTCGTCGACCACCCGCTCGAGCGTTCGCGCTTCCAGACGAGCCGCTTCCAGGTCCGGGCAGATCGACAGGGCTCGGCGGAGTGCGGCGAGTCCACCGATCAAGTCGCGATCGGCTTCGTGCGGCCGGTGCAAGCGACAGTGGGCCAGACCGATCCAGGCTTGGTAGTGGAAACGGCACCGCCAAAGGCAGGCGCGGTACGCGTCTTCGGCAGCGACCAGATCGTCCAGTCCGTGCCAGCAGAGCGCCAACTGGTGATGGGCTTCGGCATACAGTGGAGCTTGGTCGCTGAGGATCAGAGCGGGGGCCAAGGCGGCCGCAAACTCGCCTCCGTCGTTCAGGTGCATGACCTGAAGCAACTGGTGCTGGTGCGTCGGCGCCGCGTCGCGAATCAGTAACGCCCGGAAGGAATCGTCGGCAGCCAAACGGACGCCGCGATCGGCGTCGGCCAGCCGGCGTCCGAGCGGCTCGATCGAGTCGTGGTCGCCGAGCACGCCGAGAGCAAGCGAGGCAGCGCGGCGGAGCTCGACGCTGCCACAGTTGAGCAGACGTCCCAGCGTGGCCGTCGCGTAGTAGCGGCCCACTTCAGCAGCAAAGCGGGGCGAGTCGGCGGTGGTCAGATAACGCCGGTAGGCGGTGACCAATCGAGCGGTGCGGAGGACCGGGGCGGTCACGGGAGGGAACCTCGGGGGGCGAGACACACGGACCGCTTTATCGCGGGGGCCGACAGCCGTGTCGGTTGCTGCATCCTATGCGGCCGTCGGTTCGGGGCAAGCAAAGGTCGATACGCGTGAGTCTACCCGCCGACTCCCCAGTTCTCAAACGATTTCGTCTCCCGATCCACCGGGGCGATTGCGTATTCCGGCTCCGCTTCGACTGGTCCATACTGCAGCGATGGACCACCCGCCAACCCACGCAGAACTGATTCGGGAGCGCAGGATGACCGGAGAGTTCCGGACGCTGATGGCCGCTGCAGCGCTTGTCGCCGTGTGGAGCGCCATGCCGGGGGCAGCCCCCGCGTTCTCGGCGTCGCCGGCGAGTTCAGCGGCGACCGCAGCCGATTTCCCACGCCCGGTGGCGGCCCCCCGCGAGACGTCGCTGCGGATCTTCGCCGAAGGCAAGACGCTTGAGGAAACGCTCGCCGGGATCCGGGAACGAACCGGGCTCCGCGTTTGGCGAGACCGCCGCGTCGACCCCGCGCTGCCGCTGCTCAGCGAGAACTATGGTCCGACCGCGGGAGCCGTCCTCGACCAGCTCGCCGCGGAGCACCAACTCGAAGTCGCTGTGGCCGACGAAGTGGTGCTGCTCGGCCCCGCTCCGGCTCCCGAACTGGCAGCGACAGAAATGATGGCCGCGTGGGACAGCTTGGTCGCCTCCGGGAGAGAGGATCGCCCCGACGACACGCTGACCCAAACTCGCGCCGTCCGCTGGCCGATGCTGACCACTCCCAGCGAGGCTCTCCAGACCGTCGCCGAGCAGTGGGATCTCCGCATCGACTCGGTGTCTCTTCCGCACGATCTGTGGCCGGCAGTCGATCTGGGTGAAGTCCGCGTCACAACGGCCCTGGGGCTGATCGGCGTCGGCTTCGACCTGTCGCTGGAACTCGACCCGGTGACGCGGCGAGTCACCGCCGAGCCGCTGGGGCCGCAGACGCGAGTCGCCCGCGAGTACCCGGGACAAACGCTACCGCCCCAGCTGCGGAGCCGCTTAACGTCGCCTGCCGTGGGTGGACAATTGCGCAAGCAAGGAGACCGCTGGTTGCTGAGCGGTCCGGCCAAGGCCCACGCGATGCTCGAGTCGCTGCTGGTCTCGACTGGCACCGGTTCGCAACCGCCCGACTCAGCGCGTGCCAGAGAGATGCGCGCCGCAGCGAGTCACTCTGGAGGCGATCCGCAAAACCGGGAGGTTGACGGCCTCAAGCGATACTCGCTCCGCTTGGTCAACAAGCCGGCCGATGCGTTTCTCGAGTCGCTGTGTCGTTCGGTCGGTTGGCAGCTGGAGATCGCTCCCGAAGCCGCCGCGCCGCTCACCCAGCGGATCGATCTCGAGGTCGAGCAAGCGACGCTCGACGAATTGATTGAACGCGCCGTGGGGCCGCTCGGGCTGCGGGCCGAGCGGGACGGTGAGCGGTTGCGGATCGTCGGCGAGCGTCGCTAGGGGGCGACTGAGCTACCGCAGCGATTCGCTCAGCTTGCCATCGATCGTCCGCTGAATTTTGCTGCGGAACAGGGTCGCCCGCGGAGGCACGTGGCCGTCCCACTCGATCCGTTCGGGACCGACCCGGAAATCGGAGGCGATTTCGAAGCCATAGGCTTTGAAGGAGATGTGCAGCGTGTCGCCTCGCCAATCGCTTTCGAGATCGTTGACCATGTCCGCGTAATCGGCGCGGATTTGGTCGAGCATCGAATCGAGTCGATTGCGAACGGCGTGAGCTTCGAGATTGTGGCAGATCTCGCTATGCATTGCGTGCATGATGGGCAGTCCAGCGGGTGTTCTTCCATGAACGCCCGGGGCTCAATCCCCCGGGTCCCTGTTACTTCGCCTTTTATCGGCAAATCCGCCCGCAACAATCATGCGAATTAACGGGCCTATGAATCAGAGGGCCCATCAATCAACGGGCTCATCAATTAACGGGCCCATCGATCAACGGGCCCATCGATCAACGGGAAGCATAGTAGCGGCGATCTTCCGGGTGCCAGAGCGGCAAACCGCTGCGGACTCGCTCACAGAGGATCTCGAGCTTCTCGTGCGATCCCGGCAGCGCTTCGGTGGGCTTGAAGGTGATCTGGGAACAGGGTCGCGGCTCGAAGTCCCAGTGACCGGCGCGAACTGCGTCGAGAATCGATCTTGGCACGTCGTTAAGCTCCAGAAGAGATCGGGCCGCCAGGCTGTGGCTGAGGCAGCCGGACGCTGAGTATCGGAGCGGCGCGGGAGCCTGTCAAGAAAATGGGGCCCCGCAAGAAAACGGGAGCCCCTCAAGAAAATGGGGGCCCCTCAAGCAGCCGTGGCCTGCCGCAGGCGCTCGATCAACTCGATCGTCTGCTCGACGCTCAACTCCTCGGCCCGCGTCGTCGCCCCCATGCCGAGCTCGTCGAGCAGCTGGTCGACGGTCGCTTTGTCGAGCCGCTCCTTCATGGCGCTAACGACGACGCTCCGCAAGAATTTGCGGCGGTGAAAGTAGAGCGCCCGCACGGTGCGGTGGTAGAAGTCGAGATCGTGGACTCGGCGGCGGAGTTCGTCGCTCGGATCGATCTGGAGGATCGCCGAGTGGACTTTGGGACGCGGCCAGAAGACCGAGGGTGGCAATACGCGGACGATTCGCGGGTGGGCCAGCGTCTGGACCCAGATCGACAGCGCGCTGTAATCCTTGGTCGACGGAGCGGCGATGATCCGCTCGGCCAACTCCCGCTGAATCGTGACCACGATCCGCTCGGGGACCGGATCGAAGAGCAGGATGTTGCTGATGATCGGCGTGGCCACGTTGTAGGGCAGGTTCGCGACCAGCTTGAGTCGCGCTTGCGGGCCCGCCGCGGCCAGCTTCTCCTGCACGACCCGCACGACCTCGGGGTGGAGGGTGTTTTTGTTCTTCAGCGCGTCGGTCTGCAGGAGCGTGACGTTCGGCAGCGTCGCGAACTCTTGGCGCGCGAGCTCGGCGAGGTTCTCGTCGATTTCGACCGTGACGACTTGGGCGGCCCGCTTGGCCATTTTGGCGGTCAGCGATCCGGTGCCGGTGCCCACTTCCAGGACCACGTCGCGGGGACCGAGGTCGGCCGAGCGAGCGATCAGTTCGATCAGGTTCAAGTCGACCAGAAAGTTCTGTCCAAACCGATTGACGGGACGGAGCCCCGCCGCTTTCAAACGGTTGGCGACGTAGCTGATGGTTTGTCGGTTTTCCATGCGAGCTGAGCCTGGAGTTGTCGCTCGACGTACTTGGCGAGCACGTCGGTTTCGATGTTCACCGGGTCGCCCTCGCGGAGTTGGCCCAAGGTGGTGACCGAAAGGGTATGGGGAATCAGCGCGACGCTGAACGAATTGTCGGTGACGTCGACGAGGGTCAGGCTGACGCCGTCAACCGTGACGCTCCCCTTCGAGGCGAGTTGGCCCGTCAGCGCCGCCGGGACGGTGAACCAGAGCCGGGCCCAGGGCGGGTCGTCGATTCGCCGCAGCAGTTGCCCGCTGGCATCGACGTGCCCGGTGACGTAGTGACCGCCGAGCCGATCGCCGGCGCGAAGGGAGCGTTCAAGGTTCACCGGGCTGCCGGTCTGCAGCCGGCCCAGGTTCGTCCGCGAGAGCGTCTCTTCGCCCGCCTCGAACGTCAAGCGGCTCTCAGCCCGATGGACGACGGTGAGACAGCAACCGTTGACGGCGATGCTGTCGCCGAGCTCCGCGTCGCTGGCGACGATTCCGGCTTCGATCGTCAGCCTCGCGCCCGGTGCGACGTCGACCCGCTCGACGACGCTCCCCATCGTTTCGATCAATCCGGTGAACATGGTATGAACTGTACGCCCAGCCCGCCAAACGCACAATGCGGCGGGCTGCCTGGACTCGATCGCCGCCCATTGGCACAATGCCCGCAAAAATACTCCACCACTCCGTTTCCTTTCCTTCAGCGGAAAACCCAAGACGATGAGTTTGATCGAATCGGTCCACGCCCGCCAAATCTTCGACAGCCGCGGCAATCCCACCGTCGAGTGCGAGGTGATCCTCGACGACGGCAGCACCGGACGCGCGGCGGTGCCGAGTGGGGCCAGCACCGGCGCCCACGAGGCGTGGGAGCTGCGCGACGGCGACAAGTCGAAGTACATGGGCAAGGGAGTTTCCCAAGCGGTCGAGAATGTCAATTCGAAGATCGCCGACACGCTGCTCGGGATGAGCGCGCTCGACCAGCGTGGCATCGATGCAGCGATGATCGAACTGGACGGGACCCCCAACAAAAAGGCGCTCGGCTCGAACGCGATCCTCGGCGTCTCGCTGGCCGTCGCCAAAGCGGCTGCGAACTACACCGCCCAGCCGCTGTATCGCTACCTGGGGGGCGCCGGAGCCCACCTGCTGCCGGCCCCGATGATGAACATTATCAATGGGGGCGAGCACGCCGATAACTCGGTCGACGTCCAAGAATTCATGGTGATGCCGCTCGGGTTCGAAACCTTCTCCGACGCGCTGCGGGCGGGAACCGAGATCTTCCACAACTTGAAAAAGGTCTTGAGCTCCAAGCAGCTCAACACGGCGGTCGGCGACGAGGGAGGATTTGCTCCCGACTTGGGGAGCAACCAGGAAGCGCTCGACTTGATCATGCAGGCGATCGAAGCGGCCGGTTACAAGCCGGGTGAGCAGGTCTGGATCGCGCTCGACGTCGCTTCGACCGAGCTCTACGACGCCTCGAAGAAGACCTACGCGATCGACGGCAATCAGCTGAGCGGCGATCAGCTGGTCGACTTCCTCGCCTCGTGGTGCGACAAGTATCCGATCTGCTCGATCGAAGACGGTTGCAGCGAGGACGATTGGGAGACCTGGAAGAAGCTGACGCTGAAGCTCGGCGACCGCGTGCAGTTGGTCGGCGACGACTTGTTCGTGACCAACACCGAGCGGTTGCAGCGGGGGATCGACGAGGGAATCGCCAACAGCATCTTGATCAAGGTCAACCAGATCGGGACGCTCACCGAGACGATCGAAGCGATCCAGCTGGCCGCGCGGAACGGTTTCACGAGCGTGACCAGTCACCGCAGTGGGGAAACCGAAGACGCGACGATCGCCGATTTGGCCGTCGCGCTCTCGACTGGCCAGATCAAGACCGGCTCGGCCAGCCGCAGCGACCGGATGGCCAAGTACAATCAGCTGCTCCGCATCGAGGAAGGCCTCGGTGCGACCGCCCGCTACGGCGGACCTCTGCTGATCCGCAAGTAGCGACTTCGCTTCGGAGCTTCGAGTCATGGTTGAATTGTTCGCCGAGCGGCCGCTGTTACTCTCAGTGCTGCTCGGTTTGCTGGCCATGGCGATGTTCTACGCTTGGACACGGAGCGGACAGCGGAGCCTCTTCGTCGCAGCCGGCGTTCTGGGGCTGCTGATCCCCGTGGTGTGGGTCGTGGCCGGGGCGATCGTGACCGAGGAAGAAGAGCTTCGCACGTGGCTCGCGCGCCTCGCCGCGGATGTCGAGGCGAATCGTTTTGAGGATGCGTATCGGGCGATCCACCCGGATCAAACCGAGGTGCTCCAGCGGGCCCGGGCGGAGCTGCCGCGATACGAGTTCTCGCAGGCCCGGATTGCCAGTTTCCGCAGAATTCGCGTGCTGGAGGAAACCGACCCGCTCGAGGCCGTGGTCGATCTGAATGCCAACGTGGTGGTCAGCCAGAAGCGGGGCCCGGTGCAGAACCAAAAGGTCGTGCGGCGGCTGCTGCTGCATCTGCAGAAGACGCCTTCCGGCTGGAAGGTGATCGACTACGATCATCGTTCACTGGTCGGCCGCGATGCCTTCAGCACCGGCGGGAACGATCTGGAAGAACTGTTCCGCGAGTAGAAGAGAAAAGGGTCCCCGCACCGTGTTCATTGCCTTCGACGGAATCGACGGTGCTGGGAAATCGACGCAGATCACGCGGCTGGTCGAGGCCTTGCAAGCCGCCGGTCGCGACGTCGTTTCGGTTCGTGACCCGGGCAGCACGGCGGCTGGCGAAGCGATTCGGGCGCTGGTGCTCGATTCGGACCTGGAGATGCACCGCCGCTGTGAAGCCCTGCTCTACATGGCCGCCCGCAGCCAGTTGGTCGAAGAGCGGATTCGCCCGGCGCTTGCCGCGGGCCAGATCGTCGTCTCCGACCGGTATCTGCTGGCCAACGTCGTCTACCAGAGTGCCGGGGGAGGCGAAGCGGCCGAGCTGTTATGGCAGCTCGGCGAAGTGGCGATCTCCGGGGTCCGGCCCGATCTGACCGTCTTGCTCGACCTGCCCGCCGACGTGGCCCTCTCCCGCCTCGACCGGCCGGCCGACCGCATGGAAGCGCGCGGCGTGGAGTACCTGACGGCAGTTCGCGAAGGCTTTCGCAAGCAGCTGCCGCGAGCGAGCCAGCGGACGCTGATCGTCGACGCGGCGCAGTCGATCGAAGCGATGGCCGAAGCCATCCGCACCGCCGTGTTCGCCCTCGCCGAACCCACCACCGACCAACCACCCCAGTAGACCCTGTCAGAAAACCTGGGACGACACCCTCCCCCCGGGAGGGCCGCGCAGTTTTCCGGTCCCCTCTCCCCCGCGGCTTGGCTGCGAACGAAAGTTCCGCAGCCAAGCCGTGGGGGAGAGGGCTAGGGTGAGGGGGCCGTAGCCGGCCGCTT
>NZ_WRPR01000016.1 GCF_010367455.1 Candidatus Laterigemmans baculatus | reverse complement strand
TCGGCTTGCCGTTAAACGACTTGGTAGCCAACTGCTGGGCACTGCTGACTTTATGGCAATTCAGCGTAAGAAAGTGGCGCTGTCCAGCTAGCCGATTCCGCCGTTGGAGAGCTGCGCTAGCAGCGATTCGAGGTGGGCTGCGTCGACCGGTTTGGTCAGATGGTGATCAAAGCCCGCTTCCTTGGCCCGCTGGCGATCGTTGTCGGTTCCCCAGCCAGTCAAGGCGACCAGGATCAGGCCGTCGGCCGCCGATGATCCCCGCAACCGCTGAGCGACCTCGTAGCCGTTCATCCCGGGGAGCCCGATGTCGAGGAATACCACTTCGGGGCGAAACTGGTCGGCCGCTTCGAGGGCGGCGGGCCCGGTGTAGGCGGTGGCTGTGGTATGCCCGGCGTTTTCGAGCAGCATCGACAGTACCCGCGCGCCATCGGTATTGTCGTCGACCACCAGGATCCGCCGCGTGATTGCCGCGGCCATCACCGGGTCGGTGCACAGGTGGCCGTCGCCCTCGCCCGCCGGCTCGGACGCAGCCAACGGGAGACGCACCACGAAGGTACTGCCTTTGCCCAACCCCGGGCTCTCGGCCGAGACGGTCCCGCCATGCATCTCCACCAGCCGCGAGACCAGCGCCAGCCCAATCCCCAGTCCTCCTTGAGCGCGCCCCAGCGTCTGGCCCACCTGGGTGAACATCTCGAAGACTCGGGACAGCATCTCCGCGGAAATGCCCTCGCCATTGTCTTGAACTCGGATCACAACCTCCTTCCCCTCGCTCTCCGCCGAGAGTGTGATCTGTCCTCCCGAGGGCGTGTATTTGGCCGCGTTGTTGAGCAGGTTGCTCACCACTTGGGCCATCCGCGTCGGGTCGGCATCGATCATTAGCGGCTGATCGGGAGCCGAGACCGTCAAGCGGTGCTCAGCGTGTTCGATCGTCGAACGGCTGACCTCGATCGCCGCTTCGAAAACCTCCTGCACCGCGATCCGTTCTTGCTTCAGCTGGACCGTGCCGCGGGTGATTCGTGAGACGTCCAACAGGTCATCGATCAAGCGGACCATGTGCCCGACCTGCCGCTCCATCACCTCCAAAATTTCGGTCGGCTGCGGCTCGCCGGCAGGGGTCATGGCTAAGACCGCCAGCCCCGTACGGATCGGGGCCAACGGATTCCTGAGTTCATGAGCCAAGGTAGCGAGGAACTCGTCCTTCCGCCGATCCTGTTCGCGAACTTGCTCGTAGAGGCGGGAATTCTCGATCCCCGCCGCAGCGATGGCCGCCAACTGCACCAGGACCGATTCATCCTCGGCGGTAAAGTCCCCGGTGCGACTCCCCATCAACTGCGAGACACCGAGGATCCGCCCGCTATGCCCGACCAGCGGGACCGCCAGCCGAGCCCAGCCCCCAGATCCGGCTGCCGCCGGGACGCGGATCGGACGCTCTTCTTCGCAAACCTTCAGGGCCAGTTCCTCGTCGAACTCTGCCGCTCCCGACTGGCCCGCTCCCGACTGGCCCGCTCCCGACGTGCAGGAGCCCGCCTCACCCGAATCCGATTCCTCGGCGTCCGCATCTCCGTCGCTGCACGCTCCACTCGGATGGCCCAGGCGGGCGGTTGCCAGGTTCGAATCGGCGGCGCTCGACGGCCCTTCGTAGTTCGCTCGGCCTGAGGGGAACGCGGCGATTCTTTGATGACAGTCCTCCGCACCGACAAAGGTTGTCACGCCTCCTTGGGCGTCGAGGATCGAGCAGGCTTCATCGGTGACGATTCGGGCAATGCTCTCGGCCGAGAGGACGGCGTTCATGCTGCGCGACGCCGAGGCAACCCGGTTGAGCACTGCGGCGTGCCGTTTCGCTTCCGCCAACAGCCGAGCCAGGTTCTGTTCCGCTTGCCGTCGCTCGGTCAGGTCGAGCATCGAACCGACCATCCGCGTCGCTCGCCCCTCGGCGTCGCGGACCACGCGGCCACGATCGAAGACGTACGCGTAGGTGCCATCGGCGCGGCGAAAGCGATACTCGCCATGCCAGGTGTCGGCGTGTCTGCCGGTCGAGCGTTCGTTAGCCGACCGCTGGTCCGGGCCACCCTCGCGGATGTGGCGGTGGATTGCGTGGGTGATGCGTTCGGCGTCTTCGGGATGGATCCGATCGCTCCACCAGGAAGGATCGCTTTCCACCTCTTCCATGGGATAGCCGAAGTTGGTCCGCACCCCTTCGTTCCAGTCGACCTCGTTGTTGACCAAATCCCAGTCCCAGATCGCGTCCTTGGCCGCGTCGGCGACCATCCGATACCGCCGTTCCCGTTCGGCGAGTTCCTCTTCCTGCTGTTTGCGCTCGGTCACGTCGCGGGTCGTGCCGGCGACCGCTTCGACCTCGCCATCGGCTCCGATCACCGGAACGAAGATGTAATCGTAGAACCGGCGACCAAAGGTTCCGGTGAAGGGCACTTCGCCGCGGATCGGTTGTTTGGTCGCCACCACTTGTTCGATTTCCCGCGAATGCATTTCGGCA
Organism: Candidatus Laterigemmans baculatus; assembly: GCF_010367455.1. Taxonomy (GTDB): domain Bacteria; phylum Planctomycetota; class Planctomycetia; order Pirellulales; family Pirellulaceae; genus Laterigemmans; species Laterigemmans baculatus. The sequence continues at coordinate 126,116 of NZ_WRPR01000016.1, read as the reverse complement.
TGCCACGGTTCGTAACCGATCTCCAGCAGCGTTTTCCCGATCGCCTCCTCCCAGGTTCGCCCCCACATCTGGAGCAACACTTCATTGGCGTAGCTGATCCGGTGATCGAGGCTGAAGACGTAAGCCAAGTCGGGGGTGTTGGAGAGGATCGTTTCGTACAACCGCCTCCGCTGCTCCGACTCGGTCGTCACCCGCGCGAGTCCCTCTTCGGCTCGCAAGCGGTCGGTCACGTCCGAGCAGTTTCCGATCCACTCCCGGAGGCTGCCATCGTCGGCGAAGACCGGGGCTCCGCGGGCGATGATCCGGCGGTACTCGCCATCGTGCCGGCGGAGCTGGTATTCGGTTTCGTACCGCTGTTGCTTCTCGACGGCTTGACGCCAGATGGTGGCGGTAGGTTCCCGGTCGTGCGGATGCAGCGCATCGAGCCAACCCCATCCGGTGTATTCGGCGGGGGTTTGACCGGTGAAGGCGGCCCAGGAAGGATTGTCGCCGACCATCTCGCCGTCCGCATTGGCCGTCCAAATGATGGGCGAAGTCGTGATGACCAGCGTGCGGAACCGTTCTTCGCTGGCCCGCAGCTGGCGGACGGCGCGCGCCCGCTCGAGCGTCTCCCAACAGTTCCCTACGACGTTTTGAACCAGTTCGATCTCCGCGGCGGTCCACCGCCGCGGGCGGTTTTGTTGGACCGCCATCGCCGAGTGCAACCGCCCCTCCTTGAACAGCGGCACGCAGATCATCGCCCGCACCACCCCTTGGCGATACTTCCCGCGATCCTCCTCGCGGAACGCCGGATCCGATTCGATGTCCTCGACCACAAAAGGCTCGCCAGCGAGCAGCTTGTCCCGCAACTGAGAGCCAAAGGCGTTCAGCCGCCAGCGCCCCACGATGCTGGGGACCCCGCGGGTGTAGTCGCCGAGGACCACAAAGACCGACTCGTCCTCGACGTCCGCGTATGCGCAGCGGTCGACTTCCAGGTGTTCGGCCAACAGCCGCGCCGTGGTCGCGGTCACGGCCTCGGGATCGGTCAGCGGTTGCGTTGCGACGGCCAGCTCCGTGTAGAACCGCTGGCGGCGTTCCTCGCGGGCTCGCTCGGTCACGTCGCTGGCGATTTCGCCGGCCCCCACCACGCGTCCAGCCGCGTCGCGGATCGGGTAGAACCGCAGGTCGAACGTCCGCCGCTCCCGGGTGGGATCCCCAAAGTCGGCGGTGACGGCGAGTCTTTCTCCGCCCAAGGCGCGGCCCCAGAGACTTTTCGCGTGGGCCTGCTCTTCCGGGAGGTGAGCGAGCGCATCGAGCAAACTTTCGCCGACTTCGGCCCGGGTTCCAAAGACGCGTTGGAATTCCCGAGCGTACGCGCGGTTGACGACCGTGAACCGATAGTCATGGTCGATCGCCACGATCAGCTCTTCGGTTCCCTCGGCGATCCCTTCGAGCAGCGTCAGGGCTTCTTCGACCGTCTTCTCAGCCCGCTTCCGTTCGTTCCGCTCGAGGTTCTCGCGGAGCGCCCGCTCGACCGCCTGCGGCAGCCGGACCAGCCGATCTTTGAGGACGTAATCGACCGCTCCCTGCTTGAGCGTCTCGACCGCCAGATCTTCTCCCATCGCCCCGGAAACAAAAATGAAGGGCGTTTGCGGCTGATGCTCGCGGGCCAGTTCGAGGGCATTCAAGCCGTCGAAGGTCGGCACCTGGAAGTCCGAGAGGATCAAGTCGTAACGCTGCTGCTGGAGCCGAGCGACGAAGCTGCCGCGATCGGTCGCCCGTTCGAACGCGATGTTCAGTCCCGAACGTTCGAGGCGGTCTTTGACCAGTTCGGCGTCGAGGTCGCTGTCTTCCAGATGGAGGACGCGGACGGTTCGCAGGTGGTGTTTAAATCCGTAGTTCGCCACGCTTAACGCTTTCGTTCCGGCTTGTAGGATCCTGGCGGTGGCTCGTTGAGCACTGCCCAAAAAATCCCCAGATCCTGAATGGCCTCGATGAATTCCTGGAATGCAACCGGCTTTACCACGTACGCGTTCACACCCAGGGCGTAACTCCGCACCAGATCCTGCTCCTCCCGCGAGGTGGTCAACATCACCACCGGGACGGGCCGCAATCGGCTGTCCGCCTTGAGCTGTTCGAGGACCTCGATCCCGTCGACCTTGGGAAGTTTCAGATCGAGCAGGACGACGGCTGGATTCCCGTCGGGGCGGTCTCGATAGTTCCCGCGGCGGAACAGGTAATCGAGCGCTTCGGCACCGTCGCGGACGGTGATCACGTCGTTGGCCAGGTTGCTTTTCTCGAGCGCCAGCAGGGTTAGCTCAAGGTCCTTCGGATTGTCCTCGACGAGCAGAATCGGCTTGAGCATGCGGGGGGATCCGGGGGTCGTTACGGAGCGGGCGTCGGGGCCGCTTTGGGAAGCGAGAAGTAGAAGCTGGCGCCCTGCTCTTCCTGGCCCTCGGCCCAGGTCCGACCGCCGTGCCGCTCGATCACTCGGCGAACATTCGCAAGGCCAATGCCGGTCCCCTCGTAGTCTTCCCAGCGATGCAACCGCTGAAACACCCCAAACAGCTTGTCGGCGTACGCCATGTCGAAGCCCACGCCGTTGTCCTTGACCCAGAACTCCAATTCGCTCGGGCACTCGCGATACCCGACTTCGATCCGAGCTAAGGGACGCTCCCGGGTGTACTTGACCGCGTTGGAAAGGAGATTCTGGACCGCCACTCGGAGCAACATCAGATCGGCCGAGACGCGGGGAAGTTCCGCCACCTCCCAAACAATTTCACGGCCCTCGGCCTCCCGCATCAGTTCCTGACGCACCTCGGCGACCAGCTGATTCAGATCGACTTCGCCGCACTGCAACTGGGACCGTCCCAGCCGCGAGTAGTTGAGCAGCTTGTCGACCAGCCGGCCAGCGTACTGACTCGACTCGATGATCGTCTCGAGACAGCGGCGGCCGCGTTCCGAGAGCACGTCGGCACTGTCGTCGCGAAGCATCTCGGCGTAACCGACAATGTGCCGCAGCGGAGCCCGCAGATCGTGGCTGACCGAGTAGGAAAACGCCTCCAGCTCTTTGTTGCTGTGCAAGAGCTCGGCGTTCAGTGCGGCCAACTCTTCGGCTTTGCGAAGCACCGTGCCGACGATCGCGTTGCGAAGTTCCGCCGCCCCCTCCAACTCGCTCGCCGTCCACCCCGGCGCTCGATCCCGCACCGTCTCCCGCCACGTCGCAAACGACCGCCGCGGGTGCAACCGGGCCGGGACGCGGCGGTCCCCCGACTCACCCGACTCACCCGACTCCCCCGACTCCCCCGCTCGCTCCGCATCCGCGTGTGGCTTGCGAGGATCGCCGCCCCAGCGGATCGTGCGGATCACCTCCGGACGGAACCACAGCACGTAGCTGGCGTGGATTTTGGAGATCGCCGCCGCGATCACTCCGCAGGCCGAATCCTTGTAGGCGTCGCTGGGGGGAAACAGGCTGGGGAGCCGATCGGTGACGAATAAATCCTCGTCGACGCTCGTGTACAACCACTGAGCCAGTTCCCGGACCTGATCTTCCGCCGGTGTTTCGCCCACCAGATAGCAGCCCTCTGCGGTCAGCAGCGCCGCTCCCTGCGAGCCGGTGAGGGCGAGCAGATCGCGGCGATTCGCGGCCAACGCCGGAGCAAAGTCCCCGCGATCGGTCATCTCGTTCAAGAGCCGCGAAAAGGCCGAACGGACGCGGATCCGGTGCGCGTATTCGTCCACATGCTCCAGGGACGAAAGCCGCAGCGCAAAGACGCGGGCGCACAGATCGCACGCCTGGCGGAGCGGAAACGGAACGGTTCTCGGCTCCTGATGGTGGCACGAGATCAGCCCCCACAGTTCCCCGCCGCGGAGGACCGAGACCGACATCGAAGCGGCCGTCTCCATGTTCCGCATGTATTCCACGTGGACCGGCGAGACGCTTCGCAGCGTCGAGAAACTCATGTCGAGCGGTTTGCCGGTGGCTGGGTTCTCAGCCGGAAACACGGGCACCGGACGGTACTGGGCGTCGGGGATGATTCGCAGCGGATTGATCCGATACAGCTCGCGGGCCTGGGCCGGGATGTCGGAGGCTGGAAACCGGTGGTCCAAATAGGAAGGCAACCGACCACTTCCCGCTTCGCCAACCACCGTACCGTTCCCGTCTTCGTCGAACCGGTAGATCAGCACCCGGTCAAACCCCGTCATCCGGCGAATCGTGTCGCAGGCAACCCGGCTCAGCGCGTCGACCGTATTGACCGCCTCGACTTCCAGAATGAATGCGTCGACCAGCGTCTGGAGATCGACCGCCGATCGACCACTCGACTCGCCGGTGATCGATTCGAACTCAAGTACGACCGCCCCTGCGGTGCGATGAGCGATCGCCTGGTAAGAACCTGCCGCCGGGGCTTCCGCGGAGGGGAGCGTGAACGTGCCCAGAAACACCGGCCGCCGCTGCGGATTGGCCGCTCCACGATTCGCATTCGCGGGGCCAGCCTGTGCCGAGGAAGGGGTGGGCTCGGCTGGCAGCTTAGCGGCCAGTTCCGCCTGCAGCGTTTCGGCCACCTCCGCTGCGAGCACCTCGCTCAGCGGACGGCCGAGCGCGGCGGTGGCCGAGATGGAACCCAATTGGTCGAGGTTTTCGCTCGCCTGCAGGATTCTCCCGCTCGACGGCTCGAGAGTCAGCAACACGCCGTGGGGCTGGATGCTTCCGGGCCGGTGAATCGGTTCGCGTTCACAATCTTTCCAATCGCTCTCGAACTCTGCACCCTTCCCCGAGGCTTCCCTCCCATTCAGCATGCCTTTCCTCCGACGATCCAGCGGTCGAATGTACAGAACGTGTCGACCGCGGCCGAGACGATTGCCTCCTGCGCGTCGGGATTCTCCGACGCGTAGTGCGAGAGGACTTTGCAAAATTCCATCCACCGCTCGCCCACCCGCTCGCGGTAGCTGGCGAAGAACCGACAGCCCGACTCGGTGTCGAGTCCATGCCGCCGCTCGATCTCGCGACGGAGGACTTGGCCGCCGAGCGTCGCTCCCTCGAGCACGTACAGGCAGCCGAGGACTGTGGCCATGTCGCCCACCCGCGGCAGTTGCACGCACTCGGGCAACTGCTCGACACGGGCGGAGTCAAATCCCAGCGCGAGCAGATCTTGATAGAGGAAGGGAGTCTTCACCCGCTCGACCAGATCGAGACCGATCGCCCCACAATCGGGAACCTGTCCCAGCCGCCGTTCGAGCGGCGCGTAAAAGCCGTAGAACCGGGCCAGCAGCCCGCCGTACCTTTCGACCGATTCCCAGTGGCCGAACAGGTTCACCGTCTGCTCGATCTGCTCGTGTTGCGAGCGTGTGCGTTCCCGCAGTGAAGAAAGAATCATGCTTCGGATCCGTACCCGCCCCTCACGGCCAAAGGTTCTCGATCCGTTGTAAGACGCCCCCGAAAGGTTGTCAAACACATCCCCGCTGCCCTCACCGAGTCCCCCCGGAGCGGGCGCGCGACCAGCCGCCAGGCCACGCGTGGGCCCGGTGGCTGATCGCTTAGCGGTGACGGTCGCTTAGCGGCCGAGGAAGGTCCGCTTGAGCCACGCGTTCTTCCGCCGCTCGAGCTCCATCAGGTTGCTCCAGAGGCTGGCCGGACGCGAGCTCTGGACCTGACGTCGGGGCTGGATGAATTGCTCGCCTGAGATGACCGGAGCCCCCTCGACGACGACGCCCGGAGCAGCCGCGGCCACCGTCGGCGGCTGCGCACAAGCGGTTCCAGCGACAGCAAGCATGGCCGTGGCACCAATCGCGATCACAAGATTCTTCATTGGGAAAGTTCCGTTCAGGGTATAGGCCCCTGTTTGAGAGGTGGCCGGTGTGGAGTGATGATTGAAGACCCTCCGGCTTTCCGCCGAGCCGACAGACTCCGTGAGAAAATCGGACGATTTCCCTCATCTGAGCCGCAGGCGCTAGCCTCGGGTGAGCCGCAGGCGCTAGCCTCGGGCCTTCGCCAGCCCGATGTTTCCGCCCCAGTACCCGCGGCTCGCGCCGTCGGCTCAGGGTTTTTTGCTCGGGCCTAGAGAAACATTCCCGATCACCGCCGCAATGCGGAAAAAATGGCTTGCGGAAGACCAGAATTTCTTGCCTCTCCGGCGATCCTTGACGTTTATTCAGCCGCCGCCTCGTGTATCGATTGCTCCACGCTCCAGCTCTGAAAACTCCCCATCCCAGCCCAAATTCCTGGTGCGGCGGACGGCTGCGGTGCGAGAGGTTCCGAAAGAGCGGGCGACCGTGGTGTCCGCGGAGGGGGTCCCTGGTTGCACGACCGCGCGATCCGGTGAGACTGGTACCTGCCGCCGTCGCGGCCGCTCGTCCAACGGGCCTTCAGCCAAAAAACGCTCCGGACCCCAGCTGTTGGCACGGGGATTGCATGAGCCTGACCGCCTTTTCCACTGTGAGCTCGCCGGTCGGGCGCAGAACTGAGAGGGGAAGCCCGAGCCGGGATGATTCGTGCGGTCGCCCATCAGCCGCCACGGGCCCAGCGCCCGGTTCCTGGGGAGATGCAAAAAACCGGACGCTGGCGCGTGGCGGCTGATGGAGAATCGGAGCTTTGGGGAATGCGTGGCCTTGGAGGAGCAAGGGCACCGGTTGCCAAGGGAAATTGGGACCCATGCTTGAATTTTTGAGACGCTTTCGCCGCGAGCCACGCGCCGCCCCCGCTAGCCCTGCGCCGGAGCCGGCCGCTGGCGGGGCCGCTGCATCGCGGCGAGTCGAGGCCAGCGGAGCGAATTTGCTGGAGAACAAAGCCCAGTTCGCCAAGGTGGTCGCCGGCGTCCGCGACTATGCCATCTTTCTGCTCGATCGCGACGGGAACGTGCAGACTTGGAACACGGGAGCGGAGTTGCTCAAGAGCTACCGAGCCGAAGAGATTCTCGGGGAGCATTTTTCGCGTTTTTACCCCGCCGAATCGATCGCCGCCGGCTGGCCTCAGCACGAGCTGAAGGTCGCCGCGTCGGCGGGGCGTTTTGAGGACGAAGGGTGGCGGATCCGCCAGGACGGTTCGAAGTTCTGGGCCAGCGTGGTGATCACGGCGCTTCGCGACGATGCGGGCGAGGTTACCGGCTTCCTGAAGATCACCCGCGACCTGACGCTTCGCAAGCACAACGAAGAGAAACTTCGATTGAGCGAAGCACGCTTTCGCCTGCTCGTCGATGGCGTCCAGGACTACGCAATCTACATGCTCGATCCCGAAGGGCGGGTCACCACCTGGAATAATGGAGCCGAGCGACTCAAAGGGTATTCGGCGGCGGCGATCATCGGTGAACACTTCTCCCTCTTCTACCCGCCCGAAGCGATCGAACGGGGCTGGCCCGAGAAGAACCTCCGCCAAGCCACGGCGGTGGGACGTGTCGAGGACGAAGGATGGCGGGTGCGGCGGGATGGTTCGCAGTTCTGGGCGGGCGTCACGATCACCGCGGTGCGGGACGACGAAGGCCAATTGCTGGGATTCGCCAAAGTCACGCGCGATCTGACCGAGCGCCGCGCGGCCGAGGAGCGGTCCCGCAAGCTCCACGAAGAAGAGGCTGCGCGGAAAGCGGCGGAGAAAGCCGCGGTGCAAATCGAACAGCAGCGGGAACAGCTCTACGTGACCCTCTCAAGCATCGGTGATGGCGTCGTCGTCACCGATCAGCACGGACGGATCACGTTCCTCAATCCCGTGGCGGTCTCGCTGACCGGCTGGTCCGAGGACGATGCGATTGGCAAACCGCTGGAGGCGGTCTTTCGCACGATCAATGAAGACTCGCGGAAATCGGTTCCCAATCCAGTCGACACGGTGTTCCGCGAAAATCGCGTGGTGGAACTGGCCAACCACACGGCGCTGGTGACCAAGGATGGTCGCGAGGTTCCCATCGAAGACTCCGCCGCACCCATTCGTGGAAAGGGAGGAGAGATTAGCGGCGCCGTGCTGGTCTTCCGCGATGTCTCCGAGACCCGACGGGCGAGGGAGACCCAGCTCTACCTGGCTGCGATCGTCGAATCCTCCGACGACGCGATCATCGGTCAAACCCTCGATGGCCGAATCGCCAGCTGGAACCGGGGCGCCGAGCAACTCTACGGCTACGCGACTGAGGAAATCGTCGGCAAACCGCTTTCGATCCTCGTGCCGGACGACCATCCCGAGGAGTCACCCACGATCACCGAGCGGGTCGCACGGGGTGAGTACATCGAACATTTTGAAACGCAGCGCGTCCGCAGGGACGGCAGCCGCGTCGATGTTTCGCTCACGATCTCCCCCGTGAAAGACGCGGAGGGCAGGATCATCGGAGCCTCCAAAATCGCCCGCGACATCACTGGCCGCAAAGAGGAAGAACGCCGCAAAAACGAGTTCCTGGCACTGCTCGCTCACGAACTTCGCAATCCGCTGGCCCCGCTGCGAAACGGGCTGCAAGTCCTCCAGCTCTCGGGCGACGACCCCGATGTGCTCAGCGAAGTTCGCACTCTCATGGAGCGACAGCTGCAACATCTTGTCCGCTTAGTCGATGACCTGCTCGATATGAGCCGGATCAGTCGCGGCAAGCTGCACCTGCAGAGGCAACGGATTCCGATTGCCCAAGCTGTCGAACACGCGCTGGAGATCGTCGGCCAAGCGATTAGCGAACAGGGGCAGGAACTCACGGTGAACCTGCCGGACGACCCGCTCTTGGTCGACGCCGACGAAACGCGTCTCGCGCAGGTCATCTGCAATCTGCTGATGAACGCCGTGAAATACAGCGACCCTGGAAGCTCGATCGAGCTGACGGTCGAGCGGGAGGGAGCCGAGGCTCTGATCCGGGTCAGGGATCAAGGGATCGGCATTCCCGAGCCGATGCTCCCGCGTGTTTTCGACATGTTCATCCAGGTCGATCGCTCGCTCGAAAAGGCGCAAGGGGGACTGGGAGTCGGGCTCGCGATCGTCAAACGCCTCGTGGAAATGCACGGCGGCTCGATTGCGGCGCAAAGCGAAGGGCACGGCAAGGGAAGCGAGTTTATCATCCGCCTCCCCCTGGTGCTCTCGGTTGTGCAGCATTCGACTCCAGCCTCCACGGCCGCCGACGCCGCGCCGCGTGCGAGCAACCGCCGCATCCTGGTCGTCGACGACAATCGCGACGCCGCCACCAGTCTGACAATGATGCTCAAGCGGATGGGAAACGTGGTCCGCGTCGCCCATGACGGCCAGGCTGGCGTCGAAGCGGCCGCCGACTTCCGCCCCGACTTGATCCTGCTCGACATCGGCATGCCGAAACTCAATGGCTACGACGCGGCTCAGCAGATTCGCCGCTCCCCCTGGGGGAAGAGCGTCAAGATCGTTGCCCTGACCGGTTGGGGGCAGGAGGAAGACCGCCGCAAATCGCAGGCAGCGGGTTTCGACCTTCACTTGGTCAAACCGGTCGAACCCGCGGAGATCGAAAAACTGCTCGCCGGCCTGTGCACGCACACCGCCTAGCGGGTCAGTGCGGAGCGTTGCAGCCCAAAATTACTCCTCTGCCTTGACCGGATTCCGCAGCACGCCCACGCCTTCCAACTCGACTTCGACCACGTCTCCCGGCTGGATCTCCGAAGTCTCTCCCGGCGTCCCTGTGAATATCAGATCTCCCGGATGGAGCGTGACGTACTGGCTGATAAAGCTGACGGTCGCTGGGATGTCATGAATCAAGTGATCGGTCGACTCCTCCTGCTTCACTTCGCCGTTGAGCCGCAACCGCATCATCAGATTTCCATAATCGAGCCCCGTGGCAATATAAGGTCCCACTGGGCCAAACGTGTCGGCCCCCTTGGCTCGCCACCACTGGACGTCTTTGACTTCTTCGTCGTTCTGCCAGATCCGCTCGCTGATGTCGTTGCCCGCCGTCACGCCAAAAACGTAATCCATCGCCTGCTCCTTCGAGACGTTGCGGCATGTCTTGCCAATGACGATCACGAGCTCCGCTTCATAGTGGACCGTTTTCGCATCCTTGGGAATCTCGATCGCCTCGCCCTGGCCGACCAGCGAGGAGAGGCTCTTGTAGAACGGCTGAGGGATCCGCAGTTTCGGCGGGATCTCTTCCTGTCCGAGATGGCTGCGATAGTTACCGGCCAGCGCCAAGACTTGCTTCGGTTCGGTCGGCGTGAGGATCTTGATCTCGCTCAACGGATAGACCGTTTCGGTCGGCTCCCACTCGCCAAACAAATCTCCTTCGATCTCACGGACTCGCTCCCCCTCAAGGATCCCGTAAGCAACCTTGGCTTCTTTCTCGAACCGCAGATAGCGAGTCGGCTCGGCTGCGCTGCCTGATATAGGCAGCGCCACCCATAGCGTGGCCGCACAAACAAAGCTCAGTCCCCAACGATGTTCCAGACGATTCATGGTGCGACTCCTCGACAGCGGTTGAAAACAAAACAGCAATACTGGACAGGGGAACCCGCGGGCAACGGTCCAGACGGCCCCGAGTGTAACGCACCGAGAGAGCCGCTATCAAACCTGCCGCGGGTAGACCCTGCCCCGCCGTGAAAGCTGCATCGCCCAGTGCATGGTTGTCCATATTGGACAGGCATCGACTGAGTTCGCTGCCCAACCAAATTTCTCGCGTCCTCTAGCCGCCCCTCCCTATAATGCAAGACATCGAGGCGGTGTCGCGGTAAAACCCCCACGAGCTCGATTTGGATGGCGCCGCGTCCCGTGCGCGGCGGAAGCTTCTGGAACCTTGCCTGAGCCGGGAGAGCAACGATGTTTCGAGTCGCAGCGGGAAGCACAAAACGGTACTGCGACGGCATCTCCCGACGCAGCTTTGTCCAGTGCGGGGTCGCCGGAATGGCCTCGGTGGGTCTGGCCGACGTGCTGCGCGCCAAGGAGGAATCTCAGGCACTGGGAGCCGGCCGCAAAGACACTTCGGTGATTCTCATCTGGCTCGACGGCGGCCCCGGACACATGGATATGTATGACATGAAGCCCGAGGCGCCGGTGGAATACCGCGGCATCTGGCGTCCCATCCGTACCAATGTGCCAGGGATTGAGATCAGCGAGTTGTTTCCCCGGCAGGCGAAGGTGGCGGACAAATTTTCGATCGTTCGGTCTCTGCACCATGGCGCTGGAGACCACTTCACCGCGGGCCACTTCATGTTGACCGGACGCGGCGGCCCGAGCGGAGCGGCAACCGATGGCCAGCACCCGTCGGTGGGATCGATCGCTACGAAGCTGTGCGGCCCGCGGTCCGCCAGCATGCCCGCCTATGTCGCAGTTCCTTATGCCGCCAGCATCGGCCTCCGACCCGGCTACTTCGGTGCAAACTACCTCGGTCTCGAACACAATCCGTTTGAGCCCGATGGCGATCCGAATAGCCCGGACTTCAAAGTAAACAATCTCGATCCAGTGGCCGGGTTGACGGTGGATCGGCTCGAGGATCGTCGCGGTCTGAACCATCGTCTCGATACCGCGCGACGGATGCATGACGAGTCGAACGAGATTCAATCGATCGACCGGTTTCAGCAAAAAGCGTTCGAACTGGTGGTTGGAGAAAGCGGGCGCAAGGCCTTTGATATCAGTCAGGAGGCACCGCAACTCCGCGATCGTTACGGGCGCAACACTTGGGGGCAAAGCACACTCCTCGCACGGCGTCTCGTGGAAGCCGGTTCCACTTTTGTGACGGTGCATTTCGGAGGCTGGGACCATCACTGGGATCTTCAAAAGGGGATGGAGGATTACCTTCCAAGAGTCGACAGCGCCGTGGCGACACTCTTCGAGGACCTCAGCGATCGCGGCCTGCTGGATAAGGTTCTCGTCGTCTTGTGCGGCGAGTTCAGTCGAACCCCGCGGATGAATGACGGAGGCAATGGCGGAGCTCCGCTGAGCATGGGCACCCCGGGACGCGACCATTGGGGCAACGCCATGTTCTGCCTCCTCGGGGGTGGAGGCGTTAAAGGAGGCCAGATCGTCGGCTCGACCACCGCGAATGGGGAAGCACCCAAAGATCGCGCGCTGACGCCGAGCGATATCCACGCCACGATCTACCATGTCCTGGGCGTCGATCCCACCCTCAGCTTCCTCGACCGCAGCGGCCGCCCCATTCCGGCGCTCGATCACGGCGAACCGATCCGCGAATTGCTGTAACGCGTCAGCAGTCTTGTCGCGGACCATCGATGGCTCTACGTTGACGCCCGAAGAACTCTAACGGGGTCAGCACCGCGATGAAAATTACCGCCGTCGAGACTTTGGTCTGCCACGCCCGAATGCGGAACTGGATCTTTGTCAAAGTCGTGACCGACCAACCCGGCTTATGGGGTTGGGGTGAAGCGACGCTCGAATGGCACACGCGAGGGGTCGTCGGTGCGATCGAAGACCTCTCACAGCTGATCATCGGCGAGGACCCGAGGCGGGTCGAGCATCTCTGGCAGATGATGTGGCGGCAGCATTTTTGGCACGGAAGCGGCGTGACCCGCTCGACGGCGATCGCCGGCATCGACCTGGCGCTGTGGGACATTCTCGGCAAAGTCCATAACGTTCCCTGTCACCAACTGTGGGGCGGCCCGGTCCGCGACTCCATCCGCCTCTACTGCCACCTGGGCGGCGGCAACCTGGAGAGCTTTTATGAGACTCCAGTCGACAACGCTCATCAGTTCGCCGATCTCGCGAGTCAGGCAGTCGCCGAGGGATTTACAGCATTCAAATCGATGGCCGTCCCTCCGACGATGCCGATCGAGGGACTGCGCCCCATCAAAGCCGCGGAAGCCTGTGTGGCGGCGATGCGTGAGGCGGTCGGAGATGAGATCGACATCATGGTCGACTGCCACGCCCGCCCCGCCCCCGCCATGGGCTTGCGGTTTGCCCATGCGCTCGATCCCTACGGGTTGTATTTTCTGGAAGAACCTTGCTGGCCTGAGAATTTTGAGCAGCTTGCCGCCATCAATACCGCGGTCGCAACCCCGATCGCGACCGGCGAGCGGCTCACGCACTTGGCGGCGTTCCGCGACTTGTTCGCCGTTCGCGGATGTGAAATTTGCCAACTCGACCTCACCCACTGCGGCGGATTTACCGAAGCTCGCCGGATCGCCGCACTTGCCGATGCACATCGCATCGCACTGGCTCCGCACAATCCGCAGGGTCCAGTGAGCACCGCGGCCTCTTTGGAGTTCGGGTTCTCCCAACCCAGTTACATTATTTGTGAATCGGTACACAGCGACGTGCCGTGGCGAAACGACATTGTGGAAGAAGGGTTTGCGATTGACCCCGCGACGCGAACCGTGACTCCCAACACCCGTCCCGGACTGGGAGTCACGATCGATGAGGCCGAGGTCCGCAAGTATCCGTTCCAGCAAGAGATTGCCCAGCGCGTCTTTTATCGCGACGGCGCGGTGGGGGATTGGTAAGAAATGGAAAACAAACACCCTCTCCACTTTTCTCATGCTTCCTTTCGCGGGCGGGTCGGAATCGCACGCGTCGACATCACGCCGCCGGTTGGGATCTATGCGCGAAACTGGGGAGCTGCCAAACATGACGTCGCGGAATCGGTCCACCGCCCGCTGACACTCACCGCACTTAGCCTCACTTCGCCATCCCACCCCCAACCGCTGGTCTTTCTCGACGCCGATCTCGGCTGGTGGAAGACTCCGCATACGTTCCGCCAGTTCATGGACCGTTTGCAGGAGAGCGTGGAACTCGCTCCCCCTCGCCTACTTTTCGGTCTGAGCCATACCCACGCTGGTCCACCCTTGATGCAGGCCGAAGAGGCGTTGCCTGGCAGCGAGCTGCTTCGCGACTGGATGGAAGACCTCCTGGCAAAGGCCGTGCAGGTGGTGGACGGAGCCATCGGAACGGCTTTCGATGCGACGCTCGACTGGCACCGCGGGAGCTGCGACTTAGCGGCTCACCGGGATCTGCCCGATCCGGAGAATCCACAAGGCCGCATGGTCTGTGGCTTCAATCCAGCGGGTGCTCCCGACGATGCTCTGTGGGTGGGGCGGGTGGTCGATTCCAGCGGCCGCATTCGCGGAACGCTCACCAACTACGCCTGCCATCCCACCACGCTGGCTTGGGACAACACGGCCATCTCGCCCGATTATGTCGGGGCAATGCGGGAGACGATCGAGAAATCGACCGAGGCACCCGCGTTGTTCCTGCTCGGAGCCTGTGGCGATTTGGCGCCGCGATACCAGTATGTCGGCGACCCGGCCGTCGCGGATCGCCACGGACGCCAACTCGGCTACGCCACGCTGGCGACGCTCGAAGCGATGGAGCCCGCAGGAACGCAGCTCGTCTTTTCGGAAACCGTGGAATCGGGAGCCCCGCTGGCGGTCTGGAAGCACCAGAGCTATCCGTTGCCGCAGGACCTGCGATCCCTCCGCACGACCGTCGAACTCCCGCTCAAGGATTGGCCCACCGCCGAGGAACTCGAGTGCGAGCGTCTTCGCTGTTCCGATCGAGCACTCGAGGAGCGGCTCCGTCGCAAGCGAGACATCCGCCGGGGAATCGGTGATGGAGCGACTTATTCGCTGCCGCTATTCGCCTGGCGAATGGGATCCGCCGTGCTGATCGGTTGTTGCTGTGAGCCGTATTCGATTCTCCAGCAGACGCTCCGGACACGATTTCCGCAGAACCCGATTCTATGTCTGAATTTGATCAATGGATCGATCGGGTATCTGCCACCGGCGGATCTTTATGAGACCGATGTGTATCCGGTATGGCAAACCCCCTTCGACCGCGGCAGTCTCGAGCTGACCATCGATGCGATGACCGAAGCCGTCCAGGCTCTCCTCAACCAACCCTAGCCGCGGACCGGTGGACTTCGGAGTGACAGAGCGCCCCACCCACGTTCGCTATCACGCCCTGACGTGGCTGACGCTAGCGGCTGCGATCTCCTATCTCTGCCGCAACGCGGTGGGGGTGGCGGAGAGCACGATTCGAGAGGATTTAGATTTAACGTTGCAACAGTCCGGATGGTTCATGGGAGCCTTTTTCTGGACGTACGCGTTATTCCAAGTTCCTAGTGGTTGGTTTGCCGAACGAGCGGGAACGCGGGTCGCCCTCAGCGGATTTGCCCTTGGCTGGTCCCTCGCTTCGTTCGGCATTGGGATCGCTCCTGGGTTCTGGCTATTGATCTTCGCCCAACTGATCATGGGGGTCGCGCAAGCCGGCATCTTTCCCGCATCCTGCAATTCGATCGGCCACTGGATGCCTCTTGCCCGCCGCTCCTTGGCTTGCGGAATTCTGGCTGCGGGAATGCAAGTCGGCGCGATCGTCGCCAGTGGGCTGACGGGGATGTTGCTGATGGCGATGGAGTGGCGGTGGGTGTTTGTCGCCTTTGCGCTCCCCGGTGTCGCGTGGGCCGTGGGGTTCTTTGCTCGCTTTCGCGATGACCCGTCTGCAACCCCAACGGTCAACGCGAGTGAACTGGCGCTGATCCGCGCCGATCAACCGCAGAGCGCCGACGCACCGGGGCAACTCCCGACCGGCTCCCACGAGTCAGAGAGCCTGTGGTCGGTCGCCACCCGAGCGTCGATGTGGTTTTTGTGCGGACAACAGATTTGCCGGGCTGCCGGGTATATGTTTTTCGCCAGTTGGTTTCCGACTTTTCTCCAGCAAACCCGCGGCGTCTCGATTGCCGACTCCGGATATCAGCAAGGACTCGTCCTCGCTGGAACTCTGGGTGGGAGCATTCTCGGAGGGATGTTAGTCGACCGAATCTGGAAGACGACCGGAAGCCTTCGGCTGAGCCGTAGCGGCGTCGGCGCTCTGGCCTTGGGAACGTGTGGGCTGCTGATTCTGGCGGCCTGGTTCGTGCAGAGTGTTCCCTTGGCCGTGGGTCTCTTGGCACTCGGAGCGATGTTCGCCGCCCTGGCCGGTCCCTGTGCATTCGCGGCGACGATCGATATTGGCGGAACGAAAGTTCCGCAAGTATTTGGGCTGATGAACATGTGCGGCAATTTTGCCGCGGCAGCGTGTCCGGTTCTGGTCGGGTTTCTCTTTCAGTGGACGGCGAACTGGAATCTCGTCCTGCTGCTGTTTGCCGGGGTCTATATCGCTGGAGCCGTTTGCTGGCTGCTGGTCAATCCCACCCGCCGCGGCACACGCGTCGGTTAGCGGAGGAGAACAGACCAGATTCATTGCGGAGCCTCCGGCAGGAGTTCCAAGACGGCCAGGATCGGGCGGTGGTCCGAGGCCACGGCCTCGTCGAGAACCTGCACTTCGATCACCTTCCACCGCTGGGGTGGGCGGCAGAGCACAAAGTCGATCTGCCGCGTTGGCGTCGCGACGGGAATCGTCGGCAGTGGCTCGCGTGTCGTGTGCAGCCACTGCTTTGCCAGTTCCTCGAGCGTGGGGCTGCCGTGGACATCGTTCAAATCACCCACCAGCAATGCCGGCTGCTGAGCCTGTTCCGCGACTCGCTGATTCACCGCCTTTGCCGAAGCGAGGCGTTCGCGGTCGTCGCGGCGGTGATCGAAATGCGTCGCCAGCAGCAGTAAGCGGTCTTCCAAACCGGGGACATCGATCTCCGCCATCAACAGGCCCCGCTGTTCGCCATCGGCAAAATTGGGCAAGCGATGGTTCTCATGGGCCTGGATCGGGAACCGGGAAAGCACCGCATTTCCGTAGCGACCTCCCTGCAGATCGATGTTGCCCCCGAACGCGACGTGCATCTCAGTCAGCCGCGCCAGCTCAGCCGGCTGGTCCACCGAGCCGCTGCGGCGGACTTGAGAATCGACCTCCTGCAGAGCCACGACGTCCGGTGCGGCGCGCGAGATGATGCCGGCGATCCGCTCGAGATCGAGCGTTCCATCGATGCCTTCCGCATGGTGGATGTTGTAGCTGAGCACCCGCAAGCGAACCGGCTCCCCCGCTAGCCCCCGATTCGCTAGCCCCGGATCCGCTAGCCCCAGCTCCGCCGGCCACAGAAACCCCAACATCCACACCCAGAACACGATCGCGCGATAGTGCATGCTCTCCTCCAACCCTTGAGTGATGCTCTCGCCTCTCGCTGGCCCAGTTGTTGCACGGCGGGTGCGTCATCGAAGCGAGCCGAGCGGCACAGCAGAGGCGCAAGCAGCGCATTGTAGACCAACGTTGAGGAGCATCGAGATGGGGAAGTGGTTTGGGTGGCTGAAGCAGGCCGCAATCGAATTTTCGGACGATGAATGCCTCAGTAGCGGCGCGGCATTGGCCTACTACACGATCTTCTCCTTGCCGCCCCTGCTAGCGATGATCTTTTTTATTGCCGGGCTGTTCGGCGCTTCCCAGGACCAAATCCAGCAGGTCGTGAGCAGTCAGCTGGGCGTGCCGATTGCCGAACAGCAAGCAGGAGGAGCGGAAGGTGACTCTGCCTCATCCTCCGGAGGGGATACGGGCGAGGCGGCGAGCGACAGCGAAGGCCTGACGACAGGTCCCGGGTCACTCGGCGAGCTGGCGGGACGGGAAGGAGCTCAAAGCGACTTTGCTGCCGGACTCGGTCCGCTCTCGAAAGTCATCGGCATCGCGATCTTGATCTTCTCCGCGACTGGAGTCTTTTCGCAGCTGCAGTTTGCCTTGAACCGCGCCTGGGAAGTCGAGCCGGATCCGGAGCAAGGGGGGATTCGCAACTTCATCGGCAAACGGCTCCTCTCGCTGGGCATGATCCTGGTGATCGCCTTCCTGCTGCTCGTCTCCCTGGTTCTGACCACCATGCTCGAACAGCTCACGCAGATGGTGCTCGGCGAGCCGGACCAAGCAGGAAAAATCATCGGCTTCCTCGTCAATAATCTCGTAGCTCTGGTGGTCGCGATCCTCTTATTCGCCGCGATGTTTCGCTGGTTGCCGGACGCGAAAATGCGGTGGCGCGATATGTGGGTGGGAGCCACGGTGACAGCCGTGCTGTTCATTATCGGAAAGCTGCTGATTGGCTTTTATCTGCAGAACTCAAAGATTGGTGCGAGCTGGGGGACCGCCGCCGCATCTCTAATCGCGATGCTCGTCTGGGTCTACTATTCGTCGCTGATCGTGCTGTTCGGTGCCGAGCTGACCCAGATCTGGGCGCGGCGTTTCGGCAGTGGAATTGAGCCCACCGAGGGAGCAGTCCGGATCAAGGAAGAGAAACGCCACGTTCGAGGGGCCGACTCGTAACGGTCGGTGGGAATTGCACCGGTGGCGAGCGAAGTGGCTGGCGCCGCTTTACAATAGGGGCCCTCTCTCCTCGCCGTGCACACCCCACGACTATCTCCCCGACCATGACCCCGCAATCGATGACCAAATACATTCTCCTTTGCTTTTCCCTTCTGGCACTTCTGACCTTGGGTGCGGACGCACTCCGCGGCGCCGAACGGCCGAACGTCGTGATCCTGTTCGCCGACGACATGGGCTACGGCGACCTTGGCTGTTATGGGCATCCGCAACTCAAGACGCCGAACATCGACCGCCTGGCGGCCGAGGGCATGCGGCTGACCTCCTTCGTCACCGGGTCGTGGTGCGTCCCTTCGCGGGCCCAACTGATCACGGGCCGCTACATGCCGCGGATCCAGTTCAAAGGGGGCACCGGCGCTGGCGGCCGTGGAGGACTCCCCGCTTCGGAATGGACGCTCGCCGAGGCGCTGCGGGACGCGGGCTACCGAACGCACATGCTCGGCAAGTGGCACCTCGGCTACAAAGACAAACAATTCCTGCCAGTCCACCAGGGTTTCGAGACCTGGTTCGGCCTCCCCTACTCGAACGACTACATCAAGCCCTGGGTGCAGACGGATGAACCGCTGGGTCTCTACCGGGGCGACGAGATGGTGGAGCACCCGTTCGACCAGGATCCGCTGACCCAGCGCTACACGGCCGAAGCGGTGAAGCTGATCGAACAGCATTCGGGTGAACAGCCGATGCTGCTCTACATGGCCTACGCAATGCCTCATTTGCCACTCCACGCCTCGGACGACTTCCGCGGCAGCTCGCAATTTGGTCTCTACGGCGATGTGATCGAAGAGCTCGACTGGAGCGTCGGAGAAATCCTCGCGGCGCTTGCGCGGCAAGGGATGGCTGAAAACACGCTGGTCTTCTTCGCGTCGGACAATGGGCCCTGGGTCGAGATGCCGCCGCGGATGCTGCAAGCTGGAAACGAGCGGTGGCACGCCGGTTCAGCCGGGCCGCTTCGAGGTTCCAAAGGCATGACCTACGAAGGCGGCCCGCGGGTACCGGCGATCCTCCGCTGGCCGACAACCATCGAGCCGGGACAGGTAACGCCGGAACTGGTCGGGATGCCCGACATCTACCGCACGCTGCTGGCGGTCGCCGAGGCGAAGCTCCCCGAGCACGAACTGGACGGACACGACCTGACAGCATTTTTAAGTGGCGCGGAGAAGCGTTCTCCCCGCGACGACTATTTCTACTTCCGCGGCCAGTTGGAAGCCGTCCGCGTCGGCGACTGGAAGCTGCGAACGGCCAGCGGCGAGCCGGAGCTGTTCCACATGGCCAGCGACCCATTTGAGCGAATCAACCGAGCCGAGAGCGAACCGGACAAGGTGGCGGAGTTGACCGCGAGGATGCAAGCCATGGCCGACGAAGTTGGCACCCAGGTGAGAGGCTTGTAACCATCCGCGTGACTGGCTCCGCTAGCGACGGCACGACCGGCGGGCGACGACCGTTGGGACGGCTGGCGGCAACTGGGGTTGGAATTCATCGAGCAGAACTTCATAGCCGTGCTGCCGCAGCCTCTCCGCGGTCCACACCGATCGATGCGTCTCATAAGGATTGCCGTGAGCTGGACCTTGCACCATCTCCCTCGCGGGCGTGATCACGAGTGAGCAGCCCCCGGGAGCGAGCCGGCGTTCGATACTGGCGAGTACGTCGCTCGCATCCTGCTGCTCAAAATGCTCGATCACGTCACCGAGCAGCACCATCTCGTAGAGCCGCGAATCGCTCCGCAGGTGCTCGCGAATATCGCGGAGATAAATCAGATCGTAGAGCTCCCAAACCGGGTTGCGATACTCCGACCAAACTTCCACCCCGGTGAGAAACGTTCTCCACGGTTTGGTTCCGAGATCGACCCACTGGCGGACTGCCGCGCCGAGCATCCCGAATCCCATCCCGAGATCCAAAATCGTCGCCGGTTGGCGATCAATCAGCTCTCTTGCGATGGTCGGAATCGCCATGTAGCTACCGATTGGCACCAGCCCTCCCCTGGCTCTGAAGCCACAGAGCGGCAAGCAATTGCTCGTACTGCCGCGCCATTTGGCTGGCGTATCCATATCGGTTGGCTAACCGCCGGCCTCCCGTTGCGATCGCCCGCCGGAGGTGCGGATGCTCGCCGAGCTTCCGAATCGCAGTGGCGATCTCCGTGGCATCCGGCGCAACCACTAGCCCGTCCGCATGGTCGGTTACTAGGTCGGCGATCAACCCGCAAGCGGTGCCGATCACCGGCACCCCGCACATCATCGCTTCCATCGATACAAGCCCATAGCCTTCCTGACGCGAAGGCAACACGAAAGCATCCATCGACGCGTACAGATCGCCGAGGTCTCCGTCGCCTTCGGTCAACACGAACCGGCCCGGCAACCGCGCCATGCACAGCCGAAGGAGATCCTCCCGCATTCCTCCGTGCCCGACGAGCAACAGTTTGTAATGCGAGGGAAGCTGAGCCACAGCTTCCACGACCAGCTGCGGGTTCTTCTCTTCACTGAAGCGTCCCACGAATCCCACGAGAAAATCCTTCCCGCTGATCCCAATCTGCTGCCTCGAAACTTGGCGAGGCTGCGTTTTGACCAGCCGCCGCGGGTCGACGCCGTTGAGGATGATGCTGACGGGCCGGCCAGCACAGGTTGCCCGCTGCACATGCCGCGAAACGGCGATGATATGATCGATCGCCGGTTCGATTCCCAGCATTCGGTCGCGTGTGTACTCCCCGTCCCCATGCGCGACGAACACGGTCACCGGAGGTTTCGCCTCCAAAATCCATTCACTCACTTGCGCAGCATGCATCCCCGGGTCGGAGACCATCAGCACGTCGCAGTGCGAGGCCGCATGGATCACACTCTCCCGCCCTCCCACTTCCACCGGCATTCCCATCCGGGCCACCTGACGGCGATCCACCCAATCGGTTAGCACCACCGCCCGTTGAAACCTGAGCCGCGATGGATGCGCGTAACGCCCGAGCGACGCCTGCCAGTACTCGATGCCCGCGGGAAGCAGTGCGGCGCTCACATGCGCAACTTGCAGTGGACGATCGAGCGGCCAAACTCCATCGGCACCAACCGCCCCTTGGACGCTCGGCGATGCCTGGGAAAACAGTTCCCAGTCCTGCGGTTCGCCCGACTGAACACTCATGCCCGACTGAACACTCATGCTCGACTGGGCATTCATGCTCGACTGGGCATTCATAGTCGACTGGGCGGGCACGCTGGCGTTCGCGTACATCGCGGGCTGCGTCGCACCCGCAGGCTGCGTCGCACCCGCAGGGTTTGGGTCCGCGGTCGATCTTTGCCATTCCGTGTGCCGACGAGTCGGAAGCGTCGAAGCATCGAGAGGAGCATTGGGTGATGATCCGAAGTCTTGATCGCGACCGCCGCTCGAAAACTCACTGTCAGTCATAGAGGTAGTTCGTGTCCATGGTGCAAAATTTTACTGGGTGTCAACGTGCATGCCGACGAGCTTCCCTCGCCCTTGTGCGCTGGGTTTGGAGAAAGCCGGCGAATCCGGATCGAGTGACTCCACATTCTCCGGCGAGATCATGGCAAACATCGATTCCACGATGCTGCGTTCGACCTCGGGAGTCACGATCCACTGGTTCCCTGAAAACCACGGCGAGTACTGAGCGGGATCGCCTGAATTGGCGTGCAGAGTCCGTGCTTCGGCGACAAGGTTTTCCTCGATCCGTATATCCTGGTCGATGTCCGACAAATTGCAATTGAATGCGTTCTGGAACCCGGAGAGCGTGTTATGACGAAACACGCATTTTGTCGCACTCTCCGCCGTCGGGAGCGAGATGCTCAACCCGTTGCGCCCTTGCAACAACAGATTGCGTTCGATCCGCAAGTCATGGACGCGGCCTTGGACGACGATTGGAATTCCGTAGGTTTCCGATGCGGCTTGAATGCGATTGTGATGGACATGGACATGCTCGACTGGCGCGTCGCCGGGATTGAGCGAGCCGATCACTAAGCCCACGGCACCGGCGTCGAACCAGCAGTTCGAAACCTCTATCGGATCTTCGCTGGCCCCCGTTCCACCTCCCTCGAAAAACAGCATTCCCACCTTCATCTTTTCCGGTTGCTGAGTTTCAAACCGAACGCGGCTGAAATGCAGCCCGGGGCAGTTCCCCGCGACGATGACCCCGTTTTGCGTCTCGCTCGCCTCGATGACCAAGTCGCGAAGTTCGCAATTCGGCACACCCGCGATGTGAATGACCGGAGCGTCGAGCGGGCCGGCGACTCGCACCCCGTCCTGCCCCACAATCGTTAGCCCGGCCAAACGATCCGCATCGGTGATCTCGATCGTTTCGTAGTACCGCGCCGGCAGCAGCTCGATCGTGGAGTCGGGTTGAGCCGCGGCAAGCGCTGCGGACAAGCTTCGAAACTCACCACTTTCGGGATGCACTTGGAGGACCCCGTCGGCCAACCAATCCTTTCTCTGTTCCGTTTCCACGCGAGTCGCATTGCTGGGGGGCGAGCGGAAGAAACTCCAAACGCCCCCGCTGATCAGAATCGCTAAGGCGGCTGTGACTCCGTGCCGCCGAAGCAGATGTCGCTTCGTTTTGGCTGCGGCCTTCGCTGCGCGGTCGAGGCTGTTCCCGCTGAGTCTCGCCTGGTGCGTTTGAGCGGACCACTCGAGGAGCAGCGCAGCGACTTCTTCGGCGCTCCGTGGACGTACCTTGGGGTTTTTGCTGAGCAGCCGGCTCACCAGCTGGTCGAACTCCGCTGGAATATCATCCACCAGCGAAGCGATTGGTTTGGGCTGGAAATCTCGGACTCGGGTTGCGGTGGCGAAGGAGGTCGAAGCATGAAAGGGGCTCTTGCCGGCAAACATCGCATACAGGACGCAGCCGAGGCTGAAGAGGTCACTGGCGGGAGTGAGATCTTTGCCGTCGACCTGCTCCGGCGACATATAGGCGGGTGTCCCGACCAAGTCTCCCAAACTGGTAAGATCCGAATTTTCCTGCACCAGCCGGGCGAGGCCAAAATCGGTGAGTTTGACCCTCTCGATGCGATCTTCGAGCATCACGTTGCCCGGTTTGATATCGCGATGGATGATCCCGTGTCGATGGGCCGCCGCGAGCCCCGATGCGATCTGGGCACCGATCCGCAGCACGTCCTCATACGGCAGCGGCGCGTCCTTTTGGATCCTGGCTTGCAAGGGCTGGCCGTCGACGTACTCCATGACCAAGTAGGGAGTATCGTCTTTCTCCGAGACGGCATGGATCGTGACGACATTCGGATGGTTGATGCTGGCCGCAGCCCGGGCTTCGCGCAAAAAGCGTCTCTGCGCCCGCTCGCTCGAAAGCAATTGGTGCGACATCACCTTGATCGCGACATTGCGATGCAGCTGTTCGTCAAAGGCGCGGGCGACGATTCCCATCCCGCCGCGGCCGACGACGTTCAAGATCTCATAGCAGCCCATCCGCCCCAGCGAGCCTTCTTGCCGGGGCGGATCGAGTGGCACTGGAAACGGCAGTTCCAACACCGGCTGAGCTTCATCGAAACGCCGCGTGCGTTCGCCCTCGCGGTTGGTCGTCGCCGCGCTCGGAACCGTCAGCAGGTCGTCGGTAAAACCGCTATCCGCCCGTGCAGGTTCCAACGCCTCCGGCTCGCGCGGCGAGTCATCGCCGCCTTGGACCGGCGGTTCATGCTGATCGTCCTTTCCGGCCACGAGCTAGCTCCGCTGCGATCGAGACACTTCCGCGGCAATTGCCGCAACTCCCCTCCTGGGGGGCACCAAGGCTGCTCATCGTACAGCAAAGCGAGGCGGAATGACTATCGGTCTCAGGCTCAACCGCTCCTCGGTGAGAGGGGCGTGTCGAATCGCTCCCGCAGTTCCTTCTTCAGCTGCAAGACGGCGAGCTCCTTTGCCTTGGCTTCGACTTCGACAGTCACATCGAGACCGAACCAGCACTCGGGAAAGTCTCGCACGTCGATAAAGTCATGGTGGCGCTGCGGCTTCGGTCCGCTCCACCCTTCGAGAGGGCTGGAAATGTGGAAGAGCGGCGTGCGATCCCAGGTGGTGAGAGCCCGTTGGGTCGCTTCTTCGATCGTCAGAGCGTCGCGGTGGCAGCGGTGATGGTGCACGTCGTAAACCAGCGGTAGCCCTTCGGCTTGGCACAGCGGCAGCAAGTCCGAGGGCGTGTAGAGGGTGTCATCGTTCTCGACGGTCAAGCGACTTCGGGCCCGCTCGGAGAGGCGACTGAGATTCTGAGCGAAGCGATCGAGGGCCGCTTGCTTGCCGTCGTACGCCCCGCCTCCATGGACGTTGAGGACGTCAGCCCCCACCCACTCCGCGACCTCCGCCTGATATTCCAGTTCGGCGAGCGAACGGTCCACGACGTCGAGCCGAGGCGAGTTCAACACCACGAATTGATCGGGATGGAAGCAGGTGCGGAGGCCATGCTCAGCCGCGAACGTGCCGCATTTCCGGAACCGGCGGACGATCTCCTCGCCGTCGGGCAGTTCGAGCACGTCGTAACCGCATTCGGCATGGGTCTTCAGCGGCAGGATCTGACTGTTGATGCGGAAACAACCGATGCCGTGCTCCGCACAGAACTTGAGCGCTGCCAGGAGAGCCTCGGCGTTCGTAATGCACAGCCCCGAGAGCTTCGACAAGGCTGCGCCGCGATCCATGGGAGCAGTGGCCTTGACCGTGGTGTTGCGGAACTTGATCGGCTGATCGCGAAAGATGCAGCACAACCCAAGGCGGATGGACGAGTCGTCTTTCATGCTTCCCCTGGTCCTCTTCCCTGTCGCATTGGCAGGCGTCGCGGTAAGATCCGACGACCGGACTACCTGTCCCGGACTATTTGTAAAATGGTCGGCGGTTTTCAAGCATGCAAATTGCGAAGCGGCGGACTTCCAGTCGCAAGGAATTCCAAAAGTCGCGAGACGAAAGGAACGGCAACCGAAATCCGATGAGCCCTGTGCTGAGCGGAGAATCCCCGCAGGACATCGCCCAAGCTGCGAAGATTTTGCGGGGGGGAGGGCTGGTAGCGCTACCGACCGAAACCGTCTACGGACTCGGCGCGGACGCTGCTAACGAGCACGCCGTCCGCCGCATCTTCGCGGCCAAAGGCCGACCGGCCGATCATCCCCTGATCGTCCACTTGGGTCGAACTGCGGATCTGGAGCGGTGGGCCAGGGAGATTCCTCCGCTCGCGTGGCGTCTTGCCGAGCGGTTTTGGCCAGGTCCGCTGACGCTAATCCTCAAACGCAATCCCGACGTCCCCGCCGTGGTGACCGGAGGCCAAGCAACGATCGGTCTCCGCGTGCCGGCTCATCCCGTGGCACTGGCGGTCCTGCAAGCGGCCGAGACGGGCGTGGCAGCCCCTTCGGCCAACCGTTTCGGACGAGTCAGTCCCACGACGGCGGAACACGTGGCGGCGGAACTGGGAACGGCCGTCGATGCGATCCTCGACGGTGGCCCCTGCTCGGTGGGCCTCGAATCGACGATCCTCGACCTCAGCGGAAATAGTCCGCAGATCCTTCGCCCCGGGGCGATCACCGCGGCGGCGATCGCTGAACTCATCGGCGAAACGCCAGGCTCAGGGGGTGCAAGCAGCCCTCGAGTCCCCGGGCGTCTTCCCTCCCACTACGCCCCGCAGACTCCGCTGCGATTGCTCGACCGCCAAGCACTCGCGGCGGCCGTCGAGCAACTCTCGCCATCCGATCCAGCGATTGCGGTCCTGTCGATGCAGCCGCCGCCAGCGACGGCCGGGCAGGTGCAATGGCTGGAAATGCCCGAGGACGCGGAGGCCTACGGCCGGAGGCTCTACGCCCGCCTCCGCGAAGCCGACGCGGCCGGCTGCCAGTCGATGCTCGTCGAGCGCCCTCCGGCCACGCCGCAGTGGGATGCGGTGCAGGACCGCCTGCGCCGCGCCGCGGCCACCGAGCCCCATCCCAGCCCTCCGCCTCGTTAAACTGTTCGGACAGCACCACCTTTGGATTCGTGCGCCGCGGAGGCTTCGCTTCCATCCGCCCCCGCGGGCGACCGCTTGTTAGAAAACCGATGCCCTGGGGATCGCCATGAAAAATCGAGTCGCTGTTGCTGTCATGCTGGGTTGCCTTGCGATCGCCTCGCGAGGCTACGGAAACGGCCAGGATTGGCCGCAGTGGCGAGGCCCCGAAGGCAGCGGCAAGACTTCCGCCACGGGCGCTGTGACCGAGTGGGGGCCCGAGCAAAACGTCAACTGGCGAATCGACCTGCCTGCGGCAGGCAACTCGACTCCGATCGTGTGGGACAATCGGATCTTCGTGACGTTGCCACTTGCCGAAGGGAAAGAACGGGGATTGCTCTGCGTCGACCGCCGAACCGGCGAAGAATTGTGGCGTCAAAGCGTGGTCTATGAGGAACCGGAAGCCACTCATAAAACCAACCCCTACTGTTCGGCCACGCCCGTCACCGATGGACAGCGGGTGATCGCCTGGTTTGGATCAGCGGGCCTGGTGTGCTGGGACCTCGAAGGGAAGGAGCTGTGGCGCCGCGATCTCGGCAAGCAGGAGCATATCTGGGGCTACGGCTCGTCTCCCATCTTGCATGAGGACCTCTGCATCCTGAATTTCGGTCCCGGCAGCCGAGAGTCGCTCATTGCTGTGGATAAGACCACCGGCCAAACGCGTTGGGAAGTCCAATCGTTGGACGACGAGGCGGAGCGGAAACTCAGCGGCCCCGAGAACGACGGCAACGCCAACGACTTTACCAGCGATGCACCACGCCGCGAACGACTGCGTGGGGCCTGGAACACGCCGATCATCGTGGAAGTCGATGGCCGCTCGGAGCTGGTCGCGGTACTCCCCCGGCGCGTCGTGGCGTTCGATCCAGCGACAGGCCAGCAGCTCTGGACCTGTGGAGGAGGCGCTCCCTTGGCCTATGCCTCACCGATCGAATCCAACGGGGTGATCGTCGCGCTGGGTGGTTATGGCGGTGCGTCGCTCGCCGTTCGCGCGGGCGGTCGAGGCGATGTGACCGAGACGCATCGGCTGTGGCACAAACCGCGAGACCGCGGCTGGCTCGGTACCGGCGTGGCCCACGAAGGGGCCATCTACGTCTGCGACCTCGGCGGCGTGCTAGGCTGTCTCGATGTGCGGACAGGCGAAGAGCTCTGGAAGTCCCGGACCGGCGGTGGAGGGACGTGGTCCAGCATCACGCAGACCGCCGATGGGCTGATGTACCTGCTGACCAAATCGGGGACGACCACCGTTTTCCGCCCCAGCCGCGAGGGCTTCGAGCAAGTCGCCGAGAACGAGCTCAACGAGTCCACCAACGCCTCAGTCGTCGTCGCCGGAAGTGATCTCGTCATCCGCACCGATGACGCGCTGTGGGCATTCACATCCTCTCGTTAGGAGTGGTTTCATGCGCACCTTCGTGCTATTCCTTGCTGCGGCCGCATTGACTGCTGGAGTCGCAGCCAGCCAGGATCGAGTCGTTAAAGAAGGCGCTACGGCCGAATCGACCAAGGCCGTGCGTACCTTTATGGTCCGGTTCACCGAAGTCCGTCTCGACGCCGCTCCAGATCCCAGCCTCACCGCCGACGAAGTGGTGAAACTGTTGACGGAACCTGCAGACGACAAAGCCCCTGACGACAAAGCCCCCGAAGTCGTCGAGATGGTGCGTCTATCGGTCCTGGAGCGGAACCCAACGATGGTCCAATTCGGCAGAAGCGCTGCGGTGACCACGGGTCAGAGCTTCAGCGGGAGAGACCGTCCCCCGGTGCGACAAACGCAGATGATGCAAGTCGGGACGGCGGTGCATGTCCTCGCCACCCCCCAGGACGATAAGGTGCTCTTGGAGACGACGTACGAATCTTCACGCTTCGATGGCGAGGGAACAGCCGACGGCCCACCGGAGATCGCGACCGTTCAAATTGCGGGCAGGCTCTTACTCGAACCTGGAAAGCCAACGCTCGTTGGTGGCACATCGGCGAAGAGCGGGACCTACCTACTTGTCATCATCGAGGAATAGCCGCAGTCCCCCCTGCAAATCCGGGGACGCCAGTGGAAAACCGATATTGACTGAGCCGAACTGGACAGCGCTGTCCTCCTAAAGGGCCGGATTCGGCTGCAGGGTGGTTTCCGCTAGACGCTGGGTGTCCTTGTCCACCGCAACGATCTGCGTTTCCTGGCTCAGGTGTTCGGCCCACCATCCCCTGGCTTCCTTCGGTCCCCACGCGTGTGCCGAGCGGCACTGTGAGAGCGCTTCCTCCAGCACGCTCGCGTCGGCTGGCCGCTCCCCGGGTTGCTTCGCCAGGCACCGCATTAGGATCTGCTCCAAATCCTCATCAAGGGTGGCGCCGCGTCGCTGCGACGGAGGGGTGGGCTCAGTATGGATGTGCTGGTTGCAGATCTCGACAATGCCTTGGCCCTCAAACACCGGTCGGCCGGTCAGCATGAAATAGCCGACAGCCCCGACGGCGTAGATGTCGCTACGGAGATCGACTTCGGTTTGCTGGATCGCTTCGGGCGACATATAGAGCGGCGTGCCGGTCAGCGAACCCGCAATCGTCATCTGGCGGTCGCCGTACTGAGGTTTGACAAGCCCGAAGTCGAGCAGTTTGACAAAATCATACAACCCGCCCCGCTGGGTCAGCATGATATTGGCTGGCTTGATGTCTCGATGGATCAGGGCCAGCCCATGGGCCTCGGAGAGCGAGCCGCAAAGTTGCCGCAAGATGTAGATCACCCGGCCTTCGGGCAACGGTCCAAAACGCGCAATCATGGCTTCCAGGGACACGCCGTCCAAGTACTCCATCGCGTAATAGAAAACGCCTTCCGGTGTTCGTCCATAATCGTAGATCGCAATCGTGTTCGGATGCGTCAACTGGCTAGTCAGTTGGACCTCCCGCTCGAACCGGACCAGCGCCTGCTCATCGCTCCGGTCGGTGTGCAGCAGCTTGATGGCCGTCGGCCGCTGCAGCATGTCATGGCGGGCGCGATAGACGACGCCCATGCCTCCCGAACCCAGTTTTTCCCCGAGGGCGTACTGCCCCAATCGCTTTGCTTCCAGCACCGCGTGTCGGGCGTGACGCTCCAATCGGGATGCGTGATAGGTTAGGCCGAACATCCCCACGGTGGCAGCGAGAAGCACGCCCGCGAGGATGCGGAACGCCATCCGCAGTCCGTCCAAGGGGCGGAACGCTTCGGCAGCGCTCACTTCGGTGGCCACTCCAAACCCATACTCGGGCAACCACCGCCAGGCTCCCACGACGGGTACGCCGCGGTAATCGCGATAGCCGGAAATGTCGACACCGTTCTCACCGGCAGCCACCGCGGCCGCCATTCGCGTTAGAGGTTGCTCGGAGCGACGCAACAAAGGTCGCAGGCCGGTCGTCATATCGACGCCGGGATCACGGACACGGATGTTCAGCAGCGACCGCGTATGCTCGTCGTCCTGCAGCAGCCCGATGCGTTTGAGTTCGGCGTCGAATCGGCTGTTGGTCAGCAACACGCCTTGAGCGTTCAAAGCATACGTATCACCAGTGGCTCCGGCTTGGGCGACGCGGAGGATCTGCGTGAATTCATCTTCTGGACGGATCCTCACGCAAAGCGCCGCGATGATCTGGCCATCGTCGCTGCGAACCGGGGTCGCGATGTACATCACCGGTACTCCGGCCCGCGGAACCCCGTCCACGTCGGCCAATAGCAGCATGGTTTTGAACGGCGGAAGGACCAAGGTTTCCCCATCGAAGACTCCCTCCAGTACGCTCTCAAACGTCTGCGTGAGTTGCGTGCCGCCAATCCCATAGTCGGTATCGCCGGCCAGCACCAAACCGCTGCGGCCGACGACCGCGAATCCCTGCGCGCCGTGCGTCTCGAGCCACGGCCGAAGATGCTCTCGCAGGACGCTCCGGTCGGGTGAAGTGAGCAACTCGGCGGCTACCGATTCCGGGTTCTGCTCCGCCGTGTCGGCTAGCTTCGCTACGGTCGTGCGCACGGTTTGATCGTGGCCCAGCGATTCCGCATCGGCCCGCTGGTCAGCAAGCCAAATCTCCAACGCCGCGACTTCGGTGTCGAGCAGGGCCTGGAGTTGCCCGGCCAGGTTTGCCTTCATCTCCCGCTCGACCAGCCGATGGGCCCACCAGCCGGTGACGGCGATCAGGAGCCCCGTCAGCGCCGGGCCGATCCACAGCCGCTTGCCCGATAGCGAGTCTGCAGTGACGGAGCTGACGGTCCGCCTCAGATGCGTAATCCGGGACGCGGATGTCGACGATGATTCGGCATTCACAGGTCCGGTCCCAATTCCAAGCGCTACGATCGCAGTGGACTGCGCGCGGCCATCGCCCCGCCGGTACATGCAGAAACCACCCGCTGAATGCAGGTAACGCGCCAAGCCGCGGGCTGAAGGCTCATCCGAGCAGCGTTTGCGTTTTCACCGATGCAGCCGCGGTTTCACTCCCACTCGCGCTGTCGCGCAGTGAGCGGCAGTTGTCGCACTTTGGCACGGATGGGTGGTGCCACTCAGCACGCGGGATGGCCGCGCCGAGATCGGCTTTCGCTCATCAAGCCACGGAGACCGCCGGGAATTCGGCTCTTTCGCTGCGCTGCCCCCAGGCGGGCGAGCCGGCAGCCGAACATTTGGTCTGACACGTGCGTGGACGGCAGACGCGGATCGCGATTCCTGTCGCGGGCCTCGGCACTCGCCGCCTTTTCAGGAGAAATGCCGTGTCATGCAAGCGGTTGCGAGCATGCAATTGGATCGCCGTCGCATTCGCTCTTGCGGCGGCCCCCTGGGCAGCAGCCCAACCTCCGGCCCAGCCGCCAGCCCAACCTCCGGCCCCCCAGCTTCCCGCAGCGGAACACGTGGAGAGCGGTGGGGATGCCGCCGCAGCGACGCCGAGGTCGGCGGACGAAGAAGCGATCTTGGCGAACGTCGAGGCGTTCGTGAAAGCCTACAACGCGCACGACGCGGCGGCGCTCGCGGCGCTGTTCTCCCCGGAAGCCCAAATCATCACCGAAGCGGGCGACACGGTCGAAGGTCGCGAGGCGATCGAGCAGAACTTTCGTGAAGTCTTCGCCGACGCCCCGCAGACTCAACTGGAGGTCGCCGTCGATTCGCTGCATGTGATCGGCCAGGACGTCGCGGTCGAAGTCGGAGCGGTCCGCGAACTTTCCGCACCGCAGGAAACGCCCGAATACGGACGCTACACCGTCCTGCACCTCAAACGCGATGGCCGCTGGTGGATGGCCGCGGCCCGCGACACCGCCGGTGAACCGCCCACGCACCATGAGCATCTGCTGCCGCTGGCGTGGCTGGTCGGCGAGTGGGTCGACGATGGCGGGAGCACCGTCGTGCGGACCTCCTGCCGCTGGAGTGAGAACGGCAACTACCTGCTGCAAACGATGGCCGTTCAGCTCGCCGGACAGGACGCGATGCGCGTCGAGCAGCGGATCGGCTGGGACCCGCTGACCCAGCAAATCCGCTCCTGGATCTTCGACAGCGAAGGCGGATTTGCCGAGGGACATTGGCTACGGCTGGGCGATTCGTGGCTGATCAAGTCGACCGGCGTCCGCGCCGACGGGCTGTCCGCGGCGGCCACGAGCGAGATCGTCCCCACCGGCACCGATGGCTACGTGTGGCGGGTCCACGACCGCGTCGTCGGTGGGGAGCTGCAGCCGCCGGTGGAGGTCAAAGTGGTTCGCGAACCACCGCTCCCCGCGGCCCTCGCGCAAAACCCGCCGGCCCCCGAAGCTCCCGCGGCTCCCGCGGCTCCCGAAGCTCCCGCGGCTCCCGAAGCTCCCGCGGCTCCCGCGGCTCCCGAAGCTCCCGCGGCTCCCGAAGCTCCCGCGGCTCCCGCGGCTCCCGAAGCTCCCGAAGCTCCCGCGGCTCCCGCGGCTCCCGAAGCTCCTAACGCTCCCAAGGCGGTCAACGAATAAGGGACTGAGAACATGAAGTCGCAGGTCGTCTGGGGGCTGGCGTTGCTGTGCCTGTGGGTCTGGACCGCCGAGGAGGTGCTCGGCCGCGGCGGTCGCGGCGGCGGGCGGGGAGGCGGGGGCGGAATGTCGCGCGGGGGCGGCGGGATGTCTCGCGGCGGATTTTCCGGGGGAGGCATGTCGCGCGGCGGATACTCCGGCGGAGGCATGTCCCGCGGCGGGTACTCGGGCGGCAGCATGTCCCGCGGCGGGTACTCGGGCGGCGGACACTCGGGCGGCGGGATGTCGCGCCCCTCAGCCGGTCGCACCCCGTCGTTCAGCCAACCGTCGCGTCCGGCATCGCGGCCCAGCACCGGGACTCGGCCCAGCACGGGGACGCGGCCCAGCACGGGGATGCGGCCCAGCACGGGGATGGGGGCGAGCCCGGGGGTGCGGCAACCGAGCCCGTTTCCCAGCGGCCGCCCCGGCACCAGCGGGCGACCAAGCCTCGGAGCATTGCCCAGCGGCGGGGCTAGGCCAGGAACTGGCGCTCGTCCGGAGATCGGCACGCGTCCGGGAACTGGCGCTCGTCCGGAAATCGGCACACGCCCGGGAATGGGAGATCGCCCCCCGATCGCCACGACGCTTCCGTCGACTCGGCCGGATCGCGGAGGGGCGGGAGGCGCGGGGGCGACGCGCCCCTCGACGCTCCCCGCCGGAGGGCTGGGGGCCGCCGCCGGTGCTGGCGCGATCATCGGCGCGGGAATCGGCGATCGCACCGACTTTCGACCCGCCACCCTCCCCGGACTCGGCAGGGAGCCTGGACTCGGCAGGGAACCCGGACTCGGGGGCGATCGGGGCCCACTCGGCGATCGGGGCCCCCTCGGCGATCGGCCGATCGCCGACCAACTGCCTGCCGGCGAGCGGCGCAGCCAGCTCCAGGATCGGCTCGGGGGCGATGACCGCTTCGGTGATAACCGCTTTGGCGACCGGGAGCGACCGAGCCAGCTTCCGGACCGGGATTGGGATCAGGTCCGTCAGGACTGGAACGACCACCGAGACGAAATTCGTGACGACTGGCAGGACCATCGCGACGAGGTCCGCGACGACTGGCAGGAGTGGCGCGACGATCACTATCCGTGGTACGGCGGCTGGTACTGGGGTTACGCGCCGGGCTACTGGGGCTATTGGGATTACATGTGGGATGAGCACCCGGTGGCCGCCGCGATGGGCGTGACGTGGTGGGGAGTCAATCGGCTGAGCTATGGGTTTGGCTACGGAGCGGGGTACTCGAATCCGTACTACGAGAGCGGAGCGATCAGTTACGCCGAGCCGATCCTCACCGAGCCGATCTCCCAGCCGATGATGGAGACCGTGGCCGCGGAGCCCCCAGCGGGTCCCGAACCTCAGGAACTGGAAAAGTTCGACCAGGCGCGGCTCGCCTTCTACGACGGCGACTATGCCAAGGCCTTGGCGCTGGTCGATGAAGCGGCCGTCGAATTGCCCCGCGACGCGGTGCTGCATGAGTTCCGCTCGCTGGTGCTCTTTGCG
This sequence comes from Candidatus Laterigemmans baculatus, assembly GCF_010367455.1. Taxonomy (GTDB): domain Bacteria; phylum Planctomycetota; class Planctomycetia; order Pirellulales; family Pirellulaceae; genus Laterigemmans; species Laterigemmans baculatus. The sequence goes on along the minus strand of NZ_WRPR01000016.1, from coordinate 92,609 downwards.
CTGCAGCGGTATGACGAATCGGCGGCAGCGATCCATGCGGTGCTGGCCGTGGGCCCGGGCTGGGACTGGAAGACGCTGGCCAGCCTCTATCCAAATGTCGACACTTACACCGCTCAGCTCAGAACGCTCGAAGCCGAAGCCAAGCAGAAACCCGATGCCGCGGCCGCCCACTTCTTGCTCGGTTACCACTACCTGACGCAAGGGTACAGCCAAGAAGCGCTTGACATGTTCCGCCACGTCCAACAGCTGCAGCCGGCCGACACCGTCTCAGCCAGCCTGGTCCGGCAGCTGAGTCCCCGCGATGCCGCGACTCCCCCGGCGGGGACGCAGCCGCCCGCGAGCACCACGCCGCCCGCGAGCACCACGCCGCCCGCCAACACCACGCCGCCCGCCAACACCACGCCGCCCGCCAGTACTGCTCCGCCGGTCCCTCCGGCGACCCTCGTCGGCGACTGGGGAGCCAGTGGCGAGGGGGCTGCGAAGTACCAGATGACGCTCACTCAAGACGGCACCTTCACCTGGAGCTTCCGGCGGGGAACCCGCGAAGAGCAAGTCCAAGGGGTGTATGCCGTGGAAGGGAACGTCTTGGCCATGGAACCGAACAGCGGAGGCGTGCTGCTGGCCGAACTGGCGCTGGCGGATCCCAACCGGCTGCACTTCCAGATGGTGGGGGGCGAGCCGAATGATCCCGGGCTCAACTTTCAACGCACGCGACAGGAGTAGGCGCTAGGTTCGATTGTTCACGTGTCCGCTGATGCACCCGCGGCTAGCGCCGTCGGCAGCACCCGCGGCTAGCGCCGTCGGCTCAGGGTTTTGCCGCTTGATAAGGAACGAATGCAATGGCGTCCGTCATCCCCGAAGCACCGTCGAGCGCCCCGAATGGCATGGTCGCCGAAGCGATTGGGCCGCTTTCGGACGACGAGTTGCGAAAGCTCGATGCCTACTGGCGGGCTTCCAACTATTTGTCGGTCGGGCAGATCTATCTGCTCGACAATCCGCTCCTCCGAGAACCGCTGCGGCGGGAACATATTAAACCGCGGTTGCTCGGGCACTGGGGCACCTCGCCTGGGCTGAACATGCTGTATGTCCACCTCAACCGGGTCATCAAGCGGGATGACCTGAACATGATTTCTATCATCGGCCCCGGCCACGGCGGGCCGTCGCTAGTGGCGCACGCGTATCTCGAGGGGACCTACAGCGAACGCTATCCGAACATTGGTCAAGACGTCCCCGGGATACAGAAGCTGTTCAAGCAGTTTAGCTTTCCCGGCGGGATCCCCAGCCACGTCGCCCCGGAAACGCCCGGCAGCATCCACGAAGGAGGCGAGCTCGGCTACGCGCTCAGCCACGCCTACGGAGCCGCGTTCGACAATCCCGATCTAATCGTCGCCTGCATCGTCGGTGACGGAGAAGCCGAGACGGGGCCGCTAGCCACCGGCTGGCATGGCAACAAGTTCCTCAACCCGGCCCGCGATGGCTGCGTGCTGCCGATCCTGCATCTCAATGGTTATAAGATCGCCAACCCCTGCTTCCTGGCTCGCATCCCGCAGGACGAGCTGCAGAAGTTTTTTGAAGGAATGGGCTACAAGCCGTACTTCGTCGAAGGGCGAGATCCAGCGGCCGTGCACCAGCGGCTGGCCGAAGTGCTCGACACGGTCGTGCCCGAGATCCAAGAGATCTGGGCCACGGCACGCAGCCAAGAGGTCGTCCGCCGCCCCGCTTGGCCGATGGTCATTTTCCGCACTCCCAAGGGCTGGACCTGCCCGGCCGAAATCGACGGCAAGAAGTGCGAGGACTATTGGCGGAGCCATCAGGTGCCCATGGGCGATATGGACAAGCCCGAGCACATCCAGATTCTCGAACAGTGGATGAAGAGCTACCGGCCGGAGGAGTTGTTCGACGAGGCGGGGCGACTCCTCCCAGAGCTGGCGGAACTGCCGCCGCAGGGTTCGCGGCGAATGAGCGACAATCCCCATGCCAACGGTGGGCTGCTGCTCCGCGACTTGAGGATGCCCGATTTCCGCGACTATGCGGTCCAGGTCGCCCAGCCGGGCGAGACGGTCGCCGAATCGGCGCGGGGCATGGGAACGTTCCTTCGCGACGTCATGAAGCTGAACCTCGAGAGCCGCAATTTTCGCCTTTTCAGCCCCGACGAAAACAACTCGAATCGCTGGCAGGACGTGCTGGAGGTGACCAAGCGGTGCTACATGGCGGAGATTTATCCCGACGACGATCGGCTCAGCCCCGATGGCCGGGTGATGGAGGTGCTCAGCGAACACCAGTGCCAAGGCTGGCTGGAAGGCTACCTGCTGACCGGCCGCCACGGGTTCTTCTCGTGCTACGAAGCCTTCATCCACATCGTCGACTCGATGTTCAACCAGCACGCCAAGTGGCTGAAGGTCTGCCATGAGATCCCTTGGCGGCGACCGATCGCCTCATTCAACTACTTTCTCAGTTCGCACGTTTGGCGGCAGGACCATAACGGGCTCAGCCATCAAGACCCGGGGTTCATCGATCACGTCGTCAACAAGAAAGCCAAGGTGATCCGCGTCTTCCTGCCCCCCGATGCCAATACGCTCCTCTCGGTCACCGATCACTGCTTGCGAAGCCGCAACTACATCAACGTCGTCGTCGCTGGCAAACAACCCGCACCGCAGTGGCTGACGATGGACGAAGCGATCAAGCACTGCACCAAGGGGATCGGCATCTGGGAATGGGCCTCGAACGACAAGGGAAGCGAACCGGACGTCGTGATGGCCTGCTGCGGCGATGTGCCGACGCTGGAAACGCTGGCCGCGGTCGAGTTGATTCGGAAGCATTTGCCGGAGCTGAAGGTTCGCGTCGTCAACGTCGTCAACCTGATGAAGCTGCAGCCGTCCGAGGAGCATCCGCACGGGCTCTCGCATGGCGACTTCGACGCGCTGTTCACCAAGGACAAGCCGGTGATCTTTGCCTTCCACGGTTATCCCTGGTTGATCCACCGGCTGACCTACCGGCGCACCAACCACAAGAACCTCCATGTGCGTGGTTATAAGGAAGAGGGGACGACGACGACGCCTTTCGACATGGTGGTCCTGAACGACCTCGACCGGTTCCACTTGGTCGAGGATGTGATCGACCGCTTGCCACAGCTCGGCGCCCGGGCGGCCTACTTCAAGCAGGCGATCCACGACAAGTTGATCGACCACAAGCAGTACATCGCCAAGACCGGCGACGATATGCCCGAGTTGAGCGGTTGGAGGTGGGGCTCGGATCAGGCGGCGGCCGCCGCCGGGACGTCCACCGAAGGGGACAACGTCTGAGAGGCCAGGCATGAGCACGCCGCATCTACCCCGCCTGTTCGTCACCCGACATGGCGATACCGCCTGGACCGAGTCGCGGCAGCACACCGGCCGGACCGACATCCCGCTGAACGCGCGGGGCGAGGAGCGAGCGTTTCAACTCGGCGAACAGCTGGCGCGGTTCCGCTCGAGGGGACCACCAACCGCACCTACCATTACTGGCACACGTTCGTTCCAGGCGCCGAGGCGGGACAGATCTATGGCTACCGCGTGACGGGGCCAGTCGATCCCGGGCGGGGATTGCGATTCGAAGAAAGCACGGTTCTGCTCGATCCGTATGGACGCGGCGTCGTGGTCTCCGAGAACGACGACCGCCAAGCGGTGCGGCGAGTTGCCGACCGCATTTTGGGAAGCCCCGAAGTCTACGGCCATGAGCAGCGGGAGGCCGAGCAGAGCGTCAACTTGATCACCTGTCACGATGGTTCTACGCTCAACGACCTCGTCTCCTACAACCACAAGCACAACGAAGCGAACGGCGAAAACAACTGCGATGGGGCCAGCGACAATCGCAGCTGGAACTGCGGCGTCGAAGGCCCCACGGACGACCCCGCGATCGAGAAGTTGCGGAACCGCCAGGTGAAAAATTTTCTAGCCACGACGCTCCTCCCGATCGGGATGCCGATGCTCCTCTGTGCACCGCTTCGTGTCGCTGCTGATCGACCGCCGGCTGCTGCGGACGACCGAGCAAACGTACCGCGTCGAATCGCGTGCGGTGGCGATGCTCTTCGTGCCCAGCGAAACCCCGGCACCGGCAGGCGGAAACTACTGACCCTTCCTCGGAGACGCTCGGATGAGTACGGAAAGCATTCCTTGGGAGAAGCCGGGAACGATCAGCTTGGCGGACGAGGAAGCCGTCAAAGAGGTCCTGGTCAGCAGCGTCCTGGGGCTGTGGGAAGTCGTCAACAACCTTACCCGGCTGCGGCCCTCGAAGCGGGAACGGTACCGGGTCACGATTTTTGGATCAGCACGCGCCCAGCCCGGAAGCTACGTCTATGGCGAAGTGAAGCGCGTCGCCGAGGCGCTCAGCGAGATGGGCTGTGACATCATCACCGGCGGCGGCCCGGGGCTCATGCAAGCTGCCAACGAGGGGGCCGCCGCGGCCGGTGCCCCGCAGCGCGACCACTCGGTGGGCATCCGCGTCCACTTGCCTTTCGAGCAGCACGTGAATCCGTTCGTGGAACAGGCCTTCGAGCACCGGACGTTCTTCACGCGGCTGCACCACTTCGTCTTGGCTTCGGACGCCTTTGTCGTCGCCCCCGGGGGAATCGGTACGGTCCTGGAACTCACGATGGTCTGGCAGCTGCTGCAGGTGCGGCACATCCACGACGCGCCGCTGATCCTGGTCGGCAAGATGTGGGACGAATTGGTCGAGTGGGCGCGAAGGAGCCTGCTCCGCGAAGACGTCCCCCTGGCGAATCCCGAAGACATCGAAATCCCCCGCTGCGTACCGACGGCCGACCAGGCGATCGCCTTGCTCCGCGAGCACCACGCGATCTGGAAAAGCGAACGCGAGCAGCAAACGGGACAAGTCGGCAGCCTTTAGACATGAGACCCGAGCCATGGCCAACGTCACGACCGCGGAAGAACCCAAGCAGTATGAATGCGGTCCGCTCGACTTGCGGTTCGAGCCGCAGCAGAGCGCGTACGAGCGGCACCTGATCTTTGACCACGCGGTCACCGCCGAGAGCGCCAGCCAACGCGAACGGTTCGAGGCCGCGGCGCGGGCTCTCCGCGATCTCCTGACCGAGCGGTGGCTGCGGACCCAGCAGACGCATGCGCGGGAGAATCCCAAGCAAGTGTATTACCTGTCGATGGAATTTCTGATCGGCAGGACGCTGGTCAACAACGTGATCAACCTCGGCGCCGAAGAAGTGACCCGCGCAACGCTCGCCGCCGATCCTCACCATCACTGGACCGAGATGGTCGAATCGGAACCCGATGCGGGACTGGGCAATGGCGGGCTGGGGCGACTGGCAGCCTGCTTCATCGATTCCCTCGCCACGCTGCAAATCCCCGCGACGGGGTACGGGCTGCGGTACGAGTACGGGATCTTTCACCAGCAGATCGAAAACGGGTTTCAGGTCGAAGCCCCCGACCACTGGCTCGCCCAAGCCGATCCCTGGGAAGTCGCCAAACCGGCGGAGACGGTCTCGGTGCTGGTCGGCTGCGCTTTCCGGCTCGACGAAGGCGTGCTGCGGGCGGTTCCGGGACACACGACGCATTTGCTGGGCGTGCCCTACGATCGGCCCGTCGTCGGTTATGAGGGAGGGACGATCAACACGCTGCGACTCTGGGGAGCATCGACCCCGGATGTCTTCGATTTTGGCGAATTCAGTTCGGGCGACTTCGTGGGAGCAATCGTCGATCGCATGATGGCCGAAACGGTGACCCGCGTGCTCTACCCGGACGATTCGACCACGGCCGGGCAAGCCCTGCGATTCATCCAGGAATATTTTTTGGTCTGCTGCTCGCTGAGCGACATTGTCGCCCGCTTCCGCCAGCGAAACAACGACTGGCACGCGCTCCCCGAGAAGGTCGCCATTCAGCTCAACGATACGCACCCAGCGATGGCGGTCGCCGAGTTGATGCGGATCCTGCTCGACCAAGCCCGCTTGGGTTGGGACGAGGCGTGGGAGCTGACGGTTCGGACGCTGGCCTATACGAATCACACGCTGCTGCCCGAGGCGCTCGAACAGTGGCCAGTGCGGTTCTTTGAGATCGTCTGCCCTCGTTCGCTGGAAATTGTGTACGAGATCAACCGCCGCTTCCTGGAGGACGTGCGGCAGCGGTTTCCGGCCGACGAGCCGCGGTGGCAGCGGATGAGTTTGATCGGCGAATTGCCGACGCGGCACGTGCGGATGGGCAACCTGGCGATCGTCGGCACCCACAGCACCAATGGCGTGGCCAAAATCCACTCGCAGCTCTTGCGGACTCGCGTCGTCGGCGACTTCGCCGAGATGTATCCCGAGCGGATGAACAACAAGACCAACGGCGTCACGCCGCGGCGGTGGCTGCTGCAGGCGAATCCCGATCTGTCGGCACTGCTCACCGAGGCGATCGGCGACCGCTGGGTGACCGACCTCGGCCAGCTGCGCGAGCTCCTCCCCCTGGCCGAAGACGCGGCTTTTCGCGAAACAATCGGGCGGACGAAGCGAGCGGCCAAGGAGCGATTCAGCAGTTGGCTCGCGGCGACCGCGGGTGTCGCTGTCGATCCGGAGACGATCTTCGACAGCCAGATCAAACGGATTCACGAGTACAAGCGGCAGTTGCTCAATGCGCTGCACATCATCGTGCTCTACAACCGGCTCCGCAACGATCCCGGTTTGGACCTCCCGCCGCGGACGTTCTTCTTTGCCGGCAAGGCCGCCCCCGCCTACCACTTGGCCAAGCTGGTCATCAAGCTGATCAACAATATCGGCCGGGTGATCGATGCCGATCCGGTCTCGCGAGGGCGGATCAAAGTCGTCTTCCTGCCGAACTACAACGTCTCGCTGGCCGAGCGGCTGATTCCCGCCAGCGACGTCTCGGAGCAGATCTCGACGGCCGGCTACGAGGCCAGCGGGACGGGCAACATGAAGTTCATGATCAACGGCGCGCTGACGATCGGCACCCGCGACGGGGCGACGATCGAAATGGCTGCCGAGGCGGGGGAGGAGAACTTCTTTCTGTTCGGCCTGACCGCCGAACAGGTGCTCTCCAGCCGGGGCTGGTACCAGCCGGCTTGGCACTACGAGCACGAACCGGAGACCCGCGCCGCGCTCGAGCTGATCTTCGGCGATCATTTCAGCCGCGACGAACCGGGCATCTTCGCACCAATTCGTCAGGTTCTGCTCGACCGCGGCGACTACTACATGCACCTGGCCGATTTGGCCTCGTACGCCGACGCCCAGCAGCGGCTCGGGGAACTCTACCAGGATCGCCAGGCCTGGGCACGCAAAGCGGTGCTCAACACCGCCTGCTCCGGAAAATTCTCCAGCGACCGGACGATCGCCGAATACGCCGCGGAGATTTGGAACGCCGTTGCGTGTCCGGTGGAGTGACCGATCGTGGCCGCCGATCGGCTGATCAACGCGCTCGTCCTCGTGACCCTCGTCGAGTTGATGATCACCACGGGCTTGGGCATCGCATGGCGAGATCTTATCGGCGTCGCCCGCGACTGGCGTTTACTGCTCCGCACGGCTGCGGCGAACTATGGGTTCGTGCCAGCGGTCACCGTGGGACTGTTGCTGATCATCGAACCGAACCCGATGGTGGCGGCCGGTTTTTTGATTTTGGCCCTCTGTCCCGGCGCGCCTTACATCCCCTTGCTGACGGGCATCGCCAAGGGAAACGTCGCTGTCGCCACCGGGCTGATGGCCCTCCTGGCCAGCTCGTCCGCAGTTGTGGCTCCGCTGGCTCTCGGCCCTCTACTAAGGCTGGTGACGGGTGCCGAAGCGTCCGGAGTCGATCCGGCCAAGATCGTCACGACCCTGCTCCTCACCCAGCTGTTGCCGCTGTGCGTTGGCATGGCGATCGGTCGGGCCAAACCGGAGTCGGCGAGACGCATCCGGCCTACGGCGGAACGGCTCAGCAAAGGGCTGACGCTGGCGACCGTCGGTGTGATTCTGATCGTCCCGTTTGAAATGGGGACAAAGGACATGGGGGCGGGCGGCGGGCCACGGTGGCACAGCCTGCGCTGAATCGCACACTGTGTGACAGTTCGAGTAGGTCAGCCGCATCGACTGCCGGGAGCGTGAACCGGGCAAAAGAGGCGAAATCATCAGCCCTCCGCATAGGGGGGGATAAATTGCGGCTGGACCGCAGCGATTCGGACTGAGAATCGCTTCGAGCGAAAAACGCGGCAATGGCACCCCTTGCCTGGGAAACGTGTCCGGCGCTGAGGCGCCCCAAGCGGACGTGGATCAACCGATGGCTGCAAAGCATGTTCGCTCCTGCCTGGGTGGCCTCGTGGCGGTTTTCGCGGCCGCGACCATCGGTTGGGGGTGTCGCGAGGAGGAATCGGTAGCCGAGGTGATCCGCCCGGTTCGCGCGATCCGCATTGGCGATACCCCCACGCTGCTCAGCCGAACGTTCACCGGAACGGCCGAAGCGATCGATGCGGTCGATCTCTCGTTCCGCGTCGGCGGACCCCTCGTCGCCTTTCCGGCGAACCAGTTGGGACAGGAGGTCCGCAAGGGAGAGCTCCTGGCACAGATCGATACGCGTGACTTCGAAGTCAAGCTGCGGGATGCGCAGGCCGCATTGCTCAAAGCGCAGGCGGAACTCGACGCGATGCGGAAGGCTCGGCCGGAGGAGATCGAGCAGCTCAAGGCAGCGGTGGAGCGTGCCGAAGCGTCCGCCGAATATGCCCGTGCTGAGAATCGCCGCTTTCAAGAGCTCGTGGAGAACAATGCCGCCTCGGCATCGGAAGCCGAACTCGCAGCGGCCCAAGCCCGGGTGGCCGATGCAGCGGTGATCGACGCCAAGGAAGCGTTGCGAATCGGCGAGCAAGGGGCGCGGCCCGAAGAGATCCGAGCCAAGCAGTCGCAGATCGTGTCGCTGCAAGCGGCGGTCGAGCGGGCCGAGGATGAACTGTCCGACACGAAACTGCTGGCGCCGTTCGACGGAGTGATCTCCGGCACGTACGTCAAAAATTTCGAGGTGGTCCAGCCCCAGCAGCGCGTCGTCCGAATGGTGAATCGAGCGGAGCTGGAGATCCGCATCGACGTGCCCGAAAACCTGATCGCCCTGGTCCCCCAGGTGACCGAGGCTTTCGTCAAGATTCAGACCTATCCCCACGATCCGATTCCAGCGCGGATCGCTGAAATCGGGACCGAAGCATCGCCGACGACCCGCACCTATCCCGTCAAGTTGCGGTTCACGCCTCCTCCGGAGTCCGGCATTCGCCCGGGGATGACGGGGACCGTCAGCGGTCGAGGGAATTCCAGTGCGAACAACGCCGCCCCGGGCTATGTCGTTCCCGCAGCAGCGGTGTTCGACCAAGGGGAAGAGCAGCAGGTGTGGATCGTGGACCCGGCCGATCGCATCGTCCAGCCGCGGGCGGTGGCCGTGCTCGAAACGACCCCCTATGGGCTGAGAATCTCCGGGGTCGAGCCGGGCGAGTGGGTGGTCACCGCAGGCGTTCATTATCTGAAAGCAGGCCAGGCGGTGCGGCTCCCTGAACTTGAGGAGCAAAGCCCAGCATGAGCATTGCAGCCGGGAGCGTCGAAAAGAGCACGATTGTCGGCTTCAGCATGCTGCTGCTGGTCCTCGGCGGGATCGGAGCCTTTTTCGCGTTGGGGCAACTCGAAGATCCCGAGTTCACGATCAAGAACGCCACCGTCTCGACCACCTATCCCGGTGCCAGTGCCGAGGAGGTCGAACTCGAGGTGACCGACCGGATCGAGATCGCAATCCAAGAAATGGCCCAGGTGGAAAAGCTCGAATCGGTTTCCCGCCCCGGCTTCTCGTCGGTGAAAGTGGAGATCTTGCCCCAGTACCCGGCCGAGCAGTTGCCGCAGATCTGGGACGAGCTGCGGCGGAAGGTTAGCGATGTGACCCCCAGCCTGCCGCCGGGCTCCGGGATCCCGGTCGTGGGAGACGACTTCGGCGACGTCTACGGTTTTCTACTCGCAGTCACCGCCGACGGTTTCTCCTACGAAGAACTGGAAAGTCGCGTCGATGACATCAAGAAAGAGCTGAGTCTGGTTCCCGGGGTCGCTCGCGTCGAACTGTGGGGAGTGCCAACCCGCTGCATCTATTTGGATGTCTCCGAAGGCCGCTTGGCACAGCTCGGCCTGACGATGGAGGAGATCCAGCGGACACTGACCGAACAAAATCTCGTGGTCAACTCGGGCGGCTTCGATCTCAACGAGGAGCGGATCCGGATCGACCAGACTGGAGACTTCACCTCCCCGGAAAACATCGCCGACTTGACGCTCCGCGGTCGGAGCTTGCCCGAGGCCGGGGCGGCCGAGGAGCTCCTGCGGCTCGGGGACGTTGCCGAAGTCCGCCGGGGATTGGTCGAGCCTCCTACGACGCGGATGCGTTTCAAGAGCCGCGCGACGGGCGACGCGAGCACGCCGACGATTGGTCTGGCGATCTCGAATCAGTCGGGCGAGAACGTCGTCACGCTGGGCAAGAGGCTCGACGCCGCGCTGGCCGATCTCCAGACGCAATTGCCGACCGGCATCGAGGTGCACAAGATCTCTTGGCAATCCGATCAGGTCGACGAGTCGATCGACGTGTTCGTGATCAGCCTGATCGAGTCGGTGGCGATCGTCGTCGCGGTGCTCTGGATCTTCATGGGGTTCTGGACCGCTTCGGTCGTCGGCTTGTCGGGACTGCTGCTGACCATCATCGGCACGTTCCTCTGCATGGCGATCTTGGGAATCGACCTGCAGCGGATGTCGCTCGGGGCGCTGGTGATCGCAATGGGCATGATGGTCGACAACGCGATCGTCGTGGCCGATGGCGTCCTGGTGCGCCTGCAGCGCGGAATGGGCCGGCGACAGGCGGCGATCGAAGCGGCGACCCAGCCCGCCTGGCCGTTGCTCGGGGCCACCTTGATCGCCGTGATCGCGTTCTATCCGATCTATGCCTCGGAGGAGGGTGCCGGAGAGTACTGCGCCTCCTTGTTTCAAGTCGTGGCGATCGCTCTGATCATCAGCTGGATTCTCTCGGTCACCGCCACACCGCTGCTGTGCATCTGGATGCTCCCGGATCCGAAAACCGCCGGCTCGGGCGAGATCTACAGCGGCAAGCTGTTCGCAGCCTTTCGCGGCCTCCTGGAGCGGGCGATCCGCTGGCGATGGGCAGTCGTGGTGGCGCTCGTCGCGGCCCTGGCAGGCGCGCTGTCGCTCTTTCCGTTCATCGACAAGACGTTCTTTCCCGATTCGGCCCGCTTGCAGTTGATGGTCGACTACTGGGCACCCGAGGGAACGAACATCGACTCGATCTCCCGCGACATGGAACGGATCGAAACCCACCTGCTAGCCGACGAGGCAGTCGAATCAGTTTCCTCCTTCATCGGCGCCGGGCCGCCGCGGTTTTATCTCCCGGTCGAACCCGAGGCGGCCAACCCGTCCTACGGCCAGTTCATCGTCAACGTCCGCTCGCTCGACGATCTGAATCGACTCGTGCCGGAGCTGAATCGATGGTTGAAGCAGAATGTGCCGCAGGCCGAACCGGTGATCCGCCGCTACGGGCTGGGTCCCAGCAATACCTGGTCGGTCGAGCTGCGGGTGGCCGGCCCGGGCACGGTCGACACCGAGACGCTGCGGAACGTCGCCAACGGTGCCGTGGAGATTATGGAAGGGAGTCCCTACGCGGAAATCGTCCGCACCAACTGGCGACAGAAAACCAAAAAGATCGTTGCCGACTATGCCCAGGAACGGGCCCGCTGGACGGGCGTGACTCGCTCGGATATCGCCGCCGCGGCGAAGCGTGCCTACGACGGCTTGTCCGTCGGCCAATACCGCGAGGGCGACAAACTCTACCCGATCCTCGCTCGGCACATCGACAGCGAGCGGCGGCAATTTCCAGGGCAAATCGATGTGTTGCAAGTGCACCCGGCCCTCTCACCGCAAACCGTGCCGCTGTCCCAAGTCATCGATACGCTCGACGTCCAATGGGAAGAAGCTCAGATCAATCGGTTCAATCGCCGCCGCACGATCACCGTCCAGGCGCGGACCCCCGATGGCGTCCCCGCCTCGCGGATGCGCGAAGACATCCTGCCCCAAATCGAGGCCTACGCCGCCCAGCTGCCGCCCGGCTTCCGCGTCGAGTGGGGAGGCGAGTATGAGGATTCGCGCGATTCACAGCAGTCCTTGATCCCTGGAATGATCCCCGCAGTGCTCCTGATGGCGCTGATTCTGGTCAGCTTGTTCAATGCCTTTCGCCCTCCTCTGATCATCGTCGCCGTGGTGCCGTTCGCCTTGATCGGGGTCACGATCGGACTGCTGGTCGTCGGCCAGCCGCTCGGATTCGTGGCCTTGCTGGGGGTGATGAGCCTCTCGGGCATGATGATCAAAAATGCGATCGTCCTGCTCGACGAAATCAACGCCCAAAAAGCGAGCGGCAAGAGTGACTACGACGCGGTCGTCCATTCGGCGCTGTCGCGGCTCCGCCCCGTGGGGCTGGCCGCCGGCACGACCGTACTCGGCGTGATCCCACTGCTGCAGGACGTGTTCTGGGTCTCGATGGCGGTGGCCATCATGTTTGGCCTCGCGCTCGGCGCCGGTCTGACCGTGCTCGGCGTCCCGGTGCTCTACGCGGCCTTTTACCGGATTCCTTCCCCCAGCAGCTGATCCCATGAACCGCCCCTCTTCCTACGCTCAATTCCTCACTCGCCACACCCACATCGTGTCGATCGTCGGCGACATTCTGACGGTGCGGGCGCGGGAGGTGGGGCTGGGCGATCTAGCGGTGGTGGAAAACTGGGATGGCGAGCAGTCGTTGGCTCAGACGGTCCAGGTTCGGCACGACCAGGCTGCCTTGCAAGTCTTTACCGGAGGCAAAGGACTCTCGACCGCCGCCCGCGTTCGTTTCCTGGGGCACCCGATGCGCGTCCCCTACTCACCCAACATCCTCGGCCGCGTCTTCAGCGGCGCTGGCGACGCAATCGACGGCGGCCCCCACTTGATCAATGATCCCCACCTGGACATCGGCGGCCCCTCGGTGAATCCGACGACGCGGACGGTGCCCAAACGAATGATTGAGACCAAGATCCCGATGATCGATGTGTTCAATTGCCTGGTCGAGAGTCAAAAGATTCCGATCTTCTCGATCGCGGGAGAACCTTATAACGCATTGCTGGCCCGAGTCGGTATTCAGGCTGACGCCGACGTGATTGTCTTCGCTGGTCTAGGAATGATCTTCGACGATCTGTACTTCTTCCGCACTCGCTTCGAAGACGAAGGCGTCTTTCCCCGCACCGTGATGTTCGTCAATCAAGCCTCGGATCCGATCGTCGAACGGATCCTCGCCCCCGACATGGCTCTCAAAGTCGCCGAGCGGTTCGCCGTCGAGCAGGGAAAACGGGTCCTAGTGCTGATGACCGACATGACGGCCTATGCCGATGCGCTCAAAGAGATCGGAATCTCGATGGAACGCGTGCCGTCCAATCGCGGTTATATGGGAGACCTCTACAGTCAGTTGGCAGTCCGCTACGAACGGGCCTGCAATTACCGCGATGCCGGGTCGGTGACGATTCTGACCGTCACCACCATGCCTGGAAACGATGTGACCCACCCCGTTCCTGACAACACGGGCTACATCACCGAGGGTCAGTTTTATCTCCACGATGGGGCGATCGATCCCTTTGGTTCCCTGTCGCGGCTGAAGCAGCAGGTGATTGGCAAGGTCACCCGCGAGGATCACGGCCAGATCATGAATACGATGGTCCGCTTCTACTCGGGGGCGCGGGAAGCGCAAAAAAAACAAGCCATGGCGTTCGACCTATCGGCCTTCGACACAAAACTCTTGCGGTTCGGCGGGCTGTTTCAGGCGCGCTTTATGGATATCGATGTTTCGCTCCCCCTCAACGATGCGCTCGACCTCTGCTGGCGGACACTGGCCGAATGTTTTGAGCCGCAGGAACTGCTGATGAAAGAATCGCTGGTCAGCAAATACTTTCCCCGCAGCGCCCCGCAGTCGGTGGCGGAACTCAAGCTTCAGGGGGCCGCCTGATGGCACTCGCGCTCAATAAAAGTTCGCTCAAACAACAGCGCGATCAGCTGGGACTGTTTCGCAAGTACCTCCCCTCGCTCGACCTCAAACGCCAGCAATTGCTCGCGGCCCTCAAGGAAGCGCGGCGGCGGCTGGAGGCGTTGAATGAGGAGATGCGGCAGGAGGAGTTGCGGGCCGCTGCGGTCTATCCGCTCCTGGGAGGCGCCACCCTCGCGACCCGAGAACTGTCGCGGTTGGTGCGAGTGAAATCGGTCCGCGTGGAACAAGAGAACCTCGCGGGTGTCACGCTCCCGGTGGCCCGGGAAGTGAATTTTGAGGTGGCTCCGTACTCGACGTTGGGGACTCCGTTTTGGGTCGACCCCTTGATCGAGGGCCTGCGGCAAATGGCCGGACTGCGAATTCGGCAAGCGGTGGAGCAACGGCGCGTGCAACTCCTGGATGCTGCCAGCCGCCGCGTGACGCAGCGCGTCAACCTGTTCGAAAAAGTGCTCATCCCTCAGGCCCAGAAAAGCATCCAACGGATTCAGATTTTCTTAGCCGATCAAGAGCGGTCGGCGGTCGTGCGGTCGAAGATCGCCAAGTCGAAGACGTAGAACATGAAGACGTAGAACATCATGTCGATCGTGGCACTTGATAAAGTAACGCTGTATGGTGCCGCCCCGCAGTGCGAAGCGGTGCTCGAGGCGTTGCAGCGTCTCGGCTGCATGCATCTGGTGAACCTGAACCCCTCGGAGGTCCATCCACCGGTCGAGGGGCTTGTCTCACCGGAAGCGCGGGAAGCGCTCAAGTTCCTGCGGGCTTGCCCGACGCAGCGGCGCGCGGCAAAGCGGACGGGCGAATTTGACGCTGCGAGGGTGATCGCCGAGACGCTCGAGAATCAGCGTCGCCAGCAAGCACTCAGCGACGAGCGCGACGCCGTGCACAAAGCGATCGCACAGCTGACGCCGTGGGGCGAGTTCCGCGTGCCGCCGGCGGAGGAACTGGGAAATGCTCGGCTTTGGTTCTATGGTGTGCCGCGGCGTGAATCCCCCAAACTCGCCGGCATCCAGGTGCCGTTGACGATCGCGGCCGAAGATCCCACTTCGCTGTACGTGGTGGCCGTCGCTCCCGAGCCGCCGGAAGGCTTTCCGGGGGAGCGAGTCGAACTCGATCGGCGACCGCTGTCGGAGCTCCTCGCCCGCCGCGATGAACTCGACGAACTGCTCGAAGAACTCCACTGGCAGCGGGTGAAATTGACGCGCTGGATCGATTTGCTGCAGCGCAATCTCGACGAAACGGACGATCGAGCCGCACAGTCGTGGGCTGAAAAGATGGCTCTTCGCGAAACCGATGTGTTCGCGATTCGGGGGTGGGCTCCCCGAGATGCCCGGTCCGAAATCGAAGCGATGGCCGAGCGGAACGGCCTGGCCGTCTGCTTCACAGCCCCCGCCGAGAGCGATCAACCACCCACGTTGCTGAAAAACCGAGACGGTGTAGCGGGTGCCGAAGGGGCGGTCACGTTCTATATCACGCCGGCGTACCGTGCGTGGGACCCGACGCCGGTTATGTTTTATTCGTTCAGCCTCTTCTTTGGCATGATCCTGGCCGATGCCGGCTATGGGCTGCTGCTGGGACTGGCGCTGCTGCTGGCGTGGCGACGGCTGGGGGCGACTCCGCGGGGAGCCCAGTTTCGCTATCTGCTGCTGGCGATCGTGACGGTGACGATCGTCTTTGGGATCCTCCTCGGCAGCTACTTTGGCCTCGCACCACGCCCCGATTCATTGCTCGGTCGCTTTCGCGTGCTCGACTTCGAGGAGCGCGGCCAGATGATGGCACTCTCGATCCTGATCGGTGTGGCCCATCTCACGCTGGCGAACCTGATTCGCGCTTGGCACGCGCGGCACCGCGCCGTTGCGCTCGGTTCGGTCGGCTGGATCGCGGTCATGTTCGGCGCCCTGCTGATCGCCACCCGTCTTCTCGAGATTCCGGCCGCCCCCCAAATCGCCGCGGTCGGGACCGGCGTGGTCGTGATCGGGCTGCTGATGGTCTTGCTGTTCAGCAGCGATCGGCCGCTCGTCTGGTCCGAGCCTCGGGCCTGGGCCGGCCGGCTGTTCGACGGTGTCACCGCGCTCACCGGCGTCACCAAGTTGTTTGGCGACGTGTTGAGCTACCTGAGGCTCTTCGCGCTGGGGCTCGCCAGTGCCCAACTCGCCGTCACGTTCAACCAGTTGGCTGCGGATGTCCGCGAGTTTCGCGGCCTCGGCGTTCTGCTCGCGGTGGTGGTCTTGATCGCCGGCCACGGCATCAATCTGGTCCTGGGGCTCGTGGGAGGCGTGGTGCACGGCCTGCGGCTGAATTGCATCGAATTTTTTAACTGGAGCCTTACCGAAGAGGGGACGCCGTTTCGCTCCTACCATAAAAAGGTCGTCACTTAATGGACAGCTACATCATCGCCTTGGGTTGGCTTGGCATCTTTGGTCCGTTGGCCTTGAGTGCGATCGGCAGCGTCATCGGATGCGCGCGTGCCGGTCAGGCCGCATGTGGAGCGATGCTGGACATCGAAGGAGGTTACGGACGGTACGTCGGACTCTCCGCGCTGCCATCGTCCCAGATCATCTATGGCATCGTCGTCATGTTTGCGCTGAACCGCGAGGTCACCGAAGCCACGGCTCCGGGCTTGTTCTCGATCGGAATGCTCACGGGACTGGCGCTGATGATTTGCGCGATCTACCAAGGCGCCTGCTGCGCTTCGGCGATCAACACGAGCAAAAGCAAACCCGAAGTCTTCGGTCTTTCGGTGGCCCCGGCAGCCATTGTCGAAGGCTTTGCCGTGTTCGCCTTCGTGTTCGCCCTGGTCGTCAGCGGCGGAATCCCTCCGGGTTAAAAGAAAGGCTTGAATACTATGGCTATCGCAGAAGCCGAGCAGCGGGACGGCAAGGAACGGACCTCCGGCGTGCAGGAACTCATCGACCGCATCCGTAGCGAGGGAGTCGCTCAGGGACGCGGCGAAGCGGAGACGCTGGTGGCCGCCGCACGGGAGGAAGCCGTCCGGATCCTCGACGAGGCCAAGCGGGAAGCCGAGCAAATTCGTTCGACGGCTCGCGTCGAAGCGGATCGGCTGCGAAGCCAGACCGAGGAGGCGTTACGGCTGGCAGCGCGCGACGCCGTGCTGGCACTCCAGGAGGCTCTGCGGGCGGATTTCGTCAGCAAGGTGCGGCGTCTCGTCTCGCACACCATGCAAGACCGCTCCTTCCTCCAGCGGTTGATCTTAGAAATTGCTCATCGCTCAGTCCCGCAGGACGAGAGTCCGATGACAGTCCTGTTGCCCGCCAATCTGATGACCTACGAAGAGCTGAAGCAGAACCCGCAAGATCTTTCCGAAAATTCCCTCAGCCGCTTCGTTCTTGAACTCGCCTCCGAAGTGCTCCGCGAAGGGCTGACCTTTATTCCCGCCGACGACCAGCAACCCGGCATCCGCGTCCAACTTCAAGGCGAGGATGTAGAAATCGATCTCACCGACGAAGCCGTCTCCAATCTGCTGATCGAATACCTGGCACCCCGCTTTCGCGCACTCATGGAACGTCCACAGGTGTGAGGTCGTCGCAATGTTGGCCCGCCCCGCCTACTACACCCTTCTCAGCAGCCTCCCGGCGCTGCCACCGCGGTTCGACGTCGAGCGGTGCCCTATCACCCGGTCTCGACTCGAACAGCGACTCCAGATGCTGAGTCCCGACGATGCAATGGTCCTCAACCGGTTACTGGACTTTCTGGCCTGGGACCGCCAACCCTTGGAGCAGTCCGACCAGGATGTGATCACCAATTACCAAGCACTGATAGACACAATCCGTCACCCGCTGCTGCGGGAATTCATCGACGACCACATGGACCGCCGTACGATCCTGAGCGCACTCCGCCGGCGGCGGCAAGGGGGCGGAGCTCCGCCCGGCGTGGGGCGACTCGCCGAACCGATCCGGCGACGCTGGAACCAGCCTCTGTTCGGCCTCGAGACACGTTTTCCGTGGATTGCCGAAGCCGATCGACTGTTGGCCGTGGGCGCGGCCCGCGAGTTGGAAAAATTGATCCTGGCGATCAGCTGGACGCGGTGGAGCCGCGAGGCGAGCCACCGTCACTTTAGCTTCGAAGCCGTGCTGCTGTACGTGGCCCGCTGGGCGATCGTCCATCGCTGGACCAGTCAAAACGCGATCGCCGGACGGGAACGATTTGAATCCCTCCTCGAAACACTGCTGGAAGATCATGTCCACTTTGACAACTGATGCGAGCGTGATCGGGGTCAGTGGAAACATTGTTTCGATCGCCGCGAACGGTGGCCCGATCGTCAAAAACGAAGTGGCCTACATCCACGTCGGCGACCGCCGCCTGAAAGCCGAAATCCTCCGGGTGTTCGGGCAGGAAGCGGACCTGCAAGTGTTCGAAGACACCGAGGGCGTGCGAGTCGGTGACGCTGTCGATTTGACCCACCAGATGTTGTCGGTTTCGCTGGGGCCAGGCCTGCTGGGAACCGTCTTCGATGGCTTGCAAAACCCGCTCTACAAGTTAGCCGAGCAGGACGGCTTTTTCCTGCAGCGCGGCCGCAGCGTTCCGGCACTCGACACCGAGCCGCGGTGGACTTTCCAGGCGGCGTGCAAAGTCGGAGACAAGCTGAATGCCGGAGACGTCCTGGGAGCGGTCCAGGAACGTCGCATCCGCCACAAAATCATGGTGCCGTTCGGACTGCCCCGCGAACTCGAAGTGACCTGGATCGAAGGCGGAGAGTTCACCGTTCGCGACACCGTCGCGGTGGCTCGCGATAGCAACGGCATCGAGCATCGCCTGACGCTCTCCCAAACCTGGCCGGTGCGACGGCCGCTTCCCGCAGCCCTCCTGCGACGCAGGCTCGCCGAGCGGCAGTTCCCCGACGAACCGCTGGTAACGACGCTGAGGCTGATCGACACCTTCTTCCCCATCGCTCGCGGAGGCACGGCATGCATCCCCGGCCCGTTCGGTGCCGGCAAAACCGTCTTGCAAGGGCTGATCGCACGCTACTCCGCGGTCGACGTGGTCATCGTCGTGGCGTGCGGCGAACGAGCGGGAGAAGTCCTCGAGACGATCACCGAGTTTTCCCACATGGACGATCCGCGGACCGGAAGCAAACTGATCGACCGCACGATCATCATCTGCAACACCTCGTCGATGCCGGTAGCCGCCCGGGAGGCGTCGATCTTCACCGGAATCACCCTCGGCGAATACTACCGGCAAATGGGGCTCGACGTCCTCCTAATCGCCGACTCGACCTCGCGGTGGGCACAGGCGATGCGCGAAACCTCCGGCCGACTCGAAGAGATTCCCGGCGAAGAGGCTTACCCGGCGTACCTCGACTCGGCCATCAAGGGAGTCTATGAACGCGCCGGGCTGATTCGCACTGGCGATGGATCGGTCGGCAGCCTGACGATGGTCGGCACCGTCTCTCCGGCCGGGGGCAACTTCGAGGAACCGGTGACGCAAGCCACACTGAGCGCGGTGAAGTGCTTTCTGGGTCTGTCTTACGACCGCGCCTACAAACGTTTTTATCCGGCCATCGACCCGCTGATCTCCTGGTCCCGCTACCTGCAGCAACTCGGACCACGCCTCGACGAGCGGCTCGATCCGCACTGGACCGAGACGGTCCACCGCATGTCGCAACTGCTCCAGTCGGGCAGCGCGATCTACCAAATGATGCAGGTCACCGGTGAAGAAGGCGTTTCCTTAGATGATTTCGTCACCTGGCAAAAGGCGACCTTCCTCGACATGGTCTATCTCCAACAGGACGCCTTTGATCCGGTCGATGTATCCGTCTCGATTGAACGCCAAAAGGAATCATTTTTGCTCCTTAGACGCTTGCTCGAGCGACCTTATCGTTTTGCAGACAAGGATGAAGCGAGAAGCTTTTTCACGACGCTGACAAGCCAGTACAAGAATCTCAACTACGCTCCCTTCGGCTCCGAGGAATATCAAAAACACCTCGAGCAAATTGAGACCCTCGAGCGAAGCGGCATCGCTGGTGAGCTTCCGCGTCGCTCGGCGAAGGGTTGATGCACGCGACCAAAGGAGCCGCCCCCTGAAGGCGGATTAACCGGGAGCTTGCCATGAACTCCTTGCTGGCTGTGCGGTCTGCGAAATCAACGCGGTCGCGGTGTTTGCTGACCTACGCTTTCGCCGCGTTGCTCTCCATGGGGCTTCCTTCGAACAGCGGTCCTTCAAACAGCGGGCCTTCGACATCCTCCTCTTTACATGTCGACGAACCTCCAACCGGGCCCGTAACGCATCCGATCAATGCCGATGCGACTGGGGAGATCGAGCCGACGGTGCCGCAGGGCGAGGCTCCGCCCGAACTCGTTCGGCCGACGATTTGGGGTGAACCGACCGAGGTACACATCGCCCTCTACGTCCTCGACATCGATGAGATCGACTCGGCGGACCAGAGCTTCGCAGCCAGCGTCTACTTCGAAGCCCGGTGGAAGAATCCGGTCCTGAGCCACCCCGGGCCGGGGCCGCTGCACCGCGGGCTAACCGAAGTCTGGAATCCACGCTTGGCGATCATCGGTCAGCAGATGGCCTGGCAGTCCTATCCGGAATCGGTCGAGATCCGGCCGGACGGAACGGTGATCTACCGCCAGAAGATTTGGGGCCGCTTCTCGCAACCACTCGATCTCCGGGACTTTCCGTTCGACCACCAGCAGCTGTCGATCCAGCTCGTCGCCGCAGGTTTGCTCGAGAAGGACGTCAAAATTCTTACTTTGGTGACCGAAGCAGGAAGAACGTCAAACATTGCCAGCCGGTTCTCGCTGCCCGATTTCACGGTCGAGTCGTGGCAGGCCGCCCCGGCACCCTATTTCCCCGCTGCGGAACCCCCCGGCGTTGCCGGCTACGAGGTAACGCTTCAGGTCCGTCGGCAACCCACCTACTATGTGCTGAAGGTCATCATCCCCCTTTGCATGATCGTGGTCATCTCCTGGCTGCCGCGACTGATCGATCCCGAAAAGGCCGATACGAACATCGGTATATCGACAACCGCGTTTCTGACCCTCGTCGCGTATCTCTTTGCAACCACCGTGCTCTTGCCGCGCGTCTCCTACATCACGCGCATGGACCGTTTCATCCTGCTCTCCACGCTGATGGTCTTTGCTGGGTTAATGCAGACCGCAGTCAATATGCTCCTGGTGCGGTATGGGAAGAAACCGCTGGCGGAGCGAATCGAACGCGGTTCACGCGTCGCCTATCCGATGCTGCTGGTTCTCATCCTCGCGCTTTCCTTCTTCGTCTAAGCCCGGGGCTCGCAGCTCGGTAGCTCCGGCGGGACCGTCTCGAGGGGAGCCCGCTAGCGGTCCCCCCCGGCCGCGCGCTTGACTTGCGGACTGGCCAATGATTGAATAACTGCTCAATTGACACCGTCTTCATGTGGGCGAGAAACGATGAGACCCTCCTTCAGCATTCTCGGCCAAGAGTCCGGCGAGGACGTTTCCTGTGCGAGCGTCCTGAAGGTGCTGGCCGACGAGACGCGGTTGGCCGTGGTCGAGCAGCTGCTCGAGGGACCAAAGACCGTCTCGGCGATCAACGAGTCGCTCGGGGTCGAATCGACGCTGCTCTCGCACCACCTCAAAGCACTCCGAGACGCCCGGCTGGTGACGCGAAAGCGTGAAGGCCGGTACGCCTCCTATGCGCTTGCTCCGGCACTTCTCGTCCGCTGCAAAGGGCGAGCGATCGACCTCGGCTGTTGCACCCTCTCCTTCTCCTGAACCCACCCGCAATGCTCTCAGGAAAGCTGCGTCGAGTTCCCAATGAAGTCGATCCACGCTTGGCTCATCGCCCCGATCCTCGCCCTTGCAGTCCCAGGCTGCGCACGAAATTCGGCCGAGCCCATCGTTGCCGCGGACGAAGAAACGCTCAGCGGCAAACTGACGCTCACCGGCTCGAGCACCGTGGCGCCGCTAGTGACGGAGATTGCGAAGCGATTCGAGCAGCGGCACCCAGGAGTCCGCATCGATGTCCAGACCGGCGGGTCCGGCAAAGGGATCGCTGATACCCGCACGGGCGTGGCTGAGATTGGGATGGCCAGCCGTTCTTTGAAACCCGATGAAGCCGACCTTACGGCTCACCCCATCGCAGCCGACGGCGTGGGCGTGATCGTCCATCAAGCCAATCCAATCAAGCAGCTCAGTGAATCGCAACTTATCACAATCTATACCGACCAGATCCGCAACTGGAGCGAACTTGGGGGCGAGGACCAGGAAATCACGGTCGTGCACAAGGCCGAAGGCCGGGCAACGTTGGAGATCTTTTTAAATCACCTGGGTATTGAGAATCCCGTGGTCAAAGCGGATGTCATCGTGGGCGACAACGAACATGGAGTGAAGACCGTCGCCGGTTCCGAGGGATCGATTGGATACGTCTCGATCGGAACGGCCGAGGCGAATATCGAAGCGGGCGTGCCCATCCGCTTGCTGCCGCTCGGTGGGGTGGAGGCAAGCACCGCCCGCGTCGCGAGTGGCGAGTTCCCGATGAGCCGACCACTGAATCTTGTGACGACAGGCTCACCACCACGGCTCGCGATCGAGTTTATCCGCTTTTGCCAGTCGCCCGACGTCGAAGATTTGGTGAAGGCGAATTATTTTGTTCCAGCGGCAAGGGGACCTGATGTCGCGGAGTGACCTGTCGCTTCGAATCATCTCTCGCACCCTGGCGATCCTCTCGGCCGCGATCGTTCTCCTCATCCTCGGATTCCTTGTACGGGAATCGGCTCCGGCCTTGCAAGAATTGGGGCTCGCTCGTTTTTTCACCGATCCCGGTTGGCACCCCCTCTCGGGACAATTCAGCCTCGTTCCGATGATTGTAGCGACGCTGGCGACGAGCCTGGGCTCCGTTGCGATCGCAGCCCCGCTTGGAATCGCCTCAGCCGTCTTCGCTCATTTCTACGCGCCCCGAACCCTCGCCATCTGGCATCGCCGACTCATCGAACTGCTAGCAGGCATCCCTTCGGTCGTGTTTGGATTATGGGGACTGGTCGTACTCGCTCCGCTGGTCGCGCGACTGGGAGGCAGCGGACAAAACTTGTTCACCGCAACGGCCGTCCTTGGGCTGATGATCCTGCCGACCGTGGCCTTGCTTTCGGACGCCGCGATCGCTTCGCTGCCGCGAGCGTGGATCCAAGGAGCTGCAGCCCTGGGAATGCAGCGGTGGTCCATCGTGGGGAAAGTGGTGATTCCTGGTGCGCGCCGTGGCATCGGGGCCGGCGTCCTGCTGGCACTCACCCGAGCTTTGGGCGAAACCATGGCGGTGCTCATGCTGGCGGGCAACGTCGTTCAAGTGCCGAACTCGTTGCTGTCACCAGGCCGAACGCTCAACGCCAACATCGCTTTGGAGCTGGGTTACGCCTCGACCTTTCATCGCTCCGTACTGTTTGTCAGCGGATTAATGTTGATGCTAGTCGTCAGCGTGATTGTAGTCGGCATCTCCTATCGGAGAGGAGCGTCGGATGAGTGGCGGTAGATTTCATGCATCCGCAACGACGCCAACCAGACGGCACCAGATTCCAGAGTTCTTTACAGCCGTCGCGGTTTGGATGGCCGCAGGGCTGGTGGTCGCGACCCTCGCCTGGATTCTTATCGACATTGCGGTGCGGGGGATATCGCAGCTCAGCCCTTCGTTCCTGATCGAGGGAGTCGAAGATGCGGGTCGTGCCGGTGGGATAGGTCCCGTCCTCTTCTCAACCATGCTGATCCTAATGGTCACCCTGGCGCTGGCCATCCCACTTTCTCTGGCCACAGCCATCGCCTTGACCGAGCGAGTGGACCAAGATTCAAGGTTCGCGAGGAACGTGCGTCGCTGCCTGGATGTCTTGGCCGGTGTTCCGTCAATCGTATTCGGACTCTTTGGCAATGCCTTCTTCGCGATCATGCTCGGCCTTGGTTACTCGATCCTAACTGGAGGACTAACGCTGGCATGTATGGTGTTGCCGATCCTCATTCGGACGAGCGAACAAGCCATTGTGGCTGTGCCCAATGAGTACCGCTACGCTGCAGCCGCACTTGGCCTGGGGCGATCCGCCACGCTGTTTCGCGTCGTTTTGCCCGCCGCGGCACCAGCTTTGATGGCGGGTGTGGTGCTCAGCATCGGGCGGGCCCTGGCAGAAACGGCTGCCCTGATTTTTACCGCCGGGTACGTCGCCCGGCGCCCCGAGTCGCTACTCGACTCCGGACGTTCCCTGAGTGTGCACATCTATGACATGGCCATGAACGTACCAGGCGGTGGATCACGGGCCTATGCAACGGCCTGCGTCCTCGTCGCACTGTTGCTCGCCATCAATGCGACGACCACGTTACTGCTGCACGCCGCTGGCTTGCAGGGACGGTCGGTGGGAGGCAAGGGATGATCTCCACGCAAAAGCTGTCAATCTCCTACCACGGCCGCACTGTGCTGCGGAATGCATCACTTGTTGCCGAGCCGGGAAAGGTGCTCGCTCTCGTCGGTCCCTCGGGTTGTGGAAAGAGCAGTTTCCTGTGCGCCCTGAACCGAATGACCGACTTGCTTCCCGGCGCACGCGTCAGCGGGCAAATCACCTTCGATGGGCAAGGAATTGAGGAAGCTTTTGCATCCCCAGTCGAACTGCGCCGCAATGTTGGAATGATCTTTCAGAAACCCAACCCGTTCGCGATGTCGATCCGCCGCAACATTGAGTTGGCGGTTCGCGAACATGGCCGGCACAGCCGCAGCGATCGACAGCGAATCATCGAGTCCGTGCTCCGTGATGTCGGTTTGTGGGACGAAGTCCATGACCGACTGGACCATTCAGCGCTCGAGCTTTCCGGCGGCCAGCAGCAACGGCTCTGCATCGCCCGCGCCCTCGCGCTCAAGCCTCAGGTGCTGCTGATGGACGAACCATGCAGCGCCCTCGATCCCATCGCCGCGGATCGCGTCGAGCAACTGATCCGTTCGATGCGAGGCCAATACACGATCATCATCGTCACGCACAACTTAGCTCAAGCCCGCCGCCTCGCCGATCACATGGCCGTCTTCTGGATCTGCGAGGGCGTCGGTGAAATCATCGAGTATGGGGAAACGGAGTCGCTTTTTCGGTCATCCGCCAACCCCCTCGTGACATCCTACCTCTCAGGCCGCAGCGGCTAGGACGTTCCAGCGGATGTGCGGTCCATCGCCGCAGATTGTTTTTACGCGTCAGAGGCATTACTATCGATCGCATCGTCTCGCGCTCCCGCCGTGTATCACCGCCGAAGAATGCTCCGCTGCAAGCAATTCCGCGCTCACTCGATTAGCCGGCGGCTCCTGGCGGCCGTCATGCTGTCGTGTTACGTGGTGGCGACATTCCATTTCCCCCTGCCGGTCAACCGCATCGTGGCCAAGGGGGAACGGTTTCCCTGCGAGGCTCATGCCTGCGGCTGTGGCTCGGCCGACCAGTGTTGGCAGTCGTGCTGCTGCTTCTCGCACGAAGAGAAGCTTGCTTGGGCTGAAGCTCAGGGAGTCACGCCACCAGCCAGCGCGCTCGCCAAGCGTGGTGCGAGCCCACCGCAATCCAGCCCACCGCAATCCAGCCCACCGCAATCCAGCCCACCGCGCAGCTGCTGCAGCCATTCCGGCGCGGACCGCACCTGCGAGGATTCTCCAGCGGAAGCCGAACCGCATTACGTTTCATTGCTTCAAGCGATGGAATGTCGTGGACTCGGCGTGAAGTGGCTCAGCATGAGCGATCCGGTGGATGTGCCTCCCCCTGCCGCTCGGCTGCTCGTCCAGCTCGAAAGCGAACCGCTGACCTGCTGTTGGCTCCCAGCTGCAACCGCTGAACGCCAACAGCCTCTTGTGCCGCCCGGTTAAACCAAAGCTCTGGCAGAAAAACCGGTGACGTCAACCTCCTGAGCCGCAGGCGCTAGCCTCGGGCCTCTCGGGCCGCAGGCGCTAGCCTCGGGCCTCTCGGGCCGCAGGCGCTAGCCTCGGGCCTCTCGGGCCGCAGGCGCTAGCCTCGGGCCTCCTGAGCCGCAGGCGCTAGCCTCGGGCCTCTCGGGCCGCAGGCGCTAGCCTCGAGCCTCGCGACTCTCGGCTGTCCACCGCAGAACCCGCGGCTAGCGCCGTCGGCTCACCCGCGGCTAGCGCCGTCGGCTCACCCGCGGCTAGCGCCGTCGGCGCAGGTCGGGGGAGTTACTACCAGAACATCATCCGCACAAGGATTTTCTCAATCATGCGACGCTTCAGCTTTCTGTTTCTTTTGCTGGTCTCGGCTTCAGTTGCCCACGCTCATGACACGTGGGTGCAAACCAATACCAATCTGACGCGAGTCGGTGACCTCGTCCACGTCGATCTGATGCTAGGCAACCACGGCAACGAACACCGTGACTTCAAGCTGGCCAGCAAGATCTCTCTTGATCCCTGCACGCTCTCGGTGCTGACTCCCTCCGGAGAGTCTTACGACTTGAAGCCCGATTTGATCGACACCGGCTACGCGCCGAAGGAAGGGTTTTGGTCCGCCCGCTTCGTGACCGGTGCTCCCGGCCTCCACTGCGTGGTCCACACCCTCGACACGCTGCACCGAACCACCCGAGCGATCAAAAGCAGCAAGACCTATTTCCTCGCGAGCGACAGCCTCGATCAAGTCAGCTCGTCGGGTGCCGATTTCGACGCGCCACTCGGCCACCCCCTGGAACTCGTCCTGCAGTCCCACCCTGTCCGAAACGTGGGCCCCGGCCAGCCGATCCGCGTTCAAGTCCTGTACGAAGGCCAACCCCTGGAAGATGCTCGAGTGAGCTTCATCCCTCGTGGCCAGGCCTTGGCCGAGGGCTTCGATAAGGAATACGAGCGGATGGCGGACGAGCAGGGCCTCGCCTCCTTCACTCCTCGCGAGGGCAATTACTACTTGGTCGTGGTGCATCACCGTGCCCATGACCAGAAAGGCGACGGGTACGACGCCACTGCCTACTCGGCAACCTTAGCGATTTTCGTTCCTCAACTCTGTTCGTGCTGCGAGTAAGCGAGCTCGATCGCATACCCGCAATCCTTACAGACATACTGAGGTGAAAATATGCGCAAACAAAAACCCAAAGCCTTCACGCTCGTCGAACTGCTGGTCGTAATCGCGATCATCGGCGTCCTCGTGGGACTGCTTCTGCCAGCGGTTCAAGCGGCTCGCGAAGCCGCCAGACGGATGGAGTGCACGAACAATCTCAAGCAGTTTGCACTGGCGCTGCACAATTACGAGAGCACCTTTCGAGTTTTCCCGGGGCTTCCCGACTCCAGCAACTATGGATTTTCGGTCCAGGCTCGACTCTTGCCGTTCATCGAGCAGAAGAACTTGCAGGACCTGATCGATTTCCAGCAACCCTTGATGCTTGGAAGCGGTGGAAGCCAAACGCTCAATCCAGTTCATGAGATGGTCGCTCAGCAAGAGCTTGCCCTGATGCTCTGTCCGAGCGATGGGTATCCGGCAACATTCACCAGCTACAATTCAGGTGTCTTTGCCGGGACCAACTATGTGATCTGCAGCGGCTCCGGTGTCGACCACAACTACGACACACGCGCCCGCACCGATGGAATGTTCTGGTGGGGGTCGGCGACTGGTTTCCGCGACATGACCGACGGATCATCGAACACGGTCGTGCTGTCGGAGACTCTAATAGGAACCGGCCAGGACAGCTCCGGCCCGACACCGGAAGTCGCCGAGCGGGTGATGGCAAAATATCCGGGAGGCGGCATGGGCCCTCCAGGCATGGGCTTCACAGGTGCGCCAGGGCAAAACCCCGATTTGGCCGTCGCGGCCATGGCAACCGGCCAGTGGCACGGCTTCCGAGGCGGAGCATGGATCTGGGGACGCGAGCACACGACGACGTTCAACACCTATGCGTCGCCGAACTTCGCGTTTCCCGATGTCATGCGGAACGGTTTCGGCTGGTTTGCTGCCCGCAGCCAGCATCCCGGCGGTGCCAACATCGCGCTCGGCGATGGCTCGGTTCGATTCGTTCCCGATAGCATCGACCTGGCCACCTGGCGTGGCCTCGGAACCCGCGCCGGCGGAGAGGTTCTGCGGGATTTCTAAGCAGCCGGTGTGAGGCGAGAGCAGGCGGTCCAGCGACAACGGATCGATTCAAGTTGCAGTGCGGCGGTCCCCCCCGCACTGCATTTTTTGTTGCAAAACAGCCTCATTCGCCCGGCCGCCGTCAGGCCGAGTTTGGGGCGATCCGGGCGAACAGCTGCTGCAGGTCCGCAGGCTCAGCGGGTTTGACCAAGTGGTGGTCGAACCCCGCCGCTTTCGTCCGCTGCCGGTCTTCCTCCTGTCCCCATCCGGTCAGCGCCACCAGCAGCATCGTGGCTCCCCAGTCCTGTTGACGGATGTGCCGCGCCGCTTCGTAGCCATTCATCTTCGGCATCCCGAGGTCCATGAGCACCACCTCCGGGAGGTATTCGGCGGCGATCGCGACCGCCTGTTGTCCGTCGCTCGCTGTGCGGACCTCGTTGCCGAGCATTTTCACCACCAGGGCCAGCATGTCGGCAGCCGCCTTGTTGTCGTCGACCACGAGCACCCGGCGTGAGACCTTCACCGCCTCAGGCTGCGGCGACTCAGGTCTCCGCTCCTCGGCCGGCGACCGCATGAGGACCGGCAGACGTACCGAGAACTCGCTCCCTTTGTCCGTCCCCTCGCTGCGAGCCTCGACCACGCCGCCGTGCATCTCCACGAGGCGTTTGACCAGCGTCAGCCCAATCCCCAGCCCCACGTAGCCCTTTTCCATGGGACGATCGATCTGGGCGAACATCTCGAAGACCCGTTGCTGCATCTCGGCGGGGATCCCAATCCCGTTGTCGCGGACGAGCACCACGACGTCGCTCCCTTGCCGCTTCACCGAGACCCCGATCTGCCCTCCTTCGGGTGTGTACTTGGCGGCATTGTTGAGCAGGTTCGAGATCACCTGCGTCAATCGGTTCGGGTCGGCTTCCAGATGGATGGGGTCGTCGGGAACTTTGACCGTCAGCTCGTGTCCCGCTCCGTCGACCTGCGGCCGCGACGCTTCAACCGCGTTTTGGACGACGTCCGCGATGCTCACCCGACACTTCCGCAGTTCGAGCTTTCCCTGCGTAATCCGAGACACGTCCAACAGGTCATCGACGAGCGTGATCAACTGCTCGGTTTGCCGCTCCATCATGCCGCGGACTTCCTCGGTCGCTCCGGCGACATCGCCACTGAGTTTCATGACCTCCAGTCCCATGCGGATCGGGGCCAACGGATTCCGCAGCTCATGGGCCAGGGTGGCGAGGAACTCGTCCTTGCGGCGGTCGGCGTGCCGCAGGCTCTCGACCAGACGCGCGTTCTCGACGGCGACCGAAGCCATCTGCGCCAGTTGCACGAGCACGGCTTCGTCGTCCTCGGTAAACTCTCCCTCCAGTTTATCGGAGACCTGCAGCAGTCCGATGTTCCGTCCGTCCCGGCCCACGAGCGGCGCGGCAAGCCACCCCCGCATCGGAGGATGATCCTCGTCCCCGCAAAAGCGTTTCCACGCCGGATGGGCCTCCAACTCCGCCTGCGTCAGTCGCATCGGTCCGTTCATGCGACAAACCAGCGAGTAGATCCCCGAACCGTCGGGCGGTTTGTCATAGTGTTTCCACCGGTCGTATTTTTCCGACATCGAAACGGCGGTGATTGCCTGGGCCCAATCCTGATCGACCGTCATGCTGGCGACCGACTGGTGGGACTCGACGATGTGCCGAATCTCCTCGGTGACAATTCCCATCACCGATGCGACGTCGTGCGCCAGTCCGATTCGCGTCGCCACATCGGCCAGCCGCCGAAGCTGTTCGGAGCGTTTCAGCGCCGCTTCGGCCGCTTTCCTCTCGGCCGTCGTCTCCCGTACCTCGATGACCGTCCCGATCGCGGTGCCTTTCTTATAAATGACACGCGCGTTGCACATCACCGGAAAGGCCTCGCCGTTCTTGCGGAAGAAGACATCCTCGTGGCTGCGGACCTCAAAATGTTCCGGCAGCGCCCGATCGATGGGGCACTCCGACATCGGGTACGGCGTCCCGTCCGGGCGATGATGGTGGATGAAGTCGTGCAGCACGCCGCCGCCGACTTCGGCGAAAGTGAAACCCGTCATCGCCTCGGCCGCCGGATTCATGAATGTGCAGCGGCTGCGGTCATCCATCATGAAGATGGCGGTCGTAGCGTTGTCGGTAATGCTCCTCGTCAGGTCGAGCTGGAACCGTAGCGACTCTTCCCCCCGCTTCCGCTCGGTCACATCGAGCACCGTCCCGATAAACCGCACCGCCCGCCGCTCCTGTCCGTCGGACTCAAAGAGCCCCTGCCCTTTGGCGACAATCCACCGCACGGTTCCGTCGGGCCAGAGGGAGCGATAGTCGAGCTCATACCGTCCGTCCCCCTCGGGAGAAAGCGCTTCCTCGACGCCTCGATGGACCCGCTCCCGGTCTTCCGGGTGCAGCCGCTCGGAGAACACTTCGTAGGTGACTTCTGCCTGGGGCGGCAACCCAAACATGGCCTTGCAGCGATCGGACCACTTGAGTGAGCCGGTCGCCGGATCGAAGTCCCAGGTCCCGATCGAGGCGGACTCGATCGCCATGCGAAGCCGCTCCTCCCGCTCCCGAAGACGCTCCTCGGCTTGCAGCCGTTCGGTCAGGTCGAGCATCGAACCGACCATGCGAATCGGCTTGCCACTCTCGTCACGCACGACCCGGCCTCGATCGAAGACCATCGCATAGCTTCCGTCAGCCCGACAAAACCGGTACTCGTCCTCCCAGAACTCACCGTCGTCAATGACGCCATGGATGCTGTGGACGACCCGCTCCCGGTCCGCCTCATGAATGTGGTCCACCCACCACGACGCGTCGCTGCCAATCTGCTCGGGGCGATACCCAAAACGGGCCTGCACCCCTTCGTTCCAAACCACGCGATTGGTCACCAAATCCCAATCCCAGATCGCGTCGTTCGCCACCTGCCCAATCAGCCGGTAGCGAAGTTCGCTCTCGCGCAGCCGCTCCTCGGCTCGCTTCCGTTCGATGTGCTGGGCGACCTGCTCGGCAAGCGGGATCAAGTCCTCGAGCAGTCGCTCGCCGAGCGGTTCGCCAGAGAAGATCGCCAGGACCCCGAAGACCCGCCCGTCCACCACGAGCGGAATTCCCGCAAAGCCGACCGCCGCGCCCCACTGGCCTAGCGACTCGCCCGACTCGCCCGACTCGCCCGACTCGTGCGATGGCTCATTGATCAGTTCCGGCTCCCCTGCGGCAGCGATCCGTCCAATCCTGCCCTCACCGAACCGGAGCGGGGCCTGGAGATCGGCAAGGTGGTCCGCCGCCCCGCCGCTCGCCCACAGTTCCAGCAGGCCTTCGGCTTCATCCCGAACCCAAATGCCAGCGACCGCCGGCTCGAGGTGCCGCCCAAACGTCTTGCAGCAGGCCTGCAGCCCCGCCTGCAAAGACCGGGGTTGAGCCAGGGCGGTGGCGAGATCGGCTCGCAAGGCCGTGATCCGGTGACGCTCGGCAGCGGCGTCCTCGGCCTGCTTCCGCTCGGTGATGTCACGAAAGACCAGGACCACCCCCCGCAGCCGCCCATCGCCGCCACGGATCGGAGCGGCGCTGTCGTCGATCGGAACCTCGGTCCCGTCCCGGGCGACCAAGATGGTATGGTTGGCGAGCCCCACCGTCCGGCCCAAGCGAAGCACCTTCTCGACCGGGTTCTCCACCGGCTCCCGAGTGTGCTCGTTGAAGATGCGGAAGACCGTATGGAGGGGACGACCTTGAGCCTCCTCAGTCGGCCAGCCCGTCAGATTTTCGGCAACGGCATTCAGGAAGGTAACGCGTCCTTCAGGATCGGTCGCGATCACCGCATCGCCAATGCTGGCAAGCGTCACTTGGAGCAGGTCGTCGGGTTCGGCTTCGTTCATCGGAACATTCTAGCGAGCCACTCCCGAACCCCAATAGCCATAATCGAGCGCAGCCCCGGTTGCGAAGCACCGCTGGACATCCGCCGATCCCGAGGAAAGGAAGCAATGATCTCGCCCGACGCCGTCCGAACTCAGGCCACGCAAGCGTTCCCCAAGGCCGTCGAGGCTTGGCTCAGGGACGAACTGGAGACGTTCTTTCCGCGCCGCAGCCATACCTACGGCCGATATCCATTTCCCCAATCGACAGCCGCACTACCTGCGACGCGTCCGCGATGGTGCCCTGCAGGCGGAGTTGGGACTGCCATTTGACGAGCTGTCCTTGCCGGCCGAGTCGCTGGCTGGACAGCGCCACGTTGAACTGGTTCCGCTTGCCGTTGAACGATGATGGAGCCAACTGCTGGGCACGGCTGTGCGTTATGGCAATTCCGCGTGTGAAAGGGGCACTGTCCAGCGAGAGGAGGGGGCGAAAAGTTTGAATTTATTTCCAGTCCAACGGCGCCGCTTTGGAATCGTTCGCGTTGGCTCGAAGCGTAGCACGCCACGAGCTTTGGCTGATACACTGCCGGCGAATGGCTTCACTCAAAGAGAATGCTGGAAAGGAAAGGCATGGCTGGCGGCTTACTGATGTTGCTCGACGACATCACCACGATCCTCGACGACATCGCGGTTCTCACCAAAGTCGCTGCCAAGAAAACGGCGGGTGTTTTGGGCGACGACCTGGCTCTGAATGCCCAGCAGGTGACCGGTGTCGACGCCAGCCGCGAGCTGCCGGTCGTGTGGGCGGTGGCCAAAGGCTCGGCAGTCAACAAGGCGATCCTGGTTCCGGTGGCACTCGCCTTGGCCGCTTTCACGCCGGGCTGGGTGATCGTCGGCCTGCTGATGATTGGCGGCCTGTATCTCTGCTACGAGGGTTGCGAGAAGCTCGCCCACAAATTCCTCCATCCGGCCGAAGCCACCGCCCATGAGGAGGAACTCCATTCGGCACTGGTGGAACCTGAAGTCGATATGGTCCAACTCGAGAAACAGAAAATCAAGGGAGCCATCCGCACCGACTTTATTCTCTCAGCCGAAATTATCGTCATCACCCTTGGGACCGTCACCGATTCGCCCTTTGTCACGCAGTTGCTGGTCCTCGTGTCGATTTCGCTCCTCATGACCATCGGCGTGTATGGTCTCGTCGCGGCCATCGTCAAACTCGACGACCTTGGTGCACGGTTAATCGGATCGGCCGCGGAGAACTCCAGCCGCACGCTCAAGCAACGCACGGGCTATGCGATCCTGGCGACTGCTCCGTACTTGATGAAGTTTCTCTCGATCGCCGGGACCGCAGCGATGTTCCTCGTCGGGGGCGGGATCCTCGTCCATGGCGCCCCACCGCTTCATCACTTGGCCGAGGAAGTCGTCCACCCGGTCGCGGAGTTCGAAACCGGCGGCGTCGTGCTTGGTAGCTTCACCGAAATGATGTTCAACGCCGTCGTTGGAATCGTTGCCGGAACGATCGTGCTGCTGCTCATCACCGGCCTCCGGCGCCTCCGTCCAACGACCGTCGACTCGGCCCCCTCCCCTCACTGAAGACGCTACACGACTCTTCGACGCGCAGCTAATCCAGCGTCTCCTCAGCTCTTCTTCCCGCCCGACCTTGCTCACACCGGTCGGTTTTGCGTCAGAACCTACTGATCAGCGGTGCGCTCAGAACAAGCTAGAGTTCGATATCGCCAGAGGCTTCGTTTCGGTGTGGAAACGGCTGGCGTCCGTGACGAACCGACTTACTGCGAATAACGATGAGCGCTTTGACAACGAGACCCTCCGACGCAGAGGGGCTGGTGGACCGACATACTCCCCTTGTCGAACTCAAGAACCGCCTCGATGCATCCGGTGCGAATCTCGCACAGCTCAGCGCCGCTCTGTACAAACAGAAAAATGCGCAAATCGCAGCCAATCTGTATACACAGGATCGATACTGCGCCACCGGTAGCGATGCGACGGCCGTGATCTGCGACCCTCATCACGATCAATCGCGTACCTGTGTGTCTTGGTGCGTCAACCACTACACGGGGCTAAATCGCCATCCCGAAGTGCTTCGGGCCGCCCAGGAGGCAACCGAGCAGTACGGCACCGGTGCGGGCACATCAGGCATGTCGGGCGGCATGTGCGATGTCCATAAACAGCTCGAATCCGAACTGGCTCGACGCGTGGCGAAACCGGCGGCCCTGCTGTTTCCTACCGGCTACACCGCAAACCTCGGCGCACTGTCGGCCCTGGCCCGGTCGGGAGATCTCATCCTCTTCGACCGGGAATCGCATGCCTCGATCATCGATGGCATCAAAATGTCCGGCGCCAAATGGCTCCCCTTCCGCCACAACGATGTGGCCGACCTGGAACGAAAATTGGCCCATCACGGCAGCCGCTACCGCGACGTGCTCGTCGTAGCCGAGTCGGCGTATTCGATGAGTGGCGATTTCGCGCCATTGGCGGACCTGGTTGCGCTAAAACGTCGCTACCAATTTCGACTCTACATCGATGAGGCCCACGCTTTCGGATTCTATGGTCAGGACGGCGGCGGTTACTGCCGTCAGCTCGGCCTTTCCGACGATGTCGACTTCGTGATGTCCACGTTAAGCAAATCCACCGGTTCGTTAGGAGGATTCATCGCCTGCGCCGAACAATACATCCCGCTGCTACAGTGGTGCGCAAATTCCTATATCTTCCAGGCATGCGTCTCGCCTGCCGATGCGGCCGCAGCTCTCGCCTCGTTGCGGCTCCTGCGTTCGCCTTCGCCAGTGGTCCAGCGACTGCACGAGAACAACCGCTACATGCGCGATGCGCTTCAAGCCGTCGGCATTGATTTAAAGAACAGCCAGAGCCCGGTCGTGCCCATCTATATCGATCAGCCGGAGCGTTTGCTGCGAGTCAATCGGCGACTGTACGAGAACGGCGTGTTCTCGGTGAGCGTCGTCTATCCAGCGGTCAAGCCGAGCGAAGGCCGGATCCGCTTGATCGTGACCGCACGCCACAGCCAGCAGAATATTGATTACACAGTCCGCCAGATCGTGCAATGTCTGGCGAGCGAGGGTTGAGCCAGAGCGCACCTCGGCGACTCGCGGCGGATAGAGCGGTCCGCTAACAGTGCGTGGATTCGTCGATTCGACGAAAGACAAAAAAATGAGCGTCAAAGAACAGTTGCAGGTACAGTCCGCACAGCAACCACAGTTTGACGCTTTTCGGACCGACCGCTCGAGACGCCACGAGCGCAAACCCGGCCTCCCGGGCAAACTCCTGCAGCCGCGATGATTTGCGCCGAGGATAAAGCACCACGATCGATCCGCCCGGCCGCAAGTGGTCGCGGCCCTCGGTGAACAACCGGTTCAGTAGCGTGACGGATGTCGCCCACTGCTTGTCAGCACCCCGCATCGGAATCTCGACAAACGGCGGGTTTGCACAGATGACGTCAAACCGTTCTTCGGTGGCGGCGAACATGTCGCTCTGCTGCACTTGAACGTTCGCTAGACCGAGACGCTCGCAATTCGCCGCGGTCGCCGCAACCGCTTCGGGTCCGATATCGAGTGCCACCACGCGGGCTGCTCGTTCGGCAACGAACGCCGACACCACTCCACTGCCGGAACCCAAGTCACACACCGTATCCCCGGATTGCACGAAATCCCGATAGTGGTGCTCGTTCTCAAGGGGCTTGTACACCGCAGGCGGAATATGCAACGTCTTTCCGTCGAGCGTCAGCGTCGGCATCAGCCACGTCAGCAGGCGAGCATAGGGATAGTATGCGGTGAAAAATGCCTGCAGCAACGCTCGTTTCAGCCTCGCGGCCACCGGCGAGGACTCGATGCAATTGCTGGGTGAGGTCGCCGTGCGCAGCGAACCTCGGATTGTGGTCGACATCGGGCTAACGAATCGTAAGAACCGATCCGCCTATCGGTGGAGGAAGCGAGTTTACTACGACGAGTACCAACCCAACCTCGGCTCCATGCGGCCGAATACTTTGCTCTGGTTTGTCAACAATAGCGGCGGTCGGGGCAGGCGGTTTGGCTTTTCCGACTATGTCACTTGAAGGGCCCCCAACCCTAACTTTATGCAGAGCGGCGGTGGCTTTCGACGAGTCCTGGATCACCTCCTCGCCCTGCCTCGAGATCGTCTTGATCTGTTTCACGCGAAAGTCGAGCTGGTTCAGGAGACGGAAAGCCTGCAGGACTCCCTCTCTCGCATTTTTTCACAGGCAGAGCCCGAGCCGCATCAGCAACGGCCCGTCCCCAAGAGTTGACACCGCCGGCAACTGCAGTCGTCACATTCGAATCGAGCGGCAGTGCGAAAACGAACCTAACTCGCGAAGAGCGGCCCAAATCGCCCGGTTCGACGCGGACTACCACCACTCCGCCAGCGCATTGGCTCGCCGATTGCCTTGGATCTGGCCAGCTGGCATGTTCGCTGCATCCACGGACCGCAGAAACACCACTTTCGAAGTGACCTAAGACACGAGACGGAAATGTTGCGTAAGAAGATTGTTGCGAATCGCATCATCACCACGGTCAACGACCACCGACGCCTGAAATCGCTGCTCAGCGATGGATTCACTCGCGCGCTCGCAGACAAACCCTACCTTAACGACTTGCGGGACGAACTCGAGAACGCGGAGATCGTCACCCCCGGCGACCTTCCGCCAGACGTGGTGACGATGAAATCGGTGGTTCGCATAAGGGAAGTCGGCAGCGATGAGATCGAGACCTACCAGCTGGTCTACCCGGAGGAGGCGGACGTGGCTGGCGGTAAACTTTCAATTCTAGCGCCGATCGGTGCAGCGATTCTCGGGTATCGCGCGGGCGACATTGTCGAGGTCCGGGTTCCTCGCGGCGCCACAAGAATCATGATCATCGAAATCGACTCACAGCCCGACCGGTCGGCTGCGGTCGCTTGACCGATCCCGTTGCACCTGCCTCACGCACGAAAGTCAGCAGCATCCAGGCCATGCCGTCCCAGCAGCTTGTGCATTCCCTGACGGGACAGACCGGCCTGGCGTGCAGCTTTCGAAATATTGCCGCCGTGCTTCTCGAGCAGAGCCGTCAGGTAGCTGCGATCGGCGTTGTCGAGTGCTTCTTCTCGAGAAATTTCCGTGAGGCCGGAGTTGGTTTGCCGCCGGCTCTCCTTCGCATCGCGGACCTGCTTCGGCAGGTCCGCCAGTTGGACCGTCTCCGATTGGGCCCAAGCGACAGCACGTTCAATAACGTTACGAAGCTCGCGAATGTTGCCCGGCCACTCGTATCGCCGAAAGCACTCGATGACTTCCTCGGAAAATTCGACGATTCGCCGGTCGGCTGGGTGCAACTTCTCCAGGAAATATTTGGCGAGCAGAACGACATCCTCGCCACGATCTCGCAGAGGCGGCAACTCGATATGAATCACCCCAAGTCGGTAGAATAGGTCACGCCGGAAGCGACCGGCGTCAACCTCTGCTTGAAGATCGCGGTTGGTGGCGCAAATAAACCGGGTATCGACCTTGATGGGTTTGCTTTCGCCGACGGGTGTAAAGGTCTGCTCTTGGATCGCGCGCAGCAATTTTGCCTGCGAAACCGCGGGAAGTTCGCCGATTTCGTCAAAAAATGCGGTTCCCTCGTCGCAATGACGCAGCAGTCCCTTCTGATCTTTGACGGCACCAGTGAAGGAACCCTTCGCGTGCCCAAACACCACCGACTCGAACAGCGCCTCTGGAATCGCAGTGCAATCGATGACCTGAAATGGTTTACCTCGCCTATTGCTGTGGTCGTGAATCGCTCCAGCGATCACTTCCTTGCCTGTACCACTCTCGCCCGTGATCAGCACGTTCGCGTTGCTCATCGCGACGCGATCGAGAATGCCTAGCAACTCCAACATCGGCGGACTCTCGCCGACAATCTGCGGATACCTCGAACGCGGATTACTCACCACTGAGTCTGCGTCGAGCGTTTCCCGAGACGGAGGCGGTTGCCGGAGTGCTCGCGCAACAGCCGCTAACAACTCCTCGACCTTGACCGGCTTCAACAGGTAATCCGCGATGCCTAGCCGCACGCTTTCGACGGCCGAAGGGATCGACGGAACACCGGTAATCACGATCATGGGAATGTGCCCATACCTGACTCGCCCCTCCCTCAAGAGCTCCAGCTTTAGGTTGCCGGGCATGTTCAAATCGGAAAGGATGAGGTCGAATGATTGCTCTCTAAGCTGGTCGATTGCATCGTTGGCGTCCTCGACGCAGACGCATCGGTAGCCTTCCTCGCGAAGCAGATCGGCAGTGGTATCGCGATAGAGTGGCTCGTCATCGGCGATCAAAATACAAGGTGGCTGTACATTCATAACTGAGCATTCAAAACTTCTTAGGTTCCTTGCATGTCGGGTGTCA
This sequence comes from Candidatus Laterigemmans baculatus, assembly GCF_010367455.1. Lineage (GTDB taxonomy): Bacteria > Planctomycetota > Planctomycetia > Pirellulales > Pirellulaceae > Laterigemmans > Laterigemmans baculatus. The sequence goes on along the minus strand of NZ_WRPR01000016.1, from coordinate 54,318 downwards.
CGTCTCTAGGAGGACTTAGCGATCGAGGCAGGCGAACAACGAACACCGTTCCCGTTCCGGTCTCGGTGGCTATCTCGATCGTCCCCTCCATCGCTTCGACTAAACCGCGAGTGACCGATAACCCCAGCCCCATCCCCTGACCCACCTTTGCGGTTTTAGTACTGAAAAATGGATCGAACACCTTCGCCATGAATTCCGGGGGAATCCCGTGCCCCTGGTCGGCAACTTGGATCTCCAGCCGATCGAGCTCCGTCGCGGCAGAAACGCTGACTTCATGACCGGCCTCCGAGGCCTGGATCGCGTTGTGAATGAGGTTCAGCATTACCTGTTTCAGCTCCTCTTCCCGAAGGTGAACCTCATCCGCGGCCAAATCGCCTCCTGGCACCATCGAACCGTACTCGGTGCGAACATCGACCTTCCACTTCCGCGACATGGGACGCGTCAGCACGCGGATCTCCTCGATGCACCGACGAATCGAAAAGGTTGTCGATCGTTGCTGGCTCGGCCGGTACAGTTGATACATCTGATGCGTGATGCCGGAGATCCGCTCGATCTCGCTGTCGATCAGATCGAGCTTGTCGTAATGCTTTACGCTCGGTGGCAGGTGACGCTTTAGCAACGCAAATGCATTTCGTATACCAGCCAAGGGATTGTTGATCTCATGCGCTACCCCGGCAGCGAGCTCGCCGAGTGCGGCCAACTTCTCCATCTTCAGCCGATGTTTTTCGAGCTCAGCCACCCGTGCGGTTCGCTCCTGAACCAACTGCTCGAGATGTTTATTGTGCAGCCGCAACTGCTCCCGCATGTCACGTTTTTCGGTGACGTCCCGAACGCTCGTTCGGAAGCCGAGCGATCGATCCTCGGAGCCTCGCATCGACTGCCCGGAGATTGCCGCCCAACGCCGAGTGCCGTCCCGATGGAGCACCCGGAACTCGACGTTGTTCTCAACGCGGCCGCCTTGTGCCTCGTGAAGGTACCCGGCGATGCGTCTGCGGTCCTCCTCTGCGACTAGCTGGAGTGGATAGTCTTCCATTGCCAAACACTCGCTCGGCGTCCGGCCAGTAAACCGCTCCACCGCGGGATTGACCCACAGCACCTGACCCTCATCCGACATCCAGCTTTCCCAGTCGACAGTACTCTCCGCAATCGCGCGAAAATACTCAGCTGCGATCGGATCTCCCCGCCGTGGCAACGGAGTCGGCTCTGGTGGTGTCGGCGTCTTCATCGCTTGGTCATACCGTGAAAAAAGCCTCGCGTACTAAGACGCATTTTAATGCGAGCCCCACCCGCGTCGCAAAAGCAGCGGGGTTTGGTCGACGGCGGGCCGACCGCGATCGTGACTCGGGCCTCGAATCCCCTTGTGCTCCCCCGCCCTTCCACAACGGCTGACGTCAGCGCGGGTTGACGCTTTATCCCCGAGTTGACACTCGACGACGGCTTCGGAAGCGAACCATGCTGCACGATTCTGTGCAATTCCTTATGGATCAGGGAACGACCGGGCTCGGCTGAGCGCCCGGCACCTTCGTTGCTTTAGCTCTACAGCGGATACTACGGGAGTGTTCCTCGCTTTTTCCCGCCATCGAGGATAGATCCATGTCGATTCGCAGCACCAGCCACCACCTTGAGGACTGTCGCGTTCCAGAAGGACGGAGGACGGCCCATGCATTCAGCCTCCGCGAGATCTTACTTGGCCAACTCGTGTTGATCCTGATCGCTATCGTGGCGATTCTGTTACGTTCGCAGGCGTGAGGTACTGTTTTCACCGTTCCCCTCTGCCCATCCCCCATCCACCTCCTCGAGTAGTCCCAACGCTGAACACTGCCGGTCGCAGTCTGCCGGCTGCTTATCTCTCGCCAAGCACTATGCTATAACCTGGGTTCGGCCATGATTCCGAGAGCCGCTACCTGAAACGTTGAATGCATGGTGCCAGCAAAAACGACGCATCCATCACGGCCGGCGAATGGTTTGCTGTTCATCGGTATTCTTCTTATTGCCGTCAACCTTCGTCCGGCGCTGGCCAGCGTCGGTCCGCTGGTCGATGAAATCCGGCAGTCGACAGGCCTTTCAAATTCTCACCTCGGTCTGCTAACCACACTCCCGTTGCTAGCGTTCGGAGTCGTGTCGACTCTGACTCCCTTGTTCACACGCCGCTTCGGAATCGGCGGCACGCTGCTCGGTGCGATGGCCTTGCTGGCGATCGGGGCTGCGACGCGTGCGGTCGGGTGGATCGCCGCCCTCTACGCGGGCACGCTCCTGATAGGCATTGCGATTGCGTTTGGAAACGTCTTGCTGCCCAGCATCGCCAAACGCAGCTTTGCATCTCGAGCAGGCTTCATTACCAGCTGCTACTCAAGCGCCATGGGATTGGGTGCATCGCTTGCGGCTGGCGTCAGCGTTCCATTGGCCAGAGATTTTGGTTTGGGCTGGCAAGGTGCATTGGGTATCTGGTCGCTGCCGGCCATCTTCGCCGCCCTAGTCTGGTGGCCCCAAGTGAATCGGCTCAGGCGATTTGAGCACAAACGGAGTTTTTCCGAGGCGATAAAGCATCTCGGGACTTCAAAGCTCGCCTGGAGTGTGGCTCTGTTTATGGGCCTTCAGTCATTCACGTTCTACGTTGTTTTGGCATGGCTGCCGGCGGTGTTAATCGACCGAGGCTACGACGCGGCTTACTCGGGATGGATGCTGTCCTTGTCACAGGCGACCGGCATTTTGGGATCTCTGAGCGTCCCCGTGCTTGCCGGAAACAGGCCAGATCAACGCGGCATCGTTCTCTGCTTGGCTACCTGCGAGGCGATCGGGCTCGTCGGATTGATGTTTCCAGCCTTGGGTCTTACTGAGCTGTGGGTTTCGGTAGTCGGTTTCGTGCTGGGCGGATCCTTTGGATTGGCGTTGCTGTTCATCGTCCTCCGGTCGCATGCGGCCGAGACTGCCACGGAGCTCTCCGGCATGGCCCAATCGATCGGCTACTCCGTTGCCGCGACCGGTCCCGTCGTGTTTGGCGGCTTGTTCGATTCGACGGGGAGCTGGACCTACTCGCTGCTCCTACTCTTGCTCATTGCGGTTCTGAAATACGCGATGGGCTGGAAGGCCGGAAGGCCAGGAACGGTCGACAGTGGCGACCATTAGCGTCACGCCCCTTCGCCCCAGCGACTCACGGCAACGCGGGGCCCTCTGAACTCCGACGCGGCAGAGGCTGCGATTCTCGCCTCCAGTTCTGCTGGCGAACTGCGTGGTCACTCGTGGTGCGGCACATTAGACTGGGGGTCCCCGGTTCCTCCGGACGCCGGGGGTGGTCCCTCTCCTCGCTGACGCTCCACTTGCGGTTTGGAATGAACGAATGATGCGACGCCACCTGCCGAGCCCTCGGCAAGCCATCGCCCATCGATCACGCCGACACCGCCGAATTGGAGCGTTCGAACGTCTCGAGAAGCGAATGCTGCTGGCGGCCGAGATCGAGCCAAACTATTCCCCGGAGATGGGTACGGCCTTCAGCTCGCTCGATGACACGTTGACCGGCAGCATCCGCGACCTGCACGACGTGGATCACTTTCGGGTCGAGCTGAGCTCCGGCGACACCCTGACGCTGGCCTATGCGGCGAGCGGAATTCCTGGATCGCCCGGTTTCCGGCCGACGATCGAGATCCTCGGTGAAGATGGTGGCGTCAGGGGTCGGTCGCTCTCCGGAGCTAGCTTTTCCTTCACCGCGACGGCTTCAGGAAATTACTTCCTGCGGCTGACGGCTGACAGTCCTTTTGGGACTGTCACGGGTGCTTACGAGATTGCGACCAGCATTGTCCCCTTCGAGGGCGTTTCCGAGTCGGAAAGCAACGACACGCCAGCGACAGCCAATCCGTTGCCCGGCGAGACCCAAATTCGCGGTTTGATCGCGGGCACGGACGACGTCGATTACTACTCGTTCGACGCTTCCGCCGGCCAAGCCGTCGCTGTCAACTTTGCCGAACAACCCAGTGCCAGTCCATCGGTGACCCTGGAAACGCCCGACGGCCAAATTATCGAAGTAGGGATCGAGGGACTTGGACTGACCGCAGAAATTGCTCAGTCCGGAACCTATGTGCTCGGGATCCACAGCAACGGCGGCGCGTTCAGCGGCGCTTATGTGGGCCAGTTGCTGATAGCCAGCGAGCCGGTGCTGGATGCGGAAACCGGTGACAGCTTCGATGCGGCTACGCTGATGAGCCTCGGTCCCCACGTCGTGCCCAGCGCGTACCTTACGCCTGATGACGGATCGGCCACCCATGGGTTAACCGGGTCCTATTTCAACAGCAATCTCCGCGGCTCGACCAGCACCGATTGGCGCGTGAGCGAGGTTGTTGCCGGCACGCGAGTGGACGCAAAGGTGCACTTCCCACAAGACGGTTGGGGTAACCGCGAATCGCTTCAGTTGAGCGGTGGCAGCGACCAGAATTGGAATTCGTTCTCCGTCCAGTGGGACGGCTTCATCCACATCGTCGAAGCAGGCACGCAGCTCTACACGGCCAGCGACGACGGTAGCCGAATGTGGATCGACATCGATGGCGATGGCAGTTTTAATTCCAGCGGTGAAGAATTCATCAATAATCACTGGGGCACCAGCGGTGCCACACGGTTAAGCGAATCCTCAGAGCCGCTTGCGGTGGGCACCTATCGCATCCGCATTCAGTACGAAGAGGGTGGCGGCGGAAACAACGCCTACCTGCTGTGGAGTGATTCAGTTCACTCGGCCGGCACGGTGGCGTGCGGGCGTCACCAAGACGGCGTGGGAGTTCTTTCCAGCCTAACTGACGTGGATGTGTACGCAGTCGACCTGTCCGCCACCGGCTTTTACAGCTTCACACTCAAGTCTCCCGCAGGCGATCTAGCGGCACAAAACCGCATCGTCACCCTTTACAACCAGCATGGTCAACCGCTCGAGTATTCCACGGTGGGCCGCATCGCAACGGCTCGCTACCACTACCGACCAGAAACCACAGGCCGCTACTACGTCACGGTGCAGGCCACGGCTGAGGAGGGGCTTGGCGCCTACAACCTGGTCGCACAAACCCTTCGCGAGTTTCCAACCTACCGCGATATTCCGCTGTTCTATCAGGACTACAGCGGATATAGCAAACCAGAGCAGGTGGATGCGTTCCTAGCTTTTTTCGAATCGCAATTTGATATCTATCAAATCGATCTAACGCAAATGGATCCTGGGCCCGCCGAGCATGTCGCCTGGGAGTTTACGACCAGCGACGATGGATGCTACGGTCGCAGTAGCGGTGGATTCGGTAACCGCCAGCCGAGCGGCAGCGGCACGGGAACGTGCGGAGCCGATTGGCAGCAGTTGTCCGACCTGTGGCTCGGTCTGCCCTACGTGATGGGCGGATATGGCGTCGGCTTGGCCTCGACCCGCTACCCTCTGGCGGTGACCAGTTCCGGCGGCCACGATCACTACTTCCCGGTCGGCAGTTACAACCGGATTTCCCGCGACCCGAGGATCTCCCTGCCCAAGCTGCAGAACGAACGGAACTATTTAGATTGGGTTCTGCAAGCCGGGCGATTCACGCTGGAGGACGAATCGAATGACGAATTCGAGTCGGCCCAGCGATTAATGCCATACATCCAGGAGATGATGGCCGACGCCGATCCCCGAAACGACCAAGCCGTCGTCGTGGGTGCGGTGTCGAGTCCCACCGACCTGGATCTCTACAAAATCACTGCCGCAGCGGGTGAGTCATACGCTTTCGACATCGAGGCGGCCGAGTTCCAGTTTCCGCTAGATTCGACGCTCGAATTGCTCGACAGCAGCGGAGCCGTGATCGCCTCCAGCCAGAATGCCCTAGACCGCGACACGGGAATCGCTTCGGTCGATCCCTACCTGGTGCATACATTCGGCCACTCAGGCGACTACTTCGTGCGCGTGCGCAGCGAACTCGGCACCGCCGGCAACTATCGACTGAAAGTGACTCCCGAGCGAGCTTTCGATGACGCGGGGCCGAAAATCATTGCCTCTTGGCCCGATGGCGGTGCGACCATCGACGGCACGAGGCAGCTGGTCTTCTGGGTCAATGATCAGATCGATCCTTCCACACTGACGGAAGACAATCTAATCGTTGCCGGGGACGCCACCGGCATCCAGCCGGGAACAGCCGTTTACGATCCGCTCACCTCCACGATCACTTGGAAGGCGGACACCACGCTGGTCCCGGATCGCTATACCGTCACCTTGAAGAGTGGCGGTGAAGGAGTCACTGATCTCCAGGGGAATTGGCTCGACGGCGAGACTCAAGGCGTTCTGACCTGGCCTCAAGTTTCCGGAGACGATGTTGCAGGGGGTGATTTCACGACTCAATTCCTCGTCGCGACGCAAGACGACGCTCCAGCCGTCGTGACCCAAGCCGCCCACCACCGGCACCCACACGACCGCGACCTGTTTGAAATTCATTTTGATGACGAGCTGGACGTGTTAGAGGTCTATGCCACGGAATTCACCCTCCGAGGGGCTGGCGGTGATGATCTCTTCGACACCGCGGACGATACCTTCGCCCCGGTCGATGTGGTCTACGATCGCATTGGAAGCACGTCGGATCCACTCCTCCGCGTTTACTCACGAGGTGTGCTGGAGCCGGACCAGTATCGCCTCGAAGCGGATTTGCTCGATGCTGCGGGTCATTCGCTGACGCTTGAGGAGACCTTCAACGTGGGCGTTGCTGTGCCCGCGTCGGCGCTGTTCGGACAAGTGGAAAAAGTGCGGCAAGGCTTAATTGGCACCTACTTTGATGAAAGCCTCCGAGGTGTCGAGACGCAGGAGGATTGGCGATACACGCAGACGGCCGCGGGGGCTCGCGTCGACCCAATCCTGAGTTTCGTCGATTCCGACTTCGGTGATCGCAGTAGGGTTGGAATCACGGGCGGGACCGAGAGCGATTGGGATAATTTCTCCGTGCAGTGGGATGGTGCCATCGAGATCCCCGCCGGCGGAGCGAGACTCTTCACCCGCAGCGATGACAGCAGCCGGTTGTGGATCGACATCAATGGCGATGGGGAATTCGACGCTTCCGGTCCTGAACTGGTAAGCAACCACTGGGGGTCACCACAGGCGGCGCGAACGGGCCCCGCGTCTGTACGGCTCGACCAAGGCACCTACCGCATTCGAGTTCAGTATGAAGAAGGCGATTCGGCCAACGAGTTTCAGTTGCTGTGGGACTCGAACCATGCGATGTCGACACGGGATGCGCTCTCGGCAAATCTTCAGATCGTAGATCTTAACATCCAGCCAAACACGGCTCTCACCACGGCTCCTGAATCGATCGCGGTAACCTTTAGCGAGTCGCTGGCCACCAACAGCCTGACGCCGGAATCTTTCCGCGTCCGCTATTCGCCGGATGCCGATTTCTTCGATGGGAACGATTCGTATCTGAGTGAGGCAGACGGTACGATTGCCTGGGACCCGTTGCGGAAAATCGCGACGTTTGAGCCGGCGACTGAATTCGTGAACGGTCATTATCTGATTGAGTTGGACGGCAGTCCCGGAGGCATTACCTCACGCCACGGCCGGTTGCTCGACGGCGAGTACCGGGACACGCACATCGCCGGTTACGCCTCGCCTCACGGCTGGGAATTTTCACCGTCGGGCGATGGGTTGCCCGGCGGCGATTACCGGGCGGCGTTCGTGGTATTCGCACCCGAGCTGGTCGTCGATAGCGTCGAAGAAGGAGAGCGGCTGGCGGTTTCGCTCGAGCCCAAACAGGAGCCGCCAGAACCGCTGGTCTTCAGCTTGGAGCAGGCTCCGGAGGGAAGCAGCATCGATCCAGTGACTGGCCAGTTCGTTTGGACTCCAAGCGAGGCCCAGGGTCCGGGGCAATTCGAGTTGACGGTGCTTGCGACGACGCGGGACTCTCAGCAACCGTTTGCAACAATCATCCTGCAGATCGATGTGCTCGACGCAGCCCCTTGGCAGTACCACCCAGACCCCAACGACGTGAACGCCGACGGCACCGTCAGTCCACTCGATGCCTTGGTGGTGATCAACCACTTGAACCGGTTCGGCGCGGGTTCGCTGGCGCCAGCTCCGCCCCAGGATGCGCCGCCACGTTATATCGACGTTGACGGCAACGGATCGGTGACGCCGCTCGATGCCCTGCGAGTGATCAATCGCCTTAACCGCATCCGGCCTTCCGGCGAGGCTTCCGAAGCGGACGGATCATCGTCGCCGGGGTCTGAACTCTTCGCCCTCGCCGCGGGAGACTCCACCCAACTACCCAGCATCGCCCGGTCGGATGCGGCGGAGCCATCCGAAGATATGGACCGCGGGGCTTTTTCGATCGCGCACGGGACTACCAATACGCCATCGGTCGCAGGTGCTCACGCCCTTACAACTGCACCTTTACCCTCCTCGCCTCACCGCTCGAGCCACCAAGAGCCCCCGGCCGCTGCCGTTGACGCACTCCTCTCGAGCCACCTGGAACTGGAGTGGGATCTCTCGGCAACGCTCGCTGACTTCACGAACATTCACCGATAGGAAGAAACCGTATCTTTCGCAGTTGCTCAGCTTGAGCAGGACACGCTCCAAGCGGGTCTACCCCAGCAGCTCAGAGATGGGTCGCCCTCGATCAAGCACGGCGAGTGGACGCCCCGAATGGTCGACGAACGATGCGGCCTGGGCGTCAATTCCCAGGTGATGGTAGATGGTGGCAGCCACATCCTGAGGATCCACCGGGCGCTCCACCACCTCTTCGCCGCGGCGACTGGAGCGACCAATCGTCTGACCCATTCTCAAACCACCACCGCCGAAGAGGACGCTAAACGTATTGCCCCAGTGGTCACGTCCCGCATTGGCATTCATCCGAGGAGTGCGCCCAAACTCGCCCATCGCAACGATCAGCGTCTGGTCGTACAGCCCTCGGTCGATCAGATCTTCAACGAGGGCCGCGATCGCCCGGTCTAGTGGTGGAATCAAGAGCCTCGCACCTTCCTCCGTTTTATATTGTCCCGGTGAGCCGTGATGGTCCCACGGCACACAATTGACGGTGACGAACGAGACCCCATGTTCGACCAGCCGTCGCGCGACTAAAGCGCTTTGGCCAAAGGTGTGCCGCCCGTACCGATCACGCAATGCTTCTGTTTCGCGCGACACGTCAAACGCGTCACGAGCACGGTTGCTGGTCAGCAAATCGACAGCGGTTTGCTGATGCTCGTCAATGTCCCTCATCTGTCGATCAGCAGATGCACGAAACGTATCAAGCGACTGCATCAAGCTGCGCCGGTCCGAGAGCCTCTGCAAGCTCAATCCTTTCCCCAACGTCAGATCCCTGACTGAGAACTTGGCGTCACTGGGATCCGAATTCACCACAAATGGATTCCAACCACCACCCAAGTAGGCAGCGTAATGGAACAAGTTGTCGGTGCCACCGCGCAAATGCGGCACCGCGGCATAGGGTGGCATCCCCGCTTCGTTCGCGCCACGCAGCCGCGCCACCACCGAACCCATCGCCGGCCGACGTTGCTGACGGTTATCCGGCGAGTTGAAGGCAGGACCCTCGAAGCCGGTCAACATCCAGTGGTTGCCTTTCGTGTGGTCGCCCGAACCGTGGTTGACCGTTCGCACCACTGCCAAGTGATGAGCCAGACGTGCCTGCTCCGGCATCAGTTCGCCGAACTGGATCCCTGGCACGCTGGTTTCGATCGCTCCGAACGGTCCGCGATATTCCGCCGGAGCGAGCGGCTTGGGGTCCCAAGTTTCCATGTGCCCGGGGCCACCGCTGAGCCAAAACAGAATCACGCTCCGGCCGGCAGCGGACGAGCGAACCGCTCCTTCGGCTTTCAGTTTGAAGAAATCGCTCAGCGTGATCCCACCTACGCCCAATGCGCCAGCCTGCAGAAAACTTCGCCGCGAAGCCATGCGAATATTGCTGCCCATTGATTCGACTCTCACTCGGCTTTGAGAATGCACTCGCCCGACCCTGCGACGGACCGACCCGCTCACCGACTCGTCCGGCAACCCGCTAATCTCAAAATTAGCGAACCCCGATCGAAGCGCATTTTCACCGGGAGCAAGCCGAGGGTCAATCAAATCCCGTAGTGCGGCAGGATTTTGCGGACCGTCGCACCGACAGGCAGCGGCATTGCAACGAACGGCTGCTAGCGAGATTGGGCGATCCGAGGAGCGATGCTTACCCGCGCTTCCGTGGCTTCAGTTTGGTATTGATGCCGCAGCGGAAGCCACAACGGAACCGAGCGTGAAAAGAACCTGCACGACGCTCAGTAACGTCCCACCTACGAAAAGGAACCATCGCACCCATTTCTGTTCATACCCAAGCCAACGGACATACGTCTCAGATATGGGCCCAGTGAAGTAACAGATGTTCGCGACAATCCCGACTTCGGCGATGTCAACGATGCCGCGAAGTGTGAGAAGGTAGGATCCATTGTGGATAGCACCAGGAATCGCGAGAAGCATCGCAAATCCGCCAAGGATCAAGACATAGTAGACGCGTAAGTGTTCCCAATCCCTAAAGACTCGCTTCGCCAGTACGATGACTGACGGTTCCGTGTTCGTGGGCGAACAGTCGTTCACGACAGACGCTTCGGCAGTATGCGACATGCAGGGTTCTTCCGTGATGCGTGATTAATCGCCCGATTCAAGGAATAGCGGACGGCCCGGCGGGATTGGTGTGTGACAGGCTATTTCCGCCGATTGGTGAGGACGCGTTGGCAACAATTTTTGCCGGCCAGCAAGGGCAGGTCAACCGATGGGGGGATCCTAGGGAGTCACCACCGGCGGGATCGTTTGCCAGCCGAACGCGGGACTCACGCTGGTGAGCATCGTTCGAGTGGCGTGGTCGAACACGCGAGCCTCGATGATCTCGACTCGGTCGGTTCCCGGCTCAAGCTCAAACTGGTAAACGTCCAGCCACGGACCGCTGGCGGCGATCACACCAGAATGCGGAAAGGGTCCGGATCGGGCCAGTCCCGGTCCAGCTCTAAGTTCGATGTTTCCATCCCGCCGGTTGCGAGCGATCGAGCGGATGCGGATTTGATTCGGCCCGACAGGTGCGGTGAGAGCTCGCGTACCAGGTGCCTTTTCGTAAGCCGGAATCTGGTGCGTTTCCGGCACGTCATAATACGCATTCCAGATTCCCAGCAGCACAGCGCAGCAAGCGGTTATCGCGAGCACAAAGCGGACGCTAAACCGTCGCCACCGGCCGGCACGCCGTCGGTTCTCTTCCGCACGAGACATTCGATTCGCTTTCAAATCGACGGAATATTCCCACGTCAATTACGACACCCGACTTCCCATTCAAAAATAAGCGGCTTGCACAAATGACACGGTGCTGAAGGCTCGCCCGATCGAACGGGCGCAGCGCGATGGGATCTCTGCCGTGATCGAACGCTCCCCCACCGCTGGGGAGAAAAAAAATTTTCTTCGGGTGTGTGACCAAACGTGTCAGGAGCGGAGTGCATCTTGTCGGCCCGACCGACTACTTCACGCACTCAAGCTCAGGAGCCCCCCGATGTCCGCAACGAATCTCGCTTTGCCAATCGAATTCGATCCAGAGTGCCTCCCGATCGAGAAGCTGCCTGGACTACTGCTCGACACCACGATGAATCGGATTCAACTGGAGGCGGAGATACTGGCAGATGAGTCGCTGCGGCAGGCACTCCGGGAGCACGACCTGCTGGTCGTTGAGGGATTCGCCGTTCCCTTCGAGCTTCACCTCGGAGACAGCTACGTCACCGGGATCATCGACGACATGACGACGATCAGGGGGAGATATCGGTCAGCCCCGGCAGAGCCGTTCGTCATGCCGAGAATCATCGGCGTCCTGTACGACCCGGACGACGACACGGCGTGGTACCAGTCGTCACCCCAAGAGTTTCTGCCGTCCCACCCCGGGATCCGAACATCGAACGTCGGCGGCTGGCCATCTTTTGACCTATCGAGAAACAACATTGGGCGCAGTTTTGCCCCAGATCTGACGCTCCGAGACCTGGAACGGCGAAGGTAGTGCTGGACCGCAAAGAGTCAATTCCTGACGGCGAAATCGTAGTGGTGTAAAGCGCGCTGCCAAGGCTGCAAAAATTCACCAGCCGGAAGTGGCCTCAGACTTTCATAACCTGTGGATCAGGATCTAAGACGCATTCTAACTGCGTTGTTCGGCCAATCGCGTACCGGCTACGCGTCGGACAAGGGCGAAGGCGTCTTGACTTCAATGGGGACGCCATTTTTGTACCCAAGCGGAGTAATGAACGGCTCGTTACGGATGAGACTAGTGTAGGAACCGTATCCGTCCGACTTGAGTATAACCTCCGCAAACCATGTTTTATGGTCAGTCGCGTCGGTCCATGCAAATTCCACCTTGTACGAATCTGCAGCTGAAGAGTACCGGACGTCTCTCACGGAGACGTTGATCACTCCCATTGTGTCCCTGTTCGAGTCGACGACAGTTGAAAGGCGGTCGTGAAACTGCGTGGCGACCTCCCGTTCGGATAGCGGCCGCTGTGCATTCACGTCGCGTTTGAGGTCGGCAAACTCAGCTCTCAGATATGCAATCTTTCGGTGATTGGCAAAGTTCGCCACTAGGAGAGCGACAAGCACAGCTCCAAGCAACAAATGTTTTAGCGAGAATCGCGGCCAGCGAGGAACTCTGCTGATCTGATGAGTGGGTCGGCTTGTCACCAAAAAATCTCGCGTGCCACTGGAGAACGTATCTGCTCGAAGTGCCAAACTTCTTTACCACCGGCCATACCGGCAAGAACGGTGCGGACGGAACTTTTCCCACCGGATTGTGAGACCGCGGCGGCGCATTCTCGCCAGCCACCGGGGGCGCGTCAACCAAACGGAGACAAGGCCGCTTTGTCGCACGACCTCGGACAACTCGGTGAAAGCGCGAGCGCTCCCGGCATTGCGAACAACGGACCGAGTGCGGAGCCGCCAGCGACGGCGTCTCACAGCGTGCGGGGAGGGCGGCCAGCAATGGCTGCCCTCAATCGAACGATGCGAGCGACTTTGACATCGTGACTTCGTGCAAGCACTCGAATTGACCACTCTCGCACCAGTCAGCCACCCTCTCGCCCATGACCTCAAACCCCATTCGCTCAAACACAGGCACGTTTCCAGTCTCTCGAATGGTGGCGAGTTCCATTGCGGGGGCGGCAAAATGTGCTGCAATCCAGTCGACGAGCGCACGCCCGATCCCCTGACGCTGGAAGCTCGGGTGAACGGCAAATCCAATCAAGTTCAAATTGTGCCGGCCTTGATCCACTTCGACGGTGGCAACGACCCGCCCAGCGACTTCTGCGACCACTCGCATCGCCGAAGGCAGTTGCTCTTGTCGCTGGACAGCCTCGCGGGTCGGCACATAAACCGTCCGCAGCGGCGAAAAAGCCGCATCAAGTACGTAAGCGACTTGTGCTGAGTCCGAATTGTCGGCTCGGCGGATCTCGAAAGTTCGCATTCTTATTCCGTGCACCAATCCGCATCCGTGCTATCCGCGGTCCCTTTCCGTCCGCGAACCCATTCGACTGATTCGTGTCATTCGTGTCATTCGTGGTTGTTTCATCAGTACATCGGTGATCGCATTTCGCTCAGAGCGGGGCACGGAGGCGGGTGCTATTTGCGGGCGAGCGCTCCAAGGATTAGCTCAATCGGAAGACCGATTCCTTCGTGGATCGTGACCAGATACAGCTTCCGTTGGTCCAGCTGCCAGAGTGTGTAGCGGATGATGCCGCCATGCGGGATCTCTCGATGCGATTCGCCGGTGCTCACGGGAGGACCATACACATCGTTCAAACAGTGCTCAATTGAGGTATGAGCCTCATCCGCTTCCGCGTAACTTCGTTTGACGAATTCCTCGTCATGCGCGTCGCTCTCGGTGCTAAATTCCCAGGACTGCACGCATTCGCAAGCTCCGGTGCGGTTTGCCAATAGTTGTTTCGATAATGGCACGCCAAATCGGCCTACCCTTGTGGATTCTCGCCGATGTTTCTTGAGCGTCCGGTCACGAGACTCTGCCGAGACAATGTCGTCGTGGTGGACAAGACGGCAACTGCGAAGATCGACCTTTTCGGATCCGACCCTGCCGATCAGATCTTCTCGAAGTTCTCCGAACCGCCGGCCGGTGACTTCGAAGAACTTCCTAAATCGTGGCAGAGACTCACGCTTCACCGGATTCCAGATGAACAGAAAGTAACTGCGGCCGCTGGGTGCATCGGCGCGCCATGCCATGACCAGCGGCCGAAAGATCTCGGGCGCGCGGCGCCAATTGCTGTAGGCCGCAGCGACGTCCTCAGCCGTATTGTCCCCGGGCAGCGCTTCGACGATCAGGCACGTGTTCGAAGCGGCGGCGGACTTCTTTGACGCGGACCGTTTCCCAGCGGGCCCGGGCGGCGGGGGCGCCCGCAACTGCTCGATGATCCACTGATAGGGATCAGTCGGGGACGGCGTTGTGCCTGGCTGCTGGGACATACATGACCGGAGAAAAGGGACCTCGAGATAAGCCGACAGACTCGCGTCTTACTCCCCCCGTCGACACAAGCGCGGTTACGATCAGGACGGCCATGTCGTAATGCTCCCATCGTACCGCTTTCCAGGGAGGGTGGACGGAATAATTGATGGGGGAGCGCTACAGTGGTACGCTAGACTTCAACTGAAACTCACGGACGCGCTCAATTGTTGCTCGAGGTCAGCCATGTCTCGTTGGTACGTGCGGGTGCTGTTCGGTGGATTTGTAGCGTCCTGTGCCGGTTCGCTTCACACCGCCGTAGGACAGGAAACGGCGGCCGACCGGGCTGACGCGACCTTTTTCGAAACTCGCATTCGTCCGGTGCTGGCCGAAGCGTGCGTTCAGTGCCACGGCCCCGATGTCGCCAGCGGCGAATTGCGGCTCGATTCGCGGGAAGCGTTGCTCCAAGGGGGCGAGCATGGCCCGGCGGTTGTCCCGGGCGACCCGGAGCGAAGCTTGCTGATCCTTGCGCTAAAGCATGATGACGACCAGCCGGTTCAGATGCCGCCGGAAGAGCCGCTCTCAGACGGGGCCATTGCCGATCTGACCGCCTGGATCGCCGCTGGGGCGAAGTGGCCCAAGACGGTGGCGGTCGGCCCAGATTCTCCGACTACCCACTGGGCGTTTCAACCGCTGGCGGATGTTCCCCTGCCAGAGGATCCGACCGGCTGGGGAGAGGATCCGATCGATCGCTTCGTCTCTGCCGCGCGTCATCCGCAAGGCCTGCGGCCCAACGGGCCCGCCGACAAACATGTGCTGCTGCGGCGGGCTTACTACGACTTGATCGGGCTGCCGCCGACCGCGGAACAAGTTGAAGCCTTCGTCGCGGACGATCGACCCGAGGCGTTTGCCGCGGTGATCGACGAGTTGCTCGCTTCGCCGAGGTACGGCGAGCGGTGGGGACGCTACTGGCTGGACCTGGTCCGATATGCGGACACGGCCGGCGACAACTCCGATTATCCGATCCCGCAGGCATATCTCTATCGCGATTACGTGGTGGACGCTTTTAACGCCGACGTTCCCTACGACCGTTTCCTGCACGAGCAGTTGGCCGGGGATCTGCTGGCCCGCGAAGCGCCGCGGGAAGAGTATGAGCGACTGGTCATCGCCACCGGCTTTATCGCACAGGCCAAGCGGATGGGGACGCGTGAGTTGGAAGACATGCACATCGTGATCGAAGACACGCTGGCGACCGTCGGGCCCGCACTCCTAGGGTTGTCGCTCCGCTGTGCACGCTGTCACGATCATAAATTCGAGCCCCTGTCGCAGCACGACTATTACGCCTTGTATGGCATCTTTGCCAGCACACAGTATCCGTTCCCGGGGGCCGAAGAAGTCCGCAAGCAGACGCACTTCGCACCGCTCATACCTGCCGACGAGTTGCGTCAGCGAGAGGAGGCTGACTCCGCGGAAACCATCCCCACGGCGTACGCCGTTTCGGAATCCGAACCGCTCGATGCAAAGATTCAAAAAGCGGGCAACCCAAGCGACTTGGGCGAAGCGGTCCCGCGCGGCGTGCCGCGCGTCTTGGACCCCGAAGGCCTGTCGATTGCTGAAGGGTCGAGCGGCCGGCTCGAATTGGCTCGATGGCTCACCACCAAAGCCGACTTCCTCACCGCACGCGTGATGGCCAACCGCCTCTGGCAATTTCACTTCGGCAAGCCGCTCGTGGCCACTCCCTCCGATTTCGGATATCGCGGCACGCCTCCGACCCATCCGCAATTGCTCGACTGGTTAGCCAACGAATTCATTGCGTCGGGATGGTCGATGAAGGAGATGCATCGCAAGATCATGCTCTCGAAAACCTATCAGATGTCCACCGAGCACGATGCCGCCAGCGACGAGCAGGACACGGGCAACAGGTGGTATTGGCGGTTCGAGCGTCGCCGGCTCGACGCCGAGGCGTTCCGCGACACGCTTCTGACGCTCGGCGGCACGCTGGATCTGGCACGCCCCGGTCCGCACCCTTTTCCGGAGCCTTCCAAGTGGAAGTTCACGGCTCACCATCAATTCAATCCGGGCAGCTATCCTTCGAACCATCGCAGCGTCTATCTGATGGTTCAGCGGCTGCATGCACATCCTTTTTTGTCCCTGTTCAACGGCGCTGATCCCAGTCTCTCCACGGCGATCCGCGACAATTCAGCTTTGCCGCAGCAGGGGTTATTTCTGTTCAACAATGAGCTGGTCCACGAGCAGGCGGCGGGTTTTGCGCAGCGGTTGATCGCTACCGAGCCTCAGGGAACTTCGCGGCTGCAGCATGCTTACCTCAGCCTCTATGCCCGGCCCCCTTCGGCCAGCGAGCAATCGCAAGCCGCGGAATTTCTAGAGCGGTATGAAGAAGTGTTGGCAGCGGAGGGAATCGCCGCTGAGGCTCGCGAGTTCGAGGCCTGGTCGGCACTGGTGCGAACGCTGTTGGCGTCGAATGAGTTGATGTACGTTGACTGAATACAAAGACGAATTGGTTTGTCATGGCACAGAAACATCGACTTGACCGCCGCGCGTTTTTGTCAAGCGCCGCCGCACTGGGCACCGCCGGAGAGTTGGCCCTGCATCGCCAGCTGACACTGGCGGCGGAACTGGGGGGCGGTCATCCGCTGGCGCCAAAACCAGGGCATTTTCCGGCCAGAGCGAAGCACCTCATCTTTTTCTTTTTCACCGGCGGGCTGTCGCACGTCGACACGTTCGATCACAAGCCGCAGTTGAACCAAGACCACGGCAAGACGATCGGCAATAATCAACGGCCGCTCAAGGGCACGGATTGGAAGTTCCAGCCTTACGGCGATTGCGGCAAGATGGTTTCCGAACTGTTTCCGCACGTCGGCTCAGTCGTCGATGATATCTGTTTCCTGCACACGGTGCGGGGAGACTCGGGGGGCCACTCCGCGGCGACGCTGGGCATGCTCACCGGTTCGATCACGTTCCCCATGCCAAGCATCGGCGCCTGGATCAGTTATGGACTGGGGACCCGAAACACCAGTCTCCCGCCCTATGTCGTACTGGCGGCCAAGGAACCATACAACGCTTATCTGGCATGGGATTCCGGCTTCCTGCCCGGCTGCCACAAAGGGACGCGGTTTATTCCCGGGCCCGATTCACTTCCCGATCTGACCAGCGCCATTCCTTCGGTTCGCCGGCAGGATCTGGAACGCATGATGTTGAGTGACTTGAATCAGGCTCACCTGGAGCGGCATGCAGATGCGCCCGAATTGCAGTCTCGCATCACTAGCCTGCAAACCGCGAGGGGACTGATGCAGCAAGCCCCCGAAGCGCTCGATATCTCACGCGAGCCGCAGCATGTGCTAGATCTGTACGGCCCGGAGGCAGGCGACCCAGCCTCGTTCGCCGCGCAGTGCCTGATCGCCAGACGACTGGTGGAACGCGGCGTCCGTGTGGTGCAGCTGTTCGATGTCGGCTCGAACACCAATTGGGACAATCACCGCGACATGAAGCTGCATGAGAATCTGAGCCGAAACGTCGATCAGCCGATCGCCGCGTTGATCACCGACCTCAAGCGTCGCGGCTTGCTGGAAGAGACGCTGCTAGTGGGTTGTTCGGAGTTTGGCCGCACGCCCTGGGAAGACCTCACTCCTCAAGGCCGTGGGCATTACAATCGCAATTTCACCTGTTTTCTGGCGGGCGGAGGGGTGAAGGGAGGCTACAGCCACGGCGTTTCGGACGAGTATGGCGCGACGGCCGTGGAAAACCCGGTGCACGTGCACGACCTGCACGCCACGATCCTGCACCTGATGGGGCTCGACCACGAGCGGCTGACCTATCGCTACTCGGGTCGAGACTTCCGCCTCACCGACGTCCACGGCAACGTCGTGACCGATGTGATCGCCTAATGCTCCGGCTCTCCCCGTAAAGAACCCTCTTCGGAAAAGGTTTCTGTTTTCAAATTCCGTAACTGCTGCATTTGCAGCCACTTAGCGATTCCGAATCCCTTTCGATCTTTCAGCCGAAGAACGCTCTTACGTAATTTTCTAGCCAGAGGTGGGGGCGGAGTAGAGAGCGCTTTGAGAATGCGACTGACAGCCTGGTTAACACAAGTCTGTTAACCCCGCTGTCACTTGAGTTAACCCCGCTGTCACCCCAGCGATGTACAGGGCGACTCTCGCCATTCTTGGGGGATCGCGAGGCGCTGTGACGGTGCCATTCCGCCGCCATCCACCAGCCCCAGCGGATCACGCTGAACAATCAGGAGCGCCGACGGCTGATCCGCCACGGCAAGAAGCTCGGACCGGGCATCAAGGACCTAATCTCGATCGTCAGCTATTCGACGTTCCGCCGGTAGGTGCGGAGCATCGAAGAGACCCCGGAGAAGCGGCCGAAGTCGAAGACGGGCAATAAGCCCGGGCGCCCACAAATCGACGAGAGCCTGAGCGAGACGATCATCCGCATCCGGAAAGAGACCGGCTGGGGCTACACGAAGATCATTCAGGCGATGCTGCGGCTTGGCCACACGGTGTCCCGCCAGACCGTCAAGAACGTGCTCGTGGAAGCGGGGCTCGGGCCGCAGCCGCAGGACCACCCGGATACCTGCTCCGATTTTCTGAAACGCGACGCTGACACCCTGTGGCAATGCGACTTCGCCTGCAAACGAAAGTGGACGCTCACAGGCATGGTCGACCTGTATTTCCTCGTCTTTATCCACGTGGGGACGAGGCGAATCTGGGTCTCGCCCTGCACGGCAAATCCGAACGCCGACTGGACGACGCAGCAAGCCTGCAATTTCCAAATGCGTCTGCAGGAGGAAATCCTGCCCCGCGAGATCGTGCAGCGAGACCAGGACACGAAGTACGGAGCCCCGTTCGACGAGGTCTTCCGGTCCACCGGCTGCAAGATCAAGAAGACGTGCCCGCGGTCACCGAACCTGCAGGCATTCGTCGAGCGGGTGATCCAGACGTTGAAACACGAGGTCCTGAACGCGTTCTGCGTAATCAGCGAGCGGCACCTGGACCACATCCTTCATGTCGCGCAGGACTGGTACAATCACCGCCGTGGCCACACCGAACGGGACCATTTGCCGCCAGTGCGGGATGGTGGAGAGCCGCCTGCGGTCGACTTGGCGAAGCACCGGCTCGAGTGCTACAGCGAACTGGGCGGCCACCTGAAGTCTTACCGGCGGGCGGCATAGCCCCCCACACCAACGTAGGTGTGGCGACATGACCTTCGCGTTCCTGGGGCGAGACACTCTCCGCATCTGGACTGGCTTCTGTTCTTCGCCGACTTGCGGATGCACGCTACAATGGACGCGTTAGCCTGGCTTCCTGGAGAACGGAAATGAATGTGACGGTGGACGCCCCCCTGGAATGGGTTGAAAGCATCACGATGCTACGCCTGCCGGAACATGCTGACAAACGCCTTCAGGAGTTGATGGACCGAAACAACGAAGGTCAGCTGAGCGATCAGGAACGGGCCGACCTGGCGGCGCTCGCGGAACTTAGCGAGCAGCTTTCGCTCGTGCGGGCCGAGGCACTTCACCTGCTGCGGCGCAAACCGTAGGATCCCGTTCATTGCCGCCTAATCGTCAGCTAGAGGTCGCTGCTCGAGCCGGCAACCGGTGCGAGTATTGCCAAATGCACCAGTCGCTGCAGGGAGCCACGTTCCACGTCGAGCACGTCGTGCCTCGTTGCGCCGGCGGATCGAGTGAATTCGACAATCTCGCCTGGGCGTGCCCGAGCTGCAATCTTCACAAAGCCGATCGCATGAAGGTCGACTCGCCGGGCAGCTCTGAATCCATTCCTCTATTCAATCCGCGCACAGATTGCTGGTCTGACCACTTTGTCTGGGACGACTATTCGCTGATTGGGAAGACGAAGATCGGCCGGGCAACGATCCTCGCGCTAGCCCTGAATCACGAGCGGCGATTGCGGATACGGCAGGCAGAGCAGCTATTTGGCATGTTTCCGCCAGACGTTTGAAATGCGGACCATGAGTGCGCAGTTCTTCTGCGAAGTCGACGCTGGTGTCGATGCCGATGGCCATCAAGAAATTCGTGCGGAAGGGCAGAGCGGAAAACCGAGCAGATACGACTAGCAGCGATTGTCGCCACCTCCCCGTCCGCTCGCTAGGCGTCTCCCAGCCGCCGCATCCAGCCCCGCCAATGAACCTCGTGCTGCAGCCGTGTCATCTTCTGCTTCTGATCCTCGCCGGCTGGATGAACCGTGACCAACAAGAGGCAATTGATTACCTTCTCACGGAGATTGCCATCCTGAAGGAGCATTGCGGCAAGAATCGAATCCTACTGACCGATGACCAGCGGCGGCGATTGACGGTCAAAGGCAAAGTGCTCGGCCGCAAACGAATGCAGGAAGTCACCGCGCTGTTCACGCCGGACACGATTCTCCGCTGGCACCGCCAGTTGGTGGCGAAGAAGTGGGACTACTCCGACCGGCAGGAGAAGCGGCAGGGCCGACCGCGCGTTCGCCAAGCGATCGTCGATCTTGTGGTGAAATTCGCCAAGGAGAACCCGTCGTGGGGTTGCGATCGCATCCAGGGTGCACTGGCGAACGTTGGCTATGAGATCAGCGACACGACGGTTGAAAACATCCTCAAAGGCCAAGGCATCGAGCCGGCCCCGAAACGCAAGCGGACCGGCTCTTGGGAGACGTTTTTGAAGGCTCACTGGGACGTGCTGGCGTCGGTCGATTTCACCACGGTGGAAGTCTGGACCAAGTCGGGGCCGACGACCTTCTATCTACTCTTCTTTATGGAGCTGAAGACCCGCCGCGTCCACTTCGCCGGCTGCACGCCGAATCCGACTGAAGAATGGATGCAGCAGACAGCACGCGAGCTGACCAACTTCGAGGACGGATTCTTGAGCGGCAAGCGGTACCTGATCATGGACCGCGACCCGAAGTTTACCGGAGCGTTTCGAACCCTCTTGCGTGGCGAGGGCATCAAGTCCCTTCGCCTGCCGTCACGCAGCCCGAACCTGAACGCCCACATTGAAAGGTTTTTCGGCTCGCTCAAGCCGGAGTGCCTCGACCGGCTCATCCTCTTCGGCGAAGGGTCGCTCCGCAATGCGGTTCGCGAGTATCTGGTGCATTACCACACGGAGCGCAACCACCAGGGTCTCGACAACCGGCTGATCATCCCTTTCGAACGACCACTAGATCCGGAAGCTCCGATAGAGACCACCGAGCGCCTCGGCGGACTGCTCCGGTCGTACCGCCGAGCTGCGTGAGCTCAGACCGGCGGAGCTTCGTCCTCCGCGGATCATCAACGCATCTACCAACTTGTCAAAGAACTGTGGTCGTTCACTGCTGCGCCGCACAGGCGCACTCCGGCGGAATCGACCGCCACTTGGGCGTCAGCCGTCTCAATCTCGGCCGAAAATCGGCTGGTGTCTGAACTTCGCACCCATCGATTCCGCTGCTCAAACGCTCGGCTGAGTTTTTTGACAGGAAGGGTGCGTGCTCTGCAGCAACATCAGCTAGACCGCAAGGCGACTCACTGTGACCAGACAAAGGGGCCACGGCAGGGGCGGCAGGCCGATTTCTCTGATTTAGCCGATGGGTGCTCCACTGACGGACGCGGGTAACACTACAAGTAAACGCCGACGATGAGAGATCCGGCCGATGTAACCGCGTGTGCCTTTGCCTCCACGCTCGGCTTTCGGTCGAGAATCGGCGCGAACCACGAGGCGACGTCACGCTTCAGGTAGCCCAGTTGGTTCCGCGATAGATCGTACACCGCGACTGCGTTGGGATCGGCTGGATTGCTTGGCTCACGATGCAGCATGACCTCGTCACCGATATTCAGCCGTGCAATTAAAGCACTTCGATTCCCGACGAAGTCACCGACCACTCGGAACGTATATTTTGGGTCGGCACCGGAGTGCTGAATGCGACTGCCTGAGACGCCCGACACTGCAACGAGTTCAGCGTTGACAACCTCAGGGATGAAGCTGGACGTCGCCGCATGGCCGAGCACTGGCTGGCCGCTACATGCATGTTCGGCAACCAGGGCAAACTGCTCCTGCATCTCGGACATCGGGTTCATTTCCAAAAAGACACTGCGACCAGACGAGCGATTAAAGAGGACCCCGTCCGCGTAGCGGGTGACCTTCTGGACAGAGCTCAGTGTGAATTTCTTCGACTGTAGATCTCCGACCATGGAAAGCTGCTTTGTGGTCAGGTAGCCGACACCACTGCCAATTTCCTTCAGGTAGGAATCGCCGCCGAGCGGAATCCCGGCCGGACGCTTTAAGGACACGATCTCGTGCCACTGGACCGGGACATGAAAGAGCAGCTGTTCGTTTGAGCCTAACTTGAATGGCACAGAGCTCGCGGTGTCGGGCTGGTGATTACCGGAGTCCAGTTCGTAGGCGAGGCGGCAAAGTAGAATCCTGCGCTGATCGCGTTCCGAAAACTTCAGATCCACCCCTAGTGAGATGGCGAGCTGAGAGAGCTGTTCCTCCTCACGCGGGTCGAGAATGCCGTCATCGATAGCTTCCTCGAATACCTCCCTGACGAGTCCCTCACACTCACTCGAAATTGTCGCCTGCACCTCGTCTGCTGGAATGCCGGCCTTCAGGGCGAATTGCTCAACCGCTGCACGGTGGCCCGATGAGAGACTGCCGGTCTCAATTGCTGAGCGAATACCTCGTTTCAGCTTTGCACGATTTTGGAGCTCGGCTCTACGCCTCCGCTCTTCGGCCTTTTGCCGCCTTGTGTGCTCTGCCGCTCTCTGAGCGATCCGTTCCCGGACCAGAGAGAGCTTTACGCGTCCGAGCTCGACCCACGTGTCCTTCGTCAGCTCTGGGCTCATCACCTCGGTAGAGCCGTCGATTTGCTCGGCGTCGATGAGCTCAAGCAGTTGAGTGTCTGGAATAGGGCCAACCTCTTCACGCCCCCGAAGCAACCGCAATCTACGGTAGTACCACGTGGTCGTGAGTTGATCGTCGACCACCCGGTCGTGGTTGTTCACGAGCACGATCGGCTGGGCACAACTCGGGCACTTCCCCGAACGGCCGCGTTGCTCCTGCCGATAGCGAACCGGTTTCTCGCAAAAAGAACAGACAAAGACTTCAACTTCTGACATCGGTGAAGGGATCTCTCGAACAGTCTGTGCGTTCATTCCCGGCCAAATTTTAACATCAACTTCTCGGCTTCCAGAACGTGGGCGGCCTCAATCTGGTCCTGGTCTCCCAAATCCGCGATCGTCCGTGAGACTCGAGCCAATCTGTCAGCTGTGCGTGTCGTTACCGATGATTGATCGACGATCCGCTTGTACTCATCGAATGCCGAGGCGGTGAATTGGCAGTAGTCGGCAACGGTGCCCCCGGGAATCGCGGCGTTGCAACTAATCGAGGTTCCCGCGAACCGCTGGACCTGCTTGTCTCGAGCTCTCTGCACCGCGGCTCTCAAGCGATTGGACTCCCCGTCCTTTGTCGGAGCAAATCTCTCATCAGTCGTAAGTGGTCGCATACCGACCTGGAGATCGATTCGGTCGAGTAGAGGACCGCTGATCTTTTGCTGGTACTTTTCCACCTCGCGAACCTGACACGTACAGCGATCCGTCCCCGCATAACCACATGGGCACGGATTCATCGCGGCAACTAATGTAAATCTAGAGGGGAATTCGAGGCTTGCTTCCACTCGGGTGATCTGAATGCGTCCGGACTCGAGCGGCTGCCGCAGCGCCTCGAGCGTTCGGCGCGAGAACTCGGGCAGTTCGTCAAGAAACAACACGCCGTGGTGCGCGAGCGTGATCTCGCCTGGCCGGGGCGTCCCACTGCCTCCCCCAACGAGCGCAGGCATTGAAACGCTGTGATGCACGGTCCGGATCGGCCGCCTCGTGACGGCCTTCCCGTCGTCTCCCAATTGGCCGACTGCGGAGTAGATCCGCGTCAGCTCGACCATTTCCGATTCTTGCAGACGAGGGAGAATGCCCGGGATTGCAGATGCAAGCAGCGATTTCCCTTCCCCAGGCGGGCCAACGAGCAGCAGATTATGACCTCCGGCAGCCGCAATTACTGCTGCGCGCTTCGCTTCCTGCTGACCTCGGATTTTCCCGAAATCCACTGCCTTTTCGAGCACCGGCTGAAAGCGAATCGGCTCGCGCAGCGCGTTTCGGAGCCGCGACTTGCTTCGAAAGAAGTCGAGTACTTCCTCCAAAGTAGCTGCTGGATAAACGCCGCAGCCTTCGTGACCCGGCTTCGCCAGAATTAGAGCGCATTCCTTCTCGTTGCCCGCAGGCACAATCAGAGACTGTCCCGGCTTGGCATTGAAAGCGAGAGACAGCGCACCAGGGATCCGCCTTAGTTCTCCGTGGATTCCGATCTCACCGAACAGAATGAACTTGTCTTCCTTATCCTCCGGCAGGTCAGGAAGCAGCCCGGCCACCTGCAGCATCAGCACAGCAAGCGGCAAATCGAGCCATGAACCATCCTTTTCCAGTGACGCGGGGGCTAAGTTTATCAGGATCTCGACTGGCGAATGCGGGATGCCCAACTTGCTGAACGCGCCGCTGATCCGCGTGACGGCTTCTCGAACAGGCCCTCGTGGCATGCCCGTGACCTGGGCGCATTGAGCGACAGGACGCGGATGGTCCAGCACCTGAGTTGCCCGCCCCTGAAGCTCGATCTTGTGACCATCGATCCCGAAGAGAATGCCGCCGTGCAGCGTATGGTCGCGACGAAGCAAGTGATCATGAAAGCTGAATCTACCCAACGCATTCCTCCCGACCCGGCTACTGCTTGTGGGGAGAACTATACCCTACAGATGGATGCGGAGGAACTCAGGCGCAGCGGCAGCCTCGGCAGCACCTGTGAGTCTCGAGTTTCGACAACGGTCGCATCTGGGGTGCGAACCCAAGCGGGTTGTTAACTTGTGGCGGGCGTCAAAGAGAGAGCCGCGAGAGTTCGGGGCGAGTTTTGGCCCGGGAAGCGGTTTTGGGGACCGCCGCGAGGGCAGGCGAGAGCGCTCTCGGTTTCGGCCGACGCGTGCAAAGCGGCCAAAACACTGGGGAAAACACGAAAAAAGCCGAGGGCTTTTGCTCTCGGCTTTCTGTGTTAACTGGTGGGTCGGTGGGATTCCGACGATTGAAAAAGCTCCCCCGGCAGGACTCGAACCTGCGACAGGGCGGTTAACAGCCGCCTGCTCTACCAACTGAGCTACAGGGGATTGTGGAGCTTTCAGACAAGGGTACCACACTTTATCGGTGGTTGCCGCCCTGAGGTCCTGTGAAAATTACTCGATGCGGCCCTCGCGCTCAATGGGGGTTTCGGGGCTTGGCGGGCGGTTTTTCGGCTGACCGCGATGGCTCGGGGCGCGGGGCGGAGAAAGCTGTCGCCTGGGGCTTGCCGTTAAACGATTCAGGGGCTCGGGGGGCGGCGTTTGATCATCGTGACTCGGTTGCCGGGGGGGTGGTAGGTGACTTCGCTCATCAGCTCGTGGATCAGCATCACGCCGCGGCCTCCGGGGACTTCGAGACGGTCTTCGGCGCGGGGATCGGGGAGCGAATCGGGATCGAAGCCCGGGCCCATGTCGGCGATTTCGATCCGCACTTCGTCGGCCGTGCACGACAATCGCACCTGGACCGTCTTGTCGGCGGCGAATTCGTTGCCGTGGCGGATCGCGTTGACGATCGCTTCCTCGTAGGCGAGCTGGACGTGGAACAACTCGGCTGCCGGCCACGCGTACTCCTGCATGGCTGCGAGCAGTCCGCTGACGAGCTCGCTGCCGATCGCCGTCTCGCTCGGTATCGTTCGCTCAAGCGTCCAGCCGCCGGAGTCGTGCTCGGCCATTCGATCCAGACCTTTTCGACTTCAAAACATTGCCAGTCCGGCCGATTCGCTGCTGGCGATTTCGAACATCCGATCGAGCCGCGTGATCGCAAAGACTTCGCGGATCTGCGGGTGCAAGTTGCAGATCCGCACCGTGCCCCCGGCCCGTTTGACGCGGGTGTGGAGGGTGATCAGCTTGTTCAGCGCGGCGCTGGAGAGGAACTCGACTCCCTCGAAGTTCAGCAACAAGCGTTTCCGCTGCTGGATGTCGACCAACGACAACAACTCGGCTCCGAGCTGCTCGATCTCCGAAGCGTCGATGATCTTGCGGTCGACGAAGCGGACGACGCTGATATCTTCCTTATCGACGACCACCAAACGCTCGAAACCGGCCATGCATCACTCCGGGTAAAAACTCTCGACAGTCGAAACGGGCGGGACGGATCGCGGCAGTGCGATTCGCTCAAACCGCCTGCATCACCGCGCCCGTCCGGGGAGCCACCTCGGCGTGGCGTGGCCTAAAACTACTGCCTGCCGATGCGGCTGACAACTTGGGGGCCCGGTTTCCGGTTTCCTGACTCGAACGGAAGCAACGTGCGCACCCGGCCGGGGAAACAACCACGAATAACACGAACAACACGAATGGTGGCCACGGAAGGAC
Source organism: Candidatus Laterigemmans baculatus (assembly GCF_010367455.1). GTDB lineage: Bacteria > Planctomycetota > Planctomycetia > Pirellulales > Pirellulaceae > Laterigemmans > Laterigemmans baculatus. The sequence continues at coordinate 27,443 of NZ_WRPR01000016.1, read as the reverse complement.
ACGAAAAAGCACGGAAAGAGGAGGGACGGCGGAGAGCACGGAGGCCGGTTTCCGGTGGCAGGTGGCAGGTGGCAGGGACGCTGGTTACTTGGCCGCTCGCTGAGCGTGGTCGAGGATCAGGAAGTTTTCGTCCATGAACTCGGTCAGCTCGCCCCCGACTTTCCAGCGGATGTCGTAGGGGTCTTCCTGAATCGAGCGGCAGATCCGCTCGAGCGTTTGGTTTTCCAGCAGCCGATAGGAGGCCTGGTCGTCGTCGGCGATGAAGGTCCACCGCCGCCCGATCTCGCGAAACGTTCCCACCAGCCCGGCGACGCGAGTCCCTTCCCGCGACAGCTCACCTCCCTTGGCAACGCTTCGCAGCGGGCTCGAACCATGGAGGGGATTCGAAGCAGCCGGGGAATCCGCAGCACTCGGTTCAGGCCATTCAACTCCGTAGCACTCGGGTCCCAAGCCGTTTGGGGCGCCAACGGTGAGAGCCAAAGCGAAAAACACCAACAGGACCCAGCGGGCTGAAGCGGTGAACTGCATCGGCCGCGGGGCCCAGAGGATCATCAGCGGTAGCAAGATCATCGATGTCATCCGAAGCGAATATGGAGTCGATGCGGGACCCGCGCGTGCGGGCCGCATCTGCTGCCAATCCTTCGGCGATCTTCTCCGCTCCCATCCCGGGAGGCGGAAGGTGGTCGTGCGTGTCGTGCTGTGCGGTGTGCGTTGTGTGGTGTGCGTTGTGTGGTGTGCGTTGTGTGGTGTGCGTTGTGCGAGGGCGCGTTAGCCCCACAGTTAACCGGACGCTAGCGCGTGGCGGCTGATGAATCGACCGGGCTGACGACCGGTTGATCCGAGCGAGGGGCGGGCGACGGGTTCGCGTCAGCCTCCGTTGCGGGGGATCGCGACCGCGTGTAGCGAGATCACCGTGCCGCTGGCGATCAGAGCCAAGCCCAGCCAGCGAGGTGGGGCGAAGCGTTTGGTGGGATTCGGGTGATACTGCAGCATCATCGTCGACATCATGTCGTTGCTCGCGACCGGCGTGCTCCGGGTGACCCGCGCCAACGCTCGCGTGGCCGGTTCGTTGAGCACGAACGATTCCACCATCCGGAACTGGATCCCCAACAGGATCAACAGGACTCCGAGCAGGAAATAGTGATTGCGCGTCATCTTCATCGCTACCGCCCGCAATTGCACCAGTGAAAGGAACGCGGCGAGTCTCCCAACTCTTCCAACAGTGTTGTGCATCGGCAGCTCGAGCCACAGCGAAAGAGCGGCTCGGCGAAATGTCCGGTCGCAATCGACGAAACGGTTTTGCCGGGAGCCGGGAGAATCACGGATGACGCGGATGACGCGAATGGTGGCCACGGAGGGACACGGAAAAGCACGGAAAGGGGAAGGACCGCGGATCGTGCGGAAAGGAAGAGGGACCGCGGATAGCACGGAGAACGCGGATGAGAGAGGGCGGGAGGAATGGTGCTGGGAAATTGGAATCGGATGGATGGTTGGCATAGAGGGCATGGAGGTGCCTTGGAGGACTCGGCGGTGCGCTCGATTCGAGCACGAGCACGATAAGAATCTGAAATCTGAGATCTCAGATTCCAGATCCCCTGAAACCTGAAACCTGAAACCTGAAACCCGAAGCCTGAAGCCTGAAGCCTGAGATTTCAGATCCCCTGAAACTGGAAACCGCTACCTTCTTCGGCGTTTGAGGCGGTGGTGTTTTTCGGGTTTGGTCAGGTGCCCCCAGCGGAGCGCCTCGTCCTGCTCGTACTGCTTGCCGAGCTGCAGGGCGGTCAGTGCCTTGCAGAGCTCGTAGCCGAGATAGAACGCATGGCTCGGGTCGACCGTGGCTCCTTGGGGCGTGGCGAGCAGTTGGTCGAAGAGCCGAAACGGGTCGCGGTCGCTGAGATGCAGATTCGCCGAGACCAAATGCAGCGAGGCGTCCTGGGCATAGAGCCGAAAGTTGTTGTCTCGGACCGCCTCGGCCAACCGCTCAAACGTTTCCGGCGGATGCGGCCTGAGCTGCGGATCGCGGAGGATGACTAGAGAATCGTCGACGCGTTTGGGAGGCACGCGATGGGCGACCGCGTAATGAACCAGCCGCCGCGCAAGGTCGCACTCGCGAACCGAGCTCCGCGCCCAGTTGATGACTTGCGTCGTCAGCACGCTGCCAATCCGCAGCTCTTCGCAGACCCCAAGCAGCATGACGTTGACGCCGGCCGAGTCGACGTCGGTCAGTTCGGTCAGATTGCCGATCCCCATCATCATCGCGTGATTCGGGTAGAGGCGGCGGACGGTGTGGTAGCGAACGAGGCTCTCGGCAAAGCCCATCCCGATCGGCTCGAGGATCGGATCGATCCGCAGTGGCACGCGCGCCGCATCGAGGATGGCGAGGGTCGCTTCGAGCGACCCGAGATCGGTCGGCGTGTCGGGAATCGCCACCACTTCGGCGCCCCAGTCGGCTGCGGCGTGAGCGTTCTGGCTGTTCACCGACAGCACTAGCGAAGCACCGCTGCGACAGGCCTCCGCGACCTCGACCGGGTCAAACGAATCGATCGACACTGCATGCCCTTCGCCCACGAGTGCGGCAACGGCTTCACCGACTCGCGACCAGCGAACTCCCGGATCACAGCCGACATCGATTCGATCGGCTCCAGCGGCGCGGAGCGAGGCGGCTTCGGCGAGCAGCTGCGGCGTGGTGTACCGCGGGGCGTGATTGATTTCGGCGATGATTTCAATGTCGAACTTCGAGAGGTCGCGTGGGGAACTTTTTTTCGCGCCGAGAAATTCCGGGAGCTCGCGCAAATCGCGCGGTCCGACGCGGACGCGGGCCTTTGTCACACGCTCGATTTCGCTCGTGTCGTCGCCGATGTAGCCGGGCAAAATCACCTCGGTCGTCGCCGCCGGGATGTCGATGTGGCGGAGCAGCCAACGAGGCGTGATCAAGGCGGCGACGGTGATCGGCATGACGCCGATCGTGTAATCGAAACCCAGCGTTTTTGAGGCTTCTTCGACCGTCGCGCGGAGCGCGTACTCGGCGAGCCGGCCGGTGACAAAATGCAGCTGGGGGCGCTCCGAATCACGCGCTTGCATGAACGACTCCGCAGGCTCAAAGGCCAGCTTCAAGGGACGAACGAATTGGCTTCGTTGTAGTGCATCGGTGCGTCCGCTTTGCAGGCCCGCAGCGAGCAAACCGCGTCGCGGAAGCGCGAATTGTAGCGCGTCGCACTTGACCGAATCGCTACGCAGAATAAAACAGGCACAGCGAGAGACTCGCGATGAAAACGGAGCGTGACGGATACGCTTCGCATCAGTCGTGGCCGGGGTCTCTCGTTTTTTATTGCGCGAGAGGCGTGGATGCGGATTCTGTGGGAAGACTCTTCGGCACTCGTCGTCTGCAAACCGGCGGGTCTCTTGACGCAGGGCGCCGCGGGCATCGAGACGCTCGAAACGAAGCTGCGGGCGTTTCTGAAGGAGCGCGACAGCCACCCGGGTGAACCGTACATCGGGCTTCCGCACCGCATCGATCGGCCGGTCAGCGGCGCGGTGCTGGTCGCCCGCAACATCCGAGCGACGCGGCGGTTCGGCGGCCAGTTTCAGTCGCGGAAAATCGGCAAGTCCTACCTCGCGTTGGTCGCTGGCGAAGTCGCGTTTGACGAGGGCGAGTGGGTCGATTACCTCCGCAAAATTCCCGATCGGCCCGTCGCCGAAATCGTCCCCGCAGAACACCCCGAAGCACGCCGCGCCGTGCTCCGTTATCGCGTGCTCGAGAGGCGGCGAAGCCTCCGCAGCAATGCGCCGGGAGAAGGTTCGTTGGAGGATGGTCCGGTGAGCCTGTTGTCGATCGAGCTGGAGACGGGGCGGATGCATCAGATCCGGCTGCAGTGCAGCAGTCGCGGGTATCCGATTCTCGGCGACGCGACGTATGGTTCGTCGCTGCCGTTTGGTCCCGAAGTCGAGGATCCACGGCAGCGGGCGATCGCGCTGCACGCCCGCGAGATCCGTTTTCGCCACCCCAAGAGCGGGGTGGAAGTGCGGGTGGTGGCGCCGCTCGGTGACGCTTGGCGGGGGCTGACGGAGCTGGAGTGATGGGCGAATTGGGCGGGGAAAACGCAGTCGCCTGCGGCTTGCCGTTAAACGAGCCGGGGCGGCGACGGTTGGAGGGTAGAGATGTGTTAGCATCTGCGACGAGTTTGGATGACCCTCCCCCGGCCTGAGAGCCGGAGCCTCCCGCAAGCGGGCGGGTGATGTGACTTCAGAAGGTGGCAACGTGATACGCGTCGGTGCGGTTTCTTATCTCAACACGCGACCGCTCGTCTGCGGATTGCAGGACCGGCTACGGGATGAGCTGCCGGGTGGAGGCGAGCTGTTGTTCGACTTGCCGAGCCGGTTGGCCGACCGGTTGGCGGCGAGCGAGCTGGACGTGGCGCTGATCCCCTCGATCGAATACTTTCGGGGGCGCGACTACCGGGTCGTTTCGGACGTGGCGATTGCCTGCCGTGGCCCGGTGTGGAGCGTGCGATTGTTGAGCCGGGTGCCCGTCGCCGAGATCCGCACGTTGGCGATGGACGAAGGCAGTCGCACGAGCCAGGCGTTGGCTCGAGTCCTGCTCTGGGAACAGTTTCGGCTGCGGCCCGAGACGCGTCCGTTTCCGATCACCGCGGCGGCCGAAGAAGTCGACGCCGATGCGCTGCTGATGATCGGCGACCGAGCGATGCATCCGACGACCGGAGTCTATCGCGAGATCTGGGATCTGGGTGACCGCTGGTGCCGCTGGAGCGAATTGCCGTTCGTGTTTGCGGTCTGGGTGGCCCGTGCTGGCGTGGACGTCGAACCGCTGACGCCGATCCTGGAGGGGGCGCGAGACGAGGGTTTGCAGAAGTTCGAACAGATTGCCGAAGCGGAAGCGGGTCCGCTCGGATTGACCACGTCCGATTGCGTCGCCTACTTTGCTCGGAACCTGCACTTTCATTTGGGACCGGCCGAACGCCGCGGTCTAGAGCTGTTTCGCGAGAGGGCCGCGGCGCTGGATTTGGCACCGGTGGCACCGGTGGAAGGCGGTTAGGCGGTGGAGTTGGATCGTTTCATCAGCCGCCGGGCGGTAGGCCCCGGTTTTCCCATACGCCGCGAGAACCGGACGCTAGCGCGTGGCGGCTGATTGTTCGACACCCGAAGAATCAAGGTATCGGGACGGGCGAGTGGGCCGAGCGGAAACTGTTACGACGGGCATTGGGAGAAAGGCAACAGCGATGGCGATCAAGGCGATTTTAGAGAAAGCAGTCGCGGGCCAGCGGATCAGCGCGGAGGAGGGACTGCAGCTGCTCGAGAGCCACGATCTGGCAGCGATCGGAGCGGCTGCCGACGCCGTTTCGCGGCGGCTGCATCCGGAGCCCTACCGGACGTACAACGTCGACCGGAACATCAACTACACGAACGTTTGCACGGCCGTTTGCGACTTCTGTGCGTTCTATCGCGGCCCCAAGAGCGACGAGGGCTACGTCCTGCCGCGCGAGGTGCTGCTCGAGAAAATTCGGGAAACAGCCGCGCTCGGCGGCAACCAGATTCTCCTGCAGGGGGGCCTGCACCCGGCCTACAAGCTCGACTGGTACGAGCAGATGCTCAGCGACATCAAGGGCGAGTTCCCCGAGATCAATGTCCACGGCTTCAGTCCGCCGGAGCTGTATCACTTCACCAAAGTCAACAAGCTGCCGCTCCGCACGGTGCTCGAACGGCTCAAGGCAGCCGGGCTGGGGAGCATCCCGGGCGGCGGAGCGGAGATCCTGGTCGATCGCGTGCGGAGCGAGATCACGCGCGGCAAGGTGATGACCGACGACTGGCTCGAGGTGATGCGGGTCTGGCACGAGTTGGGAGGGATCAGCACCGCGACGATGATGTTCGGCCACGTCGAGACATTGGCCGAGCGGATCGAGCATCTGGAGCGGCTGCGACAGTTGCAGGACGAGACGGGAGGCTTTACGGCCTTCATCTGCTGGACGTTTCAGCCCGAACACACCGAGATGGCGGACGTCCCGGCAGCCGGTTCGTTCGAGTATCTGAAGACTCAAGCGGTCTCGCGGCTGTACCTCGACAACTTTCCCAACATCCAATCGAGCTGGGTCACGCAGGGCTTGAAAATTGGCCAGTTGGCGATGCTGTTCGGCGCCAACGACATGGGGAGCTTGATGATCGAAGAGAACGTGGTCGCCGAGGCGGGGACGGTCCACTTCCTCACGCTGCGGCAGATTCGCGAGGCGATCGAGGAGCTCGGATTCCAGCCGCGGCAACGCGACGTCCACTACCGGTTGGTCGACGACCAGCTCGAACAGCGGGCGATCGCGGCGAATCTGGCGAGGGAGCAGGGTCAGGGTGAACGGCTGGTGGAGATCTCGGTGGGGTAAGTGGTTTGAATCAGCCGCCACGCGCTAGCGTCCGGCTGTTACCGCGTTTCCGGGAACCGGGGGCTAGCGCCCGGCGGCTGATGCATAAGGGGTCAGGCTGCAGAGGCTGACGTACGGGAAGGTCTGAGGTCTGGGAGGTGAAGTATGGCGAATCGGGATGAGCGAGTATCTTCGGTGGACTTGGCGGTCCAGCTCGTACTCTTTCTGTTAGCCTGCGGATGCTCATCGATCGACGACGTCTTACGTTCCTCGCTGCCGGCCCGATCTTCGGCGGACTTGTTTGGTGGCTCTGCGCCTCCGCCGGCTTGGCATCGCCGGCGTGCTGGTGCGCCTTCACGGCGAGCGTGTGCGCGGTCTGGTGGGTTGTCGAAGCGCTGCCGCTTCCGGCGACCGCCCTGCTCCCGTTCGTCGTCTTCCCACTGACCGGCGTTCTCGATCATCGCGCGGTGGCGAGCAACTACGGGCACACCGCGATTCTGCTGATGATGGGGGGTTTTTTCTTATCCGCCGCGATGGAGCGGAGCGGCGTGCACCGGCGGATCGCGATGGTGCTGGTCTCGGCGATCGGAGGCGGGAGCGCCGGCCGGTTGGTGCTCGGCTTCATGCTGGCCACGGCGCTGCTGAGCATGTGGATCAGCAACACGGCGACGGCGTTGATGATGCTGCCGATCGCGCTGGCCGTGCTGCAGCAGGCGCAGTCGCCGGGGCTGCGGACCGCGCTGCTGCTGGGGATTGCCTATGCGGCCAGCATCGGCGGCATGGGGACGCCGATCGGAACTCCGCCGAACGTGCTGTTCATCGCCAACTACGCTGAGCAAACCGGAGAGACGATCGGGTTTGTGGAGTGGGCCCGAATCGCGCTGCCGATCGTCCTGCTGATCTTTCCGGCCGCTTGGTTCGTGATCACCCGCGGAGTCCGCTTGCAACGCCCGGTCGTGATGCCGCCGGTCGGCCGATGGCGGCCGAGCGAGCGGCGCGTGCTGGCGGTGTTCTTCCTCACCGCCGCGGCGTGGGTGTTTCGCGAGTGGCCCGATGGCGGCTGGGCCGGCTTGGTGGGAGCGGTCGATTCGAGCGGCAACACGATGGTGGGCGACGCCACGGTTGCGCTCGCTGGAGCCCTGTTGTTGTTCCTGGTCCCCTCGGGCGAACGGCCTGAAGTAGAGCCCACCGCAGGGGAGCAAGCGGGAGAGGAACGTGAGGCACGAAAGACCGGGGAGCTCGGCAGCGAAGCGCTTTTGGACTGGGAGACGGCGACTCGGGTCCCGTGGGGGGTTCTGGTGCTGTTCGGCGGTGGTTTGGCGATCGCCGCCGGGTTTCAGGAGACGGGGCTCAGCGAGCAGATCGGCGCGTCGCTGGTGGTCCTGCAGACGCTCCCTCCGCTGCTGATCATCGGCGGCGTCTGCGTGCTGGTGAACCTGCTGACCGAGCTGACCAGCAGCACGGCGACGACCGCGCTGTTGCTGCCGATTCTGGCCGAGACCGCCCGCGCCGCGGGGCTGCCGCTGGAAGTGGTGATGATTCCGGGGACGATTTCGGCCAGCTGCGCGTTCATGCTGCCGGTGGCGACGCCTCCGAACACGATCGTGTTCGCCGCCGGCGGTTTGACGGCCACGGAGATGGCGCGGCGGGGAGCGGCGCTGAACCTGTACGCCGCGGTGGTGATCACGCTGGTCGGGTACTGGTTGCTGGGGTGAGGCGGGAGACCGGAGGCCGGAGTGCAGAAGACTCAGTACTGGGAACTGAGGACTCCGTGGTGGCCGGTTGCGGGATTCTTGGCTCGGTGGGAAACTTTGCCGCTTTCGATTTTTGAGCACCGGCGAGTGAGGGGGAGAGCAGGCGATGAAATACGCGATCATCATTCCGGATGGATGTGCCGACGAGCCGATCGAAGCGCTCGGCGGCCGGACTCCGCTGGAGGCCGCGCGGACTCCCCACATGGATCGGATCGCGGCGGAAGGGATCGTGGGGCTGAGCAACAACACTCCGTCCCACCTTCCGGCCGGTTCAGAGGTCGCTAACCTGTGCTTGCTCGGCTACGACCCGGACCGCTACTTCACCGGTCGGGCACCGCTGGAAGCTGCGGCCCAGGGGATCGAGCTCGGGCCGCATGACTGGGCGATTCGCTGCAATCTGGTGACGATCCGCGATCAAACGATGGTCGACTTCACCGCCGACCACATCAGCACCGAAGAGGCGACCGAGCTGCTCGCGTCGCTGCAAAAGATGGTCGACGAGGAGATGTTCGCGGAGCAGAACGGGCAGCTGCAGTTCGTCCCTGGAGTGAGCTATCGGAATCTGCTCCTCTATCGCGGCAGCAGCGAGCAGCCAGCTCCGTTTTCTAAGGAAACGCGGACGCACGCTCCGCATGACTGGACCGATCTGTCGGTGCTCGACGCGTTCCCCCGCGGTCCGGGCAGCGGGCTGCTGACCGAATTGATGACTCGCAGCGTCGAAGTTTTTGAAGACCATCCGGTGAACCGGCGGCGGATTGCGGCGGGCAAGCGGCCTGCCACGAACGTCTGGCTGTGGGGGCTCGGCGGCGCTCCCGCGCTGCCCTCGTTCGCCGAGCGATATGGGCCCCGCGGCGTGATGATCACGGCGGTCGATTTGCTCCGCGGGATCGCCGCGCTGGTCGGTTGGCCGCGGATCGAAGTCGAAGGGGCGACCGGCTACCTCGACACCGACTACGCCGCCAAAGCCCGGGCGGCAATTGCAGCGCTCGACGAGTATGATCTTGTCTGCGTGCACATCGAAGCGCCCGACGAGGCGTCGCACGAAGGGCGGCACGAGGCGAAGATCGAAGCGCTCGAGCAGATCGACGAGAAGATTGTCGGGCCGCTGCTCGAGCGATTGCAGGCGGCGGGCGACTACCGCGTGCTCGTGACGCCCGACCATCCCACTTTCTGTTCCACCAAGAAGCACACGCACGGGATGGTCCCGCTGGCGATCAGCGGCAGCGGCGTTACAGCGGATTCGGCAACGGGGTACTCCGAGCGTGAAGCAGCGGCATCAGGCCTGCGGCTCGAGCATGGCTGGGACCTGATGGATCGGTTCATTAAAGGTTGAGTTTGAATGTCCTTGATAGTCCAGAAATTTGGCGGTACCAGCGTCGCGGATGCGGAGAAGATTCGGGCCGCCGCGCGGAAAGCCATCCGGGCCCAGCAACAGGGTCACGGAGTTGTCGTCGTCGTCAGCGCGATGGGCAAGAACACCGATCGGCTGCTCGAGCTCGCTCGCGACGTGAATGAAAAACCGCCTGCCCGCGAGCTCGATATGCTGGTCTCCACCGGCGAGCAGGTCAGCGTGGCGCTGGTGGCGATGGCGATCGATGCCCTCGGCAGCAAAGCGGTCAGCTTGACGGGCGGCCAGATGGGCATCCGCACCGACAGCACCTACACCAAAGCTCGCATCCAGTCGATCAACACCGAGCGGATCGAGCGTTGGCTCAACGAAGGCTACATCGTCATCGCCGCTGGGTTTCAGGGGATCGACGAGGATCTGAACATCACGACGCTCGGCCGCGGCGGCAGCGATACAACCGCCGTGGCGCTGGCCGCGGTGCTCGGGGCGAGCGCCTGTGAGATCTACACCGATGTCGATGGCGTGTATACGACCGACCCGCGGGCCTTGCCCGAAGCCCGACGGGTGGAAGTGATCAGCTACGACGAGATGCTCGAGCTGGCGAGCCTCGGAGCGGGCGTGATGCACAGCCGCTCGATCGAGTTCGCCAAAAAGTTTGGCGTCCCCATCCATGTCCGCAGCAGCTTTTCCGACATCGAGGGGACGATGATCGTCGCTGAGCCGGAGAGCGAAACGTCCCCGGTTTCCGGTGCGACGCTGACCCGCGATGAAGCCCGCGTGACGGTCCACGGCGTACCCGACGTTCCGGGAACGAGTCTGGAAATTTTCTCGGGGATCGCCGCCCGCAAAATCTCGATCGACATGATCGTGCAGAACGTGGGGCGACATGGGCGAGCCGATATCTCGTTCAGCGTCCCGACGTCGGAGCTTTCGGCCACGCTCGAAGCGGTTCGCGAAGCCGCCGAACGGATCGGCGCCGAACGCGTCACCTACGATCAAGACGTCGCCAAAGTCTCGGTCGTCGGACTTGGGATGGCAAAGCAGACGGGCGTCGCCCATCAAATGTTCCGCGCCTTGGCCGACGCCGACGTGAACATCCAGATGATCACGACCAGCGAGATCAAAATCTCCGCCCTGGTCGCTCGCGACGCAGCTCAGACGGCGCTGCGAACCGTCCACCGGGTGTTCAATCTCGAGAGCACTCCGAGCGACGCCAAATCGTGGGAGCAGATCCGCGCCGAGCGGAGCGAGCGCGCCGATGTCGAGACGCTCGTCACTCGGCTCCGCGAAGACGCCCTCGAAGAGTTGACCCTGACCGGCATCGCCATGGTCGACCATCAAGCGCTCCTGACGCTCCGCGGCGTCCCCGACCAACCGGGAATCGCTGCCGATATCTTTGACGCGATCGGCAACGCGGGGATCTTCGTCGACATGATCGTCCAAGGGATCGACGCCGAGAACGGACGGACCAGCATCAGTCTGACCTTCCCGCAGGACGAGCTGCCGAGGTGCTTGGAAGTCGCCGCCCAACTCAAACAACAATATGGGCTGGAGGATTTCCACGGCACCGAAGAGATCGCCAAACTGACGGTCAGCGGGATTGGTCTGCGAAGTCACACCAGCGTCGGAACTGGCATGTTCCGCGCCCTTGCCGAGGCGGGGATCAACGTCCAGATGATCAACACCAGCGAACTGCAGGTGAACGCGGTGGTCGATGGGAAACAGGCCCAAAAAGGCTTGGTCGCTCTCGAAGCGGCTTTTGCCGAAGCGCTGCGGTGACGCCGGATCGCGGATCGGAGACAGCCGCCGAACGTCCTATTCGGCGGCTGCTGGTTCGCTACGGCCGCTCGGGCAGCGTCGCCTGGTTCGGCACAGTCCATGACCTGCAGGTCGCCCGGGGCGCGGAGGTCGTCGTCCTGACCGCCCTCGGCGAATGGCCGGGCATCGTGCTACGCTCCGATTCTCCAGCCGCTGCGTCGAGCCATGGGCCGTCGCTGTCGGGCGAATTGCTGCGGCGGCTGAATGACTCCGACCTTGGGCGGAGCGAAGAGGCGAGCCGTCGCTCGCTGGAGCTGGCCGAGCGGGCGCGGCGGGAAGCGAGCGAGCTGACCGTCGTCGACGCCGAAGTTTCGCTCTGCGGCCGCTACGGCGTCGTCTGGTTCGCCGGTCGCGGCGGTCCGGCACTCGGTCCCGCCGCCGTGCGTTTAGCCGACGCGTTGGGACTCGAACGCGTGCAGTGGCTCACGCTCGAATCTCCCACTCTCCCTGGCGACGTCGCGGGCCCCGCCGATCCGATCGCGGCCGCAGAACCGAAAAAAGAACCAGCGCCAGAACCGGGGCCAGCACCAGAACCGGGGCCAGCCCAACTGGCGCTGGCGGCGCTGCGGGCGAGGGAACCGGCGGAGCTTGGCCGGGCGGCTCGCCGAGCCCGCGAACCGCTGGGGATGCTGGGGGCGTACGTGCAAAAGCTTCGGGGCCGGTCGGGCGCAGAGACAACGCCCACCGCGGCCTCGAGCGAGCGCCGCTGGATGATTCGGATGCGGGCGACCGCCGGCGGAGTGACCTTCGGCCAACTCGCTCAACTGGCGCAGTTGGCCCAGCGGTTCGGCGACGGCTCGCTCCGGTTGACGATGCGTCAGGGGCTGCAGATGCATGGCGTTGTGCCGGGGAACGCGGACGCGCTGCTCCGAGCGATCGAAGCGCTTGCAATGACGACGCGTGGTAGCTGCGGCAACGCGTTTCGAAACGTCACCTGCTGCCCGCATCCTCCGCAATCCCCAGCGGCCGTCGCCGCCCGGCAATTGGCCACGACCATCACTCAGCAGTGGCTACCCCGGGCCGAGTGGCTCAGCTGGACCCTCGACGCGGACGATGCTGCGGCGGGGGACCCCACGGCTGAGGAGTTGCCGGCGGAGGAGTGGCGGCGGCTCGAGCTCGATACGGCCTATCCCGCGGGCTACTTGCCACACAAGTGGAAAGTGGGCGTGGCGACCGCCGAGGACAACTGCATTGACGTGCTGAGCAACGACGTGGGTCTGATCGTGCACCGCGCCAGCCCAGGGCAGGTACCGTTGGTCGACTGCTATGTCGGCGGCTCGCTCGCCTATCGGCCCGCCGAAACGGGTTCGATGGCCATGCTGGCTGAACCGCTCGGGCGCGTCGCGCTAACGGATGTCGGGGCCGTGCTTCGAGGCCTAACGCAGGTCCACCGGCAGGCTTCCACCGCGGGCTCCCGACACTGGCGACGACTCAAATACCTGGTCCGCCGGATGGGGACGCGGGAGCTGGCCGAGCGAATCGAGCAAACAATCGCTCGCCCCAGACTTCTCACCCCTATCCCCGACGAGCAACAGACTGGCGAAGCGCGGGGCAGTGGCGAAGCGCGGGGCAGTGGCCGAGAGCGAGGGGACCGTGAGGTGGCGTCGATTCGCAACTGGCCGGCTCATCCGCCGTGGACGCGGGGGCTCGACGGCGAGTGGACGCGAACGGTCGGAGTGGTCGGCGGGCGGATCCGGTTGGGCGGAAACGAGGCGGGCGAAGCATGGCTGCGGCTATGCCAGTTCGGTCGCGCGGTCAGGATCGGTCCCCGCCACACGCTGGTTATCGAAGGGATTCGCTCGGATCAGAGGGACGCGGTGGACGCGTTGATCGCCGGCCCGCTGGCCGAAGCGGCGGAGCAAGAATCGTGGGGCGACGAGTCAGGGGGCGGCGAGTCAGGGGGCGGCGAGTCAGGGAGCGGCGAGTCAGGGGGCGGCGAGTCAGGGGAGCGGGCCGGTTCCGCAAGCGAGAAAGTGGAAACCGCCCCTCGGATGCTGGCCTGCGTCGCGCTGCCCACCTGCCCGCTCGCGGTGGCCGAGGCGGAGCGGACGCTGGGGGAGTGGCGGCGAGGGCTCGAGCCGGTGGTCGAGGAGGCGGCGCTGTTCGCCTCGCGGAGCCGCCGCCAGCGGCCGACTGCGGCGGTCAGCGGTTGCAGCAACGGATGTTCGCACCCGCTGACCTCGACCGTGGGAATTATTGCGGAGGGACCGCGGCAGTTTCGCGTCTTCGCCGGAGGCAACGGGCGCAGCTTGGGGGTCAGCTTGGGGACGGTGAGCGGCCCAGAGGAGTTGGCTGAGCGGGTGCGAATCGCAGCCGACGCGTTTCTTCGGGAGAGTCGCGAAAATGAGGAATTTATCGATTGGTGGAACCGCTGCCGGAATCAAGAGAGATAGCACGAAATTTGCTTTGCCAGGCCACCTGCGTCAACTATTCTGAATAGCGTTCGCGCCGGGGGAATCCGCTGCGTGGCGGATGGTCCGCTCCGCAACCGGAAATGGATCGAGGCGCTCGAGGAAATTCACGAGATGAAGATTGCCATGACTTTTCGCACCTCCCTCACGTTTGCCGCGGCTCTAGCGGCTGTCGCCTTCACCCTCCCGGCTCAGGGTGCCGAACCCGCTGCGGCTCCGCTTGAGGCTCCGGCAGTGGTCGAATGGTTCGACGCGATGGACCAGGGCAAGGTCGACGTCAAGTTCATCCCCAAAGACGCCACCGAAGCGAACATCATCGTCAAGAATTTGACCGATGAGGAACTCGTGCTCCGCTTGCCCGAGGCTTTCGCCGCCGTGAACGTTCAGCCCCAGATGGGCATGGGCGGCATGGGGATGGGTGGAATGGGCGGCGGGATGGGCATGGGCGGCATGGGAGGCGGCATGGGCATGGGCGGCGGTCAAGGGATGGGCGGTGGTATGGGAGGCATGGGCGGAATGGGAGGCATGGGCGGCATGGGTGGCGGAATGGGCATGGGCGGCATGGGTGGCATGATGCGTGTCGCTCCTGAAAAAGCCCAGAAGCTCCGAGTTACCACTGTGTGCCTCGAGCATGACAAGCCGGAACCGCAGCCCCGGATGACCTACAAGATGGTCCCGCTCGAATCGTTCACCAGCGACGCCCGCGTCGCGGAAGTCTGCAAAATGCTCGGCCACAACCGAGTCACACAGAACACTGCTCAGGCGGCCGCATGGTTCTTCACGGACCAGATGGACTGGCAGGCGCTAGCGATGAAGAACCGGGTCGAAAGCCGCTATACCGGCAACGTTCCGTTCTTCACCCCGGTCGAGCTTCGCCAAGCGATGGCAGTGGCCGGCGAAGCGATTCGGCTCACCAACGAAGCGGACGAAGATCGTTACGCCGAGTATTCTGAGTACTGATTACGGGGTACTGAGTACTGGGTACTGAGTCATCAGCCGCCTGTGGATCGATCCCCCGGTCCGCAGGCGGTTTTTGTTTTTCAGGACGCTCAGCGGGCTTGCTGGCTGAGCTCAGCGATTGCCAACCTCCGAGCCGCTTCGCGGAGTTCTCCGGCTCGCTCGTCCGCCGCCCGAATACTCGCTTCGAGGTCGGCCCGCCGCGACTGAGCCCAGAGCCGGAATTGCCGCTCGCGATGGTCCTGCAGCGCGAGCCGTGCGTTGAGCTGCGATTCCCGCGCATCGAGATCCGAAGACCAGAGCTGCAGCCGTTCGATTAAGTCGGCCGCCTGCAAGTGGAGCAACGATTCCCGCGTCGCCATCTCCGCTTCACGCGTTTCGTCGACCACCGCCGTCGGCAACGCGGCAAGGGCTGGCGGAGGACCGGCCGCCTGTTGAGGGAGGAACGCTGGAGCATCCAGGTGGGGATGCGGCGGATCGAATCGCGTCCCGCCCTCGCCTCCCGCGGCGCGCTCCGGCTGCGGACGTAATTCGCTCTGCGGATCCGGAGGAGCTCGATGGGTGACAGCGGAGAAGGGCTCGCTCCGGTTCATGGCGGATCCGCTGCCGTCGGGTGGAAATTCTTGGGGGGGTACAGCCTCGCCATTGCTCTTCGACCGGGGGGCAGGGGCGGCTTCAACCGCGGCTGACGGAATCGGCTTGCACGGATTTTGCGATTTGTGGTGGTCCGCCGTGAGGCTTTGGGAATGCGCACGTCGGGCGGGCTGTTAAAATGGGAACCGCTGGTCCGCAGGTCTACTGTTCGATGACTCTCAACCCAGGATTATGCTGATGCACTGCTCCACCTCCCACGCGTTTTTCGGCAGACGGTTTCTGACGCCCGCTCTCGGTTCCTTGTTGGTGACCGTGGCGTTGCTGAGCGGCGTGGCGGCGGCCGATGAGGGGGCCAAGGCCGACGAAGCGGCAAAGACGGAAGCAGCCGCTGAGCCAGAGGAAGCAGCCAAGCCTGCTGAGGAAGCCAAGCCTGCTGAAGAAGCCAAGCCTGCGGAAGAAGCAAAGCCTGCGGAGGAAGCCAAGCCTGCTGAGGAAGCCAAGCCGGCTGAGGCTGCGAAGGCCGAGGAAGCAGCGATGACTGGCTGGCCTTCGCGGTGGGCGACGGCGGTTGCCGTGCAATCGGCCGACGAGCTGGTGGTCGCCACGGCCGACGGGCTGTTGCTTCGCGAGTCGAGCGTGTCGGCGACGAGTGTGTCCGACCCGTCGCAGGTGCGCGAGTTGTATCGGCACCCGGTCAGCGTCTGGGCGGTGGCTCTCGGAGAGGGGCTGGTTGCCAGCAGCGATTACCGCGGGAACTTGGCGGTGATGAAACGCGATTCGGGCGAAATGACCTTGCACGAAGGAGTCTTCGAGCGGTGGACGCGGGCTCTGGCTTTCGCTCCCGACGGCAAGCACCTCGTCGCGGGCAACGAAGCGGGTAAAGTCTTCGCGTGGTCGGTCGAAACAGGTCAAGTCGCGAAGTCGGCCGAGCTGGATGCGGTCCAGATTTACGGGCTCAGCTTCTCTCCCGACGGCAAGACGATCGCGGTCAACGACGGAGCGGGGCACATCCACTTGCTCTCTTGGCCCGAGCTGACCGCTGGACGGGAAATCGCTCTCGGCGAACAACCGCTGTGGGCCGCTGCTTTCGCGGCCGACGGGCAATCGCTGATCGCTGGCGGCAACGAGCGGAAGCTGTGGCGCGTCGGTTTGGCGGAGGGGGCGGAGCCTGAAATCCTCGCCGAGACCTCGGACTGGATCACGGGGATCACCGTCAACCGGGAGAGCGGTGTCGTCGCCGCCTGTACCCTCGACGGAGGCGTGTGGACGATGAGCAGCGCGGCGGCGAAAGCGGCTGAGAAGGCGGCGCAGCTCCCGAGCAGCGGTTGGGGGATTGCGATGCCCGCGCCCGAACGGATCGTCGCCGCCACCCGCAAACACGCGGTGGCCACGCTGAGCCGAGCCTGGACGATCGACTTCGCCGAGGAACCGGCGGAAGCGGCGAGCGATGCACCTGCTGGCGAAGGATCGGAGTGAGCGGATGACCGCGGGCGAAGAAGGAGATTCGAAGGGAGAGGGCGGGCGGTACGTCGTCCGCTGCGGGGCGATGCGATTGCTCTGCGTGCTCGATGCCGCGGAGCCTTACCGCTATGGTGCGCGGGTGATCTGCCGGACCCCGCGGGGGCTGGAGGTCGGCGAAGTGCTGTGCGAGGCCACCGAGGCGACGCTCGCGCACCTGCACGATCCCCAGCTTGGGGCGATCCTGCGAACGATGACCGATCAGGACGAGAACGAGCTGGCCCATCTGGATCAGAAGACGGCCGCGGAGTTCGAGGTCTGCCAGCGGCACATCGACGGGCTGAACCTGCAGATGCAGTTGGTCGACGTCGAGCATCTGTTCGGCGGCGAGCGGATCGTGATCTATTACTTGGCGGAGAAGCGGGTCGACTTCCGCCAGTTGGTCCGGCAGCTCGCCAGCCACTTTCAAACACGCGTCGAGATGCGGCAGATCGGCGTCCGCGACGAAGCCAAATTGCTAGCCGACTATGGCGACTGCGGCAAACCGGTCTGCTGCAACACGCATCTGACGCAGATGCCTCCGGTCTCGATGAAGATGGCCAAGCTGCAGAAAGCGACGCTCGATCCGGCGAAGATCTCGGGTCGCTGCGGAAGGCTCAAGTGCTGCCTTCGCTACGAGTACGATACGTACGAAGAACTGCGCCGCGAGCTGCCGCCGGCAGGCTCGCATGTGGTTACCGAGAACGGCCGGGCGACGGTCCTGCATCAAGAGATCTTGTCCCAACAGCTCCTGGTGCAAACGGAAGACAACCGCCGTATCCTGATCTCCGCGGCCGACGTGCTCAGCGTGACACGACGCGGCGGTGGCAAGCGAAGCGGGGGGCCGTCCGCTCCCAAAACTAACCCGACCGAGAATGGATGATGAATGCAGCGCAACGAGCGATGGAACGGCTGCTCCGGCGTGATACCCGATACAAACTGGAAGCGTACGTGTTCGTCCGAGACGCACTGGCGTACGCCCATCGCACGATGGCGGTCGACCCCTCGGCTGGACCAGAAGAGGAGGACGCGCGGCACCTCTCGGGTCAGCAACTGTGCGAAGCGTGCCGGCTGTATGCGCTCGACCAATTCGGCTATCTCGCCCGCATCGTGCTGGCCAGTTGGGGATTGAAGTCGACCAGCGATTTCGGAGAAGTCGTCTACAACTTGATCGAGATCAAGCACATGCGGAAAAGCGACACCGATCGCCGCGAAGACTTTGACAACGTCTACGCTTTCGAGGAAGCGTTCGAACCGAAGTTCGAGCTGCTTTCGCCCGAAGAGGCCTGATCCCCGAACCCGGACCTGAAGCCATGACTCGACCCTTCTCGCTGCGGGCTGCCGCTCTCCTGTTGGTCGCCTGCAGCGCGACGCGCTGGCTCGCTGCGGCACCTCCC
Source organism: Candidatus Laterigemmans baculatus (assembly GCF_010367455.1). GTDB lineage: Bacteria > Planctomycetota > Planctomycetia > Pirellulales > Pirellulaceae > Laterigemmans > Laterigemmans baculatus. Next base: position 9,302 of record NZ_WRPR01000016.1, on the reverse strand, counting down.
GCCGCTGCCGAAGCGCCCGCCGCTGCCGAAGCGCCCGCCGCTGCCGAAGCGCCCGCCGCTGCCGAAGCGTCCGCCGCTGCCGAAGCGTCCGCCGCTGCCGACGCCCCTGCGGTGGCTGCGGAAGAAGCCCGACCTGTCGAGGAAGCCCCCCGACCGGTCGAAGAAGCCCGGCGAACTTACCTGGGGCGGGTCGTCGCTGCTCCGATGTCCTACCACGGTGCCGCTTGGCTGATCCGCGACGAGCGGAACCGCGAGGAGGCGACCGACCGAGTGCTCGAAGCGCTGGCGCTCCGCGAGGGGATGGTTGTCTGCGACATGGGCTGCGGCAACGGCTACTATTCGCTGCCGATGGCCCGCCGCGTGGCTCCCACCGGTCGCGTCTTGGCCGTCGATATTCAGCCGCAGATGTTGCGGATGCTTCAGGCTCGCGCCGAGCGTGCCGGGCTGGAGGTCACCGAACCGATCCTGGGCGAGATCGACGACCCGAAGCTGCCGGTCGGTGAACTCGATCTCGTGCTCATGGTCGACGTCTACCACGAGTTCTCGCACCCCGAATCGATGCTGTGGTCGGTCCGCCGCTCGCTCAAGCCCACCGGAGTCGTGGCCTTGCTCGAGTACCGCGAGGAGGACCCGAATGTCCCGATCAAGCCGCTGCACAAGATGAGCAAGTCGCAGATCATGAAAGAGTACGAAGCCAACGGCTTCAAACTGGTCCGCGAGTCGAACGAACTCCCCTGGCAGCACCTGATGTACTTCGCCCGCGACGACAGCCCGCTCAAGGCCATCGAGCCAAGCGTCTGGAGGCCGTAGGGGAGGGGCAGCATCGATCAAATCAGCCGCCACGCGCTAGCGTCCGGTTTCCACGGGAGTTTCGGGAACCGGGGGCTAGCGCCCGGCGGCTGATGAGGATCCCGTTTGCCGCGATCATCCGCTGCGCAAGCGAACGGTAATCCGCAGCCTATTTACCCTCCCCGCTCGTTCCTCGCGACCCTCCCGGAGGGAGGGTGATGGGTTGGCCTCAGGCGGTGACGGCGGTGCCGCGTTGGGTGGAGACGAGGTTGCGGTAGCGACGGATCAGCCGCGAGATCGCGATCCCCATGTAGATGTTGCCGATGATCGATAGCAGCAACATGAACATGAACAGCGGCTGAGTTTTGACGGTCGCGTCGCGGCTTTTGCTCGACCTGCTGCGTTCCTCCAGATCGCGATCCGCATCAAAGTCGCTGGGGCTTTCGCTCCGCGTCGATCGGGGTTCCGGAGCCGCTGGCGTGGGCCCCGCGGTCGACGGAGTCGGCGTTGCCGCGGGAGGATTCTGTGCGACCCGTGGATCGGGTTGCCAGCTTCCCGCCGGGGGCTGATTCACCGGCATCTGCGGATTTGCAGGGGACTGCGGATTTGCGGCGGGGGGCCCGTACGGCGAATAGTTAGGACTGTAGTTCGGGGCCGAGGTGTAGCCGCCGGTGTAGGGACTTGCCCCGCTCCGTGGATCGTAGTTCGGGTCGTAGCCCCAACCGCTCCGAGCGTCGCCGCTGGCCGGTGGAGTCGTCCGCGACGCCGGCGGGTAGCGGTCGGCCAACGAGTCTTCGTAGAGCGGGCGTCCGGGCCGTGGAGCCGTCGGCTGAGCCTCCCGGGCCTGCTGGACTTCGCGGGCCTGCTGGGCCTCCCGGGCCTGCTGGGCTTCGTGGGCTTTCTCCGCCTGTTCCATGCGCCGGACGTAGTCGACGATCAAAGGGTACCGTTCGTCGTTTTCGTACAACGGCTGATTGGTGCGTTTGTCGTAGGCGTGGCCGCTGGCGTTGATCCCGACTTCTTCGAGCAACCGGCGGTCGGCTTCACGCTGCCGCTCTTCGGCTGTCATGAACTCGCTCCCTGCCGAAGACGAATTGCCGTTGCCGGAAAGCGACGGCGGGTTACTGGGTGAGCTCCGATCATCGCGGGGGAGCGACCAGGGGCTGGACGCGGAGCTGGGAGCGGAAGCCGCATCATCCTGACGCCCCGCGGGCGGAGTTGTCGTCGAGGCGTGTGAAGCGGGGGGATACGCGGTCGAAGAACTCGCCGCGGAAGGATCGTTGGCCATCGAACCGGTCCCCGCGGACCCTGTCGCCGGAGAGGTGTTTGCCGGAGAGCCGCCTGCTGGAGAGCCCGTCGGCGGGGAGCCTGCCGCGGAAGGGGTCGACGACGCGCTGCCGCTATCGGTCGAGGAGCGGTCGCTGGCGGTGGGGCTTTGCGGACCGGAGAACCAGCGATTGTCGCGGGTTCCGTCGGCGGCGGCGAACCCGGTGGCGGGAGGATTCGAGGCGGTGGAGCCAGGGGCGGATGGCGTGGAAGTTGACCGTGAGGTCGAAGGAGCGCCGCTCGCGTTACTGGGGCTGCTGGCCGAGGTCGACGGGGCAGCGGAAGAACCGCGGCTCTGCGTCTCAAACCCAAACCCGTTGAACTGGCTCGTCCCGTAGCTGTTCGCCGCGGCTCCGCGAGGCGGCGTCTCGACTCGACTGCCGCGATCGGGAGCAGACGAGCTGCCCATATTGGGAACGCCGAACCCGTTGGCGTCTCCCTGAGCCCGCACCGTTTCATCGGGGCTCGGCAGATAGACCTGCGAGGCCTCATCGGCACTCGTCTCATCCGCTGGCGAATCGGCGGCTGAGGTCGCTCCGGCTTCAGAGGGCGATTCAGCGTCTGGGGGCGTGTCGACCAGCGGGGGCAGATCGGGTCGAGGCAGCGGATCGTCTCCGACCTTGACCACGACCGAGGTCACGCGTCCGCGGAGCGATTCCGGGAGTTGGCTGGTGATCTCGCCGGTCCGCTCGACTTCGTGGAGCTGCTCGGCGGGGACTTGAATGATGTAGCGATAGCCGTCGCGACCGTCGGACTCCCATCCGGCATCCACGGTAACGACAGCGATAGCCAGCAGCAGCGGAGCTCCGCCCATCGGATCCTTCCTGTCTGGTAGCGGTCCGTCGACGCTTCGAACGCGTGGGGGTCGATTTTTGGAGCGTCCGAACGCAACCCGCCTAAGTATACAAACTGCCCTATCCTAGCGGGCCGGACGAAGATTGGTAAAGAGCGGAACGCGGAGGCGAGCGACTTAGCCGATCTTGCCGAGCGCCTGCTCGAGGTCCGCCCGCAAGTCGTCGACGTCTTCGAGCCCGATCGAGAGCCGGATCAAGCCGTCGCTGATCCCGAACCGAGCGCGATCCGCGGCATCGTAGCTGGCGTGCGACATCGAGGCCGGTTGTTCGATCAGCGATTCGACCGCCCCGAGGCTGACGGCCAGTCCAAACAGCTCGGTTGCATTGCAGACTCGTTTGGTCTGTTCGAACGAGCCGTCGACTTCGAAGCAGAGCATCGCGCCGAAGAGTCCGCCGAACTGCCGAGCGGCCGTTTCATGCCCGGGGTGCTCCGGCAGGCCGGGGTAGAGCACGCGGCGGACTCGCGAATGCTGCTGGAGCCACACCGCCAGCTCCATCGCCGATCGCGATTGCTCGCGGACGCGGACGTCGAGCGTCTTGAGGCCGCGGCTGACCAGGAAACAGGTCATCGGATCGAGGACCGCTCCGGTCGCGTTCTGCACGTAGTACAAACGGTCGAGCAGTCCCTTGTCGTGCGTCGCCAGAGTGCCGCCGAGGCAGTCGCTGTGCCCGCCGAGGTACTTCGTCGCCGAGTGCATCACGATGTCGATGCCGAACTCGAGCGGCCGGACCAGCACGGGCGAACCGAACGTGTTGTCGACGCCGATCAACGCATCGCGGCGGTGGGCGATTTCAGCGATTTCGGTGAGGTCAGGGATCGTGAACAGCGGATTGCCGATCGTCTCGGCCCAGACCAGACGCGTTTCGGGCCGCATCGCCGCTTCGACCGCCTCCGCGTCGGTCATATCGACCAGGCTCACCGAGATCCCAGCCCGTGAGCAGATCTTGTGAAACAAGCGATAGGCACCGCCGTAGAGGTCGCAACCGGCGACGATGTGATCGCCCGATTCGAGCAGCATGGTCACGCAGTGGATCGCCGCCATTCCGCTGGAGAAGGCGAGTCCGCCACAGCCCCCTTCGAGCGAAGCGAGGCTCCGCTCGAGCGCCGCCCGGGTGGGATTGCCGCTTCGCGAGTAGTCGAATTCGCCCCACTCGCCGGCACCGGGCTGACGAAACGTCGAAGCGAAATGGACTGGCGGGATCACCGCCCCGCTGGCCGGATCAGGCTCGTTGCCGACGTGGATCGCCCGCGTGCGAAACTTCAGGTTTTCCGACTTCCTGTTGCCACTGTTCATGCTTCGAGCGCCGCCCCAAGATCCTCGATCAGATCCTCCGCGTTCTCGATCCCGCACGACATCCGGATCATGTTGTCGGGAATGCCAAAGCGGCAACGCTCCTCGGGCGTGCAGTTGTAGTAGCTCATGATCAAGGGCTGCTCGATCAGCGACTCCACGCCACCGAGGCTCGGAGCGATCCGCGCCAGCTTGACCGCGTCGACAACGCGGGCCGTCTCGCGCCAATCGGCGTCCTTGACCAGGAATGAAATCAGTCCGCCAAAGCCCTGCATCGTTCGGCACGCGACGTCGTGCGTCGGATGCGAGCTGAGCCCCGGGTAATAGACCCGCTCGACTCGCGGGTGCCCGGCCAGAAACTCGGCGATCCGTTGTCCATTCTCGTTATGCCGCTGCATCCGCAGCTCGAACGTTTTGAGCCCCCGCTGGAGCAGATACAGGTTGTGGGCCGAGTTGATCCCCCCCATGATCCCGCGAAGATTGCGGACCGGCTCGAGCTGTTCACGGCTGCCGCAGATCACTCCGGCGAGCAGATCGTTGTGGCCTCCGAGATATTTTGTCGCCGAGTGCAGGACGTAGTCGACGCCGAATCGCAGCGGCTGGACGTTGAAGGGAGTCGCCAAGGTCGCATCGATCAGCGTTTCGACTTCGTGCGATTTGCCGAGTGCCGCGAACTGTTCGAGATCGACGACCGTCAGGTGCGGATTGGTCGGCGACTCGCTGATCAACATCCGCGTTCGGTCGTTGATCGCCGCCTCCATTGCGGCAAAGTCGCCGGTGGGGACTTCGCGGGTCACGACGCCGAAGCGGCTGAGGTGTTTTGCGCAGAACTCGCGGCTGCGGCGATAGCACTGATCGAAGAACACGATCTCGTCGCCGCTGTTGAGCTTCGACATCAGCAGCCCGACGATCGCTCCCATACCGGTGCCAAAGACGACGGCGTCCTCGGCCGCGTCGAGCGCCGCCAGCTTCCGCTCGACCGCCCGTTCGTTGGGGTTGCCGTAGCGGCCGTACTCCTCGCGGTCGGCACGTCCCTCGACGTAATCGAGCAACTCGTCGGTCGAATCAAACGCGTAGGTCGAAGCGCAAAAGATCGGATCGGAGATCGAATCGCCCGGCTTGTGCTTCAGCTCGCCACCGTGGACAGCCAACGTCCCGGCGCCACGGTGCTCGGCAAGGGGCATTTGCGCACCAGGTGTCCTGCGGCCAGCGGGGGTGTGCGACGATGAGTTTTTCGAAGCAGACGTCTTACTCGGCACGGACTCGACAGACTTTGACGGCGTGGGGGGGACGGGTGTATCGATAGCCATTTTTCCCTGCAGGCGCATCAGGAACGGAGTGAGATCCGCGTGAAAACAGGCGGTTCAACAGAGATGCCGCGAACGAAATAAAGACCTCGCGGCTGCTCACTCTCAAAGCTGGCTCTTTAGCAGTTAAGGCTGCAAGCGGCCGCAAAACCCTGTAGGATTACTCTAACCGCGGGTCGCCTTCGGGGCAACTCGCTGCGGATCTGGGACGCTCGTTTCTCACCTCGGCTGCCGTCGAAGCGAACAAAACCGTCAAAGGGACCGGATGTCGAACAAACGGATGTTCCCTCGCATTCCCCGCACTCTTCCAGCTCCCCCGCTCCCTGCCAGCGCATTTTCTGCCAGCACACTTCCGTCCCACTCGCAAGCTCGGGTGAGCATGCTGCGGACGTTGCTGCCAAGTTTCTTCCTCGGCAGCTGTGTCTTCCTGAGCTGCGGCTTGATCGGCCCAGGGGCCAGTTCGCCAGCCTGGGGACAGGAACCGTCTCCAGCCTCCCCCCCTGCGGCCAGTGCAGACGCTGACAGTGAAGCGACCGCGAACGAAGATGCCGAAGCGGCTGCGGTGGCCTCGCGCGTCGATGCGCTGATCGCGGAACTCGGCTCCGGCTCCTTTCAAACTCGTGAAGCGGCCACGGCCGAATTGCTTGCGATCGGTGTTCCCGCCCTTGCGACGCTGAGCCAAGCGAGGAAGGAGGAGGATCCGGAGGTCCGGCAACGCATCAGCATGATCAGCCAGCGTCTGGCTCAGGATGATTTGGAGGCGCGGATCGAAGCGTTTCTGTCGGCGGCCCCCGGCGCCTCGCTCCCGGGCTGGGATTATGCCCGCAAGCAACTGGGCGATCGGCCAGTGCTCCGCGAATTGTTCGTCGAGATCACGCGGAAACACCCCAAGTTAGCCGCCTCGCTCGAAGGTTCGCCCCGGGACCGCACGATCGCGCTTCAGGAGGCGAGCACGCAGATCAACATGTCGATGATTGGGATCGCGTCGCTGCCGAATTTTTCCGACGCGATCGCCCTGTTGCTCGCCGCGGTGGCTCCCGACACCCCACCCACCGAAGCGGTCGATGCGACGATCCTGCGATTGTTCACCCGTCGCGAGTCGACCGTCGCGCTGCAGGATGCGGAAGTGTCGAATCCGCTGCGGCGGTTGCTCGGCCAGTGGATCCCGCAGGTCACCAAACCACGGCGGGCCGAAGCAATGTTCTTCTCCATGCAGTGGAACATCGATGAGGGATTGCTGCTGGCAACGCAAACCATTCGCGAGGCGGACGACATCGAAACGCTCGAGTTCGCTCTGCAGACGGTCGCTCGCTTCGGCAGCCCGTCGGACGCCCTGATGCTCAAACCACTGCTCGACGACGAGCGACCAGCGGGTTATGCGAGCCTCGACTTGAGCGGGCGTCCCCTCCGCACCCAGGTTGGCGACGTCGCGATGGCGGCGATCGGAGTCATCAACGGCAGGAAGCTCCGCGATCTCGGCTTCCCCATGGCGGAGACCCATCCGCAAGTCGGCTTCAACGTCGAGACGCTCGGCTTCCCGATCGGCGAAGCGGGCAACGAAGCCCGTGCCCGAGTCCGCGAGGAGATCGCCCCCCTGGTCCAAGCGGTCGAACGCAAAGAGGACATCGTGCCGCGAGCCGAGCGTGCGAAGTAAGTCGCGCGCTTTCGTGCGCCATCGTACTCGTACTCAGCGCAGCGGTACTCGTACTCGTACTCGAAAAGCTCGGAGACGTTGGTAGGCCCCACAAACGCACCTCTTCGTGATCGCCCGAGTACCGCTTCGCTGAGTACGAGTACCGCTTCGCTGAGTACGAGTACCGCTTCGCTGAGTACGAGTACCGCTTCGCTGAGTACGAGTACCGCTTCGCTGAGTACGAGTACGAGTACGAGTTTAGGAATACTTACTTCCGTCGCAGCACGAACAATGCGTCGGTCAGGTCGTCGTCGAGCTCTCGCGGCTGGTCGATGTCGTAGTCGAAGTCGAAAATTCCCGCGACTTCCAGCGTGGGCACGGCGGCGAACAGCTCGGCGACTTGGCTTGCCGTGTAAAGCCGCTGGGGGTATTCGGTGCGACAGCGAACGGTCTTGTCTCCGGAGCGAGCGAGCAGCGAGACGCGAATTTGTTCCTGGCGACGGCTGCGATCGAACTCGATCACCTTGAGCGTCACTGAAACGCTGGTTCCTCCGTGGGCTGCCCGCCAGCGTTCGGTGCACTCCTCGTCCGCGTCGAGCGGAATGATGTGGAAACCGAGGATGTACAGCCCGCCCGGCCGCAAACTGGCGGCGACCGACTCCAAATGCCGCTCGGCGTCCCCCGGAGCGGTCAGATGGCGAAAGCTGTTAAACGTGCAAAAGGCGGCGTCGAAGGGCTGGGGAGGCTGGAAATCGACCATATCCCCTTCGACCACTTCGGCCGCTAACTTCCGGCGTCGCAGTTTGCGGCGGAGGTAATCGAGCGAGGGTCGGTTGAGGTCGAGCCCCGTGACCTGGTAGCCTCGCGCGGCCATTCCCACCACCAACCGACCGCTCCCGCAGCCCGGTTCGTAGAGGGTTCGCACTGGGCCGTCGGCGAACCGCTCAAAAGCGGCTTCGAAGAAATCCAGTTCCGCTGGCGTTTCGTCGCGAAATACGAGATCGAAATACTGCGGGTAGTCGTACCAATTTTCCAGCTTCATGGTCTTCAAAGCGACTGAATCGAGGCTCTCACGTGTTCGGTTGGTTTCGCCGATCCCGGCGTCGAAAATTGATTGCCGAAAGGATGCCCCCGAATTGGTCGGCGATCCTCCGTCACAACGTCTGGCAGTACGAGCGGCTCGACCGCAAGCAGCGCGAGCGACTCGATGCCTGGGTTCGCGTGTTCCACGCCGAACGCAACTGGGAAGGCTGCGACGGGCTGGAGTTGACCGACGAAATCCGCGTGACGATTGCCGGGCAAGCGGGTCTGATCGTTCTCGGGCACGAGGACTGGTACTTCGACCGCACGCCGAGCATCCTCGTCTACCCCGACGACTACGTAGCTCGCGATGTGGCTCGACCGGCAGGCGGCGGATTGACGATTGTCGGCGACGAGTCGCGGCTCGGCGAAGCCTGGTACCGGGGACCGGTGATCCTTTCGTGGCCCGACGTGCTCGAAGGCGGGCAGAGTTCCAACGGTGGGCATAACTTAGTGATTCACGAATTCGCTCACCAGTTGGACATGATCGGGGATCCGGAAGCCGATGGCGAACCGCCGATGCCCGACGTCGAAACCGCCGAGTACTGGCGGGAGATCGTCCCCGAGGAATTCGAACGGCTCTGTCGCGCGTGCGGCAGCGGTCAACCGACGCTGCTCGACTGTTACGGCGCGAGCAGCCCGGCCGAGTTTTTTTCGGTGGCCAGTGAAGTCTTCTTCCAACGCCCCGCGGCGCTGCGCGTTCGGCACCCTCAGTTGTACGAAGCCTTCCGCCGTTTCTATCGCCTCGACCCCGAGCAGTGGTTGGGGGCATGACCTTCTATAAATCAGCCGCCCTTCACCGTTACCCTCCTCCCGGGAGGGTCGGGCTCTCAGGCCCGGGGAGGGAGAGCAATCCCCAACGCTTGCGCCGAAGGAGAAGTTCCGTCTACGGAAACCCTCCCCGCTCGTTCCTCGCGACCCTCCCGGGGAGGTCGTGCAGTTTTCCGGTCCCCTCTCCCCCGCGGCTTGGCTGCGAACGAAAGTTCCGCAGCCAAGCCGTGGGGGAGAGGGTTAGGGTGAG
>NZ_WRPR01000141.1 GCF_010367455.1 Candidatus Laterigemmans baculatus | reverse complement strand
GCCGCCATCCTTTGCGGGGTTCTCTGTGCGGCGGGGCTGATTGCTTCGGGGTCTCGCGGGGCGCTGGTCGGTTCCGCTGCAGGGTTCGTCGCGTGCTTGCTGGTCGCAGTGCCGGCGGGCAGGTTTTTGGGGTTCGGGCTGGCCGCGGTGCTGGTGTTTGTGGCCGCTACTTACTCGCTGACCTCGCTGGGGCTGGAGTCGCAAGCGGTGGAGCGGCTCAGCGCGACGATGGACGAGCCGGTGCTCCGCGACGGCCGCCTCGACCACTGGCCCGACGCGGTCCGCGCCGCCGTGGCCTATTTTCCGCTCGGCGGAGGGCTCGGGAGCTACCGTTACGCCCACCTGCCCTACCAGGAGACGACCCACGGTTCGTGGTACGCCAACGCCGACAACCAATGGCTCGAGTGGTGGGTCGAAGGAGGGTTGGTGGCGATTTCGTTGATCGTGGCCGCGGTCGGGGTGGTCGGGCTGGCGATCCGTCGGTTGCTCACCTCAGCCGATCCGCTCGACCGCGGGATGGCCGCGGCCGGAGCTTATGGGTTGGCTGCGATCCTGGTCTCCCAGCTGTTCGACTTCGCCCTGCTGATCTCCCCGATCGCGATTGCTGCGACGCTGCTCCTCTCCGCCGTGGTCGCCAGAGCGGCAATGGTCGGCCAAGTCGCCACCAAAGTCCCCGCAGTCCCACTGCCGGCTTCGCAGACTCGAAAGCGACGTTCCGAGCCGTCGCTAGCGAAATCTCCATCAGGTTCTGCGAGCCAATCCGATCCAAGTCAGCTCACCCCCGCCCAAGCCGCCAACGAAGCCAGGCTCGCCGCCGCCACCCGCCGAGTCACCACGCTCCGACCGCCATCCCCAAGTCCCCTCGCCGCAAGGGATACTCGCCTCAGCCAGAAAACTAGATCGACACCCTCCCCCCGGGAGGGTCGCGAGGAACGAGCGGGGAGGGCGACCCACGAAGTAGAGCCCAGAACGCAGCTGGATTCAGCCGACCCTCCCCGGGCCTTAGAGCCCGACCCTCCCGGGGGGAGGGTGATGGGGACGATCGGCTCTCTGACAGAGGCTAGTGCCAACGCCTCAAGCACTCCCCCCGCCACCGGCCCCCGGAAACCGGACACCGGCCCCCGGAAACCCGCCCCCGGCCCCCGGAAACCCGCCCCCGGCC
>NZ_WRPR01000140.1 GCF_010367455.1 Candidatus Laterigemmans baculatus | reverse complement strand
CGACTGTGTTTTAAAAAGCAGTCGCCTTCGGCTTGCCGTTAAACGATTTTTCCGCGAGCCGTCCTGCTCCGAACCAATCCAAAGTGGCGCTGTCTAGCTAGATCGTCAGCGTGGACGTTCCTCGGGGGAGGTCGAAGCAGGCGAGGGTGCTCTCGCCGTCGCGGCACCAGCGACCGCTCGCCAGTTGCGAGCGGCGCGAAACTTCGCTGAGCTGCGTCTGTGCAGCGCTCTCTGCGATTCCGCTGCCGAGTCGCGGGTGGGTGGCGGCAGGGCGGCTCAGGCGGACCGTAAAGCCGGGGCAGGCGAACGGAGCCTGCAGTTGGAGCCCGGTCTCGGTGAGCGTCAGACGCGTCAGCTCTTTCGCAGCCCAATAGCGGGCGATCTCGCTAACCTTCATCCACACCGTATGCTCAGCGAACCGGCCGGCGATCGCTTCGACCACCTGCTGGAAGTCTCGAAACCCTGCAAGGCTGCCATTGCAGTACATGCCGGGCCAGTGGCAGAGCATCACTGCCGGTTGGCGGCGCTCAATGAGTTCGACCATCCGGCCGGCGGTAGCATCGTGATTGGCATAGCGATGCCCTTGGCTCACCTGGACTCCGTCCCAGCCACCAAACCAGTCGCCCGTTCCGGCAGGGACGTTGACGACAACCCGGGGAGAATTGGTGTCGAGGTCGCGGACATGTTCCAGCCGCGGTTCGGTCGATTCCTCGCCGCTGGAAACATATTTGAAGTAGTGCGGAAGCTCACTGCCGTAGACATCGCGGACCGCATCGAACGCTGCCAAGCCCAATTCCGTTTTCACTTGATTGCCGAATCCGCCCGGCGTGGTGACTCCTTCACAGGGGAGTTCGCAGTTCCGCAGGATGCGAAGTGCGTAGGCAAGGTATTCAGTCAAGAAATCAGTACTGATTGGCTTCTGAGGAAACGAATTTTCCATCGTGCTGGGGTTGGCCGGTTCGAGCGGCCGCCCCGTCTTGAGATCGATCACGCGGGTGTGGGTGATCATCTCTGGATGGATATCCCAGTTGGGAACCATGAGCTCCCGCACGAGCTGGAGACTGCTGCGGAGTTCGTGCCGGGCCCAGCCGGGCAATTCGCGGTCCAGCCAGCCGACGCAAGCCGGATTGGGGACGATGCTGTACTTCCCCTTCACGCCGTGCTCGGAACACCACTGGCCGAACTGCCGCACAAACGCATCGGGAATTTCTCGCGGCCACGACTTCCACGGTTTTTCGTATTCCTTGCGGCCGGGCCAGGCAGCGGCGAACTGCGGCATGCAGAAGTGCCCCATGTTCACCAGGCAAGTCGAATCGTCGATGATGAATGACAGGGGAACCCGGTCGCGCGGGAGAATTGCTTCGGCTGCCGTGGGAGCTTCGGCCGCTCGGACAGCGGTCTTTGGGCAGGCGAAGGGAGTGGTGGCCAGTGCCGCGGCGGTCGTCAGGAATTCTCGGCGTTGCATGGGTGGGGCTCCGATCGATGCGGACGGGGATCGCGTGCAATCGTGAGGGTCGTCCGTTACGATAATTCCGCCGCGGCGGGTGGACGCTGTCAGAAAACCCTGAGCCGACGGCGCTAGCCGCGGGTGCTGCAGCAAAAATTCCGGGGCTGCGAGGCCCGAGGCTAGCGCCTGCGGCTCAAAACCCTGAGCCGACGGCGCTAGCCGCGGGTGCTGCAGCGAAAATTCCGGGGCTGGGAGGCCCGAGGCTAGCGCCTACGGCTCAAAAGCTCCCATATCCGCACCTCGAGGGCCTTCACCAATCCCGATGATATCCGAGTCCGAATCCCTGCGTGAGGAGTCGACGGCGTCGGCGCTGGTTCAGCCATTCGCCGAGTGGCTGGCGGCGGTCATCGAACTGGCTGGAGTCTCGGTCATCGCCGTGCTCGTGGGCTTTGCGCTGCTGTACGCGATCGTCGCGCTGCTTCGCGGTGCCAATGCCAAGGCGGTGTTCCGTGAGCTGCGAGCTCAGTTGGTCAGTGGGATCTTGATCGGGCTTGAGCTTTTAGTGGCTGCCGACATCATTCACACCGTCGCGGTCGAATTAACCTTCTCGAGCATCGGTGTGCTGGTTGTGGTGGTGTTGGTGCGAACCTTTCTCAGTTTCACTCTTGAGCTCGAGCTGACGGGGCGCTGGCCGTGGCAGCAGAAGTCAGGTGAGAAAGAAGGCGCCATTTGAAGCCGTGCGAGGGAATCGTCGCCAGGATTGATACTGCAGAAGCCGAAGGGACTGAGGATGAGCGATCAGCATGAATGGTGGCAGAAGGGGATCATTTATCAGATCTACCCGCGATCGTTTCAGGACAGCGACGGCGATGGTGTGGGAGATCTCGCAGGCATCCGAAATCGTCTCGATTATCTCGAGTGGCTGGGAGTGGATGCGATATGGCTTTCGCCCGTGTTCCCTTCTCCGATGGCGGACTTCGGCTACGACGTATCGGACTATACCGGCATCGATCCGCTGTTTGGATCGATGGAGGATTTTGACCAGCTGCTTGAGGACGCGCACCGCCGCGGCATCCGGATCGTTCTCGACTTTGTTCCCAACCATAGTTCCGACCAGCACCCCTGGTTCATCGAGTCCCGCTCGTCACGCGACAATCCAAAACGCGATTGGTATTTGTGGCGCGATCCGGGGCCCGATGGCCGGCCGCCCACGAACTGGCTCAGCTCGTTTGGTGGCAGCGCATGGACTTGGGATGAAAAAACGCAGCAGTACTATCATCACCATTTCTTGCCAGCTCAGCCCGACCTGAATTGGCGCAATCCCCAAGTCGTCGATGCAATGCTCGACGCGATGCGGTTCTGGCTGGACCGCGGAGTGGATGGTTTCCGGCTGGACGTGATCTGGTTGATCATCAAGGACGAGCACTATCGGGATAATCCTGAGAATCCCGACTTTCAGGAGCATGAGCCACCCCATCATCAACTCCTGGCGACGTACACGACCGATCGCCCCGAGGTGCATGACATCATCAGCAAGATGCGGAAGCTGCTCGATCGCTACGACGAGCGAATGATGGTCGGCGAGATTTACCTTCCGATAGAAAGGCTCGTGACGTACTATGGCGCCCACGGGACAGGGGTCCATTTACCATTCAATTTCCAGCTAATTACGCTTCCCTGGGACGCCCGCACGATTGCTAGAGCGATCGAGCAATATGAGGCCGCTTTGCCGTCGCATGGCTGGCCGAACTGGGTGCTTGGCAATCACGACCAACCACGCCTGGCCTCACGGGTGGGAATGGCTCAGGCGCGAGTGGCAGCCGTCATGCTGTTGACTCTGCGCGGCACGCCCACGATGTACTACGGCGACGAAATCGGGATGCAGAATGTGCCGATCCCGGCCGACCGAGTCCATGACCCGGTGGAGAAAAATTTGCCGGGCATCGGCATGGGCCGCGATCCGCAGCGGACTCCCATGCAGTGGAACGCGGCGCCGCAGGCAGGGTTTTCGGATCACGAGCCCTGGCTGCCGATCGCCGCCGACGCGGCAGAGCGGAACGTGACCGTCGCGCGGGAAACGCCCGGCTCGCTGCTGAGACTGTATCGTCGCCTGATCGAGCTAAGGCAAGAGCAGCCTGCACTGAGCATCGGCAGCTACAGCCCTCTGCCGACTGAGGGAGACGTGCTGGCGTATGTGCGGCGCGAGGCCGACCACCGCTTCATCATCGTCCTGAACCTCGGGTCCGAGCCGGCTCGCGTCGAACCGCCGCTGGAAATCTGCGGCTCCATCGCGCTCTCGACACACCTCGATCGAGAGGGCGAAAAGGTTCAAGGATGGATCGAACTGCGGGCCGACGAGGGCGTCATCATCGACTGCCCCGAGTGAGCGGCTCCTCGCGTCGAGGTTCGTCGCGTTGATATCCCGGGAGTCCGCCGCGGCGATCAGAAGCGGCCGTCGCGGACCTCGAACTTGGTGGGTTTCCCCAGGCTCTCACCGCCAGCCGCGACCCAGGCCGCAATCCAGTCGATCAACTGATGGACGCTGACCTCCGGGTAGCCGAACATCCGGTGTGCGAGCTGGCTGTTGTTGAGCAGGGCGTCGGGACGCGGCTCGCCGGTGAATTGCGGTTCGCGACCCATCTGTTCCCCCAGCCGCTCGCAGACTTGGCGAACGCTCAGCGTCTCGGGGCCGGTGATGTTCAACACGAACGGAGGGCTCGAGGTGCAACCGAGCGCGTGGAGAGCGACCGCATTCGCATCGCCTTGCCAGATCACATTGGCCACTCCCATCGAGAGGTCGACCGGTTTCCCGGCATAAACCTTTTGCGCCAGGTCGACCAGCACCCCGTAGCGGAGTTCGCAGGCGTAGTTCAGCCGCAGGATCGTCATCGGCGTTCCCTGCGTGCGGCTGAAGTGCTCGTACATCCGCTCCCGTCCCAAGCCGCTCATCGCGTACTCCCCCTCGGGCCGCAGCGGGTCGGTCTCGAGCGAGCCGCCCGAGGTGACCGGGACCAGCCCGTACACATTGCCGGTGCTGAAGGCCATGATCCGGCTGCGGGCGAACTTGCGGCAAATCAGGCTCGGCAGGTGCGCGTTCATCGCCCAGGTGAGCGACTCGTTGCCGGTGGCTCCAAACTTCATCCCGACCATCGACATAACCAGGGGCGCCTCGGGGAGCGACGCCATGAAGTCTCCGTCCAGCAGGTCGCCGGCGATCGTCTCTATGCCCCACCCCTCGAGTCGCTCGCGGAGCCCTGGACCACTGAACCGCGAGACGCCGATCACCCGCCGCGGCACGCCCGCTTCCTCGCTCGCCCGTTTCGCCATGCGAGCGAGGGTGGGCCCCATTTTGCCACCAATTCCGAGGACGATCAGATCTCCCTCCAACTGAGCCAAGTGGTCGACCAGTTGCGGTGTCGGTCGGCTGAGGCGTTCGTCGAGTTGTTCGATGTCCTCGATGGGGCCTGCTGAATTCATTGGACTAGCGATGCTCATGCGTTTCATACCTCGAGTCGTTTTGCCGCTCGGGCAGCGGTCGTGCCATCTTTATCGGTGACCGCTGGAGACGCCAGACCACTGCCCCGGAAGTCGAGCCGGAGGGCCCCGACCGCGTGGACGAATTGTTCGCAGAGAAGCAGGCGATTCAGCTGGCACCTGCAGTCGTGGACGACGGCCCGATCCCCTTTCGACTGATGCGTCAACCAGCCGGGAGGATCTGCTGGCCTCAGTCGAGCACTCCGACGTCGCCGGCCCAGAGCTGGGGGTTCTTCTTGAGAAATTCGCGAAACATCGACTTCATGCCTTCGTCGTCGCTGACCACGAATTCGATGCCCGCCTCTTCGAAGAACGAACGCGGGGCGCGCCAAGAATCCACGAACGGCACCCCTTCACCGGCATCAGCGACAACTACCTTGGCGATTTTTCCAAAGACGCGAGCCGCCCCGGCACACATCCAGCAGGGTGAGAGCGTCGAGTACAGAATCGCTTCACGCGGCGCCCCAATCAGCAAGCCTGCGTCGCGAAGGCAGTCGATCTCCGCATGGGCGGTCGGATCAAAGTACTGATCCCGGCGATTGTGCCCGAGCCCGACCAGGACGCCGTTCAGTTCCAGCGTCGCTCCAATGGGCAAGCCACCCTGCTGTCGGCTCCGCTCGGCCAACTGAATCGCCCTGCGCAGTCCCTCTGCGGTTTCTTGCATCGTGCCGTACCTGAACTAGAACGGGATTCGGAAACGACCGATGCGAGGCAGTTCGATTTCGATCCCCGGACGGTCGCGCGGGCCCTCGTAGCGATCCCGCGGTGGAGTAATGGGGCGCGGTTGATCGGCCGGCGGAGTGCGGCCGGGAATGCCCGAAGCATTGAGCATCTCAAAGATCTGGTTGTGTACTCGGTTGACGTTCTGGGCCGTCCGCCTCAGGTAAAGGCCCGTGGCGGAGCGGTTGATCTGGTCGACCGCTTGATGCCACTTCTCGTCGACCTCCTGGAAATCTTCCCGCAACTCGTCGAAGTCTTCGTCTCGCTCGACCTCCTCGCGAAAGTCCTCGGCTTCGTCCGCAAAGTCGCGGATCTCGCGGCGCATCCGGTCATCGCGGCGATCGACTCGCTCCGCCAGAGCCTCGAGGTTTCGCGCTTCGTTCTCAAGAACGCGGGCATGCCGCGCCAGCACCTCGCGGAAACCGTCGCGAGGATTGCTAATGGTCCGCCGCAACGCATAGTGGATCTGCTCGTCGGGATAACTGATCCGCAGTGCTTGCCGCTGCAGCCATGGATCGCTGCTACGATTCAAGCTCTCGACCAACTCGTGGATCCGCTCGTCCATCTCGCGGAAGTCCCGCAGCCAATGCTCCCGATCGTCGGAGCGTCGAACCTCATGGTGGAAATGCGCGACGGCTTGGGAAGCGCGTTCCACCTGATCTCGCAGCCCGGCGGGATAGCTCCCACGCTGGAAGTACAGATCCTCTTGGAGATGTTCAAGCTCGTTTTCTAGCTGTTGAAGCCACCGCTCGAGGGAGCGTGAGGCAGCCGCATCGTCGCCGCCGCGACGCGCCCCAGCTGGCTGAGCCAGAGTGGGGACAGCGACAGCGAAAGAGAGGAAGACGACGGCGAGAATTTGGCGGTGCATGGCGTGATATCCCAGAGTCGGGGGATCCGCGTTCAGTGAGCGAAGATTACGAGCGAGGACTACCGCCAACCCAAGCACTTGCCGTGCCAGCGTTCGCCGGGGGCGCCGTCCGCGAGCGTTCTTCGAGATCGACGCCCGCGGATCGCGCGATTCAATCGGCGGCGCGAGGATTGGCGGTGCGAGGATCGGCGGCGCGAGGATTGGAAAAGATCTCCACTTCCCCATGATTTTCCTGCGGCGTTCCCGGCGTGCTGCGTCCCTCAGCAGCCACTCGCTCGAGCAGCTCGACGAGCTCGCTCACGCGTTTCGGCTCTTGCGGTGCGAGGTTCTGCTGCTCGCCCGGATCCTGCTCGAGATGGTAGAGCTGAAGCGGTGGCAGTCGTTTCGCTTGCGGCGTTCCCGGTCGCGGTGCGCTCCAGCCTCCCGAGTCACTGCAGAGCAGCAGCTTCCAAGGTCCGCGGCGGATGGCGAAGCTGCCGTTGATCGAATGCGAGACGAGGTGGTCGCGATTGGCTCCCGCTTGGCCACCCGCTTCTCCCGGGCCAACGAGCGTGGACAGAAAACTGAAGCTGTCTTCGCCGGCGGCATCGGGGATGGAAAATCCAGTCACCTCCGCGACCGTTGCCAGGATATCGGTCTGGCAAACAAGCTGGGATGATTCCTTCGCGGCGGGGACCTGGCCGGGCCACCGAACAATGAAGGGTACGCGGTGGCCTCCCTCGAAGAGATCCGCCTTATGGCCGCGAAAGGGGCCACTTGGAGTGTGTCCATGTTCGGCCAGTTCCGCGAACTTTGCCTGCGGCGAGCATCCGTTGTCGCTGGTGAAGATGACCAGCGTCTCCTCGGACAAGCCGTTTCGCTCAAGGGATGCCAGGATGTCACCAACGGCCGCGTCGCTCTGCATGACGAAGTCGGCATAGGGATTCATGCCGCTTTTGCCTCGCCACTCGCCGGTTGGCAGGATTGGGGTGTGAGGAGAAGCGAGCGGAACGTAGAGCAAAAAAGGCTGTCCCCGGCGGGCGTCTGTCGCGCGGCGGTCGATGTAAGCACACGACGCGCGAGCCAATTCTGGAAGGACATCGGCAGCCTCGAACTGGGGTGCGGCTGGCCCTTCCCGCGTCTGGCCGCCGTCGTCGCGTCCCGCCATCATCGGGAAACGCTTGGTTTCCGTCGGTCGCACGGTGACGCGGTCGTTCTCGATAAAAGTGTAGGGCACCATGTCGAGTGAGGCGCTTATGCCATAGTAATAATCAAACCCCACGCTGTTCGGCCCGCCGGTGTGAGGTTGGGTGTAGTCGACACTGAAGGCTTGCGGTGGTGTTTCAATGCCCAGTTCGGTAACCTGTTTGCCCGGTAACAGCGTCCAGTTCATGCCGAGGTGCCATTTGCCAATGCACGCGGTATGGTACCCCTGCTGCTGTAGCATCGAAGCGAGCGTCATCCGACCCGGTTCGATCAGCCGCGGACTGAGCCCGCCGAGCACGCCTCGCTTGAGCTTCGATCTCCAGTTGTAGCGTCCGGTGAGGAGCCCGTACCGCGTCGGAGTGCAGACCGACGAACTGCTATGAGCGTCGGTAAACCGCATGCCTTGATTGGCCAGACCATCGAGATGTGGGGTGGCAATTTTGCCCCCGTAGCAGCCGAGGTCCGCGTAGCCTAAGTCATCGGCCAGGATGATGACGATGTTCGGTTTGAAGTTGTCCGCCCGCGTTTCCGCAGTCTGAGTTTCCGCAGTCTGAGCCTCGGAGACTCCGAGAGCGATCGTTGCCAGTAGGAACGCTGATTTCAAAAAAATGCACTCGGGCCTCGATAAGAGCATCTTGCCTCACTCCGAACGTCTGCACTAAGAATCGTCGCCGCTGGGCTGAATAAAAAAGCTGACGAGAAACCGCATTGTAACTGCCCTACGCGGGGCCGGCCTGTGGTGGCTCGTGGCCCTGGGTCAAGTGGCCGAGGATGTACAGCACCGCGCGCTGGAGGAGCACCAGGATCGCGACGATCAGCACGGCGAGCAGGAACAGATCAAAGTTCTCCTGCTCACCGGAACGAAAGGCGAAGCCGAGCGTGGTGGAAATCGCCGGCGGATGCACGATGTCCAGGGTAATCATCATAATGATCGAGATGGCCATCGCCGCGCCCGCCGCTGGATAGCCGGCGCCCAGAAAAAAGTCCATCAAAACGCCGACGCAGGCCGACCCGAGGTGGGCGCCGAGGAGCGTGCGAATCCGGTTGGTTCCATGCTGAGGATCCAGATAGATCAAGAAGGCGCTCGAGGCGAGCGAAGCAAAGAGCAAGCGTTGGCCGCCGAGCACCTCGACAAGACTCAGCACGACCAGGATCGTCAGCGTCGGTAGGAGGGCGAGCAGGAGTTCCTCCTTGAGCCCCATCCGGCGACGGATCGTTCGGTCCGCCCCACTCAGCGGCCGGAGGCTTTCACGTTTTGCCGAAGGGTTCGGTTCCGCCTGTTCAGAGGGTGCCTGTTCAGAGGGTGCCTGTTCAGAGGGTGCCTGTTCAGAGGGTGCCTGTTCAGAGGGTGCCTGTTCGCGAGGAGACGGCTCAGAAGGGGACGGGTGAGAAGGGGACGGGTGAGAAGGGGACGGGTGAGAAGGGGACGGGTCACTGGCGCTCCGGGATTCGGCTTTCATCGCGGGACCATCTGCAGGGTGGGCTGGGTTCGATCTCGACTCATGCGGGGCGATCGGGCGAACGAAAAAAGGGCGGCAACTCCGAGGAAGAGGTAAACCGATTCGGCTAAGGCGCGAACGATCATGCCCACAGCCAGGGCGTCCCAAGGCTCTGTCGGGGCCGGCAGGGAGAGCAGTAGGACACCGAGGGCGACTTGGCCGACGGCCACCGCAAAGGTTCCGCTGCAAAAATAACTCAACTGTGACCCGCTCAAGCGGACCAATCGCGGGCCGCAGCCGACCAGCAAGGCCACCGTCGGCATGGCTTGGGAAGCAAGGACGATGGCTGCTGCGAATCCGATTCCATAGGGGAACTCAACGGCCCAAAAGGCGGCTCGCACGTCGACGGTCGAGAGGCTCACGGTTTCGCCGAGAACGCGACTCAAAAGGACTTGCAGCAGGCACACGAGCGTTCCCGCCGCAATCGGTCGCCACGGCGGGTATCGCGACGCGTCCCGTTCAGCTGGAACTGGTGTGGTAGGGATCGGTGGCACGCGCGTCGTTTCGCTGTCCAGAATCGAGCCGACGGTGAAACCCCATGCGACGGCTAGCCCTGTGACGGCGAGTAGGGAGAGCCCGCCGACCGCGTAAGCCGAGACTGCGACGAGACCGCAGAAACCGAACGGAGGAAGTTCGGTCATCCGCCCTTGCAGCGAATGCGGCCACGCCGAGTCGGCGGCCACTTTGAGCCAGAGGCGAGTGTTTCGTAGACCGCGATAGACAAGCCAACCGAGCAACGGAATACCGGCTGCCAGCGCGCCACCGCTCGGTCCGGTTGCGAGTGCGACATGGGATTCCAGAAATCGCACGATCCCAATGGCTATCGCTGGCCCAATGGCTATCGCTGGCAGGAGCCAAAGTCCCCCGCCCGCTGCACCGGCGATGGCGGAGAGTCCGGTCCAGAGCGACGTGCCCTCAGCGGTTCGCCGGTTCTGTGGTGGCGGATTGCGCAAGAGCAGGGGGCGGTTCACCCCGAGGGCCGTGAGGCAGAGGGTGGCCGTCGCGAGCAGTAGCGCGGTCTCCGGCCAGCCTCCTAGAGCAATCGCTGCGGCGACCCAGAAGCACGCATTGAGCGCAAAGGCGGGGCGGCGACCATCGGAGCCTCGGGCGACTGCCATGCAGATGGCCAGGCCACAGAGCGGTATCAAGCCTCCCAAGACCATTGGCAACGGGGGCGCCGGCACGCCTGCTGCCGCAGGGGATGGAGCCGGGGCTATTGCTGGCGCTGTCGGCTCGACGGGATGTCCGATCAAGTGCATTAGCAGTGCGGGAACCATCGTTTGGGGAACTGGAGAGGTGATTGAGTCACGCGATCGGTGGGGCGAGTGCGCCGCAGCGGCGATGATTAACGGAGTTGCCAAAACTTCGGGTTCTGGTCCGGCGTGGCCCCCCTGACGCGTGTTCCCGTGATCGGAAGTTACCACCAAAGACGCTGTTGGTCCCATCGCTTGATAGATCTGCCCGATCGCTTGATCGCACCACCAAGCTGCTGCGAGATATTGCGGTGAAGCCGTTCCATATTGATGGGCGGCTGCGTCGGTGCAGCCGAAGTGGACCACCGTCAACGTGTAAGAATCACTTTCGAGTGACTGTAGGGTCGCCAGGAGGAGACGCCGGTCGTGCTGTCCAAAGGTCGAGTCGGTCTCCGCCGCGTCGATCCATCGGCCATACAGGTCGGTCCATAACGTCGGCCCAGCGACGAATGACCGACCTCCTCGATCGGTGACGGACTCGAAGATCCCACCGTCGGGCGAGGCAGGCGCTCGAAAGTCGAATAGGCTTTCGGCTGCCGGTGAAACACGACCGCTGGCAAGGGCTATGATCCCCGCCAGACTTGATGGAACCGTCCCTTGGACCTGAGAGATCGCTCGTACTCCACCGGAGGAGATGCGGTGTAAGTGCGGCATCGCGTGAGGATCATTGGCCGTGTCCGCGCGGAGTCCATCGACGACCACCAACACGACCCGCTTGGATGAGGCTTGTCGTGCGTGAGTCCTGACTTCGGTTTCCCTGCAGTCGCCCATCTTGAACAACAGGTCGGCCTGCGAGAGCACCAGCACAAGCGAGCAAAGTGCGACGGCATTTCCTGCGGCGGCGACTCGATGAATCCGATGGTCCATTGCATCAATGCGTGCGAAGGCTAGGCCACGCATGCTCAGCAGGAGTGGGCCCCCGGTGGCGGGAAAGCAAAGACTATGCCGCTGCATTAACTGAGGCTGTTAAACGCCTGGAAAAGGTGGGGTGCGCGAAGAGGACCGCCGCTGAGGTTCCAGGCTCGCAAACGGTCGCTGCGAGAACCCCGTGAGTGCTGGCTTCGAGGGTGCAGAGGGCGAATTCCTGTTCGCAAATCCACCACTCCGGCCGGTCAGGAACCGCCGCCAGCCATTCGGTAGCGCTGAACCTCACACTTGCACATCATCTCGGCGGGAGTTCTGAGGGTTTCGCTCCTCTGGCACATTGCTTGCCGCCCTCCTGCACCGTCTGGCGGTTGCGCGATTGAAGGGCCATGGCTCTCCCTAGGAACTCCGAAATTGAAGAGGTGAAAGAATGTCGCGATCAAAGCTCGATGTGCTCAAGCTGCCATGGTTAGGTCTCGCCGTAGCGACAGTGCTGAGTCTGTCGTTCGCGGCTCAAGCATCCGCTCAGGATTGGTTCGACGATCCCTACTACAACTATGGAGCTTACTACGACGACGGGAACTACACCGACGACTGGTATTTCGATTACTACGACGATTACTACAACTACAACTACTACGAGGATTACGACGAGTACGGAGACCGCGATTTCTACCGCGATGGGTATGAGGGCTATTTTGACTACGAATATGGGCCCGCGGATCGTCTGTATGAAGACGGGGGGTATGGTCCGGAGGGCTGGATGGGCCGAGGTGCTGGTGTTGAGCTCGATTACTGACGTCGGACGCGGGTGTCGATTTGCGAGTGCGAGGTCGCGAATTGTAGGTGTGAGGGAAGAGCGGTGGGGCGTTGGTGGATGCGGGCCCCTGTCGAGGATCTTTGGCGTTGGCGAGGGCTGAGCGTAGTGGCCAGTTTGCTGGAGCTTGCACGATTTCGCTGGCAGTCGCTTTTCCTGGATTGCTTTCTTTGGTGATCAGGAGTTGGATATGAGAAGTGGATATAGATCAGGTTTGCTCTTCCTTTCTTTGGGAGTGCTCGGCAGTCCGTTCGTTGTGGCTCAGGACGATTCCCAGGATCAGCTGCGTCAGGAGGTGAGGGCTGAGCAGCGGGCGACTCAAGAGCGGCGAGACCAGGAGGCGAGACGCGAGCGGGATCGGCGCGATCGCATGGAGCGGATGGATCGGGAACGAAGGGATCGGGAGCGGCAAGGGAAGCAGCGTTCCAGTCGTGGCCGGGTTACCGGTGAGGTGGTGCAAGCGAAGCGGGTTGACGTGCGCGGCACTGATCGACAGCACTTGGTCGTCTTGCTCAAGACGGAGCGAGGGGCTCGCGTTCCAGTGGATCTTGGAGAGCTTCGGCGACTGGGGGCCCAACCACCGCAAGTCGGGGACACGATCAAGGTCCGGGGGCGGCTGGTGCAGATTGGTGATCGGCATGTGGTGGTCGGCGAAGACATGGAGGGACGCGATCGGCGGCTGGTCCGGATTGAGCCGCAGAGCCCACGCGTAGATCACGAGCGCGACCGCGTTAGTCGCGAGCGAGGCGATCGCTCTGGCCAGCGGGACGTCGAGCGGTCGACGGTGCGACGCCCCACGCTCCGAGGCTCGCGGCGAGCAGGCCGTGGCGGGCTGGGAGTGGCCTTGGCAACTGATCGCGGCGGGGGCGGGGTGCGCGTGGTTGGGGTGATGCGCGGCAGTCCGGCTGCGGAGGCTGGGATTACGCCCGGCGACGTGATCATCAGCGTTGATGATTCGAGCGTCTTGAATCCGCGGGAGCTGATGCGGATGGTGGTCCTCAAGGAACCAGGTGAGCAGATCAACGTGAGGATTCGTCGCGACGGTGAAACTCGCCTGGTCACGCCTCGCATCGAGACGCGTGAGGAGGCGTTGGACTCGAGTCGGCGATCTCGCGAGCGAGCCTCCCATTCCCGCTGAGGGCCGAAGCCCCATCCGGCAGCTCGCCAGCGGCCAGCGCAACCGCCGGCGAACCGGCCCGCCAGAAGGGGTCAGCGCCAGAAGGGGTCGAACGCCAGAAGGGGTCAGAGCCTGAAGGGGTCCGCCGGCGCCAGAAGCGCCAGAAGGGGTCAGAGCCTGAAGGGGCCCGCCGGCGCCAGAAGGGGGCAGAGCCTGAAGGGGTCAGTGCCGGCCCGCCAGAAGGGGCCCGCCAGAAGGGGTCAGAGCCTGAAGGGGTTAGAGCCTGAAGGGGTCAGAGCCTGCGTCTGAAGGGGTCAGAGCTTCTTTAGGACCGTCAGCGCCTGAACGCCTGAAGGGGGCAGAGCTGAATGGCAC
>NZ_WRPR01000139.1 GCF_010367455.1 Candidatus Laterigemmans baculatus | reverse complement strand
GTTTTAAAAAGCAGTCGCCTTCGGCTTGCCGTTAAACGATTTTTCCGCGAGCCGTCCTGCTCCGAACCAATCCAAAATGGCGCTGTCCAGCTAGGCTCTATCAGAAAACGTTATTTCACCGTCACACTCCCCCCGGGAGGGTCGGACTCTTAGTCCCGGGGAGGGCCTGCTCAACCTAACGGCATGGAGGCTCTTTTGCGCGCGTTCGCCCTCCCCGCTCGTTCCTCGCGACCCTCCCGGGGGGAGGGTGTGGTCCGAGATTTCTCACACTGGATTAGCGGAGGCCGAGGAACCGCCGCAGACGGGTCGCGACCGTCGGATCCCGTTCTTCTCGCAGTCGGTCCCGGAGCGCCTCGTGGACTTCGCGATCGTCCATCGTGCCGAGTCTCGCGATTGCTTGTAGCCGCACGTCCCGTTCGGGATCGGCAGCGAGCCAGATCAGCCACATTCGCGGGTCGACATCGGCTCGCTCGGGCAATTCATTCACCATCGCTAAGCGAACTTCGGCCGAAGTCGAAGTGAGTCGCGTCGCCAGCTCGAGATCGGCGGCGGTAAAGTCGCGTTTCCGCAGTTCCGCTTCGGCGGCCTCGCGAAGCGTCGGTTGGGCGCTGCCGATAAAATCGATCACCGAGCGGGTGTCGTAGGCCGCCAGCGGATTGCCGCCGAGCATCGGTTCTTCGGGCTCGACGGGAGTCACGATGAAGGAGCTCTGGGAAAGGGGGGCGAGCCGCGGCATCTGGTCGCTGTCGACTTGCCGCGGGGCATCCTCGCGATCGGCTGGCGGAGGAGCGGTGTCGCTGGAGGCAGCCGGTTCCGCTTGTCCGCTGCCAATGGCCGTGGGACCGCTCACGATGCGAACCGAAGCGGCCGGGGGAAGCGGAGTCAGCAACTGCGGTGATCGGTCCCGTCCGCTCGGGTCGGCGGCGGGCGGCGGAGTCGAGCCCATCTCGGCCGACGCAAGCGCGGCCAGGCGAGTCGCGGAGGAGTCCAAATCGCTCGAGGTGTGCGGCTCGGTGGCGGTGGCTGGAGCGTCGGCGATAGCGGGCGATTGGCTGACGACCGCCAGTAACTCACAGGCCTCGCGGTAGATCTCCGCTTCCGCTTGGTTCTCGGTCCCGACGGTGTCGAGGACGAGTTGGTTGACCAGTTCGGCTACCCGCGGGCGACGCTCGGGCGGACAGTGGTCGGCGAGCTCGCGGAGCGATTCGAGCAGCGTTTGTTGACAGCCAACCGCGTCGTCGCTGTCGGAGGTCTGCCAGCGGCCCTGGAGATCGCGGAGCACCTGGAAGGCGGTCGCGGAAACGGTATCGTCAGGCGATCCGAGGGCGGCGACAATCTTTGGGACCCCCGCGGCGCCAAATTCCGAGAGCATCGCGATCCGCTCGATTTGCACGTGCGGTGGGTGAGCTTCGAGATTGTCCGCCAAGCGGCTGATCAGCCACTGCTGGGCCAGTTGATGGGCGCCGAACACGCCAAACGAGCAGAGCGCCAGGGCGGCGACGGCTCGAAACCAGCGTCCGCGCGGTTTACGATCGCCGAGACGCCACCTCGGCCACGCTCGGGGCGTTGGGGGAGGAAGGATGAACGGGTTGTCGTCAGACGGGCCAGTCACGAGCGAATCCTTGCCTGTGGCACCAACCGTGGCACTTTGGAAAACACGAATTGTCAGGCGAGCGGGCGCCTGAGACAAGAGCGGATCCGCGCGGCAGTCGCGGCCAAGAGTGAAGAACAATGTTGGAATCGAGCGATACGATTTGCGCGGTGGCTTCGCCTCCGGGAGGCGGGCTTCGAGGCGTCGTCCGGATCAGTGGTCCGGAGACGCTCGCGATCCTGGGCCAAGTCATCTCAAGCGGCCGAGCGGAGTTCGAGTCGACGAGCCGACCGCACCGGTTCGCCTGCGAGTTCGCGTTGCCGGAGCCTTTTGGCGCTGTCGAAGTGGCCGTGCTGCTGTGGCCCACGACGCGGAGCTACACAGGCCAGCCCTCGGCCGAGGTGCACTTGATTGGAGCCGAACCAGTCCTGTCAGCGGTCGTTGATCGGCTGCGGGAGGCAGGAGCGCGGCTGGCGGCTCCAGGCGAGTTTACGCTGCGGGCATTCCTGGCTGGCCGGCTCGACCTGACCCAAGCCGAAGCCGTGCTGGGAGTGATCGAGGCGGACGATCGTGAAGGGCTCGGAGCCGCCCTCGATCAACTCGCCGGAGGAATTGCCGAGCCGCTCGGCCGAGTCCGAGCCGAAATGCTCGAGCTGCTGGCCGACGTCGAGGCGGGGCTCGATTTTGTTGAAGAGGATATTCAGTTCATCGACGATGACGAATTGCATCGCCGGTTGCAGGCCATCGCGGCGCAGATCGCCGCGACCGCGGACCGGATGCGTGCCCGGGGGCGGTCCGGCGACGTCCCGACCGTCGCCCTCTATGGACTTCCCAACGCAGGCAAAAGCCGCCTTCTCAATACGCTCTCGGGGACCGAGGCGGCGATCGTCTCCAGTCGCACCGGGACCACCCGCGATCCGGTCGAAGTCCGCGTGGTGGCCGGTGAGCAGACGCTACGGATCGTCGATACCGCGGGGATGGAGGAAGTTCTCCAGGGACACATCGAGGCCGAACTGGTCGAACAGGCGCAGCACCTGGGACGCGCGGCCGCTCAAGCCGCCGACGTGCGACTGTGGTGCGCCGATGCTGCTCGGATCGATCCCGACGCCAACCCTCCGCTAAAAGACTCGCTGCGGGTGGCGACCAAGTGCGATTTGGTCGATGCGGCCCGACAAGAGCGGCTTCGCCAGAGCGGCTGGCTGCTGACCAGCGCGGTCGAAGCCAGCGGACTCGACTGCCTCCGCCAGGCCGTCGCCGAGCGGCTCGGCGGATCGGGAGATGCCGGCGGTTTGGCGGCCACTGCGGCGCGGTGTCGAGAGACGTTGAGCGACGCGGCGGAAGGACTGCGGAGTGCCGCCGAGGTCGTTTCCAGCGGCGGAGGGCAGGAGTTGGTCGCTGCCGAACTGCGGATGGCGATGGAAGCGGTGGGACGCGTGACCGGTAGCGTCTACAGCGAAGAAATCCTCGACTCCATCTTCGGCCGCTTCTGCATTGGCAAGTGACCGCGCGAACGTACAGCACCCTTGAGCCGCAAGGCGCTAGCCGCGGGTTTCGTCACGCCGCCGAACGGAGCGTATCCGTATCTGAACGCTGCTGCGGCGCAACGCTTTCCTATGGACCGGACCGAGAAGAACCCGCGGCTAGCGCCTTGCGGCTCAGTTTTTTCGGAAACCGTCGCGGAGACCCGCTCAGCTGCGGGCTTTGCGTTTATGACGCGGCGGAATGATGTGGCTCGCCAATCCGACCGCGGCAAAACCTCGGATGACGTAGTAGTTCAGATCGATCTCCCACCACCGGTGTTGGACCGATGCACTCGCCGGATCGGCGTGATGGTTGTTGTGCCAGCCTTCTCCTGCGGTGAGCAGCGTGACGAACCAATTATTGCGGCTGTCGTCGGTGGTCTCATAATTCCGGTAGCCGAACACATGAGTGAGAGAATTCACCGCCCATGTGATATGCCAGACCCAGACGGTCCTCGCAATTACACCCCAGACAAACAGGCTGGCTGCCGTTCGGTACGCTTCGGTGGTCGACCCCAGCGCGATCAAACAACCGCCGAGAGCAACGGCCGCATAGAGTGCGGCGTGTGCTAGATAGAAGACTCCGGCGGGGCTGGGGAGCCGCTCGATCCAGCGATAATAGGGATCGGCCAAAATGTCGCGAGCATATTTCTCATACATTGCGAAGGTGGCCATTCGGCTGCGGTTCTCATGGACTAACCAATTCACATGAGACCAAAACAGCCCGACCCGCGGAGTATGAGGATCCTGTTGGTCATCGGAATGAGAATGATGCATCCGATGCCAAGCCACCCAGTGTGCTGGTGACTCTTGCGCTGCGCACATGGCGAACGTGACCAGTGTCCGTTCGAACCACTTCGGCGTCCGAAAGCTGCGGTGGGAGAGCAACCGGTGGTAGCCGATGGGAATGGCCAGCTGCCCGAAGACGACGACGCCGAGCACGAATGCGATCACCCCGGCCCACGTGAAGAGCCAGGGAACGAACACCAGCAGCGCAAGGACGTGCAACGTGGCGAAGAAAACCAAATAGTCCCAGCGAACCCGAGAGGTGTCGACTCCATGGGGGACTGGGAGTCGCCGCGGACGCTCATGCGACTCCGTGAGCGACTCGAGTTCGGGGCTCACGAGTGGTTTCGTCGCTAACGAGTCGAGCATGCCGTCGATAATTCCTGCAAAGTGGATCGAACGCTGACTGCCGCGCTAAATGGTGGGTGCAGTGTAGAGGACTGTGAATCGTCCTTCGTCAACAAAATGGTTGTTTTTTCGCCTTTTATGAGGACCTGGCGCTACCCAGTCAAAACGATCGGCAAGGCTTCGCAGGTCGCCTCGCCTCGAACCGTATCTCCCCTCGCCTTCGATAGCGCCACTGCGTCTCCCACAGCGCCACTGCGTCTCCCCCAGCGCCACTGCGAACGAAGGGTGAGCGGACCTCACGAAAAAAAACGCCGACGAGACAGGCTCGTCGGCGTTTCGCAGGTTCAGTCGTTGGAGTGCAGCGATAGCGAGCTCAGCCGGCTTTGGCCAAGTTCTGCTGGCGAAGGCCTTCGAGGTAGTCGACGGTGATCGACATCACTTCATTGTTGTAGAACGTGTCGGAGAAGACTTCGTCATCCGAAATCTGCTGATCGAGCAGCTCTTTCTCGTCTTCCTTTTGGGCGTCCAGCTCTTTGCGAGTCTCCAAAAATTCCTCGCGGTTGAGCGAGAGGAATTTCTCTTCCTTCTGACGTCGGTAACTGTCGATGCGACGCATCAGGTCGACGAACTCTTTGTGGTTTTTGATCCGCTCGGAGCTCCGCGCCCGCACGGTGCCGAGGACGTCGGCGGGAACCATCCGATAGATGTGGTGGGGAGCCGGCGGAACGCGATCGCTCGGCAGAGCGTACTGCAGGTCCGCTTCGCCGATATCCATGTGGGTCGACAGCGACGGGAGGATGACGTCGGCTTTAACGCCTTCGCGTTGGGTGCTTTCTCCGTCGGGCAGATAGAACTGCTGGAGGGTGACTTTCAACGCGCCCATCTTGTTGCCGTTGCCGAGCAGGATTTCGCGGTCGAGATCGAGCAGCGTTTGCACGGTTCCCTTGCCGTGCGTCATCGGATCGCCGACGACCAAGCCGCGGCGATAATCCTTGATCGCTCCGGCGAGAATTTCCGAGGCACTCGCGCTGAACTTGCTGGTCACGACGACCAGAGGACCATCCCAAGCGACGCCGCTATCTTCATCGGCGTAGGCTTCGACCGAACCGGCCGAATCTTTCACCTGCACGACCGGACCCCGGTCGATGAACAGCCCGGTCAGGTTGATCGCCTCGGTCAAGCTACCGCCCCCGTTGGCGCTCAGGTCGAGGACCACCGCGTCAACGTTCTTTTCGCGGAACTCACCCAGGATGCGAGCGACGTCGCGGGTGCTGCTGCGGAAATCGGGGCGGTTGCTGCGAGCCCCTTCCATATCCATGTAGAAGCTCGGCAGGTTGATGTAGCCGATCTGCATCGGCTCGCCATCTTCTTTGGTCTCGACCGGCACGATTTCGCCGCGGGCGGCGCTGTCTTCCAGCTCCACCTTGGCACGCACGATCCGCAGCTCTTTTGTCTCGCCGACGCCGCCCGATTTGACTCCGAGCCGCACGACCGAACCGGCGTCACCACGGATCAGATCGACCACGTCATCGAGCGGCATCTCGATGATATCCACCATCTCGCCGTCGTCGCCTTGGGCGACCGAGACGATGTGATCATCGGCTCGCAGCTCGCCCTGCTTGTCCGCCGCCCCGCCGGGGATGACTTTGGAGACAACCGTGCTGCCGTCCTTTTCTTGCAGCGCCGCCCCGATCCCTTCGAGGTTCAGACGCATCGTGATGTTGAAGTTGTCGAGCGTCTTGGGCGACATGTACGTCGTGTGCGGATCGTAGCTGCTGGTGATCGACGTCAAGAACAGCTCGAGCAGCTTGTCGTCGTCGATCTGATGCCACCGCCGCGCGTTGCGATGATAGCGGCGGTCGAGTTGCTCGAGCGCCTCTTCGCGGCTCTTGCCGTCTTCTTCGAGGACGAGCAAGCTGTATTTGAGCTGACGCCGCCAGCGCTCGCGAGCTTCCTCGTCGTTGATCGGATACCGAGCCACGTCGGGATCGATCACGATCGACTCGTCGGCTGCGAAATCAAACGGCTCCTTGAGCAACGCTTCGACCATCCCCAGCCGCTCGTCGACGCGCTGCAGAAAGCGGTGGAAGACGGTGTAGGCAAAGGTCACGTCCCCCTCGCGGACCATGTCGTCCAGCTGGGTTCGGTGCTGAGCGAACTCATCGACGTCCGCTTTGGTGAAGTACAACTTCATCGGGTCGAGCGACTTGAGGAACAGCTCCAGCGCTCGCTGGCTGTGCTCGTCGCCGAGTGGCTCACCCGAAATGTGGCGGCGAGGCATCAAGTTGGCGACCAACCGAGCGATCCGGCGATCGTTCATCGACGGCCCGGCAAGCTCCTCGGCCTCGGCCCGGCTGGCGAGTGAAAATGCGAGCGGTGCCGTCCCGGACGCCGCCAGCAGCGTCAGCAAAACCCATTTTCGAAATCCAAATGCCGACATTTCACGCATGCTCGTCGTCCGTTAGGAAAGTGGCGGGGGCGTCCCCCGGAGGGAAGGAACGCACGGTCCATAGTAGGATGGCCAGGAAAAGGGGGCAACCTGCACCGCTCCCCCTGTCGAGCCGGTTCTACGCCGGGAGCGCCCATTCGGTGCGATTCTCTCGAACTGAACCTGGAATTTTTGAGACCACAGGCGGGTCGTAGCCGAAACCGCCCCAGCGGGGGAAGAGCGAATGACAGACGCTACTTTTCGCGCGAGAGGATCCACCACAGGCGGCTGAGCGCGGCTTGGTCGTCCCCGCCGCTCCGTAGCGACTCGGCGGCCGCCCGCTGAGAAGCCGATGGATTCCAGTAGCCCGCCAAGTAGAACAGATGGAGGGCGCGCTCGTCGTAGTCCTCGCTCGAACCGACACGGCTCAACCAGGGTACCGGGTCGGTCGTGGCCGAGGAGTCGTAGATCGCCCGCAGCACCTGGGCTTCGGCTCCACCGGCGGGCGGCTGAGGTGTGCGTTGGCCGCTGGGTTTTCGCTTCGAGTCGGGTTGTTGGGAGTCGGGTTGCTTTGGATTGGGTCGCTTTGGATCGGGTTGCTGGGAGTCGGCGGCTTGGCCGAGCAACACGTCAGGGCGAGGAGCCAGCGCGGTCGGTTCGCCGCTCCACCGCTGGACCATCGCCACCAAGCCGCTGAATTCCTGACGGGGCAGCGCAGGTGGATAGGCGGCGTACTGGCGGAGCTGTTCGCCCGCACCTCGCAGTTCGGCATCGGAGGCCAACTCGTATCGCTCCGCCTCAAGGGCCGCGGGAGCTTTCAACCGCATCGGTGCCGCGGCCGCGATCCACGAGAGGGCGCGGGCGAGATTGAAATCGTGAGCCCGCAGCTGGGCGGCCAATTCGGCTTGCAGCTCGAGCAGCGGTTCGGATTCCGGCGGTGCCGACGGGTCGGCCGCCGAGCCGATCAAGGGACCCCCGTAGACCGTCTCCCAGAGGCGGTTCACGGCGGCGCGTGCCAGCTGCGGGTTGTTGTCCAGCGCCGCGGCGAGCCCTTCGAGGTCCCCAGCCTGTCGCGCGATCTGTTCCGCGTCGTCCGATTCAGCCGAGCCAGCGATCCACTGCCACGCGGCCCGCGGCGGAACGGCCCGCTGGCGGCCATCGGGTAGCTCAAAAAACACCACGGCGTCCGCTCCACGCGCCGATGGCGGAACGGTCTCCACGCGGAGGGCCCGCCCGCGGTTGGCCGACCAACGGAGCGAAGTCTGAAACACCGCGTTCAGTTCCCAGTACTGGTTTTGCCACACGCGACCGTCGAGCGGGTGGTCGTGGCAGCGGCCGCAGCGGAGATCCATGTCGAGCATCGCGTGCCCGAACTGTTCAACCAACGGGACCGAGCGAGGGCCAGCCAACCCGCTGAGCCAAACGCTGGCGGGATTGAAGTCTTCGGCCTCTGGGGCCGAGGAGCCGCGGGCGGTCAGCATCTCGGCAGCCACCGCATCGAAGGCGACCTCGCCCCCGATGGCGGGCGACAACCAGCGGGCAAACGCTTCGCGCTGGCTCTCGCTCAGCTGCTCGGTACCGACGCGTCCGAGCAACGTCCGGGCAAACTTGCGGGAGACGGTTTGCCGCGCCCGCGGATCTTGCAGCGCCCGGCGGATCGATTCACTCACGCCTACCCGCGCCGAGGGCCGCGCCGAATCGCCTTCGGCCAGCGCAACGGTCGTGCCCAGAAGTTGGTTCAGCCGAGCGTTCCACGTCGCGGCGTCCACCTCAGCGGTCGGCTCCGTGCCCGTCGACTGCCAGGCCGAAGCGAGCAACGCATCGATGCGAGCCACGATCGCTTCGTCGGCGAGCGGCTCGGGTGGCGGTGGGTAGGCTGCGGCCGGGTCGATCGGTGCAGCGGAGGCCAGGGCTTCGGCCGGATCCCGAGCAAACCCGGGCGTGGGATCGGTGACGGGAAATCCGCGCTCGCTCGGCTCCGCGCCGGCGTCATCGGCAGCCAGCGCTCGAGGAGCTGGGGTCGGAGTCGTGTCTCCGCCGAGACCGCGGGGCGAGGAACCGGAGTCCTCGGGAGCGACCGAGGCGGGAGGATTCGGTGCCGCGCCCGGAGCGACGCTCGCGTCGATCGCGGACCGCGTTGCCGGTCCCTGAGGCGCTTGCGGCGACCCGGAGGGCGGATCGGTCGCGGGATCGCCGGCGGTGAGAGTCGGGCCGGCGGGCCGGAGGGCCGGGCGGCTGAAGAAGAGCCCCGCGAGCACGACCGAGGCGGCCAGCGAAGCGACCCAGGCGCAGGCGAGCACCGTCCTGCGGTGTCCCCGGCGACGCGGCGCCGCGGGAGTGACCAGCGCGGGAGCGGCGGGGCGGGCAGCCAGCGGATTAACAGCCAGCGGATTAGCGGCCAGCGGATTAGGAGGCAGCGGATTAGCAGGCAGCGGATTAGGAGGCAGCGGAGCGCTTGACCGCTGGGCCTCGAGGGCCGCGAGAATTTTGCCGCTCAGGTCGGGCGGATGGGGACCGCCGGCCGCTTCGGCCAACAGCACTTCGAACATCGCGTCGTCGGATTCGTGGTTCATTTGAAGTGGTTTTCGACGCACTGTCGCAGTTGTTGTTTGGCCCGCTGCATCAGGTTGCGAGCTCCGTGTTCGGTGATCCCCAGGGCTTCTCCGATCGCCGCGCGGCTAGCCTCATCGGCGTAGCGGAGGCGAAGTGCCAAGCGGGCGCGTTCGGTGAGTTGTTGGAAGCATTTTTGCAACGCTTCGGCCGCCTCGTCGCCGGTCAAATCGGCTCCGGCCCAGCGGTCCCAAACTTCATCGAGCGCGGTGGGCGAATCGGTCAAATGGACGCGGCTGGTCCGGCGAACCATCGAGATCATCAGGTTCCGCGCGGTTCGCCGGAGATAGACCGAGGTGGCCGCGTCGCTGTACTGTACGAAATTTTTCTGGCCGAGAACTCGCAGGAAGGTTTCCTGTGTCAAATCGTCCGCCGTGGCCCCATCGCAGCCGAGCATGCGCAGGTATCTCCAGACGCCCGCCTGGTGGCGGCGGACGAGAGATTCCGCTTCCCGCTGGGACGTCTCGGCATCCCCGCGGGGCTGGTCCGCTTCCCGTTGAGGCGGGTTGCGGGATTCGCGGGCCGGAGAGGACAAAGGTCAAGCAAACAGTTCGTTGATGATTTTACCGCCGCCGGCAATCTTCATCGGCCGATCATTTTTGGAGGTGTAGGTCGTTTCCAGGGAAATTCCGAGCGCGTGACAGATCGAGGCCATCAGGTCTTCGCTGCTGAACGGTTCGGTCTCGACCGCGGTTCCATCGGCGCTGGTCGCGCCGACGGCGATCCCTCCGTTGATGCCCGCACCACCGACGACGGCGCTCCAGGAGCGGGCCCAGTGGTCGCGGCCGGCGTCTTGGTTGATCCGCGGGGTCCGCCCGAATTCGCCCATCCAAATGATCGCCGTATCCTCGAGCAGTCCCCGCTGCTCGAGGTCTTCGACCAAAGCGCTCATCGCGCGGTCCATTTGCGGCAGTTTCTGATCGGCCAAGATGGTGTGGACGTTGGCGTGGTTATCCCAGCCGCCGAGGTCGACTTCGACGAACGGAACCCCCGCTTCGACCAACCGCCGTGCGAGCAGGCAGCCTTGGCCAAAACCGTTGGTCCCGTAGCGTTCTTTGACTTCCTCCGGCTCGGTCTCGACTTTGAACGCCGCCATCTGCTCGCTGGTCAGCACCTCGAGCGTCTTCTTCAGCACGTTCTGATGGTCGGCGGCGACCGAGCCTCGCGTCTCGCGGATGAACGAGGTCTCCATCAGGTTCAGCGCCGCGACCCGCTGCATCAGCCGGGTGTTTTCGAGATCCATCTCCAAGTTGCGGATCCGCCCGTTGCTGGAAACATTGAACGGAGCCCAGGCCATCCCCAAAAACCCTGGACCGGCACTCGCCCCGCCGACCGAAACGAAGGGAGGAATCGCCAGGTCGGGTCGTTGGTCAGCCAATTCGTGAGCGACGACCGAGCCGTAGCCCGGGTGCTCGATGTTCGGGTTCGGGACGTAGCCGGTATGCATGTAGTAGCGGCCGCGGTTGTGGTCCGCTTCCCGCGTGCTCATCGAGCGGATCACGGCCATGTGATGCATCTGCTTGGCCATCATCGGCAGGTGTTCGCAGATCTGCAGATCGCCGCTGGTCGAAATCGGCTGGAAGGGCCCGCCGGTCGCCGCTCCGGGTTTGAGATCCCAGATATCGATCGTCGACGGTCCACCGCTCATCCACAGCAGGATCGCCGACTTGCGATTCTTCTTCAGTTCGTCGGCATGGACGCGGAGCGAGTGTCCCATGGCCAGCGACGAACCGAGCATCGCCGAAGCACCGGCCATATGTTTGACGAAGTGCCGGCGGGACATGCCCGAGGGGAGCGGTGAGGAGATGCGATGACGCATAGAGAAGAGCCCCGTGGGTGCTGGAAAAGTCAGTGTTGGAGGATGAATTCGTTGCTGTTCAGGATCGCCCACCACAAATCTTGCAACGCCTCGGTCTGGTTCCCGCCGCGGGCGTTGAGCAGTTTGCCGGCGATCACGATTTCGTCGCGAGTCGCTCGCCGAGCCAGTCCCGCCATGAACAATCGGTGAACCTTTTCAGGCATCCGCGCCTGGCTCGCTCCGAGCGTCCCGATCATCGACTCCGGCGTGTCGCTCGTGGCCCGCTTGATCAGGTCTCCGTTGAACATCATCAAGGCTTGCGGAATCGAGCCATTGAAGGTCGTCGCTTCGTCCCCTTCATCGGTTCCGAAGGCGACCACGAATTGCTCGAGCCATCGCCGCCGTTCGCGTTCCTGCTCCGCGTAGGAACCGCGGGCTTTGGCTTGGCTGGCGACGACCAAGGATTGATAGAGCTGCTCGGCCTGCATTTGACGCAGGTAGAAGTTGGAGAACTTGGGCGTTTCACCGATCGTGGGATCATCGATCTGGTTGTGCGCGGTGATCTTCGCCTCGAGCTGATACGGGCGGCTGAGCGTGATCCACTTGATCAGCTCCTTGAGGTCGTAGCTCGAGCTGCGGAAATCGGACGCCAAACGCTCGAGCAGCTCGGGGTGGCTCGGCGGATTGTGCGGCCCCAGGTCGTCGACCGGCTTGGTGAACCCGTAGCCCAGGAAGTGAGCCCACATCCGGTTGACGATCATCTTGTCCAGGAACGGGCTGTCCATCATTTGGCGAGCCAGTTCCGCGCGGCGGTTGACGTCGCTGACCCGCCCACGCGCGTCGATCGGCGGATGGTCGATGAACGCCGGGTAAGCACTTTTGGTCAACCCGTTGCGGAGCTCGTAGAAAATCACCGCGTCGTCGGGGTTCCCCGCCTGGCCGGCAAAATCCTGGTCCGCCAGCTCGGCGAAAGCGACGTCGCGAGTGCCGTCGACGAATCGCCGCAAGGCCACGGTCTGTCGGAAGAACGCATTGAACTCCCAGAACGTCTGCTGCTTCCACTTATTGAACGGGTGGTTGTGGCACTGCGTGCACTGAACCTGCAGCCCCAAAAAGATCCGCGACGTGCTGCTGGTTGCCAGCACGGCGTCGTCTTCGGTGACTTTGCCGACCAAGAAGTTCACCGCTCCGTTGAAATTCTCTTCGCCCGGCTTAGTGGTTCCCGTTGCCGTCACCAGCTCGTAAACCATGCGGTTGTACGATTTGTTGGCGGCGAACGAATCGCGGAGATACTTTTGCATTCCCTCGCGGTTGGTCAGATCGCGGCGGTCGGTTCCGCCGCTGCGGCCGATCAGGATGTTGGTCCAGATCGTCGACCAGTTCCGCGCGTACTCTTCGGTGTACCGATCGTCGTGCAACAGCCGCTCGACCAGCTCGGCCCGCTTGTTTGCTCCCCGTTCGGCGATGAACGCTTCGAGTTCCTCGAGCGACGGGATGCGGCCGAGGATGTCGAGGTAGACGCGGCGGCACCACCGTGCGTCGTCGACTTCCGGAGCCGGACGAATCTCGTAGTCCCGCCAGCCCTGCTCGATCAATTCGTTGATCATCGCCACTTGCGGCGAGTCCGGAGTCTGGGCCTCAGCCTGCCCGGGCAGCAGGATCGCCGAGCCGACGAGCATCCAGCACGCCGCGGCGCAGAGCAGAGATAAGGGGCGGCAGTCACGAAGCATCGCCGGTTCCTGAAAAGACGGATTGCACACAGAGCTGAGTACACCCTCTTGAACGCAACGCTCGAGAGCGATGTACTCAGCGCGTTCAACAATCCATAGTAAACGCCGAGCGAAGAGATTGCAGGTCTCGCCGTCCAATCGGCCTTGACCGCCGCCGCGAGCCCGAAACCCAATCCGCCGCCACGCGCTAGCGTCCGGTTCTCGCCGCGTTCACGAGAACCTCGCCTGTGTCAGGAAAGCTGAACGACACCCTCCCGGGGGGAGGGTGATGGGGAAACCGGGTCTTCCGACAGAGGCTAGCGGTCGGTGGCGATAGAACCGGGTCGCTCAGAAGAACCGGGTTGCTCAGACGGTGGCCGGCTCGGTCTCGATCAGCTCCCAGAGCGCTTCGTCGGTCTCGCTCTTCCAGAGATCCTGCATCGAATCGCCGCGGAGCAAGCTGCGGACGATGCTGGCGAGTGGATCGGGGGCGACGATCGCAATCGTGCCGCTGCGGTGTTTGCGTTTGAGTTTGCAGAGCAGTTTTTCGACGCGGGCCCGCGCTTGATCGACCGTCTCTCCGCCGGGGGGACAGATCTGGTCGGGGTGATCTTGGCCGGTGCGGTAGATCCGCGGCTGCTTGATGCGGAGCTCGTCGATCTGCTTGCCCTGCCACAGCCCGTGGTCGACGTTCCGCAAGGCATCGACGACCTTCACCCGTCCCCCGCACCGCTCGGCGAGCGTCTCGGCGGTCTCTCGCGCCGACTGGCAGGGAGCGGTGAAAATCCGGTCGATCTGCAGCTCCGCCAGTTCGCGGACCGCCGCCAGCACCTGCGAGCGTCCGATCCGGCTGAGCGGCATGTCGAGAGAACCCTTCATGCGACGCTGGTCGTCGAATTCCGTGGATCCAGGTTCAATCAGTAAAAAACGACTCATATAGCCAATGACTTAAGTCGAGTGTGGGCGTTGCATGGCGGTTTGCAAATCGGACAACGCCGAGGCGTAGTCGTCCTTGCGAAAGATCCCCGAACCGACGACGAACAGATCCGCTCCCGCCTCGCGGCAGGCACCGATCGTCTCCGTGTTGATCCCCCCGTCGACCTCCAACAACAAGTCGGAGTGGCGGGACCGCAAGGTCCGGAGTTTTTCCAATGCAACGGGGTCAAAAGCCTGTCCACCAAAACCGGCGTTTACGCTCATGACTAACACCGCATCGCACTGACCCGCGTAGTTTTCCACCGCTCCGAGCGGCGTCGCGGGATTCAGGGCAATGCCGGCCCCGATACCAAAACTTTTGATCGCTTCGATCAACTCTGCCGGCTGCTCCACCGCCTCGACGTGGAACGTCAACAGGTCGGCTCCCGCTTCGGCGAATTGCTGAGCATAGTTGCCCGGGTCGCGGATCATCAGGTGAACATCCAACGGAAGTTCGCTGAGTTGGCGGCAAGCCGCCACGATCGGCATCCCGTAAGTCAGATTCGGTACGAACTGACCATCCATCACGTCCAGGTGCAAGGCCTTCGCTCCCGCCGCTTCCAGACGACGGATCTCCCGCTCCAAATTCCCGAAATCGCACAGCAACATCGACGGCAGCACCGCCGGCGTCGCTTCGCGGAGGATTTGGAGACGGGAATTGCTCATCGAAAACAGCCAAGGATCGTGATCAAACGGACAGGTGGCTCTGCGAGCACCGAGAACAACTGTTGCCACTGTCCGGCAGTCTGTCAACTTCCTCTCGGTGTTCCTCTCCGTGCGTCTTCCCCCACCCATCGGCGGTTTCTCCCGGGGGAAATGCTAGCAACTGGTTGAAAAAGCGAAATTTGTTCCTCTCGGAGAAGAAAGTATCGGCTGAGGCAACCCCCGGGAGAGGGGTTTTGGGGGTGTGGTCTCCCGCACCGGCAGTCGGCGGGCGGAAACCTCAGCGGGAAAAGAAGGGGCGTTAGCTGGACAGCGCCATTTTCTCACGCTGAATTGCCATAAAGTCCGCAGTTCCCAGCAGTTAGCTACCAAGTCGTTTAACGGCAAGCCGAAGGCGACTGTGTTTTAAAAAGCAGTCGCCTTCGGCTTGCCGTTAAACGATTTTTCCGCGAGCCGTC
>NZ_WRPR01000015.1 GCF_010367455.1 Candidatus Laterigemmans baculatus | reverse complement strand
GCCGTCGGCTCACCCGAGGCTAGCGCCGTCGGCTCACCCGAGGCTAGCGCCGTCGGCTCACCCGCGGCTAGCGCCTACGGCTCACCCGAGGCTAGCGCCGTCGGCGCAGGGTTTCCGGACAGAGCTTGGGTTCAGGCGACGTGGAGTTTCACGTCGCTGCCGGTCGACTGGGTCGAGAGGACCGCGCGGAGTCGCTCGAACTCGTCGGGGTTGGCGAAGTGGATCGTGATCTTGCCTTTGCCACGAGCGGTCTGGCGGATCTCGACTTTCGTCCCAAGCTGCATCCGCAGTTCTTGCTGCAGCGACTCGACGTGCGGGGTCACGGTCCGCTTGGCGGCGGCCGTGGCGGGGCCTGCTTTGCCGAGTTCGGCGGCGTCCTCGGATTCGAGGATTTCGCTGACTTTCATTTCCGTCGTCCGCACGCTCCAGCCTTCCTCGACCATCTGCTTGGCGAGCCGGACTTGCTGACGCTCGTCGCCGAGCGAGAGGATCGCCCGCCCGTGACCGGCCGAGAGCGTTCCGGCTTGGATCATGTCGAGCACCGGCTGGGGCAATTCGAGCAGCCGCATCAAGTTGGCGATCGTGCTGCGGTCGATCTTCAGTCGCTTGCCGAGCTCGTCCTGCGTGCACCCGTGCTGATCGATGTAGCGGCGGAAGGACATCGCCTTTTCGATCGAGTTGAGGTCCTTTCGCTGGAGGTTCTCGATGATCGCCAGCTCAGCGACCAGCCGATCGTCGGCCTCGCGGATCTCCGCCCGAACCGTCGACATCCCGGCGTGGATCGCGGCTCGCAGTCGCCGTTCGCCGCTGATCAGTTGAAAGCGATCGCCGACGCGGCGGACGAGGATCGGTTGGAGCTGTTCATGCTCCTTGAGGCTCTCGGCCAGCGAGGCGATCTCCGAGGGATTGAACTCTCGGCGAGGCTGAAACGGATTGTTTTCGATTTCGTAGACATTCAGCTCGACTGCCTGGCGGGACGAGCGATCGGCGGTGGGTTTGTTCCCCGCAGCCTTCGGATCCGCGGCGTCAGACGCCCGCCCGGTCGGCTTGGCGGAGACCGGCGTGCCCGTGCCCGTGCTTGAGCTTGTGCTCGTCGGGCTCGTCGGGCTCGCGGCGGGCTTGGCCGTGGGGGCTGGACTCGCGGGCGTTTGGCTTGCCGAGGGCCGCTGGGCGGCGGCCTGCGGGGCAGCAGCTTGGGTGGCGGGCGGAGCCGGTTTCGCAGCGGCCGGCTGAGTGCTGCTGGCGGCCGGCTGAGTGCTGCTGGCGGCGGAGGGGGCACCGCCGGCCCGGGGCTGCGGTTTGGCGGCGTTGCCTTCGGGGAGCGGATTGCCTTCGTCGTCCAGCGGGGTGCCGAGCAGCGCCGCCAGTCCCCGTCCCAGTCGCCGATCCTTCGGTTGATTAGTCACGTCCGAGTACCTCCATGCACAGTTGGGTATAGGCAAATGCACCGCGGGATCGGGGTGCGTACTGGTAAACACTTTTCCCGTGGCTGGGCGATTCGCTGAGCGCCACGTCACGGGGGACGACGGAGTCGAACACGATGTCGCCGAAGAACTCGCGAACTTCCTGGTCCACTTCGTGGGTCAGTTCGAGCGTCGGATCGTACATCGTCAGCAGGATTCCGCCGAAGGTCAGACGCCCGTCGGTCTGCTGCATCACGCGGCGGATGACGTGAATCATCTGAGTCAGTCCCTCCATCGCGAAGTATTCGCACTGGATGGGCATCAGAACTTCGGTGCTGGCACCGAGGGCGGCTTGGGTCAGGGTGCCGATCGAGGGCGGGCAATCGAGCAGGACGTAGTCGTAGTCCCGCAGCCCGTCGCTGAGGTGGTTGCGGAGCTTTTCGGCCTCGCTCCCCTCGCTCCTGGCCAGCTGGTCCACGTCGTGGAACGAGCGGCTGCCGGGCAGGAGCAGGAGGTTCTCGACCGAGGTCTCAGCGAGGCACTCGGAGATTTGGCTGTCGCCGACCAGCGGATGGTGGGGCAGGGGAACACTGCCGACCGCACCGGTCGCATTGCACTGGGGGTCCATGTCGACCAACAGCGTGCGGTTCCCCGCCATCGCCAAACCGGCAGCCAGATTGACCGCCGTGGTGGTCTTTCCCACGCCGCCTTTCTGGTTTGCGATGCAGACGATCCGTCCCACGGCCCAAGCCATTCCATGCAAGCCGACTCGCACCGCGGCGTTTCACGCGAAACGCCTCACTCGGCACCGAGCGAGACGAATAGTACGCGCGAAGTGGGTTTGAGCAGAATGGCAGTTTGAGAAGCGAGGGACTGGAGGGGCGGGACAAGGAGCCACCGAGAGCCACCGAGAGCCAGCGAGAGCGACCGAGGACACCGAGGCGGAGTGAGCGTTGGAGGGGATGGGGAATGTTTCACGGTGAACGCTCGAGGGCATTCGGACTTTCCCCCGTGCTCGCGACGGAGTACAGCCCTGCGGCGCGAGTCAGCCTCGGGATCAAAGCTCGACCGGGCGGCTCACTTCTCGTCGTTTCGAGCACGAGCACGAGCACGAGCACGAGGGGAAAAAGAGGTGTTTCACGAGAAACGGCTGGGGGGGTGCGCGTGCGCTGGAGTACTGAGTACTGAGTACTGGGGGCTGGGGGCTGGGGCGCTGGAGTACTGCGTACTGTCGGCGGGTAAAAAGACGCCGGCAGGCGCGTCTCTGGGGACTCGCCTGCCGGCGTCGATGGTGGAGCGGATCGATCCGGAGCGGATCGTGGAGCCGGCTTAGTAGCGGTAGTACGGCGGCTTGTAGGGGCCTTCCTTGGGCACGTCGATGTAGGCCGCTTGCTCGTCGGTCAGCTCGGTCAGCTTGACGCCGAGCTGGCCGAGGTGCAGCCGTGCCACCTCTTCGTCGAGCTTCTTGGGGAGCACGTGGACATCGACCGCGTAGTCGCCCGCGTTCTTCCAGAGCTCGATCTGGGCGAGGACCTGGTTGGTGAACGAGGTGCTCATCACGAAGCTCGGGTGGCCCGTCCCGCAGCCGAGGTTCACCAGCCGGCCCTGGGCCAGCAGGATGATTGAGTGACCGTCCTCGAAGGTGTAGCGGTCGACCGCACCGATTTCGGCAGGCTTGATCCGGTTCTTGGTGACGCGGCCCGCTTTGACTTCGCCCTCGAGCCACGCGACATCGATCTCGTGGTCGAAGTGGCCGATGTTGCAGACGATCGCGTCGTTGGGCATCTTCGACATGTGGCTGCCGAGGATGATGTCCTTGTTGCCGGTCGCCGTGACGAACAGCTTGCCCTGCGTGCAGGCCTCTTCCATGGTGACGACCTCAAAGCCCTCCATCACCGCTTGGAGGGCGTTGATCGGATCGATCTCGGTAACGATCACGCGACAGCCGTAGCGGGCGAGCGAAGTCGCACAGCCCTTGCCGACGTCGCCGTAACCGCACACCACGGCGACCTTGCCGGCGAGCATCACGTCGGTGGCCCGCTTGATCCCGTCGGCCAGCGATTCGCGGCAGCCATAGAGATTGTCAAACTTGCTCTTGGTCGCCGAGTCGTTGACGTTGATCGCCGGGACTTTCAGATTGCCCTTCCGCTGCAGTTGCTCGAGCCGGTGGATCCCCGCGGTGGTCTCTTCGCTGAGCCCGCGGATCTCGGTCAGCAACTCGGGGAAGCGATCGTGGACCATCGCGGTCAAGTCACCGCCGTCGTCCAGGATCATGTTGAGCGGTTCGCCCGAGGGGAAATGGAGCGTCTGCTCGATGCACCAATCGAACTCCTCTTCGCTCATTCCCTTCCAAGCGTAAACCGGAATCCCGGCGGCGGCGATCGCGGCGGCCGCGTGATCCTGGGTGCTGAAAATATTGCAGCTGCTCCAAGTCACTTCCGCACCGAGTTCAACCAGCGTCTCGATCAAGACGGCGGTCTGAATCGTCATGTGCAGACATCCTGCGATGCGAGCGCCGGCCAGCGGCTTCTCGCTGCCGTACTTTTTCCGCAGGGCCATCAGGCCCGGCATCTCGTTCTCGGCCAGCATGATTTCGTTGCGGCCAAATTCGGCCAACGAAATGTCCTTGACCTTGTACGGCAGTTTGGTCGACTCGACCTGTGACATAAATCCTATTCCTCAAAAAAATAGACTCTCATCCGGCGAACTCCGCGGGACCCATGCACCGCGACTGCGGCCGCCCCAGATCGAAGTCTCCACCGTGAGAATTCCGAACGCTGGACATCTTAAGCGTCGCGGGCGGAGAAGAGAATGACTTGCCGGCGAGTCCCGTTCAGGAACTGGGCAGCGAAGAGCTCGCCAGCGCCCCGCGGGCCCGCCGCGCAAATTCGCTGATCCGCTCGGGCGATTTGATACCGCGTGAAGCCTCCACGCCGCTGGCCACGTCGACGCCCCAAGCCCCGCTGGCCGCCACCGCCTCGGCCACCGTTTCCGCCGCCAGCCCTCCGGCCAACACGAACGGACGAGCTGTCGCCGGTTCCGAGTCAAGCCACCGCCGGAGCGACGGCCAGTCGAGTCGCAGCCCTCGGCCGCCGTACGCTGCACCCGCGTCGGCGTCGAACAGCACCGTACAACCCGCCTCGGCCCAGGGGGCAACGAGCGCATCGATCGCGTCGCCCGTGAGCGGGCCGCAAGGTAAGCGAACCGCTCGCACGATCGCGAAGCCGTCGGCCGCTAGCTGCGCGGCGTCCTCGACCGCTTCATCCCCATGCAGCTGAACGGCCCGCAGCCCCACCTCGGCCGCCGTCTCGGCGATCGCCTCCGGGGGCTCGTTGACGAACAGCCCCACGGCGCAGATCCCCAGCCGCTCGGCTTCGGCGGCCAACTCCCGAGCCGTCGAGCGATCGAGGGACCGGACGCTCGGAGGATAAAAGTTCAGTCCCACCGCGTCGCCGCCGGCCGAGGCGGTCGCGCGAACGTCCTCCACCGTGCGCACGCCACACACCTTGATCCGAAACGGAGGAGTCGGCAGCGAGGGACAGCAAGGCATGGGTGAAGGGTGAAGGGTGAAGGGTGAAGGGTGAAGGGTGAAGGGTGAAGGGTGAAGGGTGAAGGGTGAAGGGTGAAGGGTGAAGGGTGAAGGGTGAAGCGGGGCGTGCGAGTGATTATAGCGGGTCGGGGGTGAGTACTGAGTACTGAGTACTGAGTACTGGCTGGGGGGAATGGTAGGCTTTGGCTCAATCCTGGGGAGCGATTGTGACGATTCTGCCTGTTGGTCGAGCTTGCGCGGAAAAAGTACACGACCTGGGGTTTTGGCGTTGTGCTCGGGGGGGCGAGAGGGATGCGGATCAAGCGAAGATTGCGGATGCTTGGGCGTCCAGCGAATCGGGCAGCGCAAATGGCGCTGCGGACGGCCCGCCGACGCCCGTGGCTGGTCGCCGTGGTGACGGGGCTGGCGATGCTTCGCTTTTTGCCCGGCGGCGAGCCGGTGGTCGCGGTCGAGATTGTGGCTCCGAGCGGCGGCGTCCAGCGGGTGTTCAACTTAATGGCCCACGACGCCA
Source organism: Candidatus Laterigemmans baculatus (assembly GCF_010367455.1). Classification (GTDB taxonomy): domain Bacteria; phylum Planctomycetota; class Planctomycetia; order Pirellulales; family Pirellulaceae; genus Laterigemmans; species Laterigemmans baculatus. Next base: position 10,992 of record NZ_WRPR01000015.1, on the reverse strand, counting down.
AGCTGGAATCGTTGCGGCAGGCCGCCGAGGACGCTTCGCATCCCGATTACCGCAAGCGGAGTCCCGACTACTACCGCGCGCAGTGGGATGCCGAGTCGGCGGACTTCTACCTCGCCCACACTCGGCAGCCGGAGTTCGCCGATGCGCCGGCAGCGGGAAAGCCTGAGCTGGCTGCGGCGGTGAGCCCGGTGGCTTACCAGCAAGAGCAGGCAACCGCGGTGCAAGCCAGTGCGACTGCGGTGGCTAGCGACCGCGACTGGAATGCGTTCTGGCTCGCCCGCCGCGCGGGAGCGACTGAGCGGATGCGGAGCTTGGAGCCGCCGCCGCGGGTCGACCCGCTGTTTGCGCGGATGCGGTTTGGGAGCGTTCGGCCGGGACCCTATCCGGTTCCGAGCGTGTTTGTGGCGCTCTGCGGAGCGGTCGTGGCATTCCTCGTCACCGCGCGCTGGGCCTGCCGTCCTCCGCAGCGGCTGATTGGTTTGCGTGCGGCGCAGCGATTGGAAGTGCCGGCGGAGTGGATTCGCCAGCGCCGCTCGTGGCGCGAGCTGCGGACCGCCTGGAGCTGGGGAGCAGCCGTCGAGGCCTCAGCGGTGCTCGCCTTGGTCGTGCTCCTGATTCTCTGAGGCGCGAGTGGGGCCGGGTTCGGCTTTAGTGAGAGCGGCTGGTGTGCCGATTGACAACGACGATGGGGGATTCGCTGGAGCGTTTCCCAAGGGCCCGCTACGCTCGCCAATCGACGAATGGTCATGGACTCAGCCAAGCTGTTTTTTCGCGAAAACCCCTTTCCGGCCTCCCCCTCTTCGGATCGCTACTTGGCGATCGGCTCGGTCGAAGTCGCTCGCAAACGGCTGATGGAAGCGATCGATCGCCGCGAATGCCCCGGGATGCTGGTCGGACCGCCCGGGACGGGCAAATCGTTGCTGTGCACTTTGATCGCCGGTGCCTATCGCAACGAATTCGACGTGGTGTTGCTCGCCGAATCGCGGCTGTGCACCCGCAAGGCGTTGCTCCAGCATCTGCTGCATCACCTCGGGATGCCTTACAGCGATAAGACCGAAGGGGAGCTGCGGTTGTCGTTGATCGACCGAGCGGCCAGCGGCGGGCCGGCCAGCCGGGCTGGACTGCTCATCGTCGTCGACGAAGCGCACACGTTGCCCGGGCGACTGCTCGAAGAGTTGCGGATGATGTCGGGGATCGTGCGAAACGGGAGCCCCCGCGTGCAGCTGGTGCTGGCCGGCGGTCCGTCGCTCGACGAACGCTTCGCCCACCCGCGGATGGAGGCGTTCAGCCAGCGGATCAGCACCCGCTGCTACCTGCATCCGCTCGGCCAGAACGAGACGAGCGAATACGTCCTCGGAGCGATCCGGCACGCCGGCGCCAATCCGCAGTCGACGATCGATCCGGAAGCTCTCGCCGCGGTCTACTATGCGGCCGACGGAATCCCCCGGTTGATCAATCAGACGATGAGCCGCGCCGTCGCCTTGGCCGAATCCGAATCGCAGCAGCGGATCACAGCCGAAATCGTGCAGCGCGCCTGGGCTGATCTGCAGCAGCTGCCAAGTCCCATCGTCGGAGCCGCAGCCTCGCAGCAGAAAGGGGACGGCGAGAGCGACTTGGCGGTCGTCGAATTCGGGACGCTCGAGGACGAGCACGAGGCCGACCCGATGGCCGAAACGGTCGACTACGAAATCGGGGTCACGCATGCCGTGACCCCTCGTGCCGGGGGGGCTGAGCCGGCGGAAGCCAAGACGGAAGCCAAGACGGAAGCCAAGACGGAAGCCAAGACGGAAGCCAGCGTCGTGGAACAGGCCACGTCGGAACCGGCTCCGGCGGAAGAGCCCGTTGCAGAGGAGCCCGCGTCGCAAAAGTTTTCGCTGGACGAGCCTGCGGCGGAAGATGTCGGCGTAGCGGAAGGCGAGTCGTTGGAAGCGAGCGACTGGCGGCCGACCGTGGTCGACTTCGGTAGCTGGGAATCGCCGGCGGTCGAAACGGCGGCTTGGGAAACGGAGATCGTGGCGGCACGCGAGGAGGAGTCGGCGATCGCGACGGACGTGCTGGCGCTGTTCGGCGATGGGTTCGACGAGGAGGAGCCATTGCAGCTGGACTCGGTTGCGGCGAACGCATCCGGTGCGGACCCCAAACGGCTGCAGGTGCAAGCGTCGCGGCCGAGCGAACCGGAGACGGACGAGACGCGGCTGCACCGCGAAATCGTCTCGATCAATGCCGAGGCGATCCGGAACCAGCCGCTTCAAGATTTCGCCGAGCTTCCGATGAACCACGACATCCTGATCGCTGACGACAGTGACCTGTTGGTGATCGAGGATGACATCGAAGTCGATACGCGCCTCGAGATCGGCTCGCCACGGGCACGCGCCGAGGTGAAGCGGAGGGGGGCGGACGTCGACTTCCAATCGCTGTTCTCCCGGATGCGTGAGGGCTGAATCGGATGAGTGATCCGCAAGCAATCCTGCGACCGCTGGCCGAGCGATGCGTCGAATCGGCCGACCACCAGGGACGCACTCCCGTGATCGCAGTGGAGCGCGGGTTGGCTTTGGCGCCAGAGTTTTACGTCGCGCTCGCGACGGAACTGCAGCGCGCCGCGGGCCGCTCGCTGAGGTTCGAAGTGCTGGTGGATTTGGAGCGGTCGCTCGGGCCGTGGCGAGCGCGAGCGGCGAAGCGGCAGGCTGAGGCGATCCGCAATGCGCTGCTCCCCGTGCTCGGCCCAGCCCCGGCGGTCGAAACGCGGACGGTGCTTTCGCGACCGGCCGGCGCGCAGCGCCCTCTAGTCGTCGGCTTCGGAGCGGTCCATGATTCGGTACCCGCGTGGGCCGCGGTGCTGCGTCTGACCTGCCGCCCCACCACCCTCGACGATTTCCAATTGATCCCCGCCGCGGCATGAGTTCCGTTCCACCGAGCCCCCGTTTCCCCGATGACGCGGCCTCCGATGCCGCGGCCCCCGATGACGCGGTTCCCGATGACGCGGCTCTCTCGGAGCAGCCTGCCGAGCGACTGCTCGTTGCCGTCTGCACTTACAACGAGCGGTCGAACCTCCCGGACTTGGTTGCAGCGATCCATCACTCGCTGCCCGAGGCGGACATCCTGGTCGTCGACGACGATTCACCCGACGGAACGGGACGCTGGGCGGCCGAGCAGAGCGAGACGGTCTCGTACTTGCGGACGATAATTCGCAGCGACCAACGGGGGCTCGGTGGCGCCTTGCGGGAGGCGATTCGAGACGCGGTGGCAAACCGTTACGCGTGGCTGTTGAACTTGGACGGGGACTTTAGCCATGACCCGGCCGACCTGCCGCGGTTGCTCGAGCGGGCACGCGACCCCGAGGCTCCCGTCGATGTCGTCGTCGGCACGCGGTACGCCACTGGCGGGCGGATCGAGGGCTGGCCGCTGCGGCGGCGGGTGATGAGTCGGATGGTGAACCGCTTTGCCACCGGGATTCTGCGGCTGCCCGTGAGCGATTGCAGTGGTTCGCTCCGCTGCTACCGCGTCGCGGCGCTCGAGCGGATTGAGCCCGAAACGCTGCGGAGCAACGGGTACGCGATCTTCGAAGAGCTGCTCGTGCGCTTGGCTCGTCTCGGCAGCCCGATGGCGGAAGTCCCGATCACGTTTCACGAGCGCCGCCACGGGGCGAGCAAGTTAAGCCCCGGCGAAGCGCTGCGAGCCGCCAGCCAGATCGTGCATCTGGCGTTTCGACGCGGTTAAGTCCAGGCGGAAGACTGATCGCGACCCTCCCCGGGCCTAAGAGCCCGACCCTCCCGCAAGCGGGAGGGTGATGTTTTGACGTGCCGTTTCTACTTCGGGCGCCCTTTTCTTTCGGGCGTTTCACCATCCCAGCCCGACCCTCCCTATCCCCCTCCGTCGCATGCACTCATACACCCCTGTAGTGTGGTGGTGGAGGGCCGTTCTCCGGCGAGGCTAGCGACTACGGCTCGTTCGAGCTGCGGTGCGTCGGCGGGCGGTCTCGATCCATGCTCGAATCTGCTCGACCGCGGGGAGCGGCTGGTCGCCGAGGAGTCGCGCTCCCGCGGTCGACAGCGCGTACCGCTGCAAGTCGCGGCGCAGCCGCAGCGGAGATTCGTTGGCGAGGCTCCGCAGCGTTTTGCGGTGCACCGCACGAAGCAGCAAGGCTTCGCGCGGCATCATCGCTGGCAACAGCCTCGCCAGCCGGATGGCCCGCTGCCAGCGGCGAAGGGTTGCGGCCGCACGTGGTGACAGCCCGAGTCGCTCGGCCAGTTCGACTGAATCGGCCGCCAACAGCTCGTCGGTCGTGCGAATCCCGATCGACCGCAGCGCCCGCCGCTGAGCGGGAGATCCGAGGCCAGCCTGGCGGAGCGTGAGCGGAGCGGCGCTGCTCGCCGCCAACGATTCGTTCCGACTGCGGCGGATCGGTTCGACCTGGGGCAAACGGTTTGGAGCGTCTGGAGCGGGACGGTCGAGCGTCATGCGAAAGCTGAGCACGACCGGCTCACTCAATTTAGGCGCAGCGGAAGCGGACTTCGGCGGCTCGACCGCAAGCGACTGAGGTGGGTGATTTGGAGATGCCGGAGGGGCCGGACGGGCCGTCGGCGGATTTGGCCGAGAGTTGGCGAGCGGACGGCCGCCGAGTAGCCCACGGAGAAACGACAGGATCATCGGTTGAACCTCCTGTTCAAACTGAAAAGCCGGTTGGGCTGAGAACGTGGATCAGTCGCTGAAGTCGCGGCGGGCTGCGTCGGAGAAGACGAGGATCGCGGCCCAGATTCCGATGGGCGTCAGGATGACGCAGTTGAAACAAGGGATGCAACCGACAATCGCAGCGGTCTTGGCAGCACCGAGGCTCGTCCGTCGGATCATCGCCGAGCCGCCCATCAAGTAGACCACCGCGATGGGACCGCTGATCGCCAAACCGCCGACCACTCTGCCGATGATATAGGGAACAGCGTCAGCCGGAATATCATTCGTCATCATCAAAATGACGGTGCCAATAATGTTTAAAGCCAAGCCTATCAGCATCAACGCTCCGAGGATGTCGAAGACCACTCCGGGGACCGCATAGTGCCAAGCGGAGCGTCCGCTCGGCAGGTTTCCACTTTTTCGGCCGCCGCCGCCCGAAGCATAGGGGCCGGCGCTGGAGGCGTAGGGGTTGCCGCCCGGCGGTGACCAACTGCTGCTGGCAGGCTTCGAGAAGCTCGGGAAGGAGGGGCCGGACGACTTGCTTTTCGGTTTGGCGGTGCCGAAGGAGGAGCCCCCGAACGACGAGGAGCCCCCGAATGAGGAAGGTCCCCCGAACGACGAGGGACCACCGAGTGAAGTGGAGGGCAGGTCATCGAAATCGAACCCGCCGCTCGGCTGAGTCGCCGCCGGTTTCGAGCCGGGGCCGGGGACTCGGACGGTCGCTTGGCACTTGGGGCACTGGACGGTTGCTCCGGCTGCTGCACGCATGACTTGTTGACAACGCGGACAGCGAACCTGCCGGGTGTTGCCGGCAGGAGCGGCACCGGGAGCTTTGCCGGCAGGAGCGGCACCGGGAGCTTTGCCGGCAGGAGCGGCACCGGGAGTCTGGCCGGGCGGACGAGCGGACGGCGTTGCAGGAGCGGTCGGCTTGGCGGGCGACTTCGCCGCTGAACCGCTGGAAGTTGGGCCGCTGGAGGTTGAACCGCTGGAGGTTGGGCCAGCCGAGTTGGCGGTATTGGCTGGGACCGAGACGACCGCCGCGCACTTGGGGCATTTGGTGCGTTTCCCCGCAGCGGTATCCGGGACCTGCATCAGTGCCTGGCATTGGGGACAGCGGATCCGGAGGGGCATCGCGGCAACCGAGGCGAGTGGCGGTCGGAACGGGGGGGGGAGAGGAGCGGGGTGACGTCTCCAGCTTAGCTGACGATTCCGCACCGGGCGAAGATCAACCCGCAAAACTCGGCTGGCCGATCTCCGCGCGTCGCCGAGCCCCACGCGGTTCCGGCCGTGGTAGACTGAACCGGTCCGCAACACGCCTCCTTCGTCAGAACACGATCCATGCGCGTCGGCCTGTTTGTTCCCTGTTACATCGATCAGTTCTATCCCGATGTGGCCGTCGCCACCGTGGAGGTCCTGGAGCGGTTTGGGGTGGAGGTCGATTTTCCCACCTCGCAGACCTGCTGCGGACAGCCGATGGCCAACACCGGTTGTGCCGAAGCGGCCCGTCCGTTGGCGCTGCGGGCTGCCGAGATTTTTGCTCCCTACACCCACGTCGTCTGTCCCTCGGGCTCGTGCACGTCGATGGTCCGCAACCACTACGACGCGTACTTCAGCGACGAGGAGGATGATCACGGACTCCGCAGCAAAACGTTCGAGTTGTGTGAGTTCTTGCACGACGTGCTGCGGGTCGAGTCGATCGGGGGAAGTTTTCCGCATCGGGTCGGATTGCACCAAAGCTGTCACGGGCTGCGGGAACTGCGGCTCGGATGGTCGAGCGAGACGATGACCGCCCGCGACGACAAGGTCAGCCGCCTGCTCCGCACGATCGAGGGTCTGGAACTGGTTCCGCTGAAGCGACCCGATGAGTGCTGTGGCTTTGGCGGAACGTTTGCGGTTCAGGAAGCGGACGTGTCGGCGGCGATGGGGTGCGATCGCATCGAGGATCATCTTCAGGCAGGTGCCGAAGTGATCGTGGCGGGCGACATGTCGTGCCTGATGCACATGCAGGGACTGTTGCGCCGCAATCGCCAGCCGTTGCAGGTGATGCACGTCGCCCAGGTGCTCGCCGGTCGACCGCTCCCCTCGGACCGCCGGGGAGCGATCCGCGAGAGAGAAGTGGCTGCTGAAGAAGTGGCTGCGAATCTCCGTCCCGCCGCGCCGCCGAGTCGAACGCCGCGACGAGAAACGGCCGAATCGTTGGAAGCGACCAAGCTGCAAGGAGACGTTTGAGATGGGAGCATTACCGATCGTCGAACATCCCGCCGCGGCAGCGAAGTTTGTCGCCAACCGGGAGCGGATGGCGTGGCACGATAAAGCGCTGTGGTTTGTGCGGGAAAAGCGCGATCGGATGGCCCATTCGCTTCCCGAGTGGGAGTGGCTCCGCGAGACGGCTTCGGCGATCAAGCAGCACACGATCGCCGCGCTGCCCGAGTATCTCGAGCAGTTCGAAGCGGCCGCGACGCGTCAGGGAGCTCACGTGCACTGGGCAGCCGATGCCGAAGAGCACAACCGCATCGTGCTGCGGATCCTTGAGGAACATCAGGTCCGGCGGGTCGTCAAAAGCAAATCGATGCTGACCGAGGAATGCCATCTGAATCCGTTTCTCGAGCGGCATGGGATCGAGGTGGTCGACACCGACTTGGGCGAGCGGATCGTGCAGCTGAGGCATGAGCGGCCGAGCCACATCGTGTTGCCGGCGATCCACATCAAGAAGGAGGAAGTCGGTGATACGTTCCACGAGCATCTCGGCACCGAAGCGGGAGCCGCCGATCCGCAGTACCTGACCGAAGCGGCTCGCGGCCATCTTCGCGATAAGTTTCTCGCAGCCGATGCAGGAATTACGGGTGTCAATTTCGGGATCGCCGAAACGGGCGGAATCGTCGTCTGCACGAATGAGGGAAACGCCGACCTGGGAACTTCGCTGCCGCCGCTGCACATCGCCTGCATGGGAATCGAGAAGCTGATTCCCCGGGCCCGCGACCTGGGCGTCTTCACTCGCTTGCTCGCCCGCAGTGCGACCGGTCAGCCGATCACGACCTACACATCGCACTTCCACGGTCCGCTCCGCGAGAGCGACGGCCCCGAGGGATCAGGCCGGACGAGCGGAGAATTGCATATCGTGCTGGTCGACAATGGTCGCACGCGGATTCGCGATTCGCAGGAGTTTCGCCCAGCCCTGGGGTGCATTCGCTGTGGGGCATGCATGAATACCTGCCCGGTCTACCGGCGGAGCGGCGGACACAGCTACAACGCGGTCGTCCCTGGCCCGATCGGTTCGGTGCTCTCGCCGGCGGCGGATCCGGCAGCGCATCAAAGTCTGCCCAGTGCATGCAGCCTCTGTGGGAGTTGTACCGACGTCTGCCCGGTGCGAATTCCGCTACATCACCAGCTACTCGCGTGGCGCCGCGAGCTGGCCTCGCGACGATTGCTGCCAGCGAGCAAACGCTGGGCGATGGACGCCGCGTCGCAATTGATGCGTCATCCGCGACTATTCGCTGCCGCCGGCTGGTTGGGACGTCAGGCGTTGCGGATCACGCCGCGGTTTCTCGTCTACAATCGGCTGAACACCTGGGGGCGGCGGCGTGAGCTGCCCGAGCCGCCGCGGGAAAGCTTTCGGGAATGGTGGAAGCAGAATCGGGAAAGCCAATCGCATGACTGACGCCGCATCCACCTCCAGCCGCCAGGCCATCCTCGACCGGCTCCGCAGCCGGCCGGTCACGGCTCCGCCGTTGCCCGACCTCCACCCGGCGGGCTTGGTCGCCTACGACGATCCGCTGGCGCAGTTCTGCCAAGTCGCCACCTCGGTCGGAGCGGCCGTTCATCGGATCGGTTCGCTCGATGAAATCGGGCCGATCCTCGAGGAGCTCCCGCCCTATCGAGATGCACGCACTCGAGCTTCGCTTCTCCCTGCTGCCGTGCCGGGGAATCTGGACTTGGCCAGCGTGGACGATCCCCACGACCTCGCGTCGCTCGATTGGTTGATCGCGGCGGGGGATTTTGGGGTCGCCGAGAACGGCGCGATTTGGATGCGAACCGCCGGAGTGCGCCATCGGGCGAGCTTTTTCATCACCCAGTATCTTGCGATCGTGATCTCGGCGGCCGATATCGTGCCCCACATGCACGCAGCTTATGAGCGGATCGGCTCGACGATTGAGCAGGGATTCGGCGTGTTTATCGCGGGGCCGAGCAAGACGGCTGATATCGAGCAATCGCTCGTGCTCGGGGCCCACGGCTGTCGGGCGCTGACGATTTTTGTCTGCGGCGAAGCATAGTCGCCTTTCGCTCCGCGAAAGATGCGCAAACACGCTACTTTCGCGGAGCGAAAGGCGACTATACGTGCCTAAGCTTCGGCTGCGGCACTGACCGGCGGTGCGAACTCTTCGTCGGTGATCGGACGGCGCTGGCCCAGCGGGGCTTGGACTTCGTGCCAGTGACTGACGTGCTCTTCACCGATCCGCCAGCACAGACGCACGGGCCGCGAATCGAGTTGGGCGGGAAAGTCGATCACGCCTTCGGTGGGCGAATGGATCATCGCCCCGATCGAAGCCAATTCTTCCTGCAACGCCAGCATCTGTCGCTGGTCCTCGTCGAGCGACATTCGGATCTCGGCCAACTCTTCGGCGTGCGCTTTGGAGGTCGCTTTATTGGCATCCCGAAGGAGCGTGTCGATCTGCGCTTGGCGGAGTCGCAAATCGCTCTGCAGGCCCACTAGGTCGCGAGCGATGCGGCGCACCAAAGGCAAGGTGCGATCGGCATGTAGCGGCGTGAAGTTTGGCATCGCAGGGAGGCTCCGCAGCGGTTTCGGACCGAGCCTACTCGCGGCTCGCCCGGATCGATTCTACGCCGAATCCGTGTGCGGGGTTTACCGCAGCTTCAAAACTCAGCCGCTTTTTGTCCACTTCCGCGTGAAAATCGGCGGCGATTTTTTCGAGCCATCTTCCGGCTCTGGCCCGCGGCCCGGAGAGTGGCTGCGGATTCCGCTCCGCGCCGCCCGCCAACGACGGCTGCGGAGTCGACCAGCGAGGCGGCTGGGGAAATCCTGTCGAGCGATTTCTCCAGCAATTTTTGCAAAATCTTCAAAAAAAGCCCGCCGCGCGCGGCGGCGACGATTCTGCAGGAATTTGCTAGCAAAACGGGCGGAAAGGAATGCAGCGGGTGGCGCGGCGCGGTGGCAAATCGAATGCCCAAAAAAATGCAGCCAAGCCCTTTGTTGCTTGACGACGCCTTTCCATGACGTAGAGTGGATTGCGTCAGGATAGCGAGGCTATCGGATCGGTGTGAGAGGTCGGCGAACCGACCCAACCGGATCGATTTTGATTGACGTGTGATAGTGGTTACGCGTCCCGATCAATCAGCCGATCCGGGACGAGGAATTCGAGACAAGCCGGTCACAAAGGACTGAGCCATGTTAGTGCTGTCGAGGAAAAAGAACGAAAGCATCGTCATCAACAACGACATCCGGATTGTGGTCGTTGAGATCCGTGGTGACAAGGTGCGTTTAGGCGTGGAGGCTCCCCGCGAGGTGCCGGTGCATCGCCGCGAGGTTTACGATGCCATCCAGCGTGGCAAGGAAGGGGTCGACGACAAGGCGGCCGAGTCTCTCGAATCCTAAGTCGGATCGGCGGATCGTTCGCAAGCGACCCGTGTTGAGGCGGGAGTCTTGCGCGCGGTCCCCGTCTTTCCTTCAGGGGAACTGTGATTTTTCCCTCAAGGGAACCCCGGCCAGTAGCCGAATGGAGGGAGAGTCTTCCTCGGTGGGAAAAAGAATCTCGAATTCGGGCGATTGCCCCACTCGGGAGCCTTGACGGCTAGTGGGCACAGCCGGTAAACAATGAGCCACGCAAGGGACGTTCAGTCTCTCAAGGCCCCTTCGTCTAGCGGTCTAGGACACCGCCCTTTCACGGCGGCGACACGGGTTCGAGTCCCGTAGGGGTCACTTCCAAGCGTCTGCAAAAAACCTCGCTGCCCACCGCGGGCAGCGAGGTTTTTTTATGCGCGGTGTGCGTCAGGCTGGAAAGGTTAGGCTTGCTCACTGGGCTCCATTGATACCATCCCAGGGGGCATCGGTCTCTATACAAGTCGCATGACCCGACCTCACCCTCCCGGGGGGGGCGGTGCCTTTCCTGGCCCTTGAACTTGTGTAGAGACCAATGCCCGGGGGGAGGGTGGTGTTTTGGCGTGCCGTTTCTACTTCTGGCGACCTTTTCCTCCGGGCTTTTCGCCATCCCGGGCTAACTGGACAGCGCCACTTTGGATTGGTTCGGAGCAGGACGGCTCGCGGAAAAATCGTTTAACGGCAAGCCGAAGGCGACTGCTTTTTAAAAC
>NZ_WRPR01000138.1 GCF_010367455.1 Candidatus Laterigemmans baculatus | reverse complement strand
AGCATCAGTAATTCGAGCGCACTATTTGTAATGCGAGAGGCAAAGGACCAAATCAGACGCCGCGAGAACGGCATGGTGGTCGACGCCGCGAACGGCCGCGTTAACCCGGCGGCGGCCGAGTGGATAGTCTTCAGGAAATGCTCCATCCGCCGCTCGGGTTCGACGCCTTGTTCGCGGAGTCTTTGTGAAGCCGGCAGCTCGATAGGCCGACGAGTCGGGACCACAAAGTGTAGCAGCGAGCAATGGCCGAGCCAATCTTCGAGCGCACCAGTTCCCGCGCGCACCTAGCGTTGAACCATCCGGAGGGCCGAGCGAATCGAGCCGATCGAGTCATGAAATGGGGCCCGGCGGTCAATCGTGTACACCCGCGATTCGAGACCACAATCAGGTCATGTGCACCTGGAACCCGATCGCACCCGCGGCGGAACGATGGAAGTGCACTGAGCGCATCAAACCATTCGCGTCACAGAGCGGATCGCAGCAGATATCTCGAGTGCACCATTTATGACGTGAGAGGGAAAGGATCGATCAGACGCCGCTAGGGCGGAAAGTGGTCGACGCCGCGAACGGGTGCGTTAACCCGGCGGCGGCCGAGCGGATAGTCTTCAGGAAACGCCTCATCCGCCGCTCGGGTTCGACGCGTTGTTATGGCTCCGTAGCGTTGCCCAGCGAGCCAGGACCGCAGAGGCCGCGCCACAGCAATCCAGTTTAGCCGATCGGCTCGGCGTCAGCATGTCGAGTCAACAATTTCTCCGGCGTCAACCATTGAAGTCGAAGCTCGCGAATCACTCTTCGGGCCAAGCCCCGCGAACCGAGTTCAATGATCACCCGAGGCCAGACAGTTAACGAGGTTGTCGCATGAGCGAAGAGCATCATAAACGCAGTCGGACCGACGACTCTCCAATGTGGCCGACCCTCACGCGCACCAATGCAGTCCGCCATGGGCGATTGAACCCTGGAGGCGGGAATCCGCTTTCATGAGTGCGGCCAGCGATCCGAGTGCGGTTTAGCAGAGGGGAAACGTATGGCGTCGGTGATTGCCATAACGTCTGGCATAACCGGGCCGCCGCGGTTGATGCTCCATTTGGAAACGCGCGATCGGCGGCTCCGCGTTCATGCCATTGTTATTCGCCCCGTTCCTCGTGCAGTCCCTTCACGATGACCAGCCGTAGTTCGCGTCGCGGAGCGGGCCGGTCCGGCAGGAAGCCAACTGTGGCAGTCGTCGGAACCATGCTTCGAACTGTCGCCGGTCATCCTCGTTGGGTTGTCGATCGCCAAACTGTACGATGACGGAGTAGGACCCGCCGTCGCCGCCACCGCCGAACTGCAGCCCAGCAGTTTCCACGGCGTCAATTAACTGCTCGCACAATACGTCCAACTGTCGCTCGGTCAACGGCGGATCGAAGGTCGCATCCAGTTCGAAGCACCAGTCGGTAAATTCTCCGAGCCTTCGTTTTTTTCGCAAGCGACGCTTCATGGTGCTGTGGCAACGCGTGCTGGAGTCTGCAGCTGCATCGGATAACGGTGGCGTTAACCCGGCGGCGGCCGAGTGGATAGTCTTCAGTAAGTGCCCCATCCGCCGCTCGGGTTCGACGCGTTGTTATGGCTCCGCAGCAGTGCCCGGCGAGCCAGGACCGCAGATGTAGCGTCATGGTAATCGTGTGTAGCCGATCTGCTCGGCGTCAGCATGCCTGAATCAGCCGGTTCTCTGGCATCAATCATGAAAGCCGGAATTCACGCATCGCTCTTCGGGCCAAACCCCGCGAACCAGGTTCAGTGATCATCGAACGCCAGACAGTCAACGACGGTGTCGCGTGAGCGAAGTGCTTCATAAACGTTGTCGGCCCCACGACTCTTCAATGCGATTGACCTTCACGCGCACCTGCTCCCCGATTGAACCCTCGGATCGCGATGACGTCAAATCCTCGAGCACGGAAGTTAGTGGCACCCCAATCGACAGTCAGAATCTAATGCGGGTGGCGGTCCACTGTGCATAGGGGCTGATTCGAGCGCACCACGGCAGGCGGAGAACGGATAGCGTCGGTGATTGCCATAACGGCCACGATAACGCGGCCGCGGAAAAGGGTATCGAGCGAAGCGAGCAATCCGGCCATTGCGGCTCGCGTTCATCGAATAGTTATGGCTCCGCAGCGCTGCCCAACGAGCCGGGGCCGCAGAGATCACGCCAAGGCATTTCAGTGTAGCCGATCGGCCCGGACCGAGCATTCCTGAAACGGCGATTTCCCCGGGCGTCAGCCATGCCAGTGGAGAGCCACGCATCTTGCATCGCAGTTGAGCCCCGCGAACCGTGCCCGACCGTCACCCCGAGAGTCCCCATCACCGACACTGTCGCTTGAGCGAAGAATTTCATAAACGCTGTCGGCCCGACGACTCTCCAATTCGATCGACCCTCACGCGCACCTCTTGAATCCATCGGGGCGACGGGACCGGCGAGGCGACACACCGCATTCATGAGTGCGGCTGGCAATTCGAGTGCGGGTCAGCAGTTGGTGAACATGTGGCGTCGGTGATTGCCATAACGGCGGAAATCACGTGGCGACCGGCGACGAGTGAGATCCGCAGAAAGGAGCCCATCGGTCGCTCACGTGAATTTCATGGTTCTGCCGGATTCCGCGTGAGGTTCTCGACTTGTCGCAGCATCGTCCCGCGATTTCGGGCCGCGGCCGCCTCCGCGTCAGTTAAATCATGTTGTACAGTGGTTTGTTCGCGTCGCAGAAGCCCAAAATCGTACACCACAGTCGTTGATCGAGTATAGCGGCCTCGGATGTCGATGGTTCTGTGTCCCCGGGGTGGGAACGAGACCATGCGAATACCGCCACCGCTGATCGGCACAAAAACGGCATTTTGTTTGCCCGACCTGACGCTGTAGTTGAGGGTGCCGGTTGAGTCGGTTTGGTGAGGCGTTCCGGTCTGGACGTCGCTCACCGTGACATTTGCAGCGGGGGATCCGTTCACGAGAATCGTCAAGTGCGGGCGCGAATTCGCCGACGCAGCCAGAAAGAGTGCACACGCTGTAAAAGCCGTGCCAGCGGCAGCAATGCAAGTGTGGGTACGTTTCATCGGATGGCAGAACGGCCACGATAACGCGGCCGCCACCTGTAAGTTGTTACCCGCGGCGAGACGACCGTGGCGGCTCGCGTTTATCGAATGGTTCGTCGGCTACCGAAGGTGAGCGTGTTTGGCGGCCCCACGACTCACCAACAGCGTATCCGGTCCAGCAGCTGAGAGTAATTTTCTGATTACCCCAGGCCTCGCGGCGGAGGGGAGCGGCAAAGGACGCATCGGCCATCAGGCCGCCCAAGAGATAGTCAATAGCAGCACGGGGTCGTCCCAGGGCAGCACGCGAGCCAGTCGCTGTCAGCGAAGGAAAGCGTGCCGGGCGTGGAGATCAAATTGCGAAGGAGGAAGACGACGAACGGTGGCGTTAACCCGGCGGCGGTCGAGTGGATAGTCTTCAGTAAGTGCCCCATCCGCCGCTCGGGTTCGACGCGTTGTTATGGCTCCGTCGCGGCGCCCAGCGAGCCAGGGCCGCAGATGTAGCACCGTGGTAATCGAGTGTAACCGATCGACTCGGCGTCAGCATGCCTGAATCAGCCGGTTCTCTGGCCTCAATTGTGAAAGCCGGAACTCAAGTATCACTCTTCGGGCCAAGCCCCGCGAACCAGGTTCAGTGATCATCGAACGCCAGACAGTCAACGACGGTGTCGCGTGAGCGAAGTGCTTCATAAACGTTGTCGGCCCCACGACTCTCCAATGCGATTGACCTTCACGCGCACCTGCTCCCCGATTGAACCCTCGGATCGCGATGACGTCAAATCCTCGAGCACGGAAGTTAGTGGCGCCCCAATCGACAGTCAGAATCTAATGCGGGTGGCGGTTCACTGTGCATAGGGGCTGATTCGAGCGCACCACGGCAGGCAGAGAACGGATAGCGTCGGTGATTGCCATAACGTTTGCGTTAACCCGGCGGCGGCCGAGTGGATAGTCTTCAGGAAACGCTCCATCCGCCGCTCGGGTTCGACGCCTTGTTCGCGGAGTCTTCGTGAAGCCGGCAGCTCGATAGGCCGACGAGCCGGGACCACAAAGTGTAGCGGCGAGCAATGGCCGAGCCAATCTTCGAGCGCATCAGTTTTCACGCACACCTGGCGTTGAACAATTCTGAGGGCCGAGCGAATCGAGCCGATTGAGTCATGAATTGAAGCCCGGCGGACAATCGTGGGCACCCGCGATCCGAGACCAGAGTCAGGTCATGTGCACCTGGAACCCGATTGCACCCGCGTCGGAACGATGGAAGTGCACTGAGCGCATCAAACCGATCGAGTCACGGAACGGATCGCAGCAGATATCTCGAGCGCACCATTTATGACGTAAGAGGGAAAGGACCGATCAGACGCTGCGAGGGCAGTATGTGGTCGGCGCCGCGAACGGCGGAAATCACGGGGCGACCGTCGACGAGCTAGAGCCGCAGAGAGGACCCCATCGGTCGCTCCCGTGAATTTCATGGTTATGCCAGAACATCGGCGTCTGCTGGTCAGCCCCATGGTAGGAATCGAAGATAGAAGACAATGGCCGGCGCCTGTATCAGCAGCATCAAAGCAGAGCACCGATCCAGGATCGTCGCGATGATCGCAAGCAAAACGGAGACTGCCAAGCAAGCGCCCCCGGCAATTAGGGCGAAAAAGTAAGGTAGCAACGCGGACCAGCCACCGTCTCGGTAATAGTACCAAATACCCGCGACAGCACATGCGCCGAACGCTAGAACCGCGATCGAGAGGCAATTCAGAACCTTCGTCAATGAATAGGAGCGGCCGTGATTCTTGTGCGACTCGAGACGGAGGTGACCTTTGACGGTCGGCGAATAAGGATTGTTGTTGCCTAACATTCGTTGTCCGGTTGGTCGAAAGATCCGGACTGCACCGTTGGCATAACGGTGGCGGTAACGGGGCCGCCGCCGAGGAGCTGAGACTTCAAAAACCACGCTATCGGCGGCTCCCGTTCACCGCATGGTTACCCCATGCTTGGCGTGCCCTTCAGTCGTTGAATTGCCACGTCGATTTCGTCTCGATCGTGTTCGTAGTTCGGATGCTCCCTGATTAGCTTGAGCGTGGAGATTATCGCACGTCGTTGTTTGTCAGTCAAAAGGTGACGCCAGCCTTCCGGATGTTCGTCAGTCCGGTATAGCCGATCGATAAATCCGTAGGGGTGGCGGTCATTCAGTTCCGCAATCAGGAATGCAGGAAGGTGGAATACAAATCCCCTCGCATCGAAGAAAGAGGGCGCGGAATTGCACCGCTCGAGATCAGCGTAGGAGATTCGTCTCCAGTCGGTCAGTTCGTCGCGGTCTCGAAGTTCTTTGAGTTCTTCAGCTGACGCATAGTCGTCGAGTCCATTGGCCTGGAAAAGCCCGATGCCGTCGTCCAGTCGCGTATCAGCGAAGGCATCAGAAATTTCCGATATGACATCGTCGACTTTCGGAGCGAAGTGCTCGACCCAGTGGGCAAATGCGTCGATCAACTGCTGGTCCCTTGTATGGTCTCGCAGTTCGTCGACATCGAGATCATCAATGCGAAAGCAGCGATCGTCCGGCATCGAATTGTGTGGTCTCGCAATGGGGTAACGGCGGAAATCACGGGGCGACCGTCGACGAGCTAGAGCCGCAGAGAGGACCCCATCGGTCGCTCCCGTGAATTTCATGGTTATGCCAGAACA
>NZ_WRPR01000137.1 GCF_010367455.1 Candidatus Laterigemmans baculatus | reverse complement strand
AGCGGGGAGCGGGGAGCGGGGAGCGGGGAGCGGGGAGCGGGGGGGCCACGGAAGGACACGGAAAAGCACGGAACAGTACTGAGGGCTGAGGGCTGAGGGCTGAGTACTGAGGGCTTTAGGGCTTAGGGCTTAGGGCTTTAGGGCTTTAGGGCTTTAGGGCTTTAGGGGGTGGGGAGGAGGTGGTCGACGATGGCGGCGAGTTGGGCTTCGGATTGCATTCCGGTGACTTTGTAGAGCACTTGGCCATCGGGGGTGAGGAAGAGCGTGGTCGGGTAGCCGCGGAAGCCGGGGATCTGTGCGGTCGTCGAGCCGTCATCGACGAGCAGCGGGTAATTCACCTGCAGCCGCTTGCCGATCTCGGTCGCTTTGCGGCGGACCTCGGCCGCTTCGGCAGGGTCGGCCGAGTCGCAGGTGATCCCGACGACCTGCACGCCTCGCGACGCGTACGCTGCTTGAAGGGCCACGAAATCGGGGATCGCCTTGCGGCAGGGACCGCACCAGGTCGCCCACACGTCGACGACGATCAACCGGTTGCGGGTCTCGCGGCTGCTGAGCGAGGAGCCGTCGAGCGTCGGCAGCTCGAACGCAAAAGGAAAGGGTTCGAAGGCGGCGATCTGGCGGGCCAGCTTTTCGTCTTCCGAGGCAGCCGGATTGGGGAGCGAAGCGACGACGGCATCGAACGCGCGGCGAGCAGCCCCGCTGACGCTCGACGCTGCAGCGAGTTGCACGTCCGGCGCTGGGGCGGCTGCGGGCGCCGGCGGCTCGCGGTCACTTAGCGGCTCGCGGTCGCTCAGCGGCTCGCGGTCGCTCAGCCGGGCTGTCGCTCCGGCGGCTTCGGCTTTGGCGGCTGGGGCTTTGGCGGCTGATGCTTCGGCGGCTGGGGCTTTGGCGGCTGGGGCTTCGGGCGCTGGCGTTTCGGCCGCAAGGGTCTCGGGAGCCGGCTGGTTGTCGCCGAGCGAGCCTCGGCTGCGGGCGAACCGGGAGAGCGAGTCGCAGCCGGCGAGGAGGATCGCGGGCAAGGCGAGCGCGAAGAGGATGCGGCGGGTCATCAGCAGGCTTCTGCGGGGCGAGAGATTGCGGAGGAATCGGCCCGCTGTACGGAAGACGCAAGATCGGCGTCAAGAGGAGCCCGGGAGGGCTGCAGTTTTCGGGTTTCGAGGATCTGAAATCTGCTGACTCTAACGGAATCGATGTGGGCGTACCTGGTCAGGGAAACAACCACGAATCACACGAATCACACGAATCACACGAATGGGGGCCACGGGAGGATACGGAAAAGCACGGAAAAGGGGAGGGACCGCCGATAGCACGGAGAACGCGGAGTTCGAAAGCTAATCGTCCGTGGTTCAGCTCCCCGCCTTTCCTTCATGCTCTTCGTGTCCTTTGTCGTTTCTCGGTCGTTCGGTCATCCGTGGGCTCACGCTCGCGTACCTAGATTCCGTCAGTGTCAGGAAATCTGAGATCCTGAGATTCTGAGATCTGAGATGGGGTTTCTTCTCGTGCTCGTGCTCGTGCTCGCTGAGTACGAGTACCGCTTCGCTGAGTACGAGTGCGGGTCGTGCTTGGCTGGGGCTAACTTTGGGGGAGAGGCTGGGTGGGTTGGGAGGCTTCTTCGAGGAGCGGTTTGGCGACCGCTTCGAGTTCTTCTTTGGAGTGGAGTCCGACCAGTGTGTGGCGGATTTTCCCTTGGCGGTCGATGAACAGGACGTTGGGGAAAGTTCCGAAGCCGGGGATTTGAGCTCCGGTCGCGTCGTCGCCGATCAGGAGCGGATAGTTCACCGGAACTTCCGAGGTGAATTTTTCGATCGCTGCCAGCGCTTCGTCGGGAGTCCCCATTTCGTAATTAATGCCGACGATCCGCAGCCCTTCTTCCCGATACTCGTCTTGCAGTTCGACGAAATGGGGAATGCCCATGCGACACGGGGTGCACCAGGTGCCCCAGACGTCGACGATCACGACTTGGCCGGCAAAATCGTCGAGCGAGACGGTTTCGCCTTCGGTGCTGACGAGCGTGAAATCGAAGGGGCCGTAGGTTCCGGCCGGTGGCAGGACAGCACGCTTCGGCGCGAACGCGAGGTAGGCGGCGACGGCCACGAGGAGGAGCAGAAGGAAGAGGAGTGCGGAGCGCATGGCGGGAAGTTCCTCAGCGGAGGGAGTGGCTCGGGGGTGAGCCGAATGGGTTGCGGGTGGAAACAACCGTACGGTTAAAATGACCAGGATGGGCGGAGTCCGGTGCCAGGGCGGGCCGGGTCCGGCGGCGGGGGCATCGGTGGAGGTCGGTCCAGCGTAGGAAAGGATGGCCTCGGGAGCGAGATGGCCGCCCGGTGTGGCACCGAACTCCTCAGGTGGTAGGCTGTAGCGGCTCGTGTGCAATTGAAATGGTTCGACTGCGGCATTTCGGCCGTCGCTTCCGGGAGGTTCCTCGTTCGATGGGACGCGTGACGATTACCGTTTTGCAGGGCGCGGACCGCGGCCGGGTATACCGCGACCTGGAAACGCCGGTGACGATCGGCCGCGAGGAGGGGAACACGATCCAGTTGAACGACGAGCGGGTGAGTCGCTGCCATCTGAAAATCCAGCAGGACAGCGACCGGTTTGTGCTGACCGATTTGGACAGCACGAACGGGACCAAGGTGAACGGCCAGGAGTGTCAGCTGCGGATCCTTCGCTTCGGCGACATCGTGACCGTCGGCCGCAGTCTGATGCGGATCGGGAGCGAATCGGAAATCGCCGAGCGGATGGCGGTGTTGCAGCCACCCGACGAAGGGGAGCGGACGCGGGGCCGCGACGTCACGGCGGCCAGCGAAGGCTTGGCTGCGTTCGACTTCGAGATCAACCACCTGAGCGGCGAGCAGACGGTCGGCCTGATGGGGCTGGTCGAACCGCCGGCAATCCCCGAAAAATTGACTCCGGGGCAAGCGGCCCAGTTGTGCGAGATCCTCGAGTACCTGCAGGGGCGTCTGCAACCGCTGATCGACGCCGCCGAAGTCAATGAAGCGGCGCACCGCGTCACCCTGCCCTTCAACGCTTGGCAGCGGATGCTCGACGCCCAGGCGCGTCTGGCGATGCTCGTCCGCCAAGTCGCCGATCCCGAGTGGCCGACCGGTTGAGAGTTCCGTCAGCGAGAGTCCCGTCAGCCGTCGGGCGCTAGCCCCCGGTTCCCAAAACGCTCGCGCGAGAACCGGACGCTCGCGCGTGGCGGCTGATGAACGATCCAGCCTCGCGCGTGGCGGCCGGTTTCCCCCGCTGTCCCGCATTGATACTTCGTTTTCTGATCCGCCGCAGCTTTCAGGATGACTGCCGTGATTGACGTGAATCCCACGCAACCGACCACTGCGCCCCGTCCGTTCGTGCACCTGCACTGCCATAGCCATTACAGTCTGCTCGATGGTGCCGGTTCGATCGGCAAGCTGATCAAGCGCTGCGTCGACCACGGGATGAACTCGCTGGCTCTGACCGATCACGGCAATCTGCACGGGGCGCTGGAGTTTTACCGCAAGGCAAAGGAAGCGGGCATCAACCCGATCATCGGCTACGAGGCCTACATCGCGCCGGGGAGTCGGTTTGAGAAGGGAGGGGCTGGGACGAGCAAGGATGCCAGCTACCACCTGACGCTGCTCGCCCAAAACCGCACCGGCTTTAAGAACCTCGTGAAGATGGCCTCGGCGGCGATGCTCGAGGGGTTCTACTTCAAGCCCCGGATCGACAAAGAGCTGCTCGAAGCCCACCACGAAGGGATCGTCTGCTTGTCGGGCTGCGTGAGCAGCGAGTTCAGCCGCGCCGTGCTCCGCGGCACCGACACCGCCGAAGCCGAGCGGGAGGCCCGCGAGGTTGCCGGTTGGTTCCACGATTTGTTCGGCGATCGCTACTTCATCGAAGTCATGAACAATGGCGTCGATATCCAGCGGATGCAGTTGGAAGGGGCGGCCGACATCGCTCGCAAAATGGGCTTGCCGCTGGTGGCGACCAGCGACACGCACTATGTCGATCCCGAAGATGCCGAAGCACAGGATGTGATGCTGTGCATCAACACCGGGAGGTTTCGCACCGATAGTTCGCGGATGCGGATGGATGGAAATCAATATTTCCTCCGCAGCCCGGAGCAGATGTATGAGAAATTTCCTGGGCTCGAGGATGCGGTCGCTCGCAGCCAAGAGATCGCCAACAAGGTCGACATCGATCTCGAACTCGGCAAGCACTACTTTCCAAAATTCGAATGTCCGCGGCAGCTGACCCCGGCAGAGTATCTCCGCGAACTCTGCATCAAGGGCTTGAAAGAGCGGTATGAGGGTCGGGAAGACCGGATCAAGGACGGGGAGTTGTCCGAGGAAGTCATCGCTCGCCTCGATCGTGAGATGGGGGTGATCGAGAAGCTTGGATTTCCCACCTACTTCTTGATCGTTTGGGACTTTGTCGAACACGCGCGGAGCAAAGGGATCTGGGCGACCGCTCGTGGCAGCGGCGTGGGGGCTCTGGTCTGTTATGCGCTCTACCTATCCCACGTTTGCCCGCTCCAGTACGACTTGCTGTTTGAGCGTTTTCTCGACGAGAGCCGGTTGGAGCCGCCGGATATCGATATCGACTTTGACAAGGATCGCCGCGGCGAGGTGATTCAGTACGTTAAAGAAACATACGGGCATGATAACGTTTGCCAGATCGGGACGTTCGGGACGTTGGCCGCCCGGGCTGCGATCAAGGACGTGGGGCGAGCGCTGGGCATACCGTTGGCGCGGGTCAACCAGATCACGGAGATGGTCCCCGACGAGCTGAAGATTACGATCGCCAAGGCGCTCGAGAAGAGCGACGATCTGCGGGTCACGTATGACAATGACCCCGAGATCCGCGAACTGATTGACCTGGCACAGCGGATCGAAGGATTGGCCCGGAACATCGGCACCCACGCCGCGGCGGTCGTGATCGCCGACAAACCGCTCACCGAGTACGTGCCGCTCGGCCGAGTGCCTGGCAAGCAGGACGTGATCACCCAGTGGGCGATGGCCGACGTCGAAGCGGCCGGCTTGCTGAAGATGGACTTTCTGGGGCTTCGCAACCTCACGATCCTCAGCAAAGCGGTCGGATTAATCGAGCAGACCACGGGCGAGAAGATCGACCCGCTGAAGTTCCCGCTCGACGACAAGCCGAGCTATGCGCTGTTGCAGCGTGGAGAGACCAAAGGGGTCTTTCAGCTGGAATCGGGAGGGATCCGCGATTTGCTGCAGCGGATGAAACCTGACCAGTTCAGCGACATCATCGCGACCGCCGCGCTCTACCGCCCAGGGCCGCTCGAAGGGGGTATGGTTGACGATTACGTCAACATCAAGCACGGGCGGCAACAGCCCGAGTACAAGCACCCGGTGCTGGAAGAAGTTCTTGCCGAGACCAACTCGATCATGGTCTACCAAGAACAGGTGATGCGGATCCTCAACCGCCTAGGGGGCATTCCCCTGGCAAACGCCTATACCTGTATTAAGGCGATCAGTAAGAAAAAGGTGGCCTTGATCAACCAGAACCGTGAGCAGTTCCTCAAGGGTTCGGTTGAAAACGGACTGAAGCAGGTTGAAGCGGAAGAAATTTGGAATCTGATCGAGAAGTTCGCCGGCTACGGTTTCAATAAATCGCATAGTACTGCCTATGCGTTGATCGCTTATCAGACGGCCTATCTGAAGGCCCACTATCCGGTCGAGTTCATGGCCGCGCTGCTTTCAAGTGATATATCTTCGCGGAACTTTAAACGCAAAGACGCCCTCGTCGAGCACATGGAGGATTGTGCTCGAATGGGAATCGAAGTGGTCAATCCCGACGTCAACCACAGCGATTCGGATTTCGCGGTCAACGACGGCAAGATCATTTTCGCGCTCTCGGCAATCAAAGGCTGCGGCGGTTCGGCTGCCGAAGCGATCGCCGCCGAGCGGGCGAAAGGGGGACCGTTCAAGGATCTGTTCGATTTCTGTGAACGGGTCGACCCCCAGGCCTGTAACCGGTCGTCGATCGAGACGCTGATCAAAGCAGGGGCGATGGACGGCTTCGGAGCGCGGCGGAGCCAG
This sequence comes from Candidatus Laterigemmans baculatus, assembly GCF_010367455.1. Lineage (GTDB taxonomy): Bacteria > Planctomycetota > Planctomycetia > Pirellulales > Pirellulaceae > Laterigemmans > Laterigemmans baculatus. Next base: position 41,217 of record NZ_WRPR01000137.1, on the reverse strand, counting down.
TTGGCTGCGATGGTCGAGCGGGCGATGCAGAGCGGTGCAGCTGCCCTGGCCGACCGGCGAAGCGGGCAGGCGAGTCTCTTTGGAGGTTTCGAGGAGGAGGAGAAAGCGCAGGAGACACCATCGATCGCCCTGCCCGATATTCCCGAATATCCCGAGAAAGAAAAGCTGTTGGCCGAGAAGGAAGTGCTGGGCTTCTATTTGGCCAGCCATCCGCTGGCGGAGTACGAACCGAAGCTCGCCGCCTTTCGAACGCACACGACCGACCAACTCGGTTCGGTCAAGGATCGTGCGGAAGTCATCGTCGGCGGGATGATCGGCTCGATCAAACTGGCCCACACCAAGAACAGCAAGCCCGGCGCGCCCTCGAAGTATGCGAACTTCGATCTCGAAGATATGGAGGGGGCCGTTCGCTGCATTCTGTGGCCCAACGGCTACGCGGAAATGGGAGAAGCGGTGCAGCCCGACGCGGTCCTCCTGGCGCGGGCGGTGGTCGACAAACGGGGCGGAGGTGACGAGGTCAACCTGATCATCAACGAGCTGATCCCGCTGGCCGAGCTCGACAGCCGCTATACCCGCGGGATCCGTTTGCAGATCGAGGAAGCCCAGCAAGAGTCGGGGCTATTGGCGCAGGTTCGCGAGATCATTCGCGGATACCCCGGCCAGCAGGAGCTGATGTTCTCGCTGAAGCTTCGAGACGGGGCCCTGGTGCATCTCCGCAGCGGTCGTTATCGCGTGGAGGTCAATCCCGAGCTCCGGCAGCGGCTGGAGGATCTGCTCGGCAGCGGGAGCTACCGCCTGATGATGAATAAGCCCAAGGTCAACAGCGGCGGCGGCGACAAGCGACGGCGGGGCTAAGTTCTGTCCGCCAGCGTGGGGCGACATCCTCCGGGGGGAGGGGCGTGTGAGGAACGAGCGGGGAGGGCGTGCGCGACGTCGAGCCGTGAGCGAGACTCCCTCCAGCTAACCCTCCCCGGGCCTAAGAGCCCGACCCTCCCGCAAGCGGGAGGATGATGTTTTGACGTGCCGTTTCTACTTCTGGCGACCTTCTCCTCCGGGCTTTTCCCCATCTCACACCATCCCGTCCCGGGGGGAGGGTAATGGAAGGAAACGCCTGAGATCGCGGTGAAGTGCGTCTTTTAGGTGGTCGGTCGCATTCCAAGGGGGTGGTCGCAGGCCGCGCGGTCGGCTGCGATATTTTCTCGAGACCTCCCATTTTGTTGCTGCCGCCAGGTTCTTGAATTACTGTGGTGCAACGGCGATGTCCGCAACGGGCAGCGCTGCCTGCTGCCCGGCGGCGAGTCGGGGGGCGGACGTCGCGGGTTCCTTTTCTAAGCGGGTTGATGCGATCGCCCCGAGTCAGATCGAGAAATTCAAAGCCATGAAATCGCTGATGCTTCATCGCGCTGCGTCCCTGTTGTTTGCCTTGCTGGTGGCGTTGCTGTGTTCACCCAGCGTCTACGCTCAGGATGAAGAGGAAGACGTTCCGCCGATTGCCGGTGTCGAAGTCAATCCCGAGGGTGTGCTCCGTGTGCGGCGGGTCGCTGCGAACGTGGGCCGCGAGCGGATCATGGCGGCTCGCCAGCAGTTGGGAGCGGAGTTGGCGGCGAAGAGCGAGCTTCGCAAAGTTTCGCTGAACCGGCTCGAGGCGGCGATTGCCAAGCGGGTTGCCGCGGGCGAAGAACTGACCGACGCGATGCGTGGCGTGGCGGGTTTGACCGCGGTTCGCTACGTCTTTTTCTATCCCGATTCCGGGGACATCGTCCTGGCTGGACCGGCCGAGGGTTTCGTCGTCGATGGAGCGGGACGGACGCGGGGGATCGAGTCGGGAATGCCCACGATTCTGCTCGAAGACCTGGTGACGGCGCTGCGGGCTTATCCGGCCGGTGGCAAGGGAACGAACGTGATCAGCGTCTCGATCGACCCGACTCAGGAAGGGTTGCAGCGGCTGAATCAGACGATCAGCCAGATTCGGAATGTGCCTCGCGGTGGCGAGCGGGCGGTCGCCGCGGCGCTGCGGGATAACCTCGGCCTGCAGACGGTCACGATTCGAGGCGTCCCCGACACCACGCACTTTGCCCAAGTCTTGGTCGAAGCGGATTACCGCATGAAGTTGATCGGGATCGGCCTCGAGCGGTTGCCGATTCGGATGCAGAGCTACGTCGAGCGTTCGACCGCCCACAACTCGGCCAACGCCATGGAACGCTGGTACTTTGAACCCGACTACGAGTGCGTGCTGGTTAGCGAAGACGGCCTGGGAATGGGGCTCAGCGGGAACGCGGTGCGGTTGGTCGGTGCCGCGGAAGTCGTCAGCGCGGGGGGCGAGCGACAGAAGCGGGCTCGCGGCAACCGGGCCAGCCAAGCCTTCTGCCATGACTTCACGACTCGCTTCGACGAGATCGCCAACGCGGTTCCGGTCTATGCTCAGCTGCGAAATCTGATCGATTTGTCGATCGCCGCGGCCTTCATCCAGGAGCAGGATTACTACACCCAAGCGGGTTGGGATATGGGCGTGTTGCTCGACGAGTCCCAACTGCCGGTGGAAACGCTGGTCGCTCCGCAGCAAGTGGAAACGGCCGTCAACGCGATCTGGAAGGGCAATACGCTGCTGACGCCTCTCGGCGGCGGCGTCAACGTCCAGCCGAAGCGAGCCCTGAAGAGCGACACGCTAGTCCGCGATATCAAGGGCGAGCTTCGTCAGCCGCGACAGCAACTGGAGCCTAGCGGTCTGGGGCCTGATCAGTGGTGGTGGGATTGAGCGCCAGCTAACGAGTGATTCCGGAGACGTTGAGCGGTCTGCCTCCCGAGCAGGCCGCTTTTTTTTGTGGTTGAGGGGCGCATAAAAAAAGAGGCTTTTTGGCAAAGCCTCTGCGTCTGGCGGGCTGCGGCGGAGGGATTCCCTCGCCGCGGCGACTCAGTTTGAGACGGGTGTCTCAGACCACGCCCAATTTGACGGCACGGACAGCGGCGTCCGTTCGGTCGGCAGCGTTGAGTTTGCGGAGGATGTTTTGGACATGCTCCTTCACGGTTTCGACGCTGATCGAGAGCGAGCGAGCGATTTCTTTATTGCTCAGCCCAAGCGCGATATGGCGGAGCACTTGGAGTTCTCGCACCGTCAGCGGCAGATCAAACTCTTCGCCGTTGTGGACAGCTTCTCCGTCCATTGCCCCACGGATGCGGTGGAGGATGCTGTCGGAAGAGGGGGCTTTGCGATCGGCCGCGCGGTGGATGGCATCGAGGATATGCTCCCGCGAATCCCCCTTAAGCACGTAATCGCTGGCTCCGAGAGCGACCGAACGGGCAATGTAGGTTGGGTTGTCGTAGGTGCTGAGCATGACCACCGGGAGATCGGGGAAATCTCGACGGATGAGATCGAGTGCCGCCAATCCATCCATCCCTTGCATCCGCACGTCCATCAACACGGCATCCGGGGGGTTGGTGGTCACGTAATCGACGGCTTCTTGGCCATCGCCCACGATACCGACGATCTCAAGTCCGGGGCTCTGAAGGAGCGTGGTCACGCCGCGGCGGACCACCTCGTGGTCATCAACGATAAGAAGCTTAAGAGACATGGAATCCTCGGGCATACGTCCTCGCGAATCGAGGACTTCTTTTGGTGAAAAGTAGTGTTGGGTGCCGAGCGGTCAAGCGAGTCGCCCATGAGCGGCTCTCCGCGCGGACTTAGGTTGATGTTCCTCGGCGATGACACAACTGTAGCTCCGCTTCCGGCATTCCCTGCGGTGGGAGACCGAATGGCGGAGAGCTTGCTGCGACACGACATCACCGACAACCGGCGACTTCAGCGGGTAATAACACGAAACCTTGGGGGGGAAGCAGGAATTTCTCCAGGCCTGCGACGAAACGTCGCAGCGGCCGGCAGGCGTGGCCCAGTCGCACGGTGTCTTCGCCCAGTCGCACGGCGTCTTCGCCCAGTCGCACGGCGTCTTCGCCCAGTCGCGTGGCGTCTTCACGCGACATTGTCGCGTGGCGTTGTCACGTGGCGTTGTTATGGGGCGTTGTTATGGGGCATTGCCGCGGGGGCGAGTCGCACATTTTGACTGGTGAGAGTTTGCAACCTAGATACACCTGACGGCGAAACCGGCAAGTTCGTTCCGTCGCTCACGAAATATTTTGAAAAAGCAGCATAACCGTCAGATTGCACCTGTCATGTCCACGCTTCCCAATCTTCTGCTGGTTGACGACGATCGCCATCTCGCAGAGTCCATGGCTCAGTGGCTCTCTGAACAGGAAATGCACGTCGATGTGGCGCACAGCGTCGAGGCGGGGCGACGACGCCTGGCCAGTGGTTCGTATGAGTTGCTGATCACGGATCTACGGCTCGATGATGGCGATGGGTTTGAGCTGATCGGCTGGGCCAAAAAACACTGCCCTGGTTGTGAAGTCCTCGTCGTCACCGGCTATGCGACTCCGCAGACGGCTGTCGAAGCGGTTCGCGCCGGAGCGTTCGATCTGCTGACAAAGCCGCTGATCGATGAAGAGCTTTCGCTGGCGATCAGCCGAGCTCTTTCGCATCGGGAAATCGAAGCCGAGAACGCCCAGCTCAAGCAGCAATTGGATCGTCGGTTCGGGCTAGAGCATATCCTGGGCCATGACTACCGGATGCTGAAGATTTTCGACGTGATCGAGAGCGTCGCCGACGCTCGGGCGTCGGTGATGATCACGGGCGAGAACGGGACGGGCAAATCGATGATCGCCCGCGCCATCCATCGTCGCAGCAACCGAGCTGAGCATCCCTTCGTCGAAGTCGCCTGCGGAGCGCTTCCCGAAACGCTTCTCGAGAGCGAACTTTTTGGGCACGTCGCGGGTGCGTTCACCGGAGCCCAGGGGAACAAAGTCGGCAAGTTCGAGTTGGCCGATCGCGGAACGCTATTCCTGGACGAGATCGGTACCGCCTCGCCAGCGCTGCAGGTCAAGCTGCTGCGGGTGCTGCAGGAGTTGCAGTTCGAGCCGGTTGGCGGCACCGAGACGCGGACGGTCGACACGCGGGTGATCCTCGCGACCAACGAGAACTTGGCCGCGGCGGTCCGCGAAGGCCGCTTTCGCCAGGACCTGTTTTACCGCGTGAACGTGATCAACATCGAGTTGCCCCCGCTGCGGGAACGCGTCGGCGATATTCCGTTGCTGGTCGATCACTTCCTTCGCGGCGCGGTGGCGACCTCGGGCCGTCAGGTGGAAGGATTTGATCGGGCGGCGATCGAGCGGATGCAGCAGTATGCGTGGCCGGGGAACGTCCGCGAGCTGGAAAACGTGATCGAGCGAGCGGTCTTGCTGAGCCGCGGCTCGGTGTTGACAGTCGACGATCTACCGCCGGAATTCCATGGCGGCCCCAGCTTACCTGCCGCGCGGCAGCCGAGCGGAGCGGCAGCGATGCCGGGCTTTGCGGGGCAGGCTACCCAGGCGGCTAGCGACAGCGGTTGGGGTGCGGCTCCGGTCGCCTTCTCCTCCAGCACGGGATATCGGGGGCAGAGCCTTCGCGACGCCTTGGAGGAACCGGAGCGGCGGATCATCCTCGAAGCGCTGCGGCGGCATGAATGGAATCGGATCGCGACGGCCGAGACGCTGCAGATCAATCGCACGACGCTCTATAAAAAAATGAAGCGGCTCGGGTTGGACGATCCGCGGCTGCAATTCATGGCCTAGTGCCGCCTTTCGAGTGGTTTCGCTCGATCCTATAATCCCCGCCAAGCACCGGGTCGCTTTCCGGTGCACACGAGGATCGCTCCACGAGGATCGCTGCGGGATTAGCCGGATGAAAATACACGAATACCAAGCCAAAGAACTCTTCCGCCAAGCGGGAGTCCCGGTCCTCAACGGTCACGTGGCCCGGACTCCCGAAGAAGCCGCGGCGGCCTTCGACAAGCTCGGTGGCTCGCTGGCGGTGATCAAAGCGCAGATCCACGCTGGCGGCCGAGGCAAAGGGACGGTCGCTGAGCATCCCGAGCAGCGCGGCGTGCAGCTGGTCCGCAGCGCCGACGAGACCCGCGAAGTCGCTTCACGCTTGCTCGGCAATCGCCTGGTCACGATCCAGACCGGCGAGCCTGGGCAGACCGTCAATCAAGTCTTCATCGAGCAAGGCTGCGACATCGCCCGCGAATTGTACCTCGGCATCGTGCTCGACCGGGCCGTCGCCAAGCCGGTGTTGATGGTCAGCGCCGAAGGGGGCGTGGAGATCGAAGAGGTTGCCGCCGAATCTCCGGAAAAGATCTTCAAAGAGCATTTTGATCCGGCCGTCGGACTCGATAGTTACCAGGTCCGCAAGCTGTGCAAGAAGCTGGGGATCGAAGGCAAAGCGGTGCGTGCCGCCGAGACCTTCATGAAAGCGGTCTGCCGGACCTACGTCGATCTCGACTGTGCCATGCTCGAGATCAATCCGCTGGTGATCACCGGTGACGGGCAGATGATCGCCCTCGATGCGAAGGTCACCTTTGACGACAACGCCCTGTTCCGGCATCCAGACATCAAGGAACTCCGCGACCTGTCGGAGGAGGAGCCGGCCGAAGTGCGGGCGGCCGACACCGGTTTGAGCTACGTCAAGCTCGAAGGCAACATCGGCTGCCTGGTCAACGGGGCCGGATTGGCGATGTCGACGATGGACATCATCAAGTATCACGGCGGTCAGCCGGCGAACTTTCTCGATGTCGGGGGTGGGGCCAACACTCAACAGGTGACCGAAGCGTTTCGGATTCTCTTGTCGGATCCCAACTGCAAAGCGGTGCTGGTCAATATCTTCGGCGGGATCGCCCGCTGCACCACGATCGCTGCCGCGATCATCGAGGCCGGGAAAGAGGTTGGATTCAATATCCCCTTGGTCGTGCGGCTCGAAGGAACGGAGGTCGAGGAAGGCCGCAAGATGTTAGCCGAGAGCGACATCGACATCATCACGGCCAACGACTTGACCGACGCGGCTCAAAAAGTGGTCGCCGCGATCAGCTGAGCGGCTGGTTTCTCCACGCTCCGTTTTTGTCCTTTTTTGCCCAGCACTCGCGGCATCCAGACCGCTGCCTCGAATCACGCACGGATACCCATACATGTCCATTCTCGTCGACGCAAATACTAAAGTCATTTGCCAGGGAATCACTGGTAGCGCCGGATCGTTTCACACCCGCGGCTGTAAGGAATACGGCACGCAGATGGTCGGTGGAGTCACGCCGGGCAAAGGGGGCCAAACGGCCGAAGGCCTGCCGGTGTTCGACACCGTCGAAGAAGCGGTCGCCGAAACCGGTGCCGACGCGACGATGATTTTCGTCCCCCCGCCCTTCACCGCCGACGCCATCCTCGAAGCCCTCGACGCGGGCATTAAAGTCATCGCCGCGATCACCGAAGGGGTGCCGGTGTTGGATATGGTCCGCGTGTATGAGAAAGTCCGCGCGAGCGGGGCCCATCTGATCGGACCGAATTGCCCCGGTCTGATCACTCCCGGTGCTTGCAAGATCGGCATCATGCCGGGTTACATCCACCAGGTCGGCAAAGTCGGCGTGATGAGCCGCAGTGGAACGTTGACCTACGAAGCGGTTTGGCAAACCAGCAACCTCAAACTCGGCCAGAGCACCTGTGTCGGTTTGGGAGGAGACCCGATCGTCGGCACCAGCTTCATCGATCTGCTGGAGATGTTTGAGCAAGATCCGCAGACCGAAGCGATCTTGATGATCGGCGAAATTGGCGGTTCGGCCGAAGAGGAAGCCGCCGCCTACGTCAAAGAACATGTCACCAAGCCGGTCGCCGCCTTCATCGCTGGCCGCACCGCCCCGCCCGGCAAGCGGATGGGGCACGCCGGGGCGATCATCAGCGGCGGCAAGGGAACCGCAACCGAAAAGGTCGCAGCCCTGGAAGACGCCGGCATCGTCGTCGCCCCCAGCCCGGCCGATATGGGCAAAGCCGTCCTCGAAGCGATGGGACGGTAGGAGGTAGCAGGTTTCAGGATTTGAGATTTTTGCCTGAAACCTGAAACCTGCTCCCTGAAACCTTTTTCAGTACGCTTCTTCTTGGCGCCAGGCGACTTGGAGCGTCTTGGCTAGGATTTTGAGATCGAGCCAGATCGACCATTGGCGTATGTACTGGTGGTCGTATTCGACTCGCCGCTTCATTTTGTCCAGCGTCTCGGTTTCGCCCCGGCATCCCGAGACCTGGGCCAGGCCGGTGATGCCAGGCTTGATCTTATGGCGCAGCATATACCCGCGAATCAGACCTCGGAATTCTTCGTTATGAGCCGTGGCGTGGGGACGGGGGCCGACCAGCGACATGCTGCCGTCGAGCACGTTGAATAACTGCGGCAGTTCATCGAGGCTCGTCTTTCGCAGGATCGCGCCGACCCGCGTGATCCGCGGGTCATTCTTGGTTGCTTGGCGGACTACCGGTCCGTCGTCGCAGACTCGCATCGAGCGGAATTTCCAGACGCGGATTTCTCGCCCGTCGAGCCCATAACGGCGCTGGCGGAAGAACACTGGGCCGGGGGAGGAGAGCTTGACTGCCACGGCAATCGCGAGCATCGGTATCGCCGCGATCGAGAGGGCCGCGAGGGTGAGCACGACATCGGCCACACGCTTGATATAACCGTCGACGCCGTAGAGTGGATTTTCAAACACGCTGACCGCCGGCAATCCTCCCATCGAAGTCCACCGCGAGTGGAGCAATTCAAAGACGAAGAAGTCGGGCACCAGGTAGACCGAGGCGGTCGAGTCGCTGAGGCGGTCGAGGATGTATTTGATCCGCTCTTCCGCTCGCATCGGGAGCGTGATCATGACGATGTCGACCTGGCCGGCGCGGGCCTGCTCGACGAGCCGATTCAGGTTTCCTTCGAGTCGCTCTTTGGCGGAATGGGGGGCGAGTCGCTTGGCGTCGCGGTCGTCGTAGAAGCCGTTGAGATGGAAACCGAGTCCCGGGTCGCGACGAATGTTGTGGGCGACTTGGCACCCCAAATCGTTTAGACCGGCGATCGCTACCGTGCGGGTTCCAATCCCCCGCTGCTGCAAAGCCCGCTGGAGGATCCGCAGGCACATGCGAGCCAGTGCCACCAGGCAGGGCGCGACGACGATCCAGCCGACCATCACCGAGCGGGGCAGCAGGTTGGCGTAGCGGGTGAGGAAGCCGATCAGGGCGAGCGTCAGGACCGTCAGCGTCCAGGTCCCGACGATCGCGATCACTTCGCGGTCGGTACTGCCGCCCAGCCACTGCCGCTGGAGGCCGGTCAGTTGGCTGGCCAGAGGAAAGACGACGGCGGCGAGCAGCGCCGCACCGATCGTCACGTCGTCCAAAAAGCCGAGCGCCGCCCACTGCACTGCATAGAGCGAGAGCAGAATGCAGGTCGCATCCAGCGTGGGTTGAACAAAATCCCACACCGAGCGGTGCTGGCCAATCGCGGTGGACATAGTGGGCAAAATCGGAGTGAGCAGGTACTTCGCGGGTCGTGCGGTCGCGGTCCTGCTCAAACCTAGCTCGTAAAACGATCAGTCGAGATCGCTCATCGCGACCAATCGAGCCCCAAGTCGAGCCAAACCGCCTGGTGCGTCAGCGCTCCGCAACTGATCCGATCCACACCGGTCTCGGCGATCGCACCGATCGACTCCAGCGTTACCCCTCCCGACGCTTCCAGCTCCACTCCCCTGCCCGCCGCGTCGCGGAGCTCGACTGCCCGCCGCAGATCGGGGAGCGAAAAGTTGTCGAGCAGGACGATGTCGGGGGCCGCCGGGAGAACTTCCTGGAGTTGGTCGAGCGAGTCGACTTCGATTTCGACGATCGCCGGCGGGGTGTGGTCTTCCGCCAGTTCCCTCACGCTGCTCTGGGATGCCGAACCGGGCTGGGATGCCGAACCGGGCGGGGATGCCGAACCGGGCGGGGATGCCGAACCGGGCGGGGATGCCAAGCTGCGGGCGCGGCGGACGGCTTCGGCTGGGGAGAGTGGCAGGCCAGCGGTTCCAGCCAAGGCGAGGTGGTTGTCCTTGATTAAGAAGCCGTCGTAGAGGCCGCTGCGGTGGTTGTGTCCGCCACCGCAGTGCACGGCGTACTTTTCCAATCTTCGCCAACCGGTCGTCGTCTTCCGCGTGTCGTAGAGTCGAGCGGCCGAGTCGGCGATCTGAGCCACATAGGCCGCGGTCAACGTCGCTACGCCACTCATCCGCGAGACGACGTTCAGGATCAAACGCTCCGCGGTGAGCAGGTCGCGGGCATTCCCCTCGATCACCCCGAGCGGTTGCCGCGGCGCGAAGCGATCCCCATCTCGCAGCTCCGGTTCGAACGTCAGATCGCCGCCTAGGGCGTCGATGATCCAGGGGACGGTCACCAAACCGGCCGCGGTTCCCGCACAGCGAGGTACGACCTGGCACCGTCCGCGGACCTCGGCGGGAACGGTCGCCGCGGTCGTCCAGTCCCGTTGGCCGGCCAAGTCCTCGGCGATCCCCAGCTCAATCAGCTTCCGCAAATCGGCTTCGAGTCGTTCGTCGGCGGTCACCGTTTGGTAGTCGGCAGCGTGCATGGGGGCGTCCCTGCGGGGGCGATGGTGGCGGCTGGCTTGGCCAGCAAGTTGTGCGTCAGAATAGCAGAAACGGCATCGTTTCCAGGCCCCGCCTGTAGCCCTGAGCCCGTAGCCCCTGACCGCGGGTGCTTCGCATCGCGCCCGGCCGACACCCGTGAATGCTCCCAGCCAACTCGAATCCGGCACCGTGGTCGACCGCGAGGAGCCGCTCGCGATCGGAGATGCCCGGGGGACGGTCGTCGCGCTCGCGGCAATCGTGCTGGCGGTGTGCGCCTGGTGCCTGGAGGCGACGAGCCGCGGCGCTGGCGAGCCTCAGCCAGCCCCGGTTCGCTTGCGGCTCGAGTTGAATCAGGCTTCGGTGGAAGAGTTAATGCTGCTGCCCGGGATCGGTCCTGAGTTGGCAGGCCGGATTGTGGAGCATCGCGAGACCGAGGGGCCGTTTGATTCGCTCGAGGCGCTCGACGCGGTCCATGGAATCGGTCCGGCGAAGATCGCCGGCGTCGCACCGTACCTGACGGTCGCCGACGAGCCGTAGCCATAGTCGCCTTTCGCGGATTTTTGCTATCAGCCGCAACGCGCTAGCGTCCGGTTCCTCGGGAAATGCAAAGAACCGGACGCTAGCGCGTGGCGGCTGATGGTCTGAAGTAGATTCTGACAGAGCCCATGGCCCCAGTGCGAAAGGCGACTATGCGGCTTGTCGCGGGCTCTGGAGGGCCGACAATGGAGCTCTTGCCACTGAATTTCTGCCCATCGGTTGCCGATCCCTATGACGCTTTCGCAATTGCAGGCCGCCGGCTTCGAACTGGCCAGCCCCTTCCCTCCCGCCGGCGATCAACCGGCTGCGATCGACAGCCTGGTGCGCGGGTTCCATGCGGGAAAGAAAGTGCAGGTTCTGCTCGGGGCGACCGGCACGGGCAAGACGTACACGATGGCCAACGTGGTCGCTCGGGTCCAGCGACCGACATTGGTGCTGAGCCACAACAAGACGCTCGCGGCCCAGTTGTACGCGGAGTTTCGCGAGTTCTTTCCGCACAACGCGGTGCACTACTTCGTCAGCTACTACGACTACTACCAGCCCGAAGCGTACATCCCGCAGCGCGACGTCTACATCGAAAAGGACGCCTCGATCAACCAGGAGATCGACCGGTTGCGGTTGGCGACGACCAGTTCGCTGGTCAGTCGCCGCGACGTGTTGATCGTGGCCAGCGTCAGCAGCATCTACGGTTTGGGGTCGCCGGAGGATTACAAGCAGTTGGTCGTGGGGCTCCGCAAAGGAGAGACGACCCGCCGCGATCACTTTCTGCTGAAGCTGGTCGACATCCAGTACGAGCGGAACGACGTCAGTTTTGAGCGGAGCAAGTTTCGCGTCCGCGGCGACTGCATCGAGCTCTGGCCGGCCTACGAGGAGTTCGCCTACCGGATCGAGATGTGGGGCGACGAGGTCGAGCAGATCTCGATGATCCAGCCGGTCAGTGGCGAGGTGATCGGTACGCAGGACGAGCTGTACATTTACCCGGCCAAGCACTTCGTGATGCCCGAGGACCGGATTCAGCGGGCGATCCGCTCGATCCGCGAAGAGCTCGAGCAGCAATTGGAAAAGTTCAAGGAACAGGGGAAGCTGCTCGAAGCCCAGCGGCTGGCTGCGCGGACGCGGTTCGATTTGGAGATGCTGCAGGAGGTCGGTCACTGTCCGGGGATCGAGAACTACAGTCGACCGCTCTCGGGGAAACCGCCCGGGGCGACGCCCGACACGCTCTACGACTACTTCCCCAAAGACTTCATCACCTTCGTCGACGAGTCGCATGTGACGATTCCGCAGGTCCGGGCGATGTACGCCGGTGACCGGAGCCGCAAAACAACCCTCGTCGAGCACGGGTTTCGGCTCCCCTGTGCGCTCGACAACCGGCCGCTCAAGTTCGAGGAGTGGGAGGCCAAGACCGGGCAGATCGTGTTCGTATCGGCGACCCCCAGCGACTACGAGTTGGAGCAGACCGGCGGCGAAGTGGTCGAGCAGATCATCCGTCCGACTGGGTTGCTCGATCCGGTGATCGCGGTCGAGCCGGCCCGCGGGCAGGTCAATCATCTGCTCCAGGAGATCCGCCAGCGGACCGAGATCAACGAGCGGGTGCTCGTGACCACGCTGACTAAGCGGTTGGCCGAGGACCTGACCACGTTCCTGCAGGAGCAGAACGTCCGCTGCCGCTGGTTGCACAGCGAGCTCGATGCGTTTGAGCGCGTCGAGCTGCTGCAGGAGCTTCGCGAGGGGCGGTTCGACGCGCTGATCGGAGTGAACCTGCTCCGCGAAGGACTCGACTTGCCCGAAGTTTCCTTGGTGGCGATTCTCGATGCCGATAAAGAAGGTTTCTTGCGGAGCGAGACGAGTCTGATTCAGACGATCGGGCGGGCGGCGAGAAACGTGAACGCCAAGGTCATCCTGTACGCCGACAAGATCACCGCCTCGATGCAAGCGGCGATCGACGAGACCGAGCGGCGGCGGCAGATCCAGAAGGAATACAACCGCGAGCATGGAATCACGCCCGAGACGGTTCGCAAGACGATTCGCGCCGGGATCGAAGCCGACGCGGCCCAGCGCCGTCAAGCGACGCAAGCGGCCCAGGGAGGCGAGGTCGCCTACGTGACGCTCGAGTACGTCGAGGAGCTCGAGCGGGAGATGCTCGCAGCGGCCGAAGAGCTGGAGTTCGAGCGGGCCGGCAAGCTTCGCGACCGCGTGCTGCGATTGAAGGACGCGATCGGCCGCCCCTTGGCCGAGGTCGAGAACGAGGCGAGCAGCGGCTCGGGCCGGGAGGGCAAAGGCCGAGGCGGGAAAGGCCGCAAGCGGAAGCAAGGGGGAGCGATCCCGCGGCCGAAAAAGCTGTAAGGCGACTCAGTGCTATCTGGCTGGGAGCCGCTGGGCATTCGTCCGGATGATTCATCAGCCGCCGGGCGTTAGCCCCCGGTTCTCAAAAACGCCGTGAGAACCGGACGCTAGCGCGTGGCGGCTGATTTCAGAATGGGTCCCAAGGTTTTGCCCAGCGCACGAAAAAAGCCGGCCGCGGGGATCGCGGTCGGCTTTTGTCGGATGCGAGAGCGCTCCGCTCAACTTAGCTCACTCGGTCGGCTCGGTCTCGACGACGTCGGCTTCGACGCCTTCAGCCGGGGGAGTGGCCGGAGCGGGAGCGGTGGTGGTGTTGCTATCTTCGGCCGGAGCGACGACGTCGACGTCGACCGGAACTTCTTCGTTCTCAGCCGGGGGGCAGCCGAGGGTCACGCAGCACACAAAAGCCGCAGCCGCAGTCGCCAGAAATCCGTGCAATTTCATAGTCCAAGTCTCCAGTGTGTTTGAAGAAATACGCCGACTCGCTCGTGAAACACATCGCTCGCTGGCCTGTCACCAGATGATAGCGCCGTGATCACTATCGCCATAGGGGGTGCGTCCGAGTGTTCGGTCTGATTCTCGCATTATTTGCAGTAAATGCAGCACCCGCACTTGTTTTTTCTCGACTTTTCAGAACTCTGCGATACGCCACGGACGTTACGACTGCTGCAATCCGAACGGAGCCGGGGCCGAGCCGAGGCGGCCTCCAATAAAGACTCTCCGGCAGGCGACCCTCACGCCGAAGTTGCTGGTGCATTACCCGTAGGAAGGCGGGTGTGTGGCAACTCGCAATCACCAAGGGATGCTGTGAACCATGCCCATTGACAAAGCGCCGACCGACAAAACGCCGACTGTCAAAACACTGATCGCCGTGGCGGTGATGCTGGCTGCGACCGCGGGAGTCACCCGGGGCGACGATCCGCTGCCGCCGATCGAACTGTTCGACGATGCTCCCTCGGCGGTCGAACTTCACCGCTCGATGCCGACGGCTGCGGAGCTGCGGCAGGCGCGGGCCCTGGAGCGTCGTCGCCAGCGGATCGCGCGGCTCGAAGCGCAGGCCTGGGCGGGCTACTCGCCCCTCCGCCCCAACGTGGATGCCGACCCCTACACGCGGAGCCGCGATTCGGTCGTCCGCCCGCAGCACATCTGGTCGGTCTGGGATTTCGTCCGGGTGCCGTAAGCGAGGCGCCCCCCTCAGTCTACCGCTGCCGGAGAAGTGCTTTTCATCAATACCCTCCCCCCGGGAGGGTCGGGCTCACCGTTGCCCATTGCCCTCCCCGCTCGTTCCTCGTGACCCTCTCGGGGAGGAGGGTGATAAATTTTGCTGATTTTGCTGATCCTGCGGCCGGCGGCGGACCGATCGATAGCTGTGGGGGTGGAGAGACGTGCGCGCGGACCGTACTAGCGGCAACCTTGCGCCATGACGACAGCGACCATCGAACGCCTGACGCCGCTTCCGCGGTCCGCGGTGCTGTGGCTCTTCAGCGGCGGCCTCGCGTTGCTCTTGAGCGGCTGCAGCCTGGTCCCCGACTTTCGGCACCGCGAGCGGTTCCATAACCCGCTCCCGCAACTGCACCGGATCGCGGTCCTGCCGTTCTTCAATCAGAGCAGCGAACCGACGCTGAACCAGACGGCGGTCGCCGAAGCGTACTACGCCGAACTGCAGCTGATCCCCGGCTTCGAGGTGCTGCCAGTGGGTGTTGCGGCCGTGGCCTGGGACCAATTCGTCGCCCTCCGCGGGGAGCCGCGCGAGGGAGCCGACTTCCAGGAGCTGGCGCGGTTTCTCGGCGTCGATGCAGTGGTCGTCGGAGCGGTCACCGATTACGACCCCTATAGCCCTCCACGGCTGGCGATGACCGTCCGGTGGTACGCCGCTGATCCCGCTTTCCACCCCGTTCCGGTCGGTTACGGATTGCCGTGGGGGACGAAGGCCGAGCATCAGATCCCGGCTCGGATCGTGCTCGAGACCGAGTTGGAAGTTGCTCGCCAGCAAATGGAAATGCTCGCCGTGGACGCCCCTGGCGATCCGGCGGTGGGTTCCGCGGTTGTCGCTCCCGGCAGCGAGCCAATTGCACCTGGCGGTGAGTTCGTTGCACCTGGCGGTGAGTTGGTTGCACCTGGCGGTGAATTGGTTGCACCTGGCGGTGGACTGGTCGCACCGGTGTTGGGCGAACCGGTGTTGACGCACACTCGGTTGTATCGCGGCGACGATCCCGACTTTACCGAACGGTTGGCCGATTATGTCTACGCGCTCGATGACGGTCGGCTTGGCGGGTGGCAAGGCTACCTAACCCGCAGCGACGACTTCATCCGCTTTTGCTGCAGATTGCATATAACCGAAATGCTTGAAATGCGGGGGGGACGCGACAAAAGCGACCTCATCCTGCGGTGGCCAATCAGCCGATACTGGCGGTAGCGTGGTCGGGCAAGGCTGCCCGCTGGGACGTGCGATTCTGCTAACCGGGCGAGACAGGGATGGATAAGGAAATCAACGTGCTGGCGTTGGTCAAAGGCGAGGAGCGGTTCCTGTTCCTCTTCGACGATCAGAATCGGACCGAGACGTTGCGGACGTTGGGACGCTTTGCCGCCGATCCGGAACTCGATTTCACCTGGTACGACGCCGCCGTCCTGAGCCGCAAGATTCGCGAAGCGGCCCGCGAGCCGGTGGCTCCCCAGCTCCCCAGCCGGATCGAAGCGACCCTCCGCGACCGCTAACCACCTCAAACCTGAGCCGTTTCGTGCGCCGCTCCATCGGTCAATTCCTCCGCTACCTCGCCGCCGAACGCAATGCGTCGGAGCTGACGATCAAAGCGTATCGCGAAGACCTGATGGGATTGGTCGACTATTTCGAGCACGAGCGGGGGAGCTGTCCGACGCCGGAGTCGCTCGCCCCGCAGGACCTGCGGAGTTTTCAGGCGGCGCTGCAAGAAGCAGGCTACGCGCGGACGACCATCTCCCGCAAACTCGCCTCGCTCCGCAGCTTCTATCGCTACGCCCAGCGGCAGGGAATTGCGACTGGAAACCCGGCCAAGCCGCTCCGCAATCCCCGTCGACATCGCAAGCTGCCGCACGTGCTCAGCAGCGAGGAAGTGGGACGGTTGCTGCAGGCTCCGCCGGCACGCGATCCTCAAGGACTCCGCGATCGAGCACTCCTCGAAACGATGTATTCGGCCGGCTTGCGGGTCAGCGAACTGGTCGGGATCAACGACGAAGACATTGACTTCGACGAGCAGATCGTCCACGTCCGCGGTAAGGGGAGGAAGGAACGGATCAGCCCGCTCGGTTCCTTCGCGCTGGCCGCGATCCGCGAGTACGCTCAAGTCCGGCTCCGCCACCCGGCGCTCGAAGGGACCCGCCAGGCGCCGGTCTTCACCAACCGGTTCGGCAAACGGTTGACGACTCGCAGCGTCGGCCGGTTGCTCGAAAAACATATCCAAACCGCCGGCCTCGACAGCCGCACCAGCCCTCACACGCTGCGGCATTCGTTCGCCACGCACCTGCTCGATCGCGGCGCCGACATCCGCAGCGTTCAAGAATTGCTCGGCCACAAGAGTCTAGCGACGACTCAGATCTACACGCACGTCAGCGCCGCCAACCTCCGCGCGATCTACGAGCAAGCCCACCCCCGGGCGCTCTGAAAAGCTGCCCATAGTCGCCTTTCGCTATTGAGCCGTAGGCGCTAGCCTCGGGCCCAATCCGCGTCACGCCGTGGGAAGACATGGCGCTGCGGAGGCGTCGAAGTCCAGGTTCGAACCGCTCAGCGGCCCACCGAACCCGCGGCTAGCGCCGTCGGCGCATCGAAACCCGCGGCTAGCGCCGTCGGCTCATCGAGACCCGCTACTTTCGCGGAGCGAAAGGCGACTATGGGCCCCGGAACAGGGTTTGCGTCGTCGCCAGGAGTAAGAGCGGAGACCTTACTCGCGATGGGGAGATGCGCTGATGACGAATTCCGATGAGCCGCAGGGCCGCACTGCACCGCAGGGCCAGAATGCACCGCAGGGACAGAATGCACCGCAGGAGCCGAAGCAAAAGCCCTCGGTGCCGCTGGAGAAATTGGTCGAGCGCGGCGCCCATAACGCCGATACCGAGGCGGCCGATCGGCTGGCGAGCGAAGCGGCCAAAGCGCCCTCGCCGGAAGTCGAGGCTCCCGATCATACCTACCCGGAAGGGGAGGAGGCGGTCGTCGATCTGGTGGAGAACAAACGTCGGCAGAAATCGTAAGTCTCGGCCGCTGGATCTGCCGATGCTGTCTCCGAGTGGCCCGTGAGGGTCCTAGCGTCGTAGCTCAGTGCCGCGATCTCCGGACGACCGAAGAGGTCCGGGGGTGAGGATTCTGACGGCTGTGAAGTGGTTAGCGGAGCTAATCGCTTCGGCAGCCGAAAAGAAGAGAGCCAGGCTCCGTCGGTCGACTTTCCCGCTGGGCTGCCAGCGCAGTCTGGGGAGTTGTGGTGGACGGGTCGGCTCGCCGCTGTGACGCCGACGCATTTTCGTCCAGCACAGACCCCGGCATCGACGGACCCGATTTCTCGAAAAGGAATTCACATATGATCCAGCGATCGACTCGCTCTCGAATGGCACTGGTGATGGGGTTGGCCGCCCTCGGCGGGCTGGCCAACGCCCAGGAGCCGTACCGCATTAGCTTGCTCAACGCCCCGGCTCCCCTGCTCGATCCGCCCGCTGCGGAAGACGACGCCGCGGCTTCGTTCGGTGAAGCCGAAATCATCATCGATGACTCCGAGGCGGCGGTCGGGGCTGCCCTCTCGGACCAGCAACCGGCCGCTCCGCTGAGCGTGCTGGACCGCCAGAACGCCCGCCCCGTTGGCGAAGGGGCCCGTCCCGTTGACGAAGGGGCCCGCCCGCTCGGTGAAACCGGCCGCGCCGTGACCGCAACCGGCCGTCCGATCGGCGAAGCGGCCGGTCCGGTCGAAGTCGTCCAGGAACGCTATCCGGACGGCAAAGTCAAGATCCGTCGCGAGATGACCCTCGACTCGGTAGGCAACTACATCCTCCACGGCGAGTGGAAGATGTGGGACCCCCAGGGCGTGGAAATCGCTTCGGGCGAGTTCCAGAACGGCCAGCGGCACGGGACGTGGACGCGGATTTTGAACGCTCGCGACGCCGAGCTCTTCGCCACCCGTCCGTACAACGAATTCCAAGGCCCCTTCACCTCGCAGGCGTCCTTCAAGGAAGGCCAACTGCACGGGAAGTGGATCATCGTCGACAGCCAGAAGCGGGTCGTGAGTGAGATCTCCTTCGTCGACGGCCAACGCGATGGTCTGGCGATCTGGAACTACGCTTCGGGCAAAAAGGCGCGGCAGATCGACTACCGCAAGGGAGTCATCGACGGCAAGCTGATCGCCTGGGACCAAAGCTCCAAAGTGATCGCCGATGATGTCTACCAAGAGGGTCGCAAGCTGGCTCCCAAGGTGACCAACGGCAACAACGGCCAGAAGCAGTCCGAAGGCATGTACCTGTTTGCCAAACAGGTCGTCGAACAAGCGGACGATTGGTGGAACACCCGCCCGGCAAGCTACTCCACCATCGGCCAAGACGATCGCCATGGGCGGTGGATTTCCTGGCACTCCAATGGCCAGAAAGAGTACGAAGGGACCTACCAGAACAACCAGCCCGAAGGCCAGTTCACCTGGTGGTATCCCAACAGCCAGATCCGCGTGAGCGGCAACTATAAGCACGGCAAAGCCCACGGCGAATGGTCGTGGTGGTTCGAGAACGGCCAGAAATCGGAAAAGGGGCAGTACGAGGAAGGGGAACCGGTCGGCTCGTGGGCCTACTGGAAACCCAACGGCATGCTGCACCACAAGTCCGACTTCGACGGCCAGCAGAACACCGTCGCCGCCGACGTCGATGCCAATGAGTCGGTCGAGCCGCCCAAGGCGCGGACGTCCTTCAAGGGAGCTCGCGGCTTCTCCGGAAGCAAGCTCTAAGACTCCCGAACCGCTTCTTCACGAAACGCTGCGGAGGTTCGCTCCGCAGCGTTTTCGTGTCGCGGCCGGGGATCGCAGTCGAGATCGTTCTCCCTTCACCGGCTCTCTCGTCTCTGGCGGTACTTCCATGCGTCGCACGTGCTATCGTCTCGGGCTGCTCGGGCTGGCTTGGAGCATTGGGCTGGCTTGGATCATTGGGCTGGCCGGTGTGGGAGGGCTCTCTGCCGCTGGTGCTCCACCAGCCGATGTCCCGCTCGCGGAGGTTTCGCTTCGACCGCTCGACGGTCCAGCCGCGGTGACGCAGCCGGCCGCAGAGTCCAGCGAAGACGCAGAAGCTTATAACGCCGGTGGGGCCTATGACGCCGGTGAGGCCAGCGGATCCGCGGCGGTACCAGCGGTCGAGATGCCGCACGGCGTCCGCTTTGGCAGCGACGTGCCCTCGCTCCGCGTCCACACCGAGGGACCCGACACGCTGGTCGTGGGCAAGCCGGCCGAATACCAAATCACCTTGGCGAACCAGAGTGAGTTCGCCGCCGGCCAGGTCAGCGTCCGCGTCCAGATTCCGAGTTGGGTGGAGCTGAATCAGCAGGCGGCGACGGCGGGAGCCATCGAAGGGCAAGCGGCAGCCGACGATGGGAGCGGGCAGCTGGTGTGGCGCGTCGAGCGGCTTGCCGCCCGCGGCGTGCAGACGCTGACGCTGATGCTCGTGCCCCGCGCCGGTCGCGCGTTTGACTTGGGGGTGGATGTTTCGGTCCGCCCGAGCAGCTCGGCGACCAAGATCGCTGTCAAAGAACCCAAGCTCGAGCTCCGTCTCGAAGGCACTCGTGAAGTCGTCTCGGGCGAGCCGGCACGATGGACGATCACGGTGGCCAATCCAGGGACCGGCGAAGCCCAAAACGTCCGCCTCGAATTGTTCTCTGGCGACGCGAAGGTGGGAACCGAGCGGATCGACCGCATCGCCGCCGGCGACCAGCGGATCGTCGACGTCGCTCTCCCCACGCCTCGCGGCGGTCCTCAGCAGCTCCGGGCGGTCGTGGTCGCCGATCCGGGCCTCTCCGCCGAAACGTCCACCCGCTACTGGGTCCGGCGGGGCGAGTTGGGGGTCCACGTCCAGGGGCCCGCCTTCGAGTACGCCGGCTCCCGAGCGACCTACGAAGTCCGCGTTCGCAATACCGGGGACGCGGTGGCCAAAGACGTTCGGATGCAATTCATGCTGCCCCCCGGAGCCAAGTACATCGGCCGAGTCGAGTCGGGTGCGGCCGATCCCCAGGAGTTGCCCGCGGGGTTGCAGTGGACCATCGCCAGCATCGCGGCGGGGAGCGAAGAGGCGTTCCGGATCGGCTGCGAGCTGAGCCGTCCGGGAAATCATCGAGCGACCGTGCAAGCGGTGAATGCCGAGGGGCTGCAGGCGGCGGCCGAGGTTCACACGCAGGTCGAAGCGTCCGCCGATCTGCAACTGCAAGTGATCGATCCGCCGGGGCCGCGTGCAGTCGGCTCGGAAGTGGAGATCGAAATTCGGGTAACCAATCGCGGTACCGCCGCGGCCCGCCGCGTGTACATCTCCGCCCTCTGCGACGCAGGGACCGAGCTGGTCGACGTCACCGGCAGCGCCAGCATCGAAGCGGGGCAGATCTTTTTTCAGCCGCTCGACGAGCTGGCGGCTGGTGAAACGTTCGCCGAGCGGGTGACGATCCGCGCCGCCGACGCGGGAGGCCGGATCTTCCGGGTCACCGTCGAGAGCGAAGAGCCCAAACTGCAACTGGCCTGCGATGAGCACACCCGGTTCTTCGTCCGCAACGAACTGCCGCGGCACGATCCACGACTGGAGGCCAGCGAAACCACCCGCACCGCCGCTCCGCTGCCGCTCCGCAAAATCCCGATCCGGTAGAGCGAGAAACGGGCCGAGCTACGAGAAAGGGCCGGTTGAGAGTGCAGCGTGTCGTGGAGACCGCTTTACGAGGCTCGCTCAGCCTCGGCGATATGGAGTGCCGCGCGGATGAGGCCCAAGTGGGTGAATCCTTGAGGAAAGTTCCCGAGCAGTTCCCCGCTGTCAGGATCGATTTCCTCGGCGAGGAGTCCGAGATCATTTGCGTAACCGCAAATATGTTCGAACAGCTCTTTGGCTTCCTCCACTCGCCCGGCTTGCGCCAGATTGCCGACCAGCCAAAAGCTGCACAGGGTGAAGCACCCCTCGCGGCCCGGCAGCCCGTCGTCGTTGAGGTAGCGGTAGAGAAGGCCATGGTGGCCGAGTTGCCTGCGAACCTGCTCCACGGTCGAGAGGAACCGAGGATCGGTCGCAGGCAGGAAGCCCACCAGCGACATCGTCAACGCGCTCGCGTCCACCGTCGTGCTTCCAAAGGACTGGGTGTAGGCGCCGACGCTCTCGCAGTAACCCTCGGCGACGATCGCCTCTCGAATCTGCTCTCGTTCGCGCCGCCACACTTTAAGATTTCCCTCGAGCCCTGCGTCTTCGGCTAGTTGCAGGGCCCGATCGAGCGCGACCCAGCAGTACAGCTTGGAGTACAGGAAATGCCGCGGCTCGCCACGCAGTTCCCAAGGCCCGTGATCTGGCTCTCTCCACCCGCGAGCGGCACAGTCGGCCAGTTCCCGGAGGAGGTTCCAGAGCTGAGGGCGGACGGGGCGCGGGAGGCGTTCCAGACACAGGACGACCGCGGCGAGGGCGTGACCTTCCGCATCTCGCTGCGTCTGACCGGCGGCGGCATTGCCGATCCTCACCGGACGGGAGCTGCGATAGCCTTCCAGGTGATCCAGCACCCTTTCCTCAGGCGTGGGACGGCCGTCGACGCTGTACATGATTTGCAAGCCGTCTTCGCCTGCTCCCCACAACCGCTCCAGCCAGGAGATGAATTGCATCGACTCGTCGTGGTAGCCGAGCTGCTGCAGGACGTCGAGCATCAAACCCGAGTCGCGAAGCCAAGTGTAGCGATAGTCCCAGTTGCGGGCACGAGACTGTCTGGCTGCGTCCGGTCAGCGAAGCTCTGCGGGCGGCGGCGGTTTTCCGGGAGATGGCAGTTACACCTGCCCGAAGAGAAGGTTGGGAAAAATTCAGCGGCGTCGGTTGCCATTGCCACCGGCTCGATCCGATCGGTCGTCGCTCCGGAGTGCTGGTCACAGCAGGTGCGAATCTGAACATGAAAACGACCCTCCGTCGCCCGCAGCTGAGTGGCCCGCAGCTGAGTGGCCCGCAGCTGAGTGGCCCGCAGCTGAGTGGCCCGCAGCTGAGTGGCCCGCATGCGGCCACTGACCGCAGACTCCGACTGCGAATTTCCCTCTACCTGATGGGGGCTGCCGCCGTAGCTGGCGGGTGCGTCGCTCCTGGTGCTCCGAAAACAGTCCCCCTCGCGGTCCGCCACGCAAGCCAGAGGAGCCACACGACCGCAGAGACGCACGCAGTGCTGGACAAGCGGCCTTCCTTCGAGCAGCCGAGTAACCGGGCTGACTCTTCCGAATCGAGCCTTCTGCCCGACGTTCGGGTCGCTCCGGTCGGCCACGTCGTCGAGGCCAAGCAGGTCGTTTTCGACCAGTCTCCGTCAGACGCACTACCGGGCGGCAATGCTGAGGGATCGGACGCTGAGGAGCGGAATGGACTGGAGCCCGCCCCGGTTCCCACTGCTCCGCAGGATGCTCCCACACCGCAACCCGTCGAGTACTTCATCGCCGAGGCGCTGCGGTCCCATCCGCGGCTCGTTTCGGCTCGACTGCGAGTCGCTGCCGCCGCGGAGCGGATTCCGCAGGCGGTGGCGCTGCCCGATCCGATGTGGAACAACACCTTCTGGCCGATCGAAGACCAGGCGTTGCAAACAGCCGGCGGCCGAATCGCCCATCAGATGGCACTCCAGCAACAAGTCCCGTGGCCGGAAAAGTTGCGAGCCCGTGGGGCGATCGCCAATCGCGAAGTGGGGATCGCTCAGGCGGAGTTGGAGCAGGCCGAGCGGGAGATCGTCGAGTCGGTGCGGTTGGCTTACGCCGAATTGTGGTACGCCACCGAAGCGATCGCGGTGGTCGAAGACAATCGCGCGCTGGTCGCCGATCTGGTGACGCTGGCCGAGACTCGCTACCGCACCGGCGGAGCGCAGCAGGACGTGCTGCGAGCGGAGCTGGAAGGAGAGCGGCTCGAGGACGAGTTGATTCGGCTTCGCCGCCAACGGGAGGCGGCTCAGGCGGACCTGGCCGCGCTGCTGCAGCGTCCGCTGGAGCTAGCGCCAGAGCCGGTGCGGGAGCTGAATCTGCCGGAAAGTGCCGGGGAGCTTAACCAGTTGGTCGATGCCGCGCTGGCCTGCAATCCGGAGCTGCGGGAGTTGGCGTGGCAGATTGCCCGGGATCGCGAACGGGTGCGACTGGCCTGCCTGCAGCGATACCCCGATCTGCAGCTCGGCGTCGGTTGGTCGGCGGTGACCGAGGATGATGCGCTGAGCGGGGTCGCCAATGGCCACGACAACCTCAGCTTCACGCTCGGCGTGACGCTGCCGGTGTGGCGGGAGAAGATCGACGCGGGGGTGCGTGAAGCGGCGGCCAACCGAGCGGCCACGGTGCGGATGCGGGAAGCCGAAGAGGATGCGATCTATGGGAGGATCCGTCGGTTGTTGGCTGAAGCGGAAGGGCTGTTTCAGCAGCTCGAACTTTATCGCACGCGGATCATTCCGCGAACCGAGCGAACGCTGCAGCTGGCGACGGCCGATTACCGGGGCCAGCAGACCGACTTTTTCAATCTGATCGACATCTACCAGGAGCTGCTCGTCTACCAGGTGCAGGTCGCACGGATGGAAGCGTCGCTGGCGGCGACCTTGGCCCGGATCGACCGCGAGGTCGGCTGCCCACTGCCAACGGGGAATGCCAGGCCCGAGTGAAGCCTGGACGGCGACAGATCTGGGAGGTCGGAGCCGCCACGGCAAGATTTGCCGGTTATCCGGGCTGTGCCGCCTCCAGCGGCGGCGCCCCGCGGATTTCGCCGGAAACGGTCGGCTGCCGAACCTGAGGGTCCGAAAGAGTGAATGACCCAGGGGCCCCGCCAGAGGAGCGGGTCCCGCAAACTCGATCGGGCCGCGGGAGCGGACAGGGACGCCGATCGATCCCACACGGCGAAGAGGAGTTCGGGCGTGGTGCATCGGGGTTTTGCATGGAGTGGCAGCTTTGCAGCCACGCGGATCTTCGGGGCGGCGATCGTGGCCGCCGCGCTCGGCGGGTTACCGGCGGTCGCCTCGGCCGATGAGCCCGACCTGACCGACGTGACCGATCCGGTCGCGGCGCTCCCGGCGGAGTACCTGCCGCCACCGCCGCCGAAGATGCTTCCGCCGCGCGATTGCCTGCAGTGCCCGGGCCCTGCCCCGGCGGCTCCCTGCTTCGCTACCCACCGCGGCTTCCTCTACTACGGCAGCTACCCGTGGGATGACGATCCGGCCAATGGTTTCGATGACTGCCCGGGAGGCCGCTGCGGACGTCCAGGAGCGGCGCTGTCGCTGTGGTGGATCGGGATCCACAACCCCAAGGCGGCTGGTGCTCACCGCCACCACGCTTCCCACCGGGGCCACCATCACCGCTCCGCCCCGCTCGGAGGAGCCCGCTGATGAAACGTCCATTCTGTTACACCAGTGTGTTCGTGAGCTTGGCGCTTGTCGGCTGTGCGTCTCCCTCGGCTCCGCTCGGCGGACTGTCGACGATGCCGGCGGGGGCGGCTGGGGCGTCGCCCACGACCGCTTCGATCGCGAGTCGCGAAAGCGCAGCTGTCTCGGCTCCTGAGTCGAATGGGGTGGTCTCGACGGTCACCTTCCAGGACGAGTCGGCTCCCACTCCGCCCCGGCGGCAGTTGCTCGATGAGCCGGCGATCACGCCCGAGCGACCGTACTCGTCGACCGAACCACGAGCGCCGGTCGAGAGCGGGAACGTCTTTTTACCGGTCCCTGCGATCCCGCCGACGCCGAGCGTTGCTTGGGAGCTTTCAGCGATGGCGTTCGACGGCCAGCCGATCGAGGTGGCGCCGCTCACGCTGACTGAGCTCGAAGCGATCGCCTGCCGCAGCAACCCGACGCTGCTGCAAGCGCGGGCGCAAGTGCAGGGGGCGCTCGGCAAAGCGATCCAGGCGGGGCTGTGGCCGAATCCGACGTTGATCTATCAAGCCGAGCAGATTGGGCTCAACGACACTCCGGGCGAATTCCATGGAGGTCTGGTGCGGCAGCGGATCGTCACCGCGCATAAGTTAGATTTGAGCCGCGAAAAATTTATGGCTCGCACGCGGACGGCGGAATGGGTCGCGCTGGCCCAGCAGTATCGCGTGCTCAACGACGTCCGGATCCACTACTTCCGAGCCCGCGGTCGCCAAGAAGTGGTCGAGGTCCAGCGGGAGCTGTTGAAGAACGCCGAAGACCACGTTGTCACGTTCCGAGAGATGTACAACGTCGGGCAAGCAACGCGGGCCGAGGTGCATCAAGCGAATGTAAGATTACAGAACCAGCGTCTGAATCTTCTAATGGCAGAGAATGATTTTCGCCAAGCATTTGAAGAGCTGACGGCGCTCAGCGGTGTGGATCTGCCGTCCGGCGGGCTCGAGACGCCGCTCCGCGGGGAACTGGAATTGATCGACTATGACCAAGCCCTGGATCGCTTGCTGCAGGAGAGCCCACAGATCGGTGCCGCTCGGAGCAAGCTCGAAGCGGATCGCCTCACCATCCGCCGTGAGATTGCGGAACCGGTGCCGGACATCATCGTTGAAGGAGGAGCCGGTTACAACTTTGTCGACAGGCAGACAGTCGCCGCAGCAGGAGTGATGATGGAGGTGCCGGTTTTCGACTGGAACCAAGGGACCATTCGCCAAGCCGAGGCGGATTACTCGCGGCAAGTCGGAGAGTTGCGGCGGACCGAGTTGGTTCTGCGGCAGCAGCTCGCGCAGCAGTATCGCAACTATCTCACCGCCGTTCAGCAGGTCCGCAACTATGAGCAAGTGATTTTGCCCGAAGCCAAGTTGGCGTACGACCTGCGGCTGCAAAGCTATGAGGACGATCGAGCTCCCTGGACCGATGTCCTGCAAGCTGAGCAAGACTACTTCACGCACCGCGTCGAATATATCCGCAGCTTGATTATTTGGCGGGAGAGCGAGGTCAGCATCATGGGCTTTCTGCTGCATGGCGGGCTGGCTGATCCCCCCAATCCCACGCCGCCGGGACACATCGACGCCGTGCCTCAGCCTCGCTAAAGGCAACTCGAGCGGCACCGCAACCCGCCGAGGGGGGAAGTTCAATCGCGAGCTTCCCCCCTCGCTGCGTTGCAGCGTTGCGCCACTGTCGCTACCGCCAGCCGGCCAAGCCGATGCCGCACGGAGGCGGGATAGACCTCGGTCTAGAATGGCTGATAGCGATTGAGTCCAGAGATTGCATCAGCCGCTGGGCGCTAGATCGGATCAGCCGCCACGCGCTCGGCTCTGTCCCCCTGAGCCGACGGCGCTAGCCGCGGGTTCTGCAGCGGAAAGCGAGCCCGGTGGCGGCGGACGAATAGTCCCCGCTAGATGTCACCCACCTGAGAGAGGCTTCGATGAGCGACGACAACAGCCGACGGGAATTTTTGCGCCGCGGAGCCGTAGCGGCTGCTGCAGGAATCGTGGGGGGAGGATCCGCCGCGGCGAACGGCCAAGATCCGCCCGCCGCCGAGGCTCCCCCTGCCGAAGATCGAAAAGCGAGCGGTGCAGAGGCGACCGCTGCGGAATCGAGCGAGCGGCTGCCCGAAAAATTCCAGGAGTACTCGCGGTACCGCCCCAGCTATGGGGGACCACCTGAGAGCGACAGCTATATGGGCAAGCTGGTGCCGGGGCTGCGCGCTTCGGGCCTTCCTCCGGTCCGCGTCGAAGCGCCCGATCTAGGCAAGCTGCCGTGGAAGATGGTCAACGGCGTCAAAGAGTTTCACATCTACTGCGAACATGTCCGTCGCGAGCTGTTGCCGGGCAACTGGATGGACTTTTTTGGCTACAACGGCAGCATGCCGGGACCGACGATCGAGGTACAACAGGGGGACCGCGTGCGGTTCGTGGTTCACAATCAGCTGCCCGAGCCGACCACGATTCACTGGCACGGTCTAGAATTACCGGTCGAGGAGGATGGTGTCCCGGGGCTGACGCAAAAGCCCATCCCGCCCGGCGAGACGTACGTCTACGAATTCGACCTGCACCAGGCGGGGACGTTTTTCTATCACTCGCACATGCCGATGCAAGAAGCCTTTGGCATGGTCGGTTTTTTTATCATCCATCCCGCGGTGGCTCATGACCCGCCGGTCGACCGCGACTTCTTGCTCCTCTTCCAGAACTTTCGCATCGACCCGAACCAGACGATCCCGCTGGCTTCGAAGTCCCCGGCTATCCGCAGATGATGCAAGGCCAGGAGATGACGCCGGCCGAGATGCAAAAGATCGAAGGTCGCCGCGAGACCCGTGGGATGCGGCCGATGTGGCACATGGGCGTCAAGGGTCTAATGACCGTAGTCCGCGTGCTCCCGGACGACCTTTACGATCTCGTGATGCACAGCGACGAGAAACTGCAGCCCGGGCAGGTGTTTGAAGAGATCAAACGCCGCCGCGGCAAACCCGAAGGCAGGGAGGAGACCTAGCTGCCGGCGAAATTTTTTGGGGCGTTGCGGATGCAGCAAGCTCGGGCCTGCCCGTCCCCCGCGATCGCGGTAACGCTTTTTTTGCTCCTCTTGCCGGTTCGCTGCGTATAGTGGTAAGAGTCCGCCATTGGACGCACTTTTTCCGCTCAGGCAGATCGACGTGTTTGGCTTTCGCCTCTTCCGCACCGCCGCTTATGTGCTGCTCATCGCTGCTGTAGTGATGCAGCCAGCCGCTGCGCTCGGCGTGGGGGCCTTCTGCCAAGCGGCCGAGGGAGGCGTCTGCTGTGCCGAGCCGGCTCTCGACGCTGCAACCTGCTGCCGCGATTCCGATGCGTCCTCCTGCTGCGGGGGAGATCCCGCCGCGGCAGGCGAAAGGGAACGAAGCTGTTGCTGCGAACATGCGATCGTGGCGGGCGATTCGCTGGCGGGCGATTCGCTGGCGGAGGTCGAACGAGCCTGCACGTGCGGGCGCGTTTCGCAGCCGCTGAGTGATGCCGGTTCGCGTTCAACCAATCAGGACCACCGCACCCCGTCGCAGCTGGCCTTCGCTGCCTTCGCAACGACCGACGCCCTCAGCGGCGGCGAGTCTCGGCGCGGGGGCGTGGCCTGGCCGCCCTCTCCGCCGCGATTTTCGCAGCGCTGTCTCTGCATCTGGCGACTGTAGCCTTGCCGCGGCGGGTGGTTGCTGCGCCCGTCGCCTCTCCGAAGCACGCATCAAGCCATTCGGTTTTTTGCCTCCCTGCTCCATTCCCTCGCCGCCAACGGCGACGTGCGCTTGTCGCTGAGCGAACGGCCCCGAAGTGAGCCTCGGGCTGCACTTGCAGAGACTCTTCGATGAATCCAGACGAACATCCGACCTCCGCCTCGCCCGCTTCCCCACCGCAAACCCCCCCACCGCAAACCTCCCCCCCGCCATCTGCCGAGAGCGGCGGCCCGGTGGCGCCGCGGCCGGGGCAAAGCCGACTCCGATGGGTGGGCTGGGGAGCAGTGAAAGTGGCCGCGTTCGCCGCCCTTGCCACGCTCCTGTTGTTCCTGGTCGGGCTGGCTCAGCGAAGCGGCTGGCTTGGGGCCGCCGGTCGCGGAGCCACAGAGGACTCCGCGGCTGCGAGCGGTGGCGATGAGGAAGCGCTCTACATTTGCCCGATGATGTGCACTCCGCCCTCGACCGAACCGGGCCGGTGCCCGGTCTGTGGCATGGAGTTGGTTAAAGCCTCGAGCGGTGGAGGGGGCGATGGGATTTCCGTCACCATCGAACCGGCTGCGCGGCGGCTGCTCGGGATTCAAACCGCGGTGGCCCAGAAGGGGGCGGTCGAGCGAACGATTCGCACCATCGGCTCGATCGATTACGACGAAAGTCGCTTGGCGACGATCTCCGCGTACGTCGACGGCCGACTGGAAAAAATGTACGCGGATTATGTGGGAGTGCCGGTTAGCCAAGGCGACGATTTGGCGTTGATCTACAGCCCCAAACTCTACTCGGCGCAAGCGGAGTATGTCGCCAGCCTCGAGGGAAGCTCACTCCAAAGACTCGGCGGCAATGTCAACCTCACCGAGTTGGCAGAGGAAAACCTGAGTGAACTGGGAATGACCGCCGCGCAGATCGAAGATCTCCGCAACACCCGAAAACCCCAATCCCGGATCCGCATCTCCTCGCCGCAACGCGGTACGGTGATTGAAAAGGCCGCCGTCGAAGGCGACTACGTCAAGACGGGGCAGAAGATCTATCAAGTGGCCGATCTCAGCTCCGTGTGGCTGATGCTGGATTTGTTTCCCGATGACGCGGCCGTCGTTCGGTTTGGTCAGCAGGTGGAAGCGGAGGTCCGCTCCTATCCGGGAGAAGTTTTTACCGGCCGCGTCGCCTTCATCGATCCCACGGTCGACGCCAAGACGCGGACGGTTCGCGTTCGCGTGGAGATGTTGAATTTCGATGGCAAGCTGCGTCCGGGGGACTATGCCACGGCCCGCGTGTCGGTCCCCGCGGTGCCGAGCGATCAGACCTACGATCCGGCGCTGGCGAATAAATACATCAGTCCGATGCACCCGCAGATCATCCGCGATGCTCCCGGGCAGTGTCCGTTGTGTGGGATGGATTTGATCCCCACCTCGCAGCTTGGATTTTCCAGCGAACCGTTGCCCCAGCAGCAAGTGGTCACGGTGCCGCGGAGCGCGGTGCTGATGGCCGGAGACAATAGCGTCTTGTATGTCGCCACCGAGCCTGGTCGGTTTGAGGTGCGACGCGTCTCGGTCGGCATGCGGACCGACGACGAAGCGGTGATTGTCGCAGGGCTGGCCGCCGGTGAGACTGTCGCGACCGACGGAAATTTTCTGATCGATTCGCAGATGCAGCTGTCAGGAAATCCGTCCTTGCTGGATCCCTCGAAAGCGCCTGCTTATCCGCCCGGTCCTCTGCCGCTGCCCGAGAGTGAGCCGGCCCTACTAGCCGACCAAGCCGGGGCGGAATTTGACGCTGCGTATGCCGCCTACTTCGACGTTCAAGCGACTCTCGCCGCCGACCAGACTCCTCCCCCTGCCGCAGTCCGTGCGCTGGCGGAGCATCTTTCGCAGCTGGTCGTGAGGCCGGAGTTGCCCGACGCGGCGCGACAGGAGCTCGATCGGGCTCGCCGCCACGTGGCCCGCCTGAACGCGTCCCTCAAGGAGGCTCGAGACGCATTTCGCAGCATCAGTCATGCGTTGCTCCGCGCGGCAAGCCAAGTGCGCGGCCCGGAGACGGCGCGAGGGCTGGCCCACTTCTACTGCCCGATGGTTCCCGGTGGTGGAGGCGACTGGATGCAGAGCAGCGGGGAGTTGGCCAACCCCTACTGGGGAAGTGAAATGTTGCGGTGTGGCGAAAAAGTCCGCGAGCTGAGCATCCGCGGCGGTGCGGCTCTTTCGAACTCGACGCGGCAGAGCTAGGAGCGAGCGGATGTTGAACGCGATTATTCGATTCTGTGTGAAAGAGCCATGGTTGGTCGTGTTGCTGGCCGTGGGGATCGCGGTGGCTGGCTGGGTGAGCTTCCGCCAGGTTCCCATCGACGCGATTCCCAACGTCGGGGAAAACCAGGTCATCGTGCTCACGCCGTGGCCGGGCCGCTCGCCTAAAGACATCGAGGACCAGATTACCTATCCGCTGAGCGTCTCTCTGCTGGCGGTCCCCGGCGCCGAGTCGGTGCGCGGCAAGAGCCTGTTTGGCTACAGCTTCGTACAGGTAACATTTGCCGATGGCATCGATTTCTACTGGGCTCGGAGCCGCGTCTCCGAGCAGCTCGGATCGGCGGCCTCACAACTACCCGATGGCGTCACTCCGCAACTCGGGCCCGACGCGACGGGGCTCGGGCAGATCTACTACTACACGCTGCAGCCTCCCGCAGCAGGCATGAATCTAGCAGACCTTCGCAGCCTGCAGGACTTCGTGATCAAGTACGAACTGCAAGCGGTGGAAGGGGTTAGCGAAGTCGCATCGATCGGTGGCTACGTGCGGCAGTATCAGATCGAAGTTGATCCGGACGAGCTGCGCTACCATGGCATCGGGCTCGCCCAAGTCATGGAGGCGATTCGTGGCTCCAACCTTGACGTGGGGGCAAAAACTCTCGAAGCGACCGGGATGGAGTTTATCGTCCGAGGCAAAGGTTTCCTCGGGTCCGACGGGGACGCCGCAAAGGCGATCCGCGACATTGAAGAGACGATCATCGTACAGCGCGACGGGGTTCCCGTCCGTGTTCGCGAGGTCGCCGACGTGCAGCTCGGACCTGACTTCCGCCGCGGAGCGCTCGACTACAACGGGGTCGAGGCCGTCGGAGGCGTGGTGGTGATGCGGTATGGGGAGAACCCCGGCCAAGTCATCGATGCCATCAAAGCCAAGATCGCGCAGATCGAACCGGCGCTCAAAGGGGTCAAGATCCATGGTGTGTATGACCGCAGCGGTCTGATCGACGAAACGATCGCCACGCTGACGCACGCCCTTCGCGACGAGGTGCTGATCACGGCGCTGATCATTCTCTTGTTTCTGCTGCATATCCGCAGCAGCTTTATCGTCGCCATCTGCCTGCCGACCGCCGTGCTGTTGTCGTTCATCGCCATGCACGTCTTCGGGGTCGATGCCAACATCATGTCCTTGGCCGGGATCGCGATCGCAATCGGGACGATGGTCGATATGGGCATCATCGTCTCGGAGAACGTCTATCAACATCTAGCGGAGTGGGAGAACAGCGAATCGATCGCCCCGCACGGCGAGGGCACTGCGCCCGAAAGCGAGCGTGCGGCGGAATCAAAATCCCGGAGTGACGTGGTCTACGACGCCTCGGTCGAAGTCGCTCCAGCAGTCGTCACGGCGGTCGCCACGACGATCGTCAGCTTCCTCCCCGTCTTCTTTCTCACCGGCCGCGACTACCGGCTGTTTTCGCCGCTGGCGTACACGAAGACGTTCGCCATCGCTGCAGCCATGGTCGCCGCAGTGACTCTCGTCCCGGCTCTCAGCCGGCTGATGCTTCGCAGTTCCCCGCGGAGCCGGTGGGCCGCTCTCCTCGCCGCCTTGGGACTCGCAGGGCTGCTCGGTGCGGCGGCTCATTTCCTGTGGGGAGGCGAGCTGGCCGGTTGGCTCTCGCTGCCCCGCTGGACCATCACCCTCGCCACGGCGGCGGGGGGGGGTGTGCTGGGCTGGCAATGGACGCGGGAGCGAATCCGACCGATAGAAGAAATCCCCTCGAGCCGCTTTGTGCGTTGGATCTACGCCGCACGGCTTCGGCACGCTCTGAATCACAAACTCATCGCACTCTCTTTCCCCGCAGCTTTGATCGTGCTGGGCGTCGGAGCGTGGATTGGATTGCCGACCGTATTGCGGCCGGTGGAACGGGCGGCTTCGCTAGTGGGCGCCGACCTGAATTCCATCCCCGGCTACGTCGAAGCCAAGCACACCTTCATGGGGCTGCAGTCGGACGACTGGATCGCGCTCGATGAGGGGAGTTGGTTTTACATGCCAACGCTCTATCCGGCGGCCAGCTTCAGCCAGGCAGTGCAAGTCTTGCAAACTCAAAACGTGCTGATCAGCGGGATTCCAGAAGTGAAAGATGTGCTGGGCAAGATCGGCCGCGTCGAATCCGCGCTCGATCCGGCGCCGGCGGCGATGATTGAAACGTACGTCATGTTGGAGCCCGAAAGCGAGTGGCGGGAGGGCATCACTTCTCGCGATATCTGGGACGAGATCAACCGCGTCGCCACGCTTCCCGGCGTCACTCCCGCCGCCGCGTTGCAACCGATCGAAGGTCGAGTCGTGATGCTGCAAAGCGGCATCAAGGCGCCAATGGCGATCCGCATCTATGGCGATGACTTGCAGCCGCTTGCCGACGCCGCGATGGCTGTCTCCAAGCAGCTAAAAAGCTCGATGTATGTCAATGCCGGGACAGTCAATCCTGATATCGTGATGGGCAAACCTTATATTGAATTTTCGGTTGATCGCGAAGCGGCCGCTCGGTATGGCATGAGCACCGTGATGGTCAACGAGGTCATCGAGACGGCCCTCGGCGGAATGAATTTGATACGCACGGTGGAGGGGCGTGAGCGGTATCCGGTTCGCCTGCGCTACAACCGCGACCTGCGTGAACATGTCGATGAACTCGCCCGCTCCCCGGTCGTGACTCCGAGCGGTGCGGTGGTGCCGCTCGAGGAACTCGCGACCCTAAAAACCACCTGGGGACCGGGAGCCATCAACAGCGAGAACGCACGCCTCGTGGCTCATGTCGCGTTCATGACCAGCGGTGCGGCAGGAGACTTGGAATCAGTGGCCGCGGTGGAGCGGCAACTGGCAGAGGCTCAGCAGTTGCCGGAAGGAAACCCGAACCGCCTCGAATTGCCGACGGGATACTCGCTCGAAGCGGTGGGCAGCTTCCGCAATCAGATCGAGGCAAATCGCCGTTTAATGTGGATCATTCCCTTGGTCATTCTCGTCAACCTCGCACTGATTTACTTCCAATTCCGGAACCTTCCCATTTCCTTAGCCGTATTTACGGGAATCCCCGTCGCATTCGCCGGAGGAATGGTATTGGCCGGGTACATGGAAGTTGAGTTGAATACCGCGGTGTGGGTCGGGTTCATTGCCCTGTTCGGTCTGGCCGTCGACGATGGCGTGGTGATGGCGACTTATATCCATCAACTTTTGCAGCAGCGGCAGATTCACAGCATCGAGGATATTCGCAACACGGTCTACGAAGCAGGCCTCAAGCGAATCCGCCCCTGCATGATGACGACCGTGACGACGCTGGCCGCACTCATTCCCGTAATGCTCGCCACCGGACGCGGAGCCGATGTGGCGCGAGCGATGGCGATTCCCGTCTTCGGTGGAATGCTGGCCGAGCCCTTCACCTCATTTATTGTCCCGACGCTGTACTGCGCTTACTTGGAGACCAAGATGCGGCTGGGTTTGCATGATCCGGCCTGGGACAGCGGGGACGAAGCATCCTCCGAAGAAACGGACGCTGTCATGGCGGCATAAACACGAAAAGACCTGATTTCTGAGTGGAGGATGATGTTAGTTCCCGCTCACCAATTCCCTCCCCAATGGAGAGCAGAAATGAAAAGATTCACCTCAATTGGCCTATCGGCTCTGTTGATGTTCGCGATCAGCGGTCGGGAATCGCTGCGGGCGGAAGCCGAGTCGGCTCCGGAGAGTGGCGTGAACCGTTCGGCGGCGGCCCGAGGGCCCCACGGCGGACGAATCCATCAGACTGGAGGGGTGCAGATCGAAACCGTGGTCGCTCCTGGAGGTCTGCTGGTTTTTGGCTACGATCGACAGGGACAGCCGATCTCGCTCTCCCAAGGCCGCGGCATCGCTTCGCTGCAGATCGAAGGGGGAGCGAAGCGGTACCGGTACGATCTCCTTCCCGACGGGCGCGGCGCGCTGGCCGTGGCAGTCGATCTCTCAAAAATCGCCGGCCGGCAGGTCGAACTGAACTATCAGTTCGTTGGCCTGACGGCCGCCAGCGGTCCGCCGATCGGGCTGAGTGAAGTCAGCATCGTGCCGGAAAGCCCGCAGCAGCGAGCCGCAGCGGCAGCCGCGAGGCAGGCAATGCAGCAGGCTTCAGAGCGTCTCCAGGTGGTCGTTGCCAAAGCGACGCCCGCCGATGCAAAGCTGATCGCCCGACAAGCCACCTGCCCGGTGATGGACGAACCGCTGGGAAGCATGGGAGGACCGGTCAAGCTGGTCGTCGGTGACCGGCCGATCTTCTTGTGCTGCAAGGGCTGCATTAAGAAAGTTCAATCCGAGCCGGCAAAATATTTTGCTAAGGTGCATGGCGACGCTTCGGCCAACGCATCCGGAGCGCTAGCCGCAGTCGGCGGCGAACAAGTACGGCCGGGCGTGTATAAGACCGTTGCCGCCGATCTACCTTTCATCACGGCTCAGAAAACTTGCCCGGTGATGGACGAGCCGCTCGACAGTATGGGAGGGCCGTACCGCGTAGAAGCGGAGGGGCGAGCGGTCTATATCTGTTGCCCTGGTTGTGCCAAGAAGGTCGCAGCCGATCCGCAGAAATACCTCGCGGTGCTGGCCGAGAAAGGGGTGAACGCCCCGGAGTTGCGGTAACCCGCTGAGGTTTTCGCCCTCGGTCGCATCACGAGGCGCCTTCGGTCGCAGCACGAGGCGATGGTTCCCGATCTTCGCCGCCGCTTCTGGCGACGATAAGCTCCTGACCCCCCTCGTTGCTCTCCGGCAGCAGCGGAAATCGGCCGTGGAAGTGTACCGGCGGGAGTACCGGGGCGAAAAAAAAGTGAAGGTGCTGGGGCTCGAACCCAGGACCTACGGATTAAAAGTCCGTTGCTCTACCGACTGAGCTACACCTTCATCGGAATCGCCATTCGCAGCCTCAGCGGGCGGCCTTGGCGAATGGTCGCGAAGGAGAGTGAATATAGCGGTCGGGCCGCGAGGCGGAAACCGACGCTCGGAAAATTTCCGCTCCCCCGGCTCGCTCTCGATCCGCCGCGGCGCGTCCTCCGGAGATGCCTCCGAGGCGGAGAATCATTCGGGTTTCCGCGGTGCCGCGGCTTGCGGCGACGCACCGTTCGAGGGGGGGGCGGTGGCCGCGGGGGATGCGGCTCGTTCGAGCTCCAGGCCCTCGGCCCGCCATTCGACGATCCCGGCCCGCAGCCGCTTGGCCGCAACGCCCCGTTGGTTGAGCGCGTCGACTCCTTGGCGAGCCATCAAGCACCACGGCCCGCGGCAGTAGGCGACGATGTTCCGCTTCCTCTTGAGCGGCGTCAGGTCGGCCGTGTCGAGTTCCGGGAACGGATAGGACTGGGCCCCCGGTAAGTGCCCGCTGAGGTATTCCGCGCCGGGGCGGAGATCGACCAGCGTCACGCGTCCTTGGGCCACGTCCTCGGCGAGCGCGCCGAGCTGGAACGACCGCAGCAGATGCGGATCCTCATCCGCCTCGCGGGCCGCTTCTCGCAGCTCCGGGAGCAACACCTCGGCGGCACGCTGGGCCGCGGCGAGCAGCGCCAGCACCTCGTCCGACTCGACCCGACACCAGACCTCGCGACCCCGCTTCTCGTCGACCACCATCGCCGCGTCGCGAAGCACCTTCAGGTGCGCGCTGGTCGCCGCTAGGCTCTCGCCGAGTTCGCGAGCCAGCTCGCTCACCCGCCAGGCGCGCTGGGCGAGCAGGTTCAGCGCCCGCAGGCGGACGGGGCTCGCCAGAGCTTGACCGAGACGAGCGACCTGGAGGTGATGGGTGCGTTTCATGCTGAGATCATTATACGGCTCGATCCGCCAATGATCATCAGACAATTTGACGATTTCCAACTCCCCGCCGCTGGCGGCTCTCTTCTGCCGGCCTGTTTTTTCAGCTCCGAGCGGTCATGAACTGGGCCCTTCGCATCGGAGCCACGTTGAGCAGCTGCGATACCGCTGAGGGACTGAGGGGAGCGTGGGCGAAAGGAGCAACTGCACGGCGGGCAGGAAATCGGTGGGCCGGAAATCGGCAGGCAGGAAATCGGCTGGGCAGGAGAGTTGCCGAGGCAGGAGAGTTGCCGAGGCAGGAGAGTTGCCGAGCACGACGCTCGACCTTCGGCGGCCGGCACGTAGGCGGACCGCACGGGGGGATATCAGAGGATCCCCCCAGCACAGCAAAAAAGAAAAAGCGGAGCGGACAGGATTCGAACCTGCGGAAGGGTGTTACCCCTTCACCGATTTAGCAAACCGGCGCTTTCGACCACTCAGCCACCGCTCCAGGTGAGTCGCGGAATTCTTGCCCAATGGCTCCGCGAACGCAACCCATCTTTTCCCGCAAACTTTTTCGTCCCGCCCGAAGCGTTAGAACGGCGGTTCCTCGTCGTCGATCTCGTTGAACGCGTCGTTGACCGATCCGGCGTTGATCGCCGGGCTCGGGGCGCCGCCGCTGCCGCCGACCAGTTGGAACCGCATCGCTTCGGCGCTCAGGAAGTACTTCACCTCGCTCGCCGCGTCGCGCTGCCATTTGCGGCCGTTCAGGCGGTAGGTGACGTCGATTTCATCGCCCACGTTGAGCGAGTCGACCGAGTCGCAATCGTCGCGGGTGAACTCGATCGGCACATAATTGACAAAGCTTCCCTTGTCCTGCTCGAGGACCACCAGTCGCTTGCGGAAGCCTTTCGCTCCATACGTCTTGGTTTCCTCGATCATGTGGACCACGCCACGGACTTTCGCTTCGCTCATCCAAACTTACCTTCAGCTCCTGTGACTTCTCCAGCGGCGGAGGGTCTCTCCCGGCACGCCGCTTCCACGTCGATCCATCGTACCGCACCCGGCCGTTTTCGTCGCCCGGTGCCGGCCTCCCCCGCCCCGGTTGCTAAAATCGCCCACGGATTGCGCCGATTAGGGGAGGAGTACGCCAAGCGGTGCTTAGCGGTATTCTCGTGCTCAGCGGAGCGGTACTCGTACTCGTACTCAGCGCAGCGGTACTCGTACTCGAGCCCCCAATGCCCGGGCTATCCGAGGGAACGACGCTGCGCTCGATTCGAGCACGAGTACGAGCACGAGTACGAAGAAGAACAGAAGAAAGGGCGATGTGAACGCTGCTGACCGGTTTCATTTGCACATCTCCCGCCGGGCGATGGCGACCGATTTCGAGATCTTGCTCCCGCAGTCGCTCGAAGCGGGGCAGATCGATGCGGCGGTGCTCGCCCTGGAGATGCTCGAGCCGATCGAGGCGGCGCTAACGGTCTACCAAAAAGAGAGCGAAGTCTCGCGGCTCAACCGCCAAGCCTTCCACGAGCCGGTGAAGGTCGGTCCGCTGGTGCTCGATATCCTTCAGCACGCAGTGCGGCTTTCGGCGGCCACCCAAGGGGCCTTCGATGTGACCGCCGGCCCGCTGATCGACGCCTGGGGATTCACCACGCGGAGCGGGCGGAGGCCCACTGCGGAGCAGATCCGCACGGCTCGCGGCCACGTCGGCTGGCAGCACCTGGAGATCGATCCGGAGGCCAGTACCGTGCGGTTCGGGGTGCCCGAGATGCGGATCAACTTGGGGGCGATCGGCAAAGGCTACGCGCTGGACCGAATCGCCGCGCGGCTGCGATCGGCGGGGATCGGCGACTTTCTCCTGCACGGCGGCAACAGTAGCTTGATCGCCGCCGGCAGCGCGATCCCAGCGAGCGACCCGCCCCAGCGGCCCGAGTTGTCGAGCCCGCCCCAAGCGAGCCCGCCCCAATCGACCCGGCTGGGGTCGCCGGCGGCCGAGGATTCCGCCGCAGCCGAACCGGAACTTCAAGAGTCGGAGCCTCGCGAGTCGGGCTGGCGGGTGGGGCTACGGCATCCGACGCGGACCCAGCGGCATGCCGGCGGAATCACGCTCCGCGACATGGCGCTGGCGACCAGTGGTTCGGGGAAGCAGCACTTCCACTTTCGCGGTCGACGCTACGGCCATGTAATCGATCCTCGCAGCGGCTATCCGGCGGGAGACTACCTCTCGCTCAGCGTCCTCGCCCCGGCAGCGACCGACGCCGATGCGATCGCCACTGGACTGTTCGTGGGGAGCCGTGCGTTGATCGAACGTTACGCGGCGGAGCATCCCGAGCACGGAATCATCGCAGTTGCCGCCGGGGAACGCGAAGGCAGCACGCGGACGGAAACTTGGAACGTCTCGTCCGACGTCTGGAGCCCCCACGAAGAGGAGACGG
Organism: Candidatus Laterigemmans baculatus; assembly: GCF_010367455.1. Classification (GTDB taxonomy): domain Bacteria; phylum Planctomycetota; class Planctomycetia; order Pirellulales; family Pirellulaceae; genus Laterigemmans; species Laterigemmans baculatus. Next base: position 2,163 of record NZ_WRPR01000137.1, on the reverse strand, counting down.
GGTAAGAGGGGCCGGAGCCCTTCCCTCCCTTCCCTCGTTCGTACTCGTACTCAGCGAAGCGGTACTCGTACTCGTACTCGAAACGAGCACTAGCCTAGCCCGGATTATTCATCAGCCGCCGGGCGCTAGCCCCCGGTTCCCGAAAACGCCGTGAGAACCGGACGCAAGAAGCGTGGCGGCTGATGGATAATCCGGCCTAGCGCCGGGCGTTGGGGGATCGAGTACGAGTACCGCTTCGCTGAGTACGAGTACCGCTGCGCTGAGTACGAGAGGTGGCGGGGCTTACTTTTGGTAGCGGATGTCTTCCAGTTGCAGTTCTCGGAGCCGCCGCTGCCGCTCTTGTTCGGCTTCGCGTTCCGCTTCGTCTTGGAGCACCGAATCGCCGGCCGGCGGCGGGATTTGTCCCGCTTCGCCTTCGCGGGGCTCTTCGTCTGCGGCGCTTCCTGGAGCGCGGAGTTCGGGAGCATCGCCCGGGTCTTCCGCTGCGTGGGGATCGTCGGCGGCGTCGTAGGGGACGAGGCCGCCGGCCGGTGCAAACACGCTTCCGACTCGCCCGTGATCCCGATCGGTCCGCTGCCAGCGGCCACCGTAGGCGGAATAGGTGTCCAGTTCACACTGCTGGCACATCGAGCATCCGCCGCCGAGAGCCACGAGGAGCATGGTTGCGGCGGCGAGGTTGAGAGGTTTGCCCATGACGAAACGCCCACAGTCGACGGATGGATTGTCTTCTGTGGGTTGTATCGGTCGCACCGCTTGGTCACTTTAGGTTGACTTTGCGGGTCGGGGCGAATTAACGCACGCTGTTGCGATACGCCATGGCGCCGCGGACGTCCTGGTTGTCGCGAACCAGCTCGGTCAGCAGTTGCCACTCGGTGCGGTCGTCTCGCATGTGATCCGAGAAGAGCTGGGCGTACTCCCAGTCATTTTCGTCCTCGATCGCGAACCGCCAGTCTTCGCAGTCGAGCCCTTCGGGGACCGCGACGAATTTCAGGTGATACGTTCCGGGGGCCGACTGCAGCCAGCCGGCGAGCGACAGTTCGTCGGGGTCGCAGGAGAGGCGATCGACGTTGCGGCGGAGTCGTCGCAGGGCGTCGGCGTGGCAGACTTCGCCGGCGAGCCCCAGTCGACGGACCTGCTGCCAACCATCGCCGCTGCCGCAGTAGCCTACGTAGTCGAGCTCGACCGCCGCCTGGTGGGCGCGGGTCAGGAGGCAATCGATCAACGTGGGGTCGACGAAGGGGCGGTTGCCGGGCACGTAGGCGACCCAGTCGGCGCTGCACGCATCGGCGGCCGCCGCCAGCCGTTCGCAGACATGGCTGTAGGGCAGTTCGAGGACTTCGATCCCCGCCAACCCTGCCGTCAACAGCCCCGCGGGCATGCGAGAGCCGGTGATTACCACCTGGTTGATCCGCGCCGCCTCGCTCAGCCGGCGAGCGATCCGAAGCGGAACAGGCTGGCCCCCGAGCTGCCGCGCGGCAAACCGGCTGGCCACGCGCTGAGCATCTTCGGAACGGCAATCGCCAACATCAATGACCGCAATCGAGCGAGGCATCTCTTCCATCGTTTAGTCCTCTTGCGACGTGTTGCCAGCGGCGGCAAAGGGGGGCGGGGGGAGCGGATTCCCGTAAGGTACCGCTTTATCTAAACGGGTCAAGCTTCACCCCCGCTAGCACCTCGCCGCGAGCCCAACGGTTTCCGCCCTTTGCCCGCTCTGGGCAATCTGCGACAAGGGAGTCTCCGGTTCTGAAGCAGCGTTGTGGCAGCCCTACCGCGGCGTCCGCCTGCTGAGAAATGCGATCGCAAAGGAGTGCGAACATGACGGGATTCACCGCGATGGCGGTCGGCGCGGGTGCGTTTGCCCTGCCACTACTCGGCGTCCTCACGCTGCTGACCAGCAAGATCGCCAGCGGCGCGGCCGGGGCGATGGCTCAGCGACTCTTTTTCGCCACTCTCCTGCTCGCCACCGTGGCCACGTTTCGCACCATGATGGCCGGTGAACCGCAGTGGCTCTCCCACTCGTTGACAATCGCCGTGATGGTCGTCGGCGCCGTCGCCGTCCCGGCCGCCGGAGACGCAAGACCGGTGGAAGGTAGCAGGTAGCCGGGAGCCGGGAGCCGGGAGCCGGGAGCCGGGAGCCGGGAGCCGGGAGCCGGGAGCCGGGAG
>NZ_WRPR01000136.1 GCF_010367455.1 Candidatus Laterigemmans baculatus | reverse complement strand
TATCTGCGTTCTCCGCGTGATCTGCGGTCGCTGTCTTTTCTGGACCGAGCAGACGGTTGGGGAGGCAGCGTAGTGGCGATTGCAGCGTGGGAGGTTGGACCACGGATAACACGGATGTCGCAGATGGGAGTGCGGTAACGTTCTGTCACTTTATCTGCGTTCTCCGCGTGATCTGCGGTCGCTGTCTTTTCTGGACCGAGCAGACAGCTGGCGATGCAGCGTGGTGGCGATTGCAGCGGGGGAAGTTGGACCACGGATAACGCGGATGTCGCAGGTGGGGTTGTGCGCGTCCTTCTGGCTTATCTGCG
>NZ_WRPR01000135.1 GCF_010367455.1 Candidatus Laterigemmans baculatus | reverse complement strand
CGACCGCAGATCACGCGGAGAACGCAGATATGCCAGAAGGACACGCACACTCCCATCTGCGGCATCCGCGTTATCCGTGGTCCAACTTCCCCCACTGCAATCGCCACCACGCTGCATCGCCAGCCGTTCGCTCGGTCCAGGAAGGACAACGACCGCAGATCACGCGGAGAACGCAGATAAGCCAGAAGGACACGCACAATCCCATCTGCGACATCCGCGTTATCCGTGGTCCAACTTCCCACGCTGCAATCGCCACTACGCTGCCTCCCCAACCGTCTGCTCGGTCCAGAAAAGACAGCGACCGCAGATCACGCGGAGAACGCAGATAGGCCAGAAGGACACGCACAATCCCATCTGCG
>NZ_WRPR01000134.1 GCF_010367455.1 Candidatus Laterigemmans baculatus | reverse complement strand
CGCCTTCGGCTTGCCGTTAAACGATTTTTCCGCGAGCCGTCCTGCTCCGAACCAATCCAAAGTGGCGCTGTCCAGCTAGGCTCTGTCAGAAAACTCCCTTTTGGCATTACCCTCCCCCCGGGGAGGTTGTCGTTGCGGGTTTTCTGACAGCGCGGGCTCAGGCCAATTCCTCTTCGATCAGATGGCAGTAGCTGTCGTAGCGACGAGCATCGATCCGTCCGTCGGCTACGGCTTCCTTGACCGCGCAGGCGTCTTCGGCCAAGTGTCGACAGTTGGGATAGCGGCAGTGGCTCACATACGGCCGCAGGTCGGGCATCAACCCGGCGACTTCCTCGGCCGTAATGTCCCACAACTGGAACTGCCGAATCCCCGGCGTATCGACGACAAAGCCGCCGCTGCGGAGCGGAATCAGTTCGGCCGCGGTGGTCGTATGTTTGCCTTTGTCGTTCTCGCGGCTGACCTCGCCGACGCGCAGTCCCAACTCGGGTTCGACGGCGTTGAGCAGGCTGCTCTTGCCGACGCCGCTCTGCCCGGCCAGGGCCGCTTCGCGATTGTGCACCAGGGCCCGCAGGTACTCGATCCCCTGCCCTGTGGCGGCCGAGGTCAGCAGCACCGGATAGCCGAGCTGGGCGAAGACGCCGGCGACCGGCTGGAGCGTCGCTTGATCGACCAGGTCGACTTTGTTGATGCAGATCACCGGGCGGATCTCAAACCGTTCGGCGGTCAGCAGGAAGCGATCGACGAGTCCCGGCTTCAGATCGGGCTGGGCAGCGCTGACGACGATCAGCAGGCAATCGACGTTGCTGACGATCACATGTTGGCGACCGCGGCTGGTGCGGCAGAGCGTGCTGCTGCGAGGCTGCACCGAGTGGATCATGCCGCTGGTCTCCGACTCGGGTCGGACGACGACGCGATCTCCGGCCGCGACGACGTGCCGCTGATCGGTGCTGAGCGATTTGAGGAGCTGCCGGACCGCGCAGGAGTAGAGCCGGCCGTCGTCGCCGAGCACGCGGCTTTGCAGCCCATGGACGCTGAGCACGCGGCCTCCGATGGCGGTCGAGCCATCGTCGAGGCGGACCGACATGCCGGCGGCCTCGTCGGGAGCCGAATCGCTGCCGAGGACGGTCCGCTTGCGAGTCAGTTCCCCTTTGCCGCTGACCCGTTCGCTCTGGATGACGTCGTCGAGTTCGGTCTCATTCCCCTCGTGGAACTTCCGCGTCAAATCGCGCTTTCGCACGCGACCTTGGTGCTTTTTGCGAAACTCGGCGCGGAGTTTTTGGGAGTGGCGTTTGGCCATGGAGGCTCAGCTTGCTTCGGAATCGTTCTCGTTCGCATCGCTGCGTTGGGGAACGATGGGCCCCGGGGAATGGTCCGCCGCGCTCTCCGGAGCCATGACCGTTTCGGGCTTTCCGTTCCGCTGGGAGCGGCGGGCGTGGATCGAGGGCCCGATCAGGTCGGTGATCTCGGCTTCGCTGAGCTCTTCGCGTTCGATCAACGCGCGGGTCAATCGCTCCAGTTCTTCGCGGCGGTCGGTGAGCATTTTTTCCGCACCTTCGGCGGCTTGGTGCAGGATCCGCGCCACCTCTTCGTCGATCGTTTCCTGCGTATGCTCGCTAAAATGCCGCTGTTGGTGGATCTCGCGGCCGAGGAAGGGATCCTCGTCGGAAGTCTTGTAGCTGACCGGCCCGAGCTTGGGGCTCATTCCCCAGTGGGTGACCATGCGGCGGGCGATGCTGGTGGCTCGCTCCAGATCGTTCTCGGCCCCGACCGTCGTTTCGTCGTAGATGATTTTCTCCGCGGCGCGGCCGCCGAGCAGCACGATCAATTGGTCCTCGAGTTCGCGCTTGGAGATGCTCAAGCGATCCTCGACCGGCAGGTACTGCGTGGCGCCAAGGGCCCGGCCGCGGGGGATGATGGTGACTTTATGGACGATGTTTCCACCGTCCAAATGCCACGCGGTCAGGGTGTGGCCGGCTTCGTGGTAGGCGGTCTTTTCCTTCTCGCTTTCCTGCAGGACTTCTTCCCGCTTGGCCCCCATCAAGATTTTGTCGCGGGCGTAGTCGAAGTCCTCCATCGTGACTTCTTGCTTGTCGTTGCGAGCCGCCCAGAGGGCCGCTTCGTTGACGAGGTTGCGGATGTCGGCACCGGTCAAGCCGACCGTGCCGGCAGCCAAGCGATGCAGATCGACGTCATCGGCCAGCGGCACATCGCGGACGTGAACTTTGAAGATCTCTTCGCGGCCTTTGAGCGTGGGGCGACCGACGGTCACGTGGCGGTCGAAGCGGCCGGGACGCAGTAGCGCCGGGTCGAGTACGTCGGGACGGTTGGTCGCCGCGACCACGATCACCGCTTGGTTGGGGCTAAAGCCGTCCATCTCGCCGAGGATCTGGTTCAGCGTCTGCTCGCGCTCGTCGTGCCCGCCGCCGAGTCCCGCACCACGCTGGCGGCCGACGGCATCGATCTCGTCGATGAAGATGATCGCCGGGCTCTGTTCCTTCGCGGTCTTGAACAAGTCGCGGACGCGGCTCGCTCCGACGCCGACGAACATCTGGATGAATTCCGAACCGTTGACCGAGAAGAACGGTGCGTTGGCTTCCCCGGCCACAGCGCGAGCCAGGAGCGTCTTGCCCGTTCCCGGCGGTCCGTTGAGCAGCACGCCGCGGGGAACGCGGCCGCCGAGCTTGCGAAACTTTTCGGGACTCTTCAGGTAATCGACGATCTCTTGCAGGTCGGCTTTGACCCCTTCGAGACCGGCGACATCCTTGAAGGTGATGATCTGGTCGGCCCCTTCGTAGCGCTTGGCGGGGCTCTTGCTGAAGCCCGAAAGAAACCCGCCCCCTCCCATCATGTCGTTGCGGGTCCGCCGCAGCATCATGATGAAGAACAGCGGCACGCCGAGCAGCAACCCAAAGAGCAACGCCATGTAGACGATCTCGAAGGTATTGTCCGCCGGGACCGCTTCGTAGTAGACGTCGTTCGCTTCGAGCTGGGTGGTCAGCCGGTCGATCACGTCGCGGCCCTGCGGCAGGACCACCTCGAATTCATCGAGCGCGTCGAGCGGCTTGCCGTCGGGACCCTTGGGTTGGATCAGCTGACCGTCGCGATACACCTGCGGCGCCAGCGGGGCCGTCTTGAAGCGGCCGGTCGCGCGGTCCGGGGCGATCTGGACGCTCTCGATATTCCCCCGCTCCAGCTCGCGCTGGAAAAAACTGTAGGGAATCGGAGTTTTGGGAGTTTCGCCCCTCAGGAACAGGATCGCTGCGATCCCGGCGATCACCAAGAAGATCAGCCAGGTGCTGTTATTGCGTCGCGGGGCGTTGGCTTCACCACCACCACTGGTCCGCGGTTCTTTGTCCGATTTCTCCATCTCCAGCCTTTCTTCGCCTCCAAATTTTCCGGCGCCCTTTCCCGCGTCCGGTCGCCGGAAGATTGAAAGCGTACCGGTTCGGCGGCCGCTATTGTAGCGGTCGCCGCCTGGATTGCCTAACCGCGGCCGCCGCCAAGGATCAACTGCGCGAGTTCGACCAATCGCCGCTCGACAGCCCCCCCGGCGGCGTTTGGAGCCGCCGGACCGCTCCCGGGCGAGCCCGTCCGCACCCAATCGAGCGCGACCGGACGGCCCCGCCGCGCCTGCTCGAGCAGATCGTCGAGCAGCCGTTCGCGATCGATCCGTCGGATCGACTCCACGTCCTCGGCGCTGTAGCCGTCATTGAGCAGCCGCCAGGTCCAGTAGCCCGGTTGGGCCCGCGGAGCCGTCGCCGCCGACCCCGCGTCCAACGCCTGCTCCTGTTCCTGCTTTGGCTCCTGCTCTGGCTCCTCGCCACTCGCCTCCGGCTCCTCGCCACTCTCCTCTGGCTCCTCGGCACTCGCCTCGGGCTCCTCGCCGCTCGCCTCGGACTCCTCGCCACTCGCTTCTGGTTTTTCGGCGGGGCTGCTGTGGACGACCAGCTCGATGAGATCGTAGCCGTATTCCTCGATCGTGGAGGGCCCGATGCCTTTGATCTGCTCGAGTTCGCCGACCGATTTCGGTTGCTGTTCGGCGATCCGCTGGAGGGTCGCGTTGGTCAGGATGCGGAAGGCGGGCAGTCCGGCTGCCGCTGCGACTCGCCGCCGCCAGTGCCGCAGGCGGTCGACCAGGGCGACCGTTTCCGGATCCGCCTCGCCCTGCCCTGCACCGCTCTCGCTCCCCGCCTCGGCTTGGCCCTCATCGCTGACCGCAGCCGAGCGGCTGGCGACGTCGCCCGGCTCGAGGCGGGAGGCGATCGCGGCCAGACGTTTTGCCAGGGGGTAAGGCAGCTTGAGCACGCTCGGGACGCTCTGGCGGCCGAGCATCACCGCTTTGCCCGAGTCGGTCAGATGGATCGTGGGACGCCGCTGATCGACCTCGACCTGCGTCAGCAAGCCGATTTCGGTCAGCGCGTCGAGGACTTCGCTGACCTGGGTTTGCTTCAACCCGGAGAGCATCCCGTAGGTGCTCAAGCGGTTCAGCTTCCACTGCTGGATCTTCTTGTTCTGCGAGCCGCAGAGCATTTGGGCGACCAGTCCTTTGCCGAACCGCCCATGGGTCCGGGCCACTCCGCTGAGGGCGATTTGCAGCCCACGGACCAGCGCCGGGTCGTCGCTCGGGACGGTCTTGGCGTTCGACGTGGCCGGGGCCGTCGCTGCCGCCGCCTCCGCGGCCCCCGAGCCGCTGAGCTGCGGGGGACGCTGGGGTTGGCAGCGATCGCACGAGCCGCACTCCCGCTCGCCGGCGTCGCCGAAGTAGTGCAGGATCTCGCGCTGGCGGCAGTGGGCGGTGCGAGCAAAGCTGATCACCGCTTCGAGTTTGTCGTACTCGGCCCGTTTCCGCCGTTCGAGCTCGTCGAAATCGATCTGCAGATCCGCGAACGCCAGGTCGTGGCGGAGCAGGTGCACGGCGCGGCCACGGAACGGAGGCACGTAGTCAAACGCCTTCAGCCCCGAGAGTTCTCGCATCACCCGCGAGAGCTGGTCGCGGTTGACTTCGGCCAGCTCGCAAATCCGCTGCGGTCGCACGTACACATCCTCATAGCGCCGCGAGCCGACGATTTTTTCCACCGCTCGCATCACGCGGCGGCGGACTTTGGCTTCGCGCGGCAGCAAATCGAGCAGCGTCGGCAGGTCGCTATCGATCCGCAACACGGCCTGATTGCTGCTGCTATCTAAACGCTTGAGGACCCCGGCGCGGCCGAGCAGCGTCTCGGCCGTTCCAATCGCTTCGGGCGAAGCCTCTTTCTCGACCGCGTCGCGGACCTGGGCGAGCGTCAACTCGATCGGGTCCTCGGTTCGCGAGAGCAGATAGCGGTAGACCTTGTGGACGAGTTCCGCGGTGGGATAGCGGTTCTCGATGAAAAACTCTTGGATGTGGCGGTCCGAGTAACTGAACAGCAACACGCACTCGCTCGGCAGCCCATCGCGGCCGGCGCGGCCCGCCTCCTGGTAGTACGCTTCGAGCGTCCCGGGCATGTTGTAGTGGACGACGAACCGCAGGTCCGATTTGTCGATCCCCATCCCAAAGGCGTTGGTCGCCACGATCGCCGAGAGCTTGCCCGACATGAACTGCTCTTGGACCGCCTGCCGCTGGGCGGGCTCGAGCCCTGCATGGTAGACGCCGATCGGTCGCCGGACTTTTTCGGGCAGCCAGCCGGCCAGCTCCTCGCACCGCTTCCGCGTCGCCGCGTAGATGATTCCCGCGCCCCGCTGGTGGGCGAGGTATTCGGTCAGCCACGCATCTTTGTCGCGGTCCCCTTTGCAGTGTTCGACGGCGAACCGCAGGTTTTTGCGACCAAAGCCGGTCACGAAATGCCGCGGCGCTTTCAAGTGCAGGAGCTGGCAGATGTCCTCGCGAACCGTCGGCGTGGCGGTGGCCGTCAGGGCGATCGTCTGCACGTCGCCGAGGTACCGCTCGCGAAACTTGCCGAGCCGCGCGTAGTCGGGGCGAAAGTCATGCCCCCACTCGCTGATGCAGTGCGCCTCGTCGACCGCCAGCAACGAAACCTTGACGCGCTCGAGCGCTTCGAGAAAGCGACTGTTCCGCAGCCGCTCCGGAGCGATGTAGACCAGGTCGAACGTCCCGGCCGCCATCTGCTCCATCGCCTCGGACTGCTCGGCCGCCGAGAGCGTGCTGTTGATCAAGGCGGCCGAGATGCCCCGCTGGCGGAGCGTATCGACCTGGTCCTTCATCAGCGCAATCAGCGGAGAGACGACGATCGTCGTCCCGGTGAGCGCCAAACTCGGCAGCTGGTAGCAGAGGCTCTTGCCGCCGCCGGTCGGCATCACGCACAACACGTCCTCGCCGCCGAGCACCGCGCCGACCACGTCGTCCTGACCGGGCCGAAACGACTCGAGCCCAAAACGCTCCAGCAGCCCCGCGGGGTTGGCCACCGCGGCGGATTGGGCTTCGGGGACAGGCATGCGCGAGGGGGATTTCGGGGAGCGAGGAAATCGGCAGCAGGATTAGTCGTCAGACGAACACTGACGGATTATACGGCTCGGCAACCGGAGCTTCTACTTAGAGCCCAAGAGCCAGTACTCAGTACTCAGTCCTCAGCACTCAGTACTCCGGGCTCAGAATTCGATCCGGGTGACCCAGGGCATCTTCGCTTGAAGTTCTTCGTACGCCTCGTTCGAGACCGCGGTGCGGGTGATGAACAGCGTTCGCAGATTTTTCAGCCCGTACAGTTTGGGCAACCCTTCGTCGGAGATTCCCGTTCCGCCGAGGTGCAGCAGCTGGAGCTTGGGAAGCTGGGCGATGGTGTCGAGCGACGCATCGGTCACATCCCACACGTTGTCGAGATTCAGCTGCGTCAGTTCTTTGAGCTCGGCCAGTTCAGCGACGCCCGCATCGGTGACTTCGGTGTTCCAGAGGTTCAGCGCCCGGAGTTGGCTGATCTTGCCAATGTGCTCCAGTGCCGCGTCCTGGACCGGGCATTCGCTCAGATCCAAGTCCCGCATCGCCTGCATCTCCGCGAACGCCGCCGCGTCTTCACCACGAATGCCAGTCTCGCGGAGCCGGGCCTTGGCCAGCTTGGGCATCTTGGCCAGCGACGGGAGCGCGGCGTCAGTGATGCTCGTCCCGTAGAGGTTGATCTCCTTGAGATTCTTGAGCCCTTCGAGATGCCGGACACCTTCGTCGGTGACGTTGGCGTACTGCAGGCCGAGCGCGGCCAAGTTGGTCAATCCCGAGAGGTGGGGCATGCCTTCGTCGGTGACCGCCCCGCCGAAGACGCGGAGATTCCGTAGATTGGTCAGCCCGCTTACCGAGGCGAGCGAGGCGTCGGAGATTCCGGTGCACTCGAGCAGGTCGAGCAACTCAAGCTGTTCGGTCTGCTCGAGGTGTTTGACGCCGGCGTCGGTCAGCTTGGTCCGCGGGGCGCGGATCCGCAGCAGCGTCTCGCTGGCCGAGAGCGACTTGAGCGACTCGTCGGTGATCTCCGACCGCTCGAGGCTGATGTCGGTGAGCCGGGGCAGCGCGGCGATCACGGCAATCCCCTCGTCTCCGACCAGGCTGCGTTTATCAAAGCGGATCACCGAAAGGGCCGGATGGTCCGCCAGCAGCAAAGCCGCTTCGTCGGTAATTCCCGGTCCCGAAGCGATCAACGTCTCGAGCCTAGGCAGACCGGCAGCCCAAGCGAATTCTTCCACGAGCGATTCGTTGTCCGCCGGCGAAAGCCCGAGCAGATTCAGCTCGACGATGTTCTCTCCACTGCGGCGGACGACCGCGCCGCTGTTCGCTTCGATCGCCGCAACGACCGCCGCGTCGTCGGGCACGCTCGGGGCGGCTGGGACAACTTCCTGAGTCGCCGCGGAACCCTGATCTTCGACGGCCGGACCTTCCGGCGCCGGCGAGCGGTTGCAGCCAAGATGCAGGGTGAGGCTGAGCAGCGCGGCGGCAGAGAGTGAATATCGCATCGGGACTGAGTTTCTCCGTTACTGAGTTCGCTTGGAAGCAAGCCCCACGGGCTCGCGCATCGCCTGAATCAATTCTTCGGCGAAGGCTTTGACATCTTCGAGCATCGCCGCGCGGCCATCGTGCGCGGCGGCGATCCGGCGGACGAAGGCCGAGCCGACGATCAATCCGTCGGCGACCGGGGCGAGCTGCCGGACTTGCTCCGGACCGCTGATCCCGAAACCAATGCAGATTGGCAACTCGGTCTGCTCCCGCAACCAGCCGACGTTCTCGAGCAGGCTCGGGGGTAACTCGCGACGCTCGCCAGTGATCCCGGTGACCGAGACGACGTACAAAAATCCGCTCGACAACTCGGCGATCCGCAGCTGCCGATCGCGAGGCGTCGTGGGCGTGACCAGCTGGACGAGGCTAAAGTCGTGGGCGCGGCAGATCCGGGCCGCTTCGTCCGCTTCCTCAACGAGCAAGTCGGGAACGATCGCACCGCTGTAGCCCGCTGCCACGGCGCGACGGACGTAGGCCTCAATCCCGGTCCGGAGCATGATCGAGTAGCTGACCATGGTGACCATCGGCAGACTCAGCGGCGGCTGCGGCGAGCCGCTGCGGAGCGACTCGCCGAGCTCGAACAGCTGGCTCAGCCGAAATCCGCTCTCCAGGGCCCGCTGATACGAAGCCTGAATCACCGGCCCGTCGGCAATCGGATCGCTGTAGGGAACCCCCACCTCGCACATGTCCGCACCGGCCTCGGCGAGCGTGCGGATGATCGCCGCAGTCGTCTCGATGTCGGGATCGCCCGCGGAGATGAACGGAAGCAAAGCCTTGCGGCCCTCGGAGCGGAGCCTGGCAAACAGGACGTCGACGTCGGACATGCGTATTTAGGGAGGGAGGGGGAGACCGAGAGCATCGTGGCAGCGGAAGCGACCACTTGCAGACGCTGCGGCTTGCGTGAAACCTATTCGAGCGACTCGCCACGCAGACGAGCCAGTTCCATGGCGTCCTTGTCGCCGCGCCCCGAGAGGCAGATCACCAGGTGTTGATCCGCGGGCATGGTGGCGGCCACCTCCAGCGCCTTGGCAACCGCATGGCAACTTTCCAACGCCGCCATGATCCCTTCGTTGCGAGCGAGTTTGTCGAACGAGCCGAGGGCTTCGTCGTCGCGGCAACTGACGTAGTCGACTCGTCCGCTGTCTTTCCAGTGGCTGTGCTCGGGGCCCACGCCCGGATAGTCCAAGCCGGCACTCATCGAATGCACGTCGCAGGTTTGCCCGTCTTCGTCCTGCAGGACGTAGCTGTAGGAGCCATGCAGCACTCCAGGAGTTCCGAACGAGAGGGGCGAGGCATGCTCGCCAGCCGATGCCCCGCGGCCCCCCGCTTCAACTCCCACCAACCGCACTTCGGTGTCTTCGATGAACGGGTAGAACATCCCGGCCGCGTTGCTCCCCCCGCCGACGCAGGCGACGACGCAGTCGGGCAGCCGACCGATCTGCTCGAGGCTCTGGGCGCGGGTCTCGCGGCCGATGACCGCTTGGAAGTCACGGACCATCATCGGAAATGGGTGCGGACCGATCACGCTGCCGATGATGTAATGCGTCTCAGCGACCGAGGCCATCCAGTCTCGCATCGCTTCGTTGACCGCGTCGCGAAGGGTCCGCGAGCCGCTTTCCACCGGGCGGATCTCGGCGCCGAGCAGTTTCATGCTGAACACGTTCGGCTTCTGACGCCGCACGTCCTCGGCACCCATGTAGACGACGCAGGGGATGCCAAAGTGGGCGCAGGCCGTGGCGGTCGCCACCCCGTGCTGGCCCGCACCGGTCTCGGCGATGACCCGCTTTTTGCCCATCCGGATCGTCAGCAGAGCCTGGCCGAGCGTGTTGTTGATCTTGTGGGCGCCGGTGTGGTTGAGGTCTTCGCGCTTGAGCCAGATCTGGGCTCCACCGACCAGGGACGAGAGCCGTTTGGCGTGATACAGCGGCGAAGGGCGGCCGACGAAGGTTTTGAACAGCCCTTCGAGCTCCTGCTGGAACTCGGGATCTCGCTTCGCCTGCTCGTACTCGGCCGAGAGCTGGTCGAGGGCGGCGGTCAGCGTTTCCGGAACAAAGCGTCCCCCGAACGCACCGAATCGCCCGCGGGCATCGGGCCACTGGGGGCGGTTGGACGCACCGGAAGAAGGCGCGCCGGAAGAGGGCACGTCGGGAGAGACGGGGCTCATAAAGGCGTCGGGGGCGATCGTTGCGATTCGAAGGAATGGGAACGATCGATTGTCCGGTGAAACCGTCCGCAGGTCAATCGACCGCCCTCTCCCAGTCGGCCCGCCCTGTTGCGGTCGGGGTCGACGCGCTCCGCGCCACCCCTGCCCTCCAACGCAGCAACCCCCCGATCACTTCTCAGGTCTCAGCAGCCGAAAGGTGCTGAGATCCCGAGGGGCAATGAACGGGGGGGCAGCGAAGTTTGTCAGCGCAGCCGTTTCAGTTACGGTTGCTCGACCACGTCTTCGGTAACCTCTTCGGCGTCCTCAGCAGCCGGCTCGAGCGGTTCTGCCGGGGCGGGCGTCGTGGCTTCCGCAGCCTCCTCGGCCGCTTCGGCTCGCTCTTCCGCCTGCTCTTGCTCCAGGTCCTGTTGAGCTTCATTCAGCTCTTGCTGCTCTTCTTGCAGATCCTCTGCCGCTTCACGGCGCTCTTCGGCCGGCGATTCGGTAAAGATCCCTTCGTTCGTCGGAGTCGGGTCCAACGCTCCCGGTTGCTGCTCCGCCTGTTCCAGGTCTTCGCGGGCTTCGATCACATCTTCGCGCTCGTCCTGAACCTCATCCGCGGCGTCTTCGCATCCGAGGAGCAATCCGGCCAGGGCCAACGAACCGAGAACGCTGAACCATTTTTTCTGCATCTTCATCAAACTGTCTTCCTGTGCTGAGCAAGGGTGAGTTCCCGCGATGCGGGCTGCGAACCGTTTGGAGGCCACTCGGTAGCAACGCACGTGCCAAGTTCTTCAGTCCTCTTCTCCGAGCGGCTCAATCAGCGTCTGGTCTGCGGAATCTGCTTCCGGATCGTCGGCATAGGTGTCGACTTGCCGCCGGTCCATTTGCAGATCCTTGTTTTCCTGCACGACTTCGCCGCAGCCCGCCGCGATGGCTAGCAGCACTGTAGCGGCCAAGCAACTGCTGCCCACGAGTTGCCGGCGGCAAGCGGAGCGAAGGAAGCGGAGGGTTGTCATGATCGGGCTCCAACACGAGGAGAGTGGGGCAAAAAAATGACCGCCTCGGCCGGTGCCGAGGCGGTCAGTGGGAAGCGAGCTGAGTCAGGCAGGGGAGCTGCTTGAGCTCAGGCTGCTGTGGGCCGGACGGTTAGTCCTGCGACTGCTGGCTTTCGTTTTCGCCGAGCAGAACCGTCGGCTCTTCGGTATTGATCGGACGCTCGAGGTCGTCGGTGCTGACCTTCGCGTTGACGCGAATCTCACCCTCACCGGTCGCTTTGGTGGTGATGATCCAGCGGACCTGCTGATCCGGTCCGAGCTCTTCGATCGGCGCGAAGGTCATGCTGCCTTGGCTCGATTCGGCTTCGCTCGGGCCATCGGCGTTAACCAGCTCGAGTTGCTCGGGCAATTCGACCGAGACGCTGACGTTCTTGGCCGGCGCTTCTCCCTGGTTGCGGACGGTCAAGAAGTAGGTCACTTCGCTCCCTTGCGGAACGGTCCCTTCGTTGTCGACGAGGCTGACCATCAAGTCGGGCAGGAGCACGACGCGGGTGGTCGCCATCGCCATGCTGCGGGTCAGGGCCACAGCTTCGTCACGGTCGCGGTCGCCGGGGCAGCGGTGCATCGCGACGACCTGCGTCTTGATCTCCTCAAGACCTTGCGGGCGAAGAGCGTAATCGAACGCGATGGTCTGACCCGGCTCGAGCCGCTCGATCCGCATTTCCTCAGCCGTCACCAACTGCATTTCCTGCTGCCGGTTTTGGTCCTGCTGCTGGTTTTGGTCCTGCTGCTGGTTTTGGGCCTGTTCGCTGACCGCCGGAGTCGGCTGCTGCTGCGGGTCATTCTGCCGACCTTGCTGGCCGCTCGGCTGGACCTTCTGGTCGCTCATCCGCATCTGACCGATGTCGATCAACCGCGCCTGTTCGGGGAGGTTGAGCGCGACCATCACGTTCTCGACCGGAGCGTTGCCGGTGTTGGTAATCCGCGCGGTGTAGTTGACCGTTTGGCGGCCATAGACGCGGCGATCGCCATCGACGGCCACGGCCAGATCGGCCTGGACGACGCGGGTTTCAGGGGCGCGGCTGCGGTTTTGCAGTTCCCCGTCGGCCGATTCGGCGGTCGCCGGGCTGCTGAACGTGCCGGCGCGGGTCGCTACCAGATTGGCGACGAATTCCCGGGTCTCGCCCGCTTTGAGGCCGTCGTCGAGGCGGAATTCGAGGCTCGCCTTGCCGCTCTCGGTTTCGATCCCCTCGGGGAGCTGGTCGCGAACGATGAAGGACTCGAGGTCGCCGGTGCCCGGGTTCTTGACCGTGTACACGAACTGCAGCGGGTCACAGATATTGATCTGTTCCGGCGCATTCTTGGTCAGCTCCAGTTGCGGTTTGACGACTTTCGTCGTGACGCACAGCGAGGGCGTGTAGGAGGTGATCATGAAGCAGGTGTCGGCTTGACCCTGCTCGTTGCCGGTGGCCTGCACTTCGATCGTCCGCGACTCGCCCGGACCCAGCTGGTCGATCGTCCAGCGGTTCTTGTCCTGCTGCTGGCCCTGTTGCTCTTGGTCCTGCTGCTCTTGGTCCTGTTGCTGATCTTGCTGCTGCTGTTGCTGGCGGCCTTGCATGCTGGCGCTCTGGACCGAGACCGAGGAGGCCGGTTTCTGCTCGATCTTGACGTTGTGCAGCGTGATGTTGTCCGATTGATTGCTGACGGTGACCCGATAGCTGAACTGTTCGCCAGCGCGGATCTCCGCCGGCACGTCGGCCGAGAGCCGCAGCAATTCCGCTGAGGGAATCGTCAGCGCCTGGACTTCGCCCCGTTGGGCTTCGGGCCGCTGGGCTTCGGGCCGCTGGGCTCGCTCGGCTCGATCCCGCTGTGCGGGGGCCTGCTGTGCGGAGGCCTGCTGTGCGGGGGCTGGGTTCGCGGAGGCGAGAATCGCCAATCCCGCGAGGGCCGGTGTCAACCAGCCTTGAAGAGAGTGGTGAAGCATGTCATCCATCCTGATACGAGGAACTGCCTGCCCAATCGAAAGACGGTGAGTTTCGCGGTCGCGCACAGTTAGTGGGCAGGACGATAGGGGGGCGACGCGTTGTTGCTCGGAATGCGGCAAACACGATGCCAGAATGGCGGCCAAAAGGGGCGGATCGCAAAGACGGGCGGCGCGAAGGTTAGAATGCAGGGGCCGCCGTGGCTGCGAGCTGGCCCAACGAATGCTCTACGCGAGACGGTCTCCCGTCATGGTTTTACCGATTGAGAGTTGATGCCTACATCAAAATCTTCGCCCGCCGACGGCTCCCCGCCCGACCCCTCCGCGACCGCCGCAAATCTCCAGGCGAGCAGCGAGGCGGGCGGCGGGAGCGAGCGAGCGAAATGCGGAGTGGTGGGAGTCGGTGCGTCAGCAGGTGGTCTGATGGCGCTCGAAGCACTGTTCGCTGAGATGCCAACCGACACCGGATTGGCGTTCGTGATCGTCCAGCACCTCTCCCCCGACTTTCGCAGCCACATGGGCGAGTTGCTTGGGCGGCAGACGCAGATGCCGGTGCGGGTCATCGCCAGCGGCGACGCCGTCGAGCCCAACACGCTCCATCTGCTCCCGCCCCGCAAGGAGGTCGTGCTCGATGGCGATGTGCTGCGGCTGACCGACAAGACGACCGGCGGCGGGCTGAATTTGCCGATCGACCGCTTCTTTCAATCGCTCGCCTCGGACTCCCGCTCTCTGCGAGCGGTGGTCGTGCTTTCGGGGACCGGCAGCGATGGCTCGCAGGGACTTCAGGACGTCGCCCGCAGCGGCGGACTGGTGCTCTGCCAGGACGAGCAGACGGCGACCTTCAACGGGATGCCGCTCAATGCCCAAGCGACCGGCTGTGTTGATCTGGTCCTCCCGCCCGAGCAAATCGCTTCCGCCTTGGCCAGCTACGCCGCCGGAACGAACAAAGCCGAACTCAAAGGGGCCTTTGGTCCCGACTTCAGCCGCGAACATCTCGAAGGCATTTTCAATCTGCTCCAACAGCACTCGGGAATTAACTTTCGCGAGTACAAGGGCTCGACCATCGGGCGGCGGCTGCAGCGCCGGATGAAGCTCCGCGGGATCGAGGACCTCGACGAGTACACGCAGCGACTGTCGGAGGATCCCGACGAGCGGGACGCTCTGCAGCACGACCTGTTGATCGGGGTGACCGATTTCTTCCGCGATGCCGATGGCTATGAATTGCTCGCCCGGACGGTGATCCCCCAGCTGATCGCCGGCGTGGAGAATCGCGGGGAGAGTCGTGGCGAGAGTCGTAGGGAGAGTCGCGCGGAAAGTGGCGAGGGTGGGGAAGCGGGCGAGCCGAGGGAGCTTCGCGCCTGGGTCGCCGGCTGTGCGACCGGCGAGGAGGCGTATTCGCTGGCAATGCTCCTGTGCGAAGCCTTCGAGGCGGTGGAGAAGCCGGCGAAGTTCAAGATTTTTGCCACCGACATCCATCGCCAGGCACTGAAAAAAGCCTCGCTCGGAATCTACACCGAAACCGACCTGCGAGGGCTCAGCGAGCGGCGGCGGGAGCGATTTTTCAGCGAGCTGGTCGACCGCCCCGGCTCGTTTCAAATTTGCAAAGCGATCCGCGAACGGATCGTGTTCGCCCCGCACAACGTGGCACATGATGCGCCGTTTACGAACATCGATCTGCTGACCTGCCGCAATCTGTTGATCTATCTCCAGGATCCCGCCCAGCAGCGGGTCCTGGGGCGGTTCCACTTTGCGCTCAACACCGAGGGGGTGTTGTGGCTCGGGCCGAGCGAATCTCCCGGGAGTCTGCGGAGCGAATTCACGGCTCTCGACAGCCACTGGAAGCTGTTTCGCAAGCGACGCGATGTGCGGCTCCCCAACCAGCTCAACTTTCCCCTGACCCGCTCCAGGCCCGAAGCCGCGCTCCACGAGGGGAACTTCGGCCGGCCGCCGCGGGAGCGCAACCTGGTCCGCAGCTACGACTGGCTGCTCGAGCGATTCATGCCGCCGGCCCTGCTGGTCGACGAGCAGGGAGGCGTGCTGCAAGTCTTCGGGGCGGCTGACCGCTGGGTGCGGATCGGCCGCGGGCGCGTCGGTACGACGCTGCAGGAATTGGTCGTCGAGGAGCTCCGCAGCCCCTTGAACGCCGCCCTGCACCACGCCCGCCAACGCGGTACCGTCGTCCGCTACGGACGCTTGCAAGCCGCCGGAGAATCCTTCGACGTGGTCGTCGAACCGGTTCCCCAGGAGACGGCGGGGACCCCCCACTATCTGATCCTCTTCGACGGCGCAACCCCCGCCGAGGGCTCCGCCCCGCCCGCGACCCAAGGGCTCGAGACCGGTTCAGCCCCGGCGGCCGAAGGCTCTCGCAACGAAGCTCCCAGCGAGGGGACTCGCGCTCCAAAGGCTCGCATCGACGAGGAACGGCTCGACGTCGAGGAGCTTCGCCGCCGCCATGTGCAGTCGCTCGAAGCCGAACTGCAGCGGACGCGGGAGAACCTGCGCGCGTCGATCGAAGAGCTGGAGACGACCAACGAGGAATTGCAGAGCACCAATGAGGAGCTGACCAGCAGCAACGAGGAATTGCAGAGCACCAACGAGGAACTGCATTCGGTCAACGAAGAGCTGCACTCGGTCAATTCGGAAACGCAGCGCCGCAACGACGAGCTGATCGAGTTGACCAACGACATGGAGAATCTGCTGGCCGCGACCGACGTCGGGGTCCTATTTTTCGACGAGGAGCTGCGGCTGCGGCGGATGACGCCGCGGATCGCGGAAACGTTGGGATTGGCCGAGGGGGATTTGGGGCGCCGGATCGAGACCCTCGCCCCGGTGATCGACCAAGTCGATTTGGCCACCGCGGCTCGCAGCGTGCTCGCCGGCGAACCTCCGCACCAGAGCGAAGTGGTCGACCCGCTCGGTCGCCCCTCGTTGCTGCAACTGCTGCCTTATCATTCGGGCGGGACGATCTCCGGGGTGATCGTGATGCTCGTCGACATTTCGGTGCTGCGGCAGACCGAGGAGGCACTGCGGCTGCGGACGCGGGCGATCGACGCCGCGGTCAACGGGGTCATCGTCGTCGACGCGCTCGGCGAAGACATGCCGATCATCTATGCCAACGAAGGCTTCCATCAGCTGACCGGCTACAGTTCCGAGGAAGTTATCGGCCGCAATTGCCGGTTCTTGCAGGGACCGAAAACCGATCGCAACAAGATTCAAAAAATTCGCGAAGCCATCCAAGCCGGGCAGAGCTGCCGGAGCTTGCTGATCAATTACCGCAAGGACGGCAGCACCTTCCATAACGACCTGCAGATCACCCCGGTCCGCCAACCCGACGGTCGGATCAGCCACTTCGTTGGCATCCAGCACGACGTCACCGAATTGATCAACGCCGAGGCGGCGGTCCGTCACAGCGAGGCTCAGCTGCAGCGGAGCGAGAATCTGGTCGGCCGCGTGCTCGAGAGCCTGACCGACGCCTTCTTTTCGCTCGACTCCGACGGTCGCCTGCTGTACATCAACCCCGCGGCCGAGGACCTGTTCGACCAGCCGAGCGAAAAACTCATCGGCCAGCCGATCGAGGCGGTGTTGCCGGCTGCGGTCGCCAACAGCCTCCGCGAGCCCTTTGCGGTGACCTTTGAATCGCAGCAGCCGACGCGGTTTGAGCTGCAGTACGAGGAACGCAACCGGTGGTTCGAAGTCCGCTGCTTTCCGACCGAAGAAGCCCTCTCGGTGTTCCTGGTCGACACCACGGCGCGGAAGCAGGCCGAGCAGTATTTGCGCGAAGCTCGCCGCGCGGCTGAGGACGCCAACCGAGCCAAAAGCGAATTTTTGGCCAACATGAGTCACGAAATTCGCACCCCCATGACGGCGATCCTCGGCTTCTCCGACGTCGCCCTGCGGCAGATCTTCGAAGGCAATTCGGTCGACGCCGATCACCTGATGACGATCAAACGCAACGGCCAGTATCTGCTGCGGATCATCGACGACATCCTGGACCTCTCCAAAATCGAGGCGGGCAAGTTCCAGATCGAAACGAGCCGCTTCCACCTGCCCAGGATGATCCACGACATCGAGCAACTGCTCCGCCTGCGAAGTACCCAGGCGGGCGTGACGATCTCCTTCGAACTCGAGGGACCGGTCCCGCTGAGGATCGCCACCGACCGCTCGCGGCTACAGCAGATCTTGATCAATCTGCTCAGCAACGCGATCAAATTCACGATCGCCGGCTCGGTTCGTTTGACGATCTCCTGCACGGCGACCGATGCCGGATCGGAGCTTAAGTTCGTCGTCTCCGATACCGGAATCGGAATCTCACCCGACAAGCTCAAAGACCTGTTCCGCCCGTTCACCCAGGCGCACAAAGAGGGCGTGGGCCAGCGGTTCGGCGGGGCCGGATTGGGGCTCTCGATCTCCCGGCGGTTGGCCCGCGTGCTCGGTGGCGACATCACCGCCGAGAGTACCGAAGGGGAAGGAAGCGAGTTCACGCTCACCCTGCCCGTGACGGTCGCTGGCGAGCCGTGGATCGATTCGCTCGAACACGCCCCGCCGCCGAAGAGCGAGGAGCGGAAGCCGACGCCGCTCCCCGAGCTGCACGGAAGAATCCTCGTCGCCGACGACCAACGCGACGTGTGGCGGATCACCCGGCACTTTCTGGAAAAGGCGGGCGCCGAAGTCGTGATCGCCGAGAACGGCCGGCAAGCGGTCGATCTGGTGCGGGAGGCCGAAAGCGGCGGCGATGGAGCGAAACCCTTCGACATGATCCTGATGGACATGCACATGCCGATCATGAACGGCTACCAAGCGGTGCGGATCATTCGCGAGCTCGGCTATCAGCGGCCGATCGTCGCCCTGACCGCTGCGGCGATGAAGACCGAGCTCGAACAAGCCCTCACGGCCGGTTGCGACGAGACATTGACCAAGCCGATCAACGCCGTCGGACTGGTCCGCAAAGTCGCCGAGTTGATCAACGGGAACTGAGTACTGAGTGCTGAGTACTGAGTACTGAGCGTGGGGCGAGCACCTATAATGGAACCTCTCCCTCCCCTTCCTCAGCCCTCCCCTGCCCCATGTTCCGATTCGCTCGCCTCTGCCTGGCCGCTTCGCTTCTGGGCGGCGTGGGGCTGCCCGCGACGGCGACCGCGGAGCCTCCGTCGGCCACTGCGAAGCCTCCTGCGGACGGTGCAGCCCACGTCGACTTCACGTCGCAGATCCAGCCGTTGCTCTCGGATCGCTGCGCCCTCTGCCATGGTCCCGATGCGGCGACTCGCGAAGCCGAGCTCCGCGTCGACACGCCCGATCTGCTGAGCCGCCAGTCGCACAGTGGCGGCTTGGAGGCGATTGTGGTTGCCGGCGACGCTGCGGCGAGCGAGCTGGTGCGGCGGATCACCAGCGATGATCCGAGCGAGCGGATGCCGCCGCCCGAATCGAATCTGGCCCTCTCACCGGAAGAGATCGCCCGCATCACCCGCTGGATCGACGAGGGAGCCGAGTGGCAGCAGCACTGGTCGCTGCGGCCGATTCACTCGCCGGAGGTTCCCTCGCCCGCCGCCGACCGGGCTCCGCCGCCCAGTGCGATCGACGCGTTCATCGAAGCCCAGCTCGCGGCCCAACTCGCGGCCGAGCGACTGCGGCCACTCGGCTCCGCCGATCCCCACTCGCTGATCCGCCGCCTCTCGATGGATCTGACCGGACTGCCTCCCTCCCCGGAAGAGGTCGAGCGGTTCGCTGCGGACTCCGATCCACAGGCCTACGAGCGGCTGGTCGACCGCTTGCTCGCCTCTCCCGCTTTTGGCGAACGGATGGCGACACCGTGGCTCGACTTGGCTCGCTACGCCGACACGTACGGCTACCAGGCGGATGTGTATCGCGACGTCTGGCCGTGGCGGGATTGGGTTATTCACGCCTTCGCCTCGGGACTTTCCTACGATGACTTCCTCACCCAGCAATTGGCCGGCGACTTGCTCCCCGCCGAGCAGCTTTCCGGTTCCACCCCCCGCGACGCCGCCCTAGCGACCGCTTTCAATCGCCTCCACCGCCAGACCAACGAAGGGGGAAGCGTCGAGGAGGAGTTTCGCGCCGAGTATGCCGCCGATCGGGTCAATACGTTTGGGACCGCCGTGCTGGGGCTGACGCTCGAGTGCGCCCGCTGCCATGATCATAAATACGACCCGATCAGCCAGCGTGACTACTACCGGCTGTTCGCCTTCTTCAACCAGATCGACGAGTCGGGCCTCTACTCGCACTTCACCGACGCAGTGCCGACGCCCGTGCTGGATCTGCCGACCGCGGCCCAACAGCAAGCCCTCGACGCAGCCCGCACCGCCGCCAAGCAGGCCGAGCGGGAGTACCGCGAACTCCGCGACAAGCGGTTGTCCCTGAGCCCGGAGCGAGCCGCGGCCGATCCCGCTTCACTCGCAGGACTGTGGAGCGACGAAGTGGGACGATTTGAGTTCGAGCCTGCTGCCGCAGCCAAGCCTGCTGCCGAAGCCAATGGGGCCGCGGCAATCTCGCTGGCCAACGCCATCGCGGGCGGAGCTGCGGGGAAATGGATTGGGCAGCCGGTTCCCTTTCCTGGGCTCGCCGCCGACGCAGCCTCCGCCGACGAGCCACAGCGGCCGCGCCACGCGATCGAGTTCGACGGGGAGAACGGCTTTGAGACCGAGGTCGGCGGTGACTGGGATTGGTGGCAGCCGTTTACGATCGCTCTCTGGTTGCGGCCGGCGGTCGAGCACCAGCGAGCAGTCGTCTGGCATCGCTCGCGGGCCTGGACCGATGCGGGCAGCCGGGGTTACGAGCTGTTGAACGAGGAGGGACGGCTCTCGGCGGCGCTGGTCCACTTTTGGCCGGGGGATGCGGTGCGAGTCCGGACGGTCGAGCCGCTTCCCGCAGCGGAGTGGTCGCACGTCGCGGTCCGCTCCGACGGCAGCGGCCGGGCAGCGGGACTGCGAATCTTCGTCGACGGACAGCCGGTGGAACTGGAAGTGATTCGTGATTCGCTCAAGCGGACGATCCGCGGCGGCGGGGCTACGACGCTCGCGCTCGGCAGCCGGTTCCGCGATCGTGGCTTCACCGGCGGCGCGGTCGCCGAGCTGCGAATTTTTGAGCGAGACCTGTCGGCGGTGGAAATTGCCCTCCTCTCGGCCGGCCCCCAAATAATCGCGGACCGGGGAGCGATGGCGGCCCCGGGAGCAATTGCAGGCCCGGCGGAAGATTTCGAGCCGGAGGCGCTGCGGCTCGCTCTCCTCGAGGCGAGTGACGCGGAGCTTCGGCAGGCTCGAGCGACGCTTCGCCAGCGGCGGCAGGAGTGGGCGGCCGCCCGCGATGCGATTCCCGCCATCATGGCGATGGAGGAATTGGCCGAACCGCGAGCGACCTACGTGCTTCGCCGCGGCCAGTACGACGCACCTGGCGAAGAGGTCAGCGCCGGCGTCCCCGAGACATTTGGGCCGATGCCGTCATCGCTCCCTCGCAACCGGCTCGGCCTGGCCCGCTGGGTGACCGATCCAGAGCATCCGTTGGTGGCCCGAGTGGTGGTCAATCGCACTTGGCAGATGCTGTTCGATCGGCCGCTCGTGGCGACGCCCGACGATTTTGGTATGCAGGGCGAGCCGCCGACCCATCCGCAGCTGCTGGACTACTTGGCCCACACGCTGATCGCGGAGGAGTGGGACCTGAAGCGACTCGTCCGCCGCATCGTCACTTCGGCCGCCTACCGCCGCGCGTCCTCGGGCGATCCGCACCTGCATGCGGTTGATCCGGAAAACCGGCTGCTGGCTCGCGGTCCGGAATCGCGGTGGCCGGTGGAAATGATTCGCGACGCAGCGCTGGCTGTCGGCGGATTGCTCGACCGCCGGATCGGAGGTCCTCCGGTACGGCCCTACCAGCCGCCGGGGTTGTGGGAGGAAAAGCAAGCGGGAGCCAAGTACGTTCGCGACCTGGGATCGGGGTCCCATCGCCGAAGTCTCTACACGATTTGGAAGCGGACCAGTCCGCCTCCTTCGATGATGATTTTCGATGCCCCGGGGCGGGAGGTCTGTGCGGCGAGTCGAGCCACGACCGAGACGCCGCTGCAAGCGTTGGTGCTTCTGAACGACGAACAGTATGTCGAGGCGGCTCGCGGCGTCGGCTTTCTCGTGCTCCGCGGCTCGACCGGAGATGCCGAGGACTACGCCGAGCGGCTTTGGCTTCGCATGCTGGGCCGGCTGCCGCTCGAGGAGGAACGGCGGACCATCGTGGCTTTCGTGAAGCAGCAAGCCGAGCGGTTTGACGCCGACCCGGCCGCTCGCGACGCCTATTTGGCGGTGGGCGATTTTTCGCCGCAGCTCGACTCGCCGCTCGACTCGCCGCTCAACTCGCAGTCCGACTCGCAGCTCGACCGTTCCGAGTGGGCCGCCTGGAGCGTTGCCGCGCAAATGCTGATGAACCTCCAAGAATGGGTCAGTCGCCGATGAACGTGTTGCCGGAGGACTCGATGCGCTCTCCCCACCATCCACCGCACCTGGCTCGGCTCGTGTCGCAGACGCCAATCGAACTCACGAGGCGGCACTTTTTCCGCCGCGGCGGGCTCGGCATTGGGTCCGCGGCGCTCGGGGCGTTGCTGGCGCGGGAAGGGTCGGCCGCCGAGGCGAGCGGTATGCACGAGGGGTTGGGGCCGGGGGCGGCGCTGGCGGAGTATCACCATCGACCGCGGGCTCGGCGGATGATCTCGCTGTTCATGAGTGGCGGCCCGTCGCAGATGGATCTGTGGGACGACAAGCCGGTGCTCCGCGAGCGGAACGGCCAAGAGCTTCCCGAGTCGGTGCGGCAGGGTCAGCGATTGACTGGGATGAGCGGGAACCAGTCGCGGCTGCCGCTGGCCGGCTCGATCTTCAAATTTGCGCGGTACGGGGCGAGCGGGATTCCGGTCAGCGAGCTGCTGCCGCACACCGCGCGGATCGCCGACGATTTGTGCATCGTCCGCAGCGTCTACACCGAGGCGATCAACCACGACCCGGCGATCACCTTCATGCAGACCGGCTCGCAGATCGCCGGCCGACCGTCGCTCGGCGCGTGGCTCAGCTACGGGCTCGGTTCGGCCAGCGAGGAACTGCCGACGTTCTGCGTGATGATCACCCAGAACCAGGGGGGCCAGCCGCTCTACGCACGGCTCTGGGGAAGCGGTTTTCTGCCGGCGACGCATCAGGGAGTCCAGCTACGGGCCGGTGCCGATCCGGTTCTGTACCTGAACAACCCGCCGGGGATTTCTCGCGGGGCTCGGCGGGAGATGCTCGACACCCTCGCGGAACTGCACGCGATCGACCAGCAGCGAACGCTCGATGCGGCGGTTCGCCAGCGGGTCGAGCAGTATGAGCTGGCCTTCCGGATGCAGCGTTCGGTCCCCGGCGTGGCCGATCTCAGCGACGAGCCCGAATCGACCTTTGAGCTCTATGGCGAAGCGGCTCGCCAGCCCGGCACGTTTGCCGCCAACTGCCTGATGGCTCGCCGGCTCGTCGAACGCGGGGTGCGGTTCGTCCAGCTGTTCCACCAAGGATGGGATCAGCACGGCGGCTTGCCGGCGGGGATTCGCCGGCAGTGCGAGAGCACCGATCAAGCCTCGGCGGCTTTGGTGACCGATCTCAAACGCCGCGGAATGCTCGACGACACGCTGGTCGTCTGGGGAGGCGAGTTCGGCCGCACGGCGTACAGCCAAGGAGCTCTGACGGCGACCAATTACGGCCGCGACCATCATCCTCGCTGCTTTACGATGTGGCTCGCTGGCGGGGGAACGCGGGCTGGCTCGGTGTATGGGAAGACCGACGAGTTCAGTTACAACATCGTCGAAAACCCGGTCCATGTGCATGACTTGAATGCCACGCTGCTGCATCTGCTCGGCGTCGATCACGAGCGGCTGACCTACCGCCATCAGGGACGCCGCTTCCGCTTGACCGACGTCGAAGGAACCGTCGTCGAAGCGTTGCTGGCCTGACGAGCAAGACCATCATCCGCCACTCGCTATCCCGGATTATTCATGCGTCTGGATAGATGTGGTGCAAGTCGATGTGGTGTTTGAAGTTGCGACAGACCGTCGCGAGACAGTGCGTTAAATCAGCCGCCACGCGCTAGCGTCCGGTTCTTACGGAGTTTTCGAGAACCGGGGGCTAGCGCCCGGCGGCTGATGAATAATCCGGGCTAGCGCCCGGCGGCTGATGAATAAACCGGGCTAGCGTCCGGTTCCTGCAGCCTCGGAATCCCTTTTCCGTGGCCGCCAGAGATTTGAGTTGACTTGAAGGAGGATTGCTTGCCGGAGCTACCAGAAGTCGAAACGATGCGTCGCGGGCTGCTGCCGGTCGTCGGGGCGACGATCGAGGAGGCGGCATTGCCCCCCTGTCGCTTGCGTCCGATCTCCTGGCGGCCGACGTTCGCGGAGTTTCGCCGCCGGGTCCGAGGCCGCCGGATCGTGGAGGTGGGTCGCCGCGGCAAACGCGTCCTGCTGCAGCTCTGCGACGACTCGCTGATCGTCATCGAGCCGCGGATGACAGGGCTCGTGCTGCTGGCCGACCCGCCCGGCGAGGAACATCTGCGGTTGCGGCTCCGGCTGATTCCGGAGGGGGGCGGAGAGGGGCCGCGAGAGCTACTGTTTTGGGACCGCCGTGGATTGGGGACGATTCGGCTGCTCGCGGCCGAGGAGATCGAGGGGGTGCTCGGCAGCGCGCGGCTCGGGCCAGACGCTTTGGCGATCGATGCGGCGATGCTCCGCGAGCGGCTGGGCGGGAGCCGACGGGCGATCAAGGTCGCGTTGCTCGACCAGCGTGCGGCGGCGGGCATTGGCAACCTGTACGCGGCAGAGATTCTGTTTACCGCGGGAGTCGATCCGCGTGCCCGCTGCGATCGCTTGACCGGCGCCCAGTGGGAACGGATTGCGGCGGCGACGCATGCGATCTTGAACGACGCGATCCTCCACGAAGGATCGACTCTGTCCGACGGCACGTACCGCAACGCGCTGAACGACCCGGGCAGCTATCAAAATCACCACCGGGTTTACGATCGAGCCGGGGAGCGCTGCCGGCGGTGCGAAGCCGCCACGATCGAGCGAATTGTCCAAGCCCAGCGAGCGACTTTTTTCTGCCCTGGCTGCCAAACTCGCCGCGGGCGCCATCGGTCGGTTCCGTAGGATGAACGGTTCCGCGTCGTCCCCCGAAGAGGCCTCAAACCGTTTGACTTTGAGGGGACGGATGTTGGATGCTGTAGTGAACCAAGCGGTTCGAATCACAAGGGACGACAGGTGCGAGAAATAACGGATTCTCTGCTCACGCGGCGTGGCTTGCTGCGCACGGCGCTCGCGGCCGGGGCGGTCGCTGCTGGCGTACGTCCCACCTTCGCGCAGGCTGTGGATCGAGATCCCCGCTGGAACGATACGGTTCAGAAGGGGCTCGAGTGGCTCAGCCGCAATCAGTCGTCGCGTGGCCAGTGGAACACGCAGGTGTATCCCACGGCGCTAGCGGCGCTTGCCGGAACGGCAATGATTTGCAGCGGTTCGACCACGACCCAGGGGCCGTACGCGCGCGAGATCGCTCGGGCGAGCGACTACATCCTCACCAAGGCTCGGGCCAACGGGCTGATCGGCGACCCCCAAACCGACTCCCGCTACACCTACGGCCACGGCTTCTCCATGCTGTTCCTCTCCCAGGTGTTGGGGGAAGAGGGGCTGATCGATCGCCGCGAAGAGTTGGTCGAAGTGCTGAGCAAAGCGGTCGAGTTCAGCGGCAATGCGCAGACCCCCGCCGGCGGATGGGGCTACGTCTCGGCCCGCGAGGGAAGCAATTTTGACGAAGGCTCGACGACCATTACCCAGGTCCAGGGGCTCCGCGGCTGTCGCAACGCAGGGATTCCGGTTCCGGCCGAAATCATCGATCGGGCGAAGGATTACATCTATCGCTGCAAGAACGCTGATGGCGGAATCAGCTACAGCAGCCGCCAAACCGGCAGCAGCCGACCGGCGATTACCGCAGCCGCTCTCGCCGCCCTCTACAACGCGGGCGATTACGACAGTGAACACGTGCCGGACATGCTGGCCTACGCCAAAGAAACGCTCCACGACATCAACGACGGAGCGCGGGCGTTCGGCCACTGGCACTACACCTACCTGTACTACGGCCAAGTGGTCTATCGCCAAGGCGACGAGCTGTGGTTGCCGTTCCGCAAGAAGCTGTACGACCACATCGTCGCCGAGCAGCACGCCGACGGGTACTGGGAAGGTCAGATCCATCCGGTCTACGTGACCGCCTGCAATCTGATCATCATGCAGCTCGACCTCGGCTATCTGCCGATCTACCAGCGGTAGGTTAGTCGCCGACGGCGGCGATGGTGAATCAGCCGCCGGGCGCTAGCCCACGGTTTCCTGCAACGCTGCAAAAACCGGACGCTAGCGCGTTGCGGCTGATGGTTGCCACAATCGTCGGCTTTCGCCCCCCTCAGCGGGCGATGTCGTAGGCGAAGATCAGGTCTTGGTCGCGGATCAGCACCATCTGGTCGGCGATCACCGGATGGGCCCAGATCGCCCCGCTCTTCCTGGCGATCTCCGTCTGCTCGGGGAGCGTCAGCGAGCCGACCGGTTTCCAGCCTTCGCGGCTCGGCTCGACCAAGACCAGCGAGCCGTCTTTGTCGTTGTAGCAGTACAGTCGGCCGTCGGCGTAGGCGATCGAACCGCTCTTGTTCGGTCGCAGCGTCTCGGCCCACAGCGTCTCACCCGACTCGAGATCCTGAGCCATCCAGCGGCCCCCGTCGGCTTTGGTGAATCCGTAGATCACGCCGTCGACCAGCACGACCCCGCCGTGGTGGTTCTGCATGCTTTTGTGCTGCAGATGGTAGACCTGGGTGGTGGCCAGCCCGTCGCTGGTCTTGTTCAGCCGCAGTAGCGCGTTGCCCGCGCCGTAATCGGAGGTGTGATAGACCAGGTCGCCGGTGGCGATCGGCGTGGGGATCACCGCGACGTTGTTCCCGGTGACGGAGCTTTCGAAGAGCTTCGCGCCCGACTCGGGATCGACTCCGAGCAGCCCCGATTTGCTCACGTTCAGATAAACCGGCACCCCTTCGAACTCGTGGCGAATCACCGAGCCGTACTGGGCCGGAGCGTCGATTCCTTGGCTGCCCCAGACTTTGTTGCCCGACTTCTTGTCCAGAGCGACCATGAAATTTTCGCCGCCGGGGGTCACGACGACGCGGTCGCCGTCGATCAGCAACGACTCGGCGTAGCCCCAGTTCGGGACGCTGCCGCCGAATTCTTCGACCAGGTTAACCGACCAGAGGAGCCTCCCGTCGGAGACCTTCAGGCAGCCCACCGTACCGATGTCGCTGAGCGCGTAGACGTGCTCGCCGTCGACCGTGGGGGTGCTCCGCGGACCGCCTCCCCAGCCATGGGCGTAGTCCTGGTCGACCGACGCGCGGCTGATCGGCGTTTCCCAAATTCCCTCGCCCGTCGACGCATCGATACAGATCACGAAGCATTGGTCGCCCCGAGAGCCCATCGTGTATAACCGACCGTCGACGACTGCGAGGGTCGAGTAGCCTTCACCGGCGTTGCGGAACTGCCACTTGAGCTTCGGGCCTCCCTCGGGCCAGGACTGCAGCAGCGATTGGGGAGCGGCGTGCCCGTCCCGGTTGGGACCACGCCACTGCGGCCAATCGGTCTCGCCCCCTCGAGCGATCGGAGCGAGCTGCACCACCGCTGCCAGTAGGCAAGCGGCACCAACGAAAAAGGAGCGATTGGCAGGCATAGCGTGGTCGAACCTGAGGTAGGTCGGGAGGGGGCATGTCGGGAGCTGGCAGGAATGCACTATCTTCGGAATTCCGAGCGAGCTCTGCAATTCGTGCCTGCAACAAAATAACAGATTCGCTGCTCAACGAATGTGGGCTGCGAGCGTGATCGACGAGGGTGCTCTTGAGTCTCCGTGAAACACTCTCCTACTCCACTTCTCGCGAACGCTTCCGCCAGCAAGCCGAGGAACACGGCTGGCAGCTGGCCGCGCTCGAGCCGCCCAGCAGCAGCTCAGCGGACGGGCCTGCGGACGGCCCCGCGGACGGGCCTGCGGACGGGCCTGCGAATTCTGGCGAGACGAGCGGGGCCTCGATCGACGTTGCCTGCCGCGGGCCCGATGATGCCTCGCGGACGCTGGTGGTGACGGCGGGACTGCATGGCGTCGAGGGCTATTTTGGCAGCAGCCTGCTGCTCGATTGGTTGCGGGCGGCGGAGGGACTGCCGACGCAGGCTACCGCCAGCCCGCTGCGATTGCTCGCCGTGCACTGCCTCAACCCCTTTGGGTACGTCCACCGACGGCGGACCAACGCCCAGAACATCGACCTGAACCGCAATTTCATGCTCCGCGGGGAACGTTACACCGACGCGCCCCGGTTCGACGCCGAGCTGGACGCCTTGATGCATCCGACCGGACCGGACGCGTGGAGGACTTTCTTTCGCTTGCGGTTGGCATGGATGGCGGCGCGACGCGGACCGAAGCGAGTCCAGCAAGCGATCGCCGGAGGCCAGGCTGGCAATCCACGGGGCCTGTTCTTCGGCGGGCTGAGCCCGAGCCCTTTCGTCGCGTGGTGCGAGCAGCATTGGCCGCGGATCGTTCTGCCGCCGGGAGTTGGCCCTCGAGACTCGAACCACCAGATCACCCATTTCGATCTGCACAGCGGCCTGGGAGCGTTCGGTTCGCTCAAGCTGCTCCTCCAACCGGGCATCGATCCGGCGGGGGTCCAGTGGATGCGAAGCCGCTTCGGAGGGGCGATGGTCGTGCCTCCACCACCAGCCGACGCAGGGCCGAAGGGGACGGCGCGGCCGACAGGGAGGGCGCGGCCGACGGCGAGGGCTGGCGACCTGCCGTACCAGGCCCGAGGCACCTGGGGGCGATGGCTCCAGAACCGCTTTCCGCACGGCTGTTACCGATACGCCTGTGCGGAGTTCGGCACCTACAACGCGCTGCACGTCCTCGCCGCGCTCCGTCAGGAGAATTTCGCCTGGCATCACTACGGAGCCGGTTCGGCCGAACATGAGCGAGCCGCCGACCGCCTCCGCGACACCTTCTATCCCCCCAGCACCCGCTGGAGAGCCACCGTCCGAGCAAAATTCCTCTCCCTCGCAACCGCCGCAGCCCACCCCGCCGCCGATGACACGCCCGGCAAATAGGAGCTGACGGACGGAAGTCTCAAAAACTCCGCGATTGCAGCGGGGGAAGTTGGACCACGGATAACGCGGATGCCGCAGATGGGATTGTGCGACGCCTTTCTGACTTATCTGCGTTCTCCGCGTGATCTGCGGTCGTTGTCCTTCCTGGACCGAGCAATCGGCTGGCGATGCAGGATGGTGGCGATTGCAGCGTGGGAAGTTGGACCACGGATAACGCGGATGTCGCAGATGGGAGTGTGCGACGCCTTTCCGGCTTATCTGCGTTCTCCGCGTGATCTGCGGTCGTTGTCCTTCCCGGACCGAACAAACGGCTGGCGATGCAGCGTGGTGGCGATTGCAGCGTGGGAGGTTGGACCACGAATAACGCGGATGCCGCAGATGGGATTGTGCGTGTCCTTCTGGCTTATCTGCGTTCTCCGCGTGATCTGCGGTCGTTGTCTTTTCTGGACCGAGCAAACGGCTGGCGATGCAGCGTGGTGGCGATTGCAGCGTGGTGGCGATTGCAGCGGGGGAAGTTGGACCACGGATAACGCGGATGTCGCAGGTGGGGTTGTGCGCGTCCTTCTGGCTTATCTGCG
>NZ_WRPR01000014.1 GCF_010367455.1 Candidatus Laterigemmans baculatus | reverse complement strand
TTTAACGGCAAGCCGAAGGCGACTGTGTTTTAAAAAGCAGTCGCCTTCGGCTTGCCGTTAAACGATTTTTCCGCGAGCCGTCCTGCTCCGAACCCAACCTAAGTGGCACTGTCCAGCTTGCGGCCCCTAACGCTTGCAGTCCCTAACGCTTGCGGTAGTGATCGAGGAACATCGCGACCGTCGAGGCGGCGATCGCTTCCTGTTCCTCCGGGCTCGGCCGCGGCTGCCGGCCGATGACCTGCGGCCAGAAGGTGGAGGCGGCGAGCAGCCCTTTGAATTGTTTGGCGGCCAAGTCGGGATCGGGGACCGTCAGCTGCCCCCCCTCGCAAGCCGCCCGGATCCAGGTCGCGACCCCAACGCTGAACTCTTCCGCTTCGCCGAGCATCTCGCGAGCAAGTTCCGGGGCGTGCAGGAAGCGGGCCAGGATGACCCGCGAAAGGGCCTGGAAGTCGTCCGACACGTTGCTCTCAATCACCTTCCGAGCGATCGCGTGCAGCTGGGTCTCGAGCGGTACTTGGGGGTCGAAGGGCGCGTCGTCGCTCGCCATGCACCGCTGTTTGAGCCGCTGAACCATCGCTTCGAACAACGCCTCTTTGCTGCTGAAGTGGTTGTAGACGGTCCGCTTGGAGACCTCCGCCACTTCGGCGACCCGGTCCATGCTCGTATTGTCGTAGCCCCGCGAGCGGAATTCGCTCACGGCGGCTTCGAGAATTTTGGTGTGCTTGCGGGCACTCAACCGCGGACGAGCCGGATGCTCCTGCTGCGTCCCTTGTTCCTGCGTCACGGCGTTTCCTGCGTCACGGCGTTTCCTGCGTCACGGCGAATTTTCCGATCCCAGCGGCTCCGAGGCAGCGTTTACTTTCCCCCAACCACAGGTAAACTCTACGGTGTAGTTTACTCTACGTGAAGGTTGACGGTCGGAGTTCGTGTCGGCTCGGCGGGAGGAGGTGAGCCAGCCTCTGCCACGCTCCGGCGGGGGAAAGTGCGGTCGGAGAGGCCTTCTGTAGCGGCGTTTCCGGTCGCGGCAGGGGACGGTGGCCGCAGAGGGGTCGGTCTCGGGCGAACCCAGGGGCGCGCGGACCGCTCCCATTTAGCGCCTCGGCCCCGTGTGGCGGGCCAGTTTGGTGGCCCAGTGTGGCGGCCCGCAGCGTTCGATCAAAATCCAAGGAATGAGAAGCATGTTAGGTAGGTTGTCGGGCAGACGGGGAAGCGGCTTGGTGCTGCGAGGGCTGCTGCTGCTAGGGCTGCTGCTGGTGGGGGTCGCGGGCTGCCGACCGGCGGCAGAGCAAGCCGGACCGATGGAGATGCCGCCGCCGACGGTCTCGGTCGCAAACCCGCTGCGGAGATCGATCGTCGAGTGGGACAAATACACCGGTCGCTTAGCCGCCGTGCAGGCGGTGGACGTCCGGGCGCGGGTCGGCGGGCACTTGCAGTCGATCCATTTTGCCGAAGGGCAGGACGTCCAGGCGGGCGATCTGCTGTTCGTCATCGACCCTCGCCCGCTCGAGGCGGCCCGCGAGAGCGCGGTCGCAAAGCTCGACGAGGCGCGGGCCGAACGCAAACGGGCCGAGTCGCTGTTGGGGCAGGCAAAGGCTCAGAAAGCGCAGGCCGATGCGGCCGCACGACTGGCCCAGCAGCGGATCGAGCGGGCCAACAACCTGGTCCGGCAGAACGCCATGAGCCAGGAGGAGTACGACCAACGGGCGAGCGAGTTGGTGCAGGCCAATGCCGACGTGGCTGCGGCCGAAGCGAACGTCGAGGCGGCCGCGGCAAACGTGGAGACCGCCAAGGCTTCGATCATCGTCTCCGAGGAAGCGGTCGACACGGCTCAGTTGGAACTCAGCTACACGCGGATCGTTGCTCCGATCGACGGCCGGATCAGCAATCGGCTGGTCACTCCCGGCAACTTCGTCAACGGCGGATCGGCCCAAGCGACGCTGCTGACGACGATCGTCTCGCTCAACCCCATCCACTGCTACTTCGACGCGAACGAGCGGGAAGTGCTGCGTTACACCCGGATGGTGGAGGCTGGCAAGCGGGCCAATGCTCGCGAGGGTGACTATCGCACGCCGGTCTTCATGCGGCTGACCGACGAACAGGGGTTCCCGCACGTGGGACACTTGGACTTTGTCGACAACCGCGTCGATCCGAACACCGGAACGCAGCGGTTTCGAGCAATCTTCCCGAACCCCTATGGGCTGCTCACTCCGGGGCTGTTCGCCGAAGTCCGGCTGCCGGGAGGCAACCCGGCGGAAACGATTCTGATTCCCGACTCGGCGGTGGGGACCGATCAGTCGGAGACGTTCGTGTACGTGCTCGGTGACGGTGACACGATCGAGCGGCGGACGGTCGAGCTGGGACCGATGAGTCACGGGCTGCGGATCGTTCGCGAAGGGCTGAGCGAGGAGGATCGGTTGGTGACGTCGGGGATCCAGCTGATTCGCCCGGGAGCGGTCGTGAACCCGACCCCGGCGGAAGAATTCGCTTGGGTCGAGGAGGGCGAGCTGCCCGACACGTTCGAGCCGGTGCCGAGGGAGCGGTGGTTGTCGGTCGAGCCGCAAACCGGACTGGCCCCGAATCGTGCGCCGGAGATCGCGGTCGGAGACGACCCCGGCACTCCTCAGACTCGCTAAAGCGGCGGACGAGCTACCGCTTCAGCTCCCGTTCCATCTCCCGCACGCGGCCCCCACACCGCGACTTTCCAGCCTCGCTGCACCTCCACCACTTCTTGCTCCCATGCGATTCACGCACTTTTTTGTCGACCGGCCGATCTTCGCCACAGTGGTTTCGACCCTGATCGTGTTGATCGGTGCGCTGTCTTACAACAGCCTGCCGGTGTCCCAGTATCCGGAGGTCGCGCTGCCCACGGTCGTGGTCACTGCGACTTATGCGGGAGCGACTGCCGAGACGATTGCCGAGACGGTCGCGACGCCGATCGAGCAGGAGATCAACGGCGTCGAGAACATGCTGTATATGGAGTCGAGTTCCACGGCGACCGGCACGATGACGCTCAACGTCACGTTCGCTCAGGGAACCGACCTGGACGAGGCTCAGGTTCTGGTGCAGAACCGCGTCGCGATCGCGGAACCCAAATTGCCAGGCGAGGTCCGGCAGATTGGCGTGACGACCCGCAAGAGTTCTCCCGACCTGTTGCTGGTGGTCAACTTGATATCACCGGACAACACGCGCGATTCGCTGTATATCAGCAATTTCGCCAACCTGCGGATTCGCGACGTGCTGGCGCGGCTCGACGGGGTGGGCAACGTGACCGTCTTTGGCAGCCGCGAGTACAGCATGCGGGTGTGGCTGGACATGGACAAGATCGCCTCGCTGGAGCTGACCGCCAGCGACGTGGTGCAAGCGCTCCGCGAACAGAACGTGCAGGTTGCATCGGGAGCCATCGGCCAACCGCCGCTGGACGATCCGGGGGCGTTTCAGTTCAACGTCAGCAGCCAAGGACGCTTGACGACCGCGGAAGAATTCGGGGACATCGTCGTCAAAGCGGATCAGGGCGGGCGACTGGTCCGTGTCCGCGACGTGGCGCGGATCGAGCTCGGCGCGGTCGACTACACTTCCAACAGCTATCTCGACGAGGCGAACAGCGTTGGATTGGGGATCTTCCAGCGGCCAGGCTCGAACGCGATTTCAACGGCCGAGGGAATCATTGCAACGATGGAGGAGCTGAGTGCCGATTTTCCGCCGGGGCTCGAGCACCGCATCATCTATAATCCCACCGAGTACGTCGCCGACTCGATCAACCAGGTTTATCACACGCTGTTCGAAGCTGCCTTGCTGGTGTTTCTCACAGTGTTTGTGTTCTTGCAGAATTGGCGGGCGGTGATCATTCCCCTGGTGGCGATCCCGGTCTCGTTGATCGGGACCTTCGCCGCGATGCAGGCGATTGGGTTTTCGCTGAACAGTCTCTCGCTGTTCGGGCTCGTATTGGCGATCGGAATCGTGGTCGACGATGCGATCGTGGTGGTGGAGAACGTCGAGCGTTTGATGGCCAAAGGGCTGTCGCCTCGGGAAGCGGCCCACCAGACGATGGACGAGGTCGGCTCGGCGCTGATCGCAATGACGCTGGTGCTGATCGCGGTGTTCGTGCCGACCGCCTTTCTCGAGGGAATCACCGGACAGTTCTACCGCCAATTCGCGGTGACGATCGCGGTTTCGACGGCGATCTCCGCGGTCGTCTCCCTGACGCTCAGCCCGGCGATGTGCGCGCTGTTCCTGAAGGAGGAAGGGGCGAAGCCGAGCCTGCTCGACCGTCTGAGCCATTTGCTGTTCGGTTGGCTTTTCAAGATTTTCAACCGCATCTTTGACTTTACGACCAACATCTACGCGGGAGTGATTGGGCGGCTGCTGCGAGTGAGCTTTGTTTCGCTGCTGATCTATGCGGGATTGCTGGGGATGACCTGGTTCGCGTTCAACCGCGTCCCGATGGGTTTCATCCCGGACCAGGACCAAGGGTACTTCATCATCTCGCTGGAGCTGCCGAGTGCGGCCTCGCTCGACCGGACCGACGCAGTGGCCAAGAAGGTGCGCGACGTGGCGTTGAATACGCCCGGCGTCGGGCACGCGGTTTCCGTCGTGGGATTTTCGGGAGCGACCCGCAGCAACGCATCCAACGCCGCGGCCGTGTTTGTGATTCTGGACAAGTTCGACAAACGTGTGGAGGCAGGCATTGATTCGGCCGCGATTCTCGCCAACCTGCGGCAAGGCGTCGCGGCGATCAATGAAGCCATCGTGTTTGTGATTCCACCCCCGGCGGTTCCTGGAATCGGGACCGGGGGCGGATTTAAGATGCAGGTGCAAGATTACACGGGCTCTGGTGGTGAGGAATTGCAGCGGATCGCCAGTTCGATCGCGGCCGAGGCGAATCAAGTTCCCGGATTGGCGCAGGTCTACTCCACCTTCCGGGCCGACACGCCGCTGCTCTATACCGATGTCGATCGCACCAAGGTCCGGATGATGAACATTCCGGTGGGGAACGTGTTCGACACGTTGCAGATCTACTTGGGTTCGATCTATGTCAATGACTTCAACTTTCTCGGCCGCACGTTCCGAGTGACCGCTCAAGCGGAGCCCGAATATCGAGACGAGGAAGGGGATATTCTGCGGCTGCGGACGCGGAGTTCGACCGGCGACATCGTTCCGCTCGGGAGCGTCGTGGACGTGCGACGAATCAGCGCCCCGAACCGCGTCGTCCGCTACAACCTGTTCCCCGCAGCCGACGTCAGCGGCAGCACGATGCCTGGCTTCAGTTCCGGTCAGGCGCTGGAAGTGATGGAGCGGATCGCGGCCGAAAAGCTGCCGCCGGGGTATGGTTTCGAATGGACCGACTTGGCCTATCAGCAGTCGAACGAAGGCAACACGGCGGTCGCCATTTTCGCGATCTGCGTGCTGTTCGTGTTTCTCGCTTTGGCAGCTCAGTATGAGAGCTGGCTGTTGCCATTGGCGGTGATTCTGATCGTGCCGATGTCGATTTTGTGCGCGCTTGCGGGCGTTTGGTTCCGCGGCATGGACAATAATATTTTGACCCAGATCGGCTTCGTCGTGCTCGTCGCCCTGGCCTGTAAGAATGCGATTCTGATCGTTGAATTTGCGAAGCAGTTGGAAGATGAAGGCCGGACCCGATTCGAAGCGGCGGTCGAGGCTTGTCGGTTGCGGTTGCGGCCGATTCTGATGACGGCGTTCGCGTTCATCCTGGGCGTGGTCCCGCTGGTCATCGCCACGGGGGCTGGGAGTGAGATGCGGCGGGCCCTGGGGACGGCGGTGTTCAGCGGGATGCTCGGCGTGACGCTGTTCGGATTGTTCCTCACGCCCGTCTTCTACTATGTGCTGCGGAGGTTCAGCCGCGACCCGAACGCGGTGGCCGTGGAAGGGGCGGCGGTGCCCGCCGTGGAAGCAACCCCTCGCAAGGAGCCGGTCGCCCGAAAGCCGAATCCCGTCGAGCCGGCGACTCCGGTGGTCCCGCCGGCGGAGCCAACGGTAGACGAACCGGCGGCGGAGAAGAAAGCAGATGAGAAGCCGACTGAGGAATAGGTTTGTCGTCAGAAGGTCGGAACCATGCCCTCCCCGATCGCTTGCTGCGAGTTGCCCATAAGGAGGGTGGCGATTCCACTTTCTGACAGAGCCTCAGGGACCGGAGCTGCTGCCAGTTCGGCGTAGGCTGTCGTGCCTGCGTTTGACCCGTGGGCACTTGACGTTGACGTCAGCGCAGAGGGGGGTATAGTCCGAGGCATCTTCTGTGCTGTGGGGCACGCGCGCGGCTCGTCCGTCGGCCAACCTCTGTGGGCCTTGACCGGATCGTTGTGCCAGTGGAATCAGCCCCCTGCGACCACTTGGTGCTTAGGAAACGATGCTCAATTTTTTTCGCTCGAGAAGCGGTTCGGCCAAGGATGATACGCTCTCTGGATTGACGGTGGCGTTGGCTCTGGTCCCCGAAGCCGTGGCGTTTGCGTTCATCGCTGGCGTCTCGCCACTGATCGGTCTTTATTCCGCGTTCATTATGTGCCTCACAACGGCGCTGCTTGGCGGCCGCCCGGGGATGATCTCCGGGGCTACCGGCGCGATGGCGGTGGTGGTCGTGGGGTTGGTTGCAAATTACGGCATTGAGTACTTGTTCCCGACAGTGATGCTGTGCGGGCTATTGCAGATCGCCGTCGGCACAGCTCGCTTCGGCCGCTTGATTCGAATGGTTCCCCACTCGGTGATGTTGGGGTTTGTCAACGGCTTGGCGATTGTAATTTGCATGAGCCAGTTCGGCAGCTTCAAAACGCTCGATCTGGAAAGCGGAAAACTCGTGTACCTCAGCGGAACTGCGTTGTGGGTGATGCTGGGGCTCGTCGCGCTGACGATGGCCATCATTTGGCTGTTGCCAAAGTGGACCCGCGCCGTCCCTGCGTCGCTGGCCGCGATTCTGACCGTGACCTTCCTGTCGGTCGCCATCAATCGCTTTGCCCCGAGTTCAGCCGCCCCTGCCGGACAAGCGAATCTGGTGGCGACCGTCGGCGATATGTTGATGACCAACGCTCAAGCGGGAGCGATCGCGGAGAGCCAGCGGTTGGGAACGGAAGTGGGCGAGATCGACGAGCAGAGCGTGCGAATCAGCGGGGGATTGCCCGTCCCGTTCTTCCTGCAGTACGCGTTGCCGCCCCTGAACATGGAAACGCTCTGGATCATCTTTCCCTTCGCCCTGACGCTGATGGGAGTGGGATTGATCGAGTCGTTGATGACGCTGAGCTTGATCGATGAGATCACCGAAACGCGGGGTCAAGGAAACCGCGAATGCGTGGGGCAGGGGGCTGCGAATCTCCTCTCTGGCTTCTTGGGCGGGATGGGGGGATGCGCGATGATCGGCCAGTCGCTGATCAACGTGAACTCGGGAGGCCGCGGCC
This sequence comes from Candidatus Laterigemmans baculatus, assembly GCF_010367455.1. Classification (GTDB taxonomy): domain Bacteria; phylum Planctomycetota; class Planctomycetia; order Pirellulales; family Pirellulaceae; genus Laterigemmans; species Laterigemmans baculatus. Next base: position 21,191 of record NZ_WRPR01000014.1, on the reverse strand, counting down.
GCTTGTCGGGGATTGTTGCAGCGGTTTGTCTGCTGTTGTTCATCTTGCTCCTCGCACCACTGATCGAGCAGATCCCGATGGCCGCCCTGGCCGGTGTGATGTTCATGGTCGTCATCGGGACGTTCGAATGGGCGTCGCTGAGAATGTTTCGCCGCGTTCCTGCCAGCGACATCCTGGTGATGGTGTTGGTCGCCGGCTACACGGTGCTGATGCACGATTTGGCTACCGCGGTGATTCTCGGAGTGATCGTCTCGGCACTGGTTTTCGTTTGGCAGCACGCCACGCACCTGGGGGCCAACATCCAGACCGACGAGCAAGGTACCAAGGTCTATCAGCTGCATGGACCGCTATTTTTTGCATCCGTCGCGTCGTTCCGCGAAATGTTTGATCCCGCGACCGATCCCGAGGACGTCGTGATCGATTTTTATTACACCCGCGTCTACGGCCACTCGGGATTGGAAGTCATCCACTGCTTGGCGGAGAAGTACAAGCAGCAGGGCAAGCGGTTGCGGGTTTCGCATCTCAGCACCGAGTGTCAGACCCTGCTCGACAAAGCGGGAGACCTGGTGAGCATCGACGTGGCGGAGAGCCCTCGATTTCACGTAGCCAAAGAGCAGCTCGCCTAATCTCCACCGAGTCGGGAGATGGCCGCCACAACGATATCCGACGGGAGCTGTCGGGGGTGTTTCATGCGATCACCAGTGCCGGTGGACGCTTCAAAACGGGTGAGACCCTCGACGTCCACGCCGAAGGGCTCGACGTCTACAACACGATGGGCGACGCGATGGGCGGCCCAGGACGACTCGGCCCCGAGAACCGCAAACCGCGGCCCGTCGAGTCGATCCTCGCCTAACCGCTCCCGCGTCCGATAAGCGGGCACAAAAAAAGGCAGGCTTCACGCGGCGACTGCGTGAGGTCCTGCCTTTTTGCAATGAATTCCGCCGCAAAGAGGCGAATTACCCGGCCTGGACTCGAACCAGGAATGACGGAACCAAAATCCGTAGTGTTGCCAATTACACCACCGGGCAGTGCGAGGCGACAGTCTACTGAATCGGGGCCGGGGGCGTTAAGGCGGGGTGGCAATTTTTTTTGGCCGTCCGTCAGCCCTCTCAGCGGTCAGCGCTGCCAGAAAACCTCTCTCCCCCATTACCCTCCCCCCGGAAGGGTCGGGCTGGGATGGTGAAAAGCCCGGAGGAAAAGGTCGCCAAAAGTAGAAACGGCGAGTCAAAACATCGCCCTCCCGCTTGCGGGAGGGTCGGGCTCTTAGGCCCGGGGAGGGCAATGGGCTTCGGCACGAACTCTCGATTGAGCCGTTAGAAAAGAAGCCAATGCGTTGAGGAAAAAGGGTCACACGCACTTATCGCGCGAGCGTCTACCGGCCCCTCCCCGCTCGTTCCTCGCGACCCTCCCGGGGGGAGGGTGTCGTTAGGGGTTTTCCGACGGAGGCTAGCCTGGGAAGCCGGAGGTGCGGCGGACGACGGCGAAGGAGAGCTGCTGCAGTTCGCTCGCCAGGTCGACGTTGGCGATACAGGTCGAGCGGCCGACGCGGAGCGTGACCGGGGCGAAGTTGAGGATGCCGGCGATCGAGCAGCGAGCCAGCCGGTCGGCGATTCCCTGGGCGGCATCGGCGGGAACGGCCAAGATCGCCAGCGTAATCCCGCGGGCGGCGATGGTCGCTTCGAGTTCGCGGAGGTCGAGGATCGGCACGCCTTCGACTTGGCCGCCGATCCGTTCGGGGCGGATATCGAACGCGGCCAGCAACCGGAATCCCTGTTCGGCAAAGCCTCGGTAGCGGAGCAGGGCGGTGCCGAGCGAGCCGGTGCCGACCAGGGCGACGTTCCAGGTCTGGTCGACTCCCAAGGCCGCGCGGATCCCCTCGCAGAGCGCCGCCACGTCGTAGCCGACGCCCCGTCGCCCGAGTTGACCGAGGCAAGCCAGGTCGCGGCGTACCACCGCCGCGGAGACTCCCAGGCGTCGCCCGAGCTCGTGGCTACTGGTGCTCGAGAGCCCCTCGCGGCTGAGGTGCCGCAGCTCGCGGAGGTAGAGGCTGAGGCGGCCGACCGCCGCCGAGGGAATCGGTCCGACCGGCATGGCATCGCCGCTCGCCTCGGAAGGACTTTCCGGCGGATCGGGAGGAGCTGGGGGGCCGGGAGGGTGGGGCGTGGGCATGGGAACATCCGGATTATGCGGAGAGGAGGGCTTGTCCGGGAGGCCGGCTGCGGGGTGCACCCCCTACTCGGAAGGGGGCGCGCCTAGCGGGGCCGGCAGGACCGTTACAGGTGGCACCAACGGCACCGGTCAAACCACGCAAGCCTCCCATTTTTCGCTTGCCGTGCGCTTTCTGTGTTCAACCTTTGTTGCGTAGTCGATGTAGACATTGCACCAAACCTTGTCTCTCTCTCTTGCCTAGACCGCGTGGTTAGCAGGGTCGAGCCGCTCCGCAAGAGCCGCCGCCCGAGTGAATCGGGCGCTTCGCTGGCGAGCGAGAGGGGGGAGGGTTGGGTGAACAGGTCCGCCCCCAGGGGCAGGCCAGAAGCTGCGTCCAGCACAATCAGCGTTGTTAACAGGGAGTACGGGAAATGAAAAGGCTGTGGATGTTGCCGGTTCTGGCGGCCGCTTTGGTCGGTGGAACGGCTCGGCCGGTCGATGCCGCATACTGCGGGTCGATCAGCTATGACTCGGTTGCCAGCGGCGACGTGGTCGCCGAGGGCGAAGTCGTCGCCGACGGCGCCGGCTGTGGTTCGTACACGGTGATGCGGACGGTTCGCGAGACCGTCTACGAGCAGCGTCAGGAGACGCGGTACCGGATGCGAAATGAAACGTACTGCGAAGATCAAGTGGTGACGGCGACCCGGATGGTCCCGGAAACCCGGACTCGCGAAGTTTCCTACACGGTGATGAAGCCGGTGTACGAGACGAAGAGCCGGACGATCAACTACACGGTCATGAAGCCCGTGCACGAGACTCGGACGAAGACGATCAACTACACCGTCAAAAAGCCGGTGTACGAGACCAAGACGCGCACGATCAACTACACCGTGATGAAGCCGGTGTACGAGACCAAGACCAAGACGATCAACTACACCGTCAAGAAGCCGGTGTACGAGACGAAGACCAAGACGATCAACTACACGGTCATGAAGCCCGTGCAGGAGACTCGTCAGAAGACGATCAACTACACCGTCATGGTGCCGGTGCAGGAAGTCAAGAGCCGCACGGTGAACTACACGGTCTACAACACCGTCACCGAGCAGAAGGTTCGCACGGTCAACTACAACGTCTGCGTTCCGGTGCCCTACACCAAGACGATCACCGTCAAGGGTGGGCATTGGGAGACGGTCACCGAGACGGTCCCCGGACCGGTGATCAAGCGGACCGTCCGTGAGCCGGGCTGCTGGGTCTTCGACGAGTGCACTTGCCGCTGCGTCTACGTCCCCGGGGAGTGCCGCGTCGAGTGCGTGCAGTGCCCGCCGAAGACGATCTGCAAGAAAGTCTGGGTCCCGACCTGCGAAACCAAGGAAATCCAGTGCGTCCGGTACGAAACCGAATGCCGCACCAAGGAAATCCCCTACACCGTCTGCCGTCGCGTTCCCGAGTGCCGCACCAAGACCGTGAACTACACCGTTTGCCGGATGGTTCCCGAGTGCCGCACGAAGGTTTGCAACTACACCGTCTGCAAGATGGTTCCCGAGTGCCGTACCAAGACTTGCACCTACACGGTCTGCAGCTATGTCTGCGAGCCGCGTACCAAGACTTGCACCTACACCGTCTGCCGGATGGTTCCCGAGTGCCGCACCAAGACCTGCAACTACACGGTCTGCAGCTATGTCTGTGAGCCGCGTACCAAGACTTGCACCTACACCGTCTGCAAGATGGTCCCCGAGTGCCGCACGAAGGTTTGCAACTACACCGTCTGCAAGATGGTTCCCGAGTGCCGCACCAAGACCGTGTGCTACACCGTGTGCCGCAAGGAATGCTACGAAAAGACCATCCAGGTGCAGAAGTGCCGTCAGGTCTGCGAGCCGTACACCGTCACGGTGTGCGTCCCGAAAGTGGTTTGCCGCGAAGTCCCGGTGACCGTTTGCTGCCCCACGCCCTGCTGTGACCCCTGCTCGGGTGTCGCCGCTCGTGGGTACCGCAAGGGTGGTCTGCTGAAGCGCATCTTCGGCGGACTCGGTGGACACGGCTGCGGATTGCACAGCTGCGATAGCGGCTGCTCGAACGGTTGCGACAGCGGCTGTGGCTGCTAACAACGCCGTCTGGACCGGCTGATTGTCTGTCCGAAGCTTCGAACGACGGGGGGGATGGGATTCGCAAGGATCCCATCCCCTTTTTTCGTTTCTCCCCGGCTCTACGTCCCGCATCACCCTCCCCGCTCGTTCCTCGCGGCCCTCCCGGGGGGAGGATCCTGGTGGAGGAGCATTCTTTCCTGCGGGCCTTTTCTTTGGCCTCGTATTTGCTCTCGGGTTCGTCGCCGCCTCGAGTCCCCTTTGCGGCGCACCAGAGGAGCTCTGACGGAGCAAATTCCGCTCACCGCAAGTTGCGAATGAGCCGTTTGTGAGCAAGCTTTCCGCAGCCCCTCACCGCACTCCTACGCCAGTCGCAGCTGTGCGGGCATCGCAGCGTTGCTCGCGGCGCGGCAGCGGGCTGGGGCGGCAAGCGCAGCAGGATCGTCGACCCAGGACGGGACAGCGGCAGCGATTGGCATCGCTCTCGCACCATGTGATTCACTTTCCTTGAACCCGCCTCTCCGTCTCGGCCGCATCCCTCGCGATCCGGCTCGCTGCGGACGAGGCCTCCCCCTGGGGGCAAACTCGAGATGCTCAAGTCGATTTTTCGCACCGCCCTGTTCTCCTGCCTGACTCTCTCATTCTCCGCTGCCGCTTCCGCCGCCGACTGGGCCCAGGCGATGTTCCCGGTCAAGACCCATAACTTTGGCAGCGTGGCGGTCGCAGCCAAAACCGAATTCAAGTTTCCGATTCAAAACCGGACCAACCAGGACATCCACATCGCCGACGTGCGGGCCAGCTGCGGATGCACCACGCCAATCGTCGAACAGCAGTGGATTCGGGCTGGCGAGGAAGGGGTGATTCGGGCTCGCTTCAATACCGACACGTTCCGTGGCCAGAAGGGGGCAACGCTGACCGTGGTCATCGATCGCCCCGCCTACGCCGAAGTCCAACTCCGGGTCGACGGCTACATCCGCCGCGACATCGTGTTCCATCCTGGCGCTGTCGAATTCGGCAAACTTGCCGCCGGGGAAGCGGCCGAGCGGACCGTCGCGATCGCCTACGCCGGCCGCGGCGATTGGCAGATCACCGGCGTCGAGTCTCCCTCGCCCTACCTGCTGACCGAGCTTCGAGAGAAGAGCCGCAGCGGCGGGCGGGTCGACTATGAACTGGTCATCAAGCTCACCGGCGAAGCCTCTCCCGGCTACCTGCAAGAAGAGCTCGTCCTCACGACCAACGATCGCAAGAGCCCGCGAGTTCCGCTGCAGGTGATCGGCCAACTCGAAGCTCCGCTGAGCGTGGCTCCGCAAACCTTTGCGGTCGGCACGATGAAGCCGGGCGATGTCCGGGAACAGCGGCTGGTGGTCCGCGGCAAGCAGCCTTTCAAAGTCACCAAGATCGAGTGCAAGGGTTTTGAGGTCGAGTTCGAACCGACCGCCGAGGCCAAGCCCGTCCACATCCTCTCGATCCGGCTCACCGCAACCGAAGCGAGCGGAGCAATCAACCATCCGCTGCTGGTGCACACCGACGGCGGCGAAGCGATGGTCGCCCAAGCGACGGTCACCGGCGAAGTGGTCGGTGCCCCGGCGAGCGAGTCCAAAGTCGCCGTCACCGATCGGTAAATGCTGCCAGGCATCACCTCGTTGCCCTGCCCCCGGGAGGGTCGCGAGGAACGAGCGGGGAGGGAGAGCAATCCCCAACGATGCCCCCAAAGTGAAATCGTCGCTGAGGAAACCCTCCCCGGGCCTAAGAGCCCGACCCTCCCGCGGAGCGGGAGGGTGATGATGGAACGCAATGTTCGGCCAGAGCCTACTCCGATCGCTCCGCCCGCGTCGCGACGACGAGCTGGACGAAATCGTAGAACGCGTGGGCGGCAATCGGCACCAGCAGATTGCCGCTCCACACGAGCAGCATCGCGAGATATACCCCGATCACCGCGGTCACCACGACGTACGCCGGGGTGATCGGATGCGCCAAGCCGAAAGCGATCGATGAGAGCACGATCGCCATCACCAGCGTCGGCGTCTGCCAGTGCTCGATCGGCCCGGCCAGCGACATCATCAGCCACCCTCGAAAGAGCAGCTCCTCGCCGACTCCCGCCGCGAGCGAAATCAGACCCAGCTCGCTCACGCTGAACCCGGAGAGCATGCCTAGCAGCCGCTCTTCGGTCTCTTCCCGTAAGTCGCGGATCGAGTCGATCGGCAACCGTTCGACCAGCTGAATCAGGAGCAGCATCGGGACGGCGGCGAGGATCCCAAACCCGATGCCGCGAGCTAGCTCCCCGTACTCGTGGATCCGTGGCACCCGCTCGCGAGGGTCCGCTCCCCAGGCCCAGCTCAACAGAATCGCGGCGAGCCCCAAGGCCAGTTCCAACCCGACGGCTGTCAGCAGAACGGGCGGCGGGTCCTGGTTCCGCTTGGATTCCTGCTCCAGCGGCTCGTCATCGTCTTCCATCAAGTGGTCCCGGCGGGGAAGTGGTAGCAGCCGACATCCTACCATCCTCGCTGCCGTTGGCCGGGGAGCCAATCACTCGGGGCGGTTCGCGACTTCGAGTGGGGGCAGGACCCCCATGTAGGCCATCAAGTCGCTGATCTCCTGCAGCGAGAGCGAGTCGAGCAACCCCGAGGGCATGATGCTCGAGGAGCTGGGCAGGATCTGATCGACGTCCTGGGCTTTGACCGTGCGGACTTCGTTGGCCGCGTTGCGAATCGTCAGCTCGCCGTTGGACGCCTCGGCGACCAGACCGACGTAGACCTTGCCATCGAGGGTCAGCACGCGGCGGTTGACGTACTGGTCGCTGATCACGTGCGCCGGGTAGAGGATCGACTCGAGCACTTCCCGCTTGGTGAATCGGCGGGCGATTTGCGTCAGGTCGGGACCCACCGAGTCGCCTTGGTCGCCGAACCGGTGGCAGGCGGCACAACTGGCGGCGCGGTAGACGTCACGGCCTTTGAGCGGATCGCCGTACCGGCCCGCTTCGCTGGTGATATAGGTCACCAGTTGGTCGAAGTCCCACCGCGACTCCTCGTCGCTGGTCGGCAATTCGGCAGCCGGGCGATCGGGATAGGCTCGGGCATACCATTTTTGCCAGCCGCGCATGTCGAGCGGTTCGCCGGTGTCCGACTGGTAGCCGGTCCAGTGGGTGAGCAGCCGCGTGGCCGCAGCCGGTGTGCCGCCATCCTTCTCCGCTCGCAATCCGAGCAGGATCACCTGCCGGAGCGCTTCCGGGTCGTCGGTGGCGACGCGGACCTTGGCCAACTGGTTCATCACATCCTGGGCGGCCGCGCTCTCGAGGATATTCAGGCTGCGGACCAAGTAGTCCCAGTTCTCTCCATCGGGATGCAAGGCGAGCCCCATCGCGACCGTTTGGCGGCGCTCGGGCTCCTCCCGCCAGACTTTCCGCAGGTAGGCGAGCGAAGCATCGTCACCGGCGGCCGAGAGCATCGCGACGACTCCGGTTCGCAGGCGCCGATAGACGTCTCCCTCCGGATTCTCGACGGTCTCGATGTTCTCATCCAATTGGCGGAGGATCGCGGCGGTCGGCTCGTCGACCGGCTGGGGCAGCTTGTACATTGCAGCCAGAGCCGCGTTGGGCCAATCGACCCCTTTCTCGAGAATCGTCCGCGCATCCTCGACGCTCAGCACTTTGCGGCCGAAATCGCGGGTAACGTGCATCAGGTACAGCGGGATCGAGCTGCCGGCTTGCTCGCGGGCCGCGGTCTCGTAGAACTTGAGCAGCTCGAATTGTTCGGCCGGCGTCCACTCGGTATCGAGGAACCGCAGGTGCATCGCGACGTCCAACCGCTCCTGGTGCGGGGCGTCGCTCTGCAGGTATTCGAGGGCTCGCTCGCCGAGCGAGTCGGAGCCGAGATAGGCGGCGATGCGGATCAGCTCGCGGTTCATCCGAGCTTCGCCCGAGGGGAACTCTTCGGCAATCTGCAGCGCCAGCGGCTGTACCTCCGACGGTTCGACTTTGCCCAAGGCAAGGGCGACTTCGGTGGTCCGCAGCAGGTCGATGAATTCGCTGTCGCTGAGGAAGCCTTGCATCGTCTTGCTCATTTTTTCGAGCACCTGCAGCGCCGTATCGTGCTGCGGGTCGGCGATCACGAGGGCAAGCGAACCGAGGATCGCGATCGACGGTTTCTCCGCTTCGAGCACATCGCGCCGCCACTGCTCGGTCGGGATCCGTTCGAGCAGTCGGCGAGCGGCGAAGGCGACGCTACGGTCTTCTTCAGCCAGCAGCGGAAGGACTTCGCTCGGTTCGGGGAGCTGGTTGCTGCGGAGCATCGCTTCGCAGGCCATGCGGCGGACCCGCGCATCGCGATCGGCGAGCATGTCGCCCAGCCGAGTCGCGGCCCGCGGGCCGGGGTGCAGTCCCATCAGCTGAGCGGCTTTGGCGCGGACCGGCTCCGAAGCGGCTTTGCTCAGCTCGAGCAACAAGTCCTCGCTGGGGACCGGGCCGAAGAGCTGCATCAGGTCCATCGCCCGAGTGCGGTAGTGGGGCGGATTGTCGTCGCTGTAGGCCACGCCGGCGACCAGCTCGCCCCATTCGCTCCCCAGCTCGCTCTTAATCCCGGCGATCGCTTGGCGACTCCAAGCGGCTTCGATCTGCGGTTGGCGAATCGCCGCGGCGATTCCGCTGCCGAGGTTCTTGACCCGCTCCGGAACCGGCCCGTCCCAGACGACGCGGTAGATGCCACCACCGGTGCCTCGTCCGCCGGTGCAAAAATACATCGAGCCGTCGGGAGCGATCGCCAGGTCGGTCACGTTCAGCGGCTGACCCTGCAGGAAGACTTCGCTGTCGGCTTTGAAGGTGGCTCCCTGGCGCTCGAGGCGGACGCTCAGAATGCGTCCCTCCGACCAGTCGGCCAGGAACAGGGTGTTGTGGTAACGGACCGGGAACATGAAATGGTCGTAGACGACCGCTCCGGTCGGGGATCCGCGGCCGGTCTCGAGCACCGGCGGGAGGCGGTCGGCATAGTAGTTCGGCCACTTGGCCCAGCCACTCCGCCAGCCGTACTCGCCCGCTTCGGCGATCTCGAACAGCGCGGTCGGACGATACCAGGTGCTCCCGATGTCCGACTCCATATCGCTGTCGTGAACGAACAAACCGCCATCGGGATGGAATGCCAAGTCGTAGGCATTGCGGATTCCGCCAGCGATCGTCTCCACGGTGCGGCCGTCGATGTCGGTGCGGATGACCGTTCCGCCCGGAGCTTTCACTCCGCGAGCGTGTCCACCCGGATCTTCGTAACGCGGCAGCAAGTCCCCTTCGTAAGAAGCCCGCAGCGTCGTGCCGTCGCCTGCCTCGGCGTCGGCTTGCATGTGGTTGCCGACGATGCAGTAGATCATCCCGTCGCCGCCGAGCGCCAACCCGTGGGGGCCGTGTTCGCCGGGGGTGCCTTTGAACTTCACAATCGCTTTGACCTGATCGAGCGTTCCATTGCGGTCGCCGTCGGTCAACCGATAGAGGGCCATTCCTTCTGGCCCCACGCCAGTGACAAAGACTTCGCCATTGAGCGGCAGAATGCCCTGGACCGACTCGACTTGATCGCAGTAGGTGCGGACCTCTTCTGGAACTCCGTCACCGTCGCGGTCGAAGATCAGCAGCAACGGACCTTGCTCGCGAGCCGCGATGATGTGGCCGAACTCGTTGAAAGCCATTGCGATCAGCGGACCCGTTGCCTCGTCCTCGAGAACTCGTTGGACGCTGAAGCCGCTCTGGATTTGGAACCGTTCGCTCTCCTGGTGTTCGGTTTGGGCGACGACCTCCTCGCGGCGATCCCAAGGGACGGTGTCGCCCAGCTTGCCATAAGAGTTCGCGGTCCCCCAGGTGCGGTCGTTGTAGAGAGCGGTTTGCCACAGCGGCGGGGCCTGCGGCGTGCTCTTCCAGCTGGCGTCGCTGCTGAACGCGTACCACTGGCTCGAGCCCTGCGGTTTGATGTCGACTCGAGCGACCAGCGCGGCGGTGTTGCCTCGCGTATTGTCGACCTTGACGGCGACCACGTTGCGGCCGACCGCCAGGTAAGGCGAGATGTCGTATTTGTCCATCTTCCGCGACGAGCGTCCGGTGCCGACGCGGCGACCATTGACGAACAGTTCGTAGACGTCGTCGGCGGCGATTGTGACGCGACCTTCGGAGGGCGTGCGGAGATTGAGCGGCTTGCGGAAGTAGCCCGTGTCGCCCACGGCCACCGATTCTTTGGGGACGCCGCTCAGCCAGATCCACTCCGCCTCCTCTGCAGACGCCAGCGACGCTGCCCAGCTGAAGTAGAACAGCGGAATCGTCCAAAGCAACAAGAACCGTCTCAGGCAGCCATCCATGGCCGGAGCTTCCAGAATACGAGGAAGGTAGATCCGTGGGTCTCAGCACAGGGCAGTACGCGAAAAGTCACGTCGATCGCAAGAGCAAAACCGGTCGTTTGAGACCAAAGGTGGGGATGCTGAGTGAGAAAGCTCGGGAACGGGACACCGCGGCGATCGATCGGGAACGAACATCGGGATTGCAACCTCCGCCTTTCTCACCCTTGTCGCTTATCTTTTTGCTATCGCGGTGCTGTTGCCGCGGGTCTCCTATGCCACGCGAACTTTGCCGGCTTAATCCAGACGGTCGGCAACGCTGTTCTGGTCCGCTACGGACGAAAGGAATCGGCAAGGCAGTTCGACCGCGGCTCTCGTGAACTATATCCTCTACTGCTAGCGCTGGTGCTCGTCGTCTCCCTTGTGTTGTTCTGAGGCTGCCCAATGATCCTGCTTCGCACCTTTGGGCTAGGACGCCTGCCGTCCGAAGCAGGTTGGCTGATTCCACACCCGTCAAGAGTGATCGAATGCGAACACCTTTCGTGCTGGGTCACCTATCGTGATTTTCGTGCCCCCGGACGTGCTTGTAATTGGAAGCGACAGTGGTTTGCGGGGTCGCTCGCCCTGTCCGAAGATCGATTGATCGCGTTTCAATGGCGAAGCCGCTTGTTCAACACAGGCGTCGATGACCCAAGGTTTAGCGGGCTTGCGATCACCGCTGAAGATCAGACGCTAATTGTCTCTCTGAATGCATCGCTGTACCGTGACGACTGGTCCGGGTTTCTCGAGTATCAATTTCGCACACCGGAGGCGGATCGAATCGTGTACCTCCTTCGCCAATTGCGGCGGAGGTCCAGTCTCGCGTCGTTCTGAACCCAACGGAGCGAGCTTCCAGTGGCTCTAACTCAATGTCGGTTGTCCGATGTTCACGACGGTTCGCCCCACAAAACCATGAACCATATCCGCCCTGCAACAGACTGCGATCTAAACGCGGTTGCAAGTATTTTTGAACACGCCATTCTTTCGGCTGATTGGCTGCCTCGCCCGTGGACGTTAAAGTGCGTCGACGCCAATAAGTTGGCCTTCTCGTTTTATTTGTCGCGGGGGTGGAAAGTCATCGGTACCGGGGACGGCGAGCATGGAAAGCACTCCGTTCTGCAGTCTGCGGGTTGATCGGTCGCATCTTCAGTCGCTGCAGTCACCGTTTTGCCGGTGATGGCTTCAGACGTTCCTCGTCGGTGGTAGCCGTTCAATGACGTTCAGTTTGCTGCGTGTGTCCCTTCTCTTGTTCGCTGCCATTGGTTTCGTCTGTGGAGATGCGGCCTCGGCGGCGGAGCGGCCGAATGTGCTGCTCATCTTGGCCGACGACCTGGGTTACTCAGATCTCGGGTGCTATGGCGGGGAGATTCAAACTCCCAACCTGGACGGCTTGGCCCGCGACGGGGTGCGGTTCACGCAGTTCTATAACACCGCTCGCTGCTGGCCGACGCGGGCGGCGCTGCTGACCGGGTTCTACGCCCAGCAGGTCCGTCGCGACACGGTGCCCGGAATCGCCAGCGGCGGCCGGGGAGTGCGGCCCGAGTGGGCGCCGCTGCTGGCCGAACGATTGCAACAAGCCGGCTATCGCACCTACCACTCGGGCAAGTGGCACATCGATGGAATGCCGCTGGAGAATGGTTTTGACCGCTCGTATTACCTCCAGGACCAGGGGCGGTTCTTCAATCCCCGCGTGCATTATCTGGACGACCAGCGGTTGCCGGCGGTGGAGCCGGGAAGCGACTTCTATGGGACAATCGCGATCGCCGATCACGCGGTCGACTGTCTGCGGGAGCATGCCGAAGACCATCCCGAGCGGCCGTTCTTCCACTACCTAGCTTTCACCGCACCCCACTTCCCGCTGCATGCGCTGCCCGAGGACATCGCCCGCTACCGCGAGACCTATCAGCGTGGCTGGAAGGAGCTGCGTGACGAGCGGTGGCGGCGGATTCGAGAGTTGGGGCTCGTCGAGGCGGAGCTGTCGCCGGTGGAGCGGGAACTCGGGCCGCCCTACGATTTTCCGGAGGCGATCGCCCAGCTCGGCCCAGGGGAGACGAATCGCCCCGAGCCGTGGGGGGAGCTGACGGCTGAGCAGCAAGAATTCCAGGCTACGAAGATGGCCATCCACGCCGCGATGGTCGATCGCATGGACCGGGAGATCGGCCGCGTGCTCGAGCAGCTTCGGGCTAGCGGGGCGCTGGAGAACACGCTGATCCTGTTTCTCTCGGACAACGGAGCGAGCGCCGAAATCATGGTCCGCGACGATGGCCACGACCCGGCGGCCCCGCCCGGTTCGGCCGCCAGTTACCTGTGCCTCGGCCCGGGCTGGTCAACGGTCGCTAACACCCCGTTTCGCCGCCACAAGACGTGGGTCCACGAGGGAGGAATCGCGACGCCGCTGATCGCCCACTGGCCTGCCGGGATCTCGGCCGCCGGCCGCGTGACTGACGAGCCGGGGCACGTGATCGATCTGGTGCCGACGATTCTCGAGCTGACTGGTCTGCCGCCCATCGACAGCGGCAGTGATGCGGCGGCTCCGCAGTTGCCTGGTGCGAGTCTGCTGCGGGTGTTGAAAGGGGATGCGGCGGAGGCAGGCGATGCCGAGCCGACGGAGCGCACTCTGTGGTGGCTGCACGAAGGAAACCGGGCGATTCGCGCTGGCGACTGGAAGCTGGTGGCGGCCAAAGGGGAGCCGTGGGAGCTGTATGATTTGAGCCGCGATCGGACCGAGACAGTTGACTTGGCCGCCGAGCATCCCGAGAGAGTTCGCGAGCTGGAAGAGCAGTGGACGGAGATGCACGAGCGGTTCGTGGAGGATTCGGTAGGAGGAGCGGTTGGGCGGTAGGGAGTTGTCGGAAGCGCGGCACTTCGTCCCCAGCCCGAAGGGCTCTGACAGAACAGCCCAGGGCACAGCGTCGCGGCGAAGCCGCAGAGCGCCGCCCTGGGTTTCGGGGCGCACCGGCGCGAGAAGCCCTGAAGGGGCGGTACAGGCTCAGACGCGTGGTGCGGAGGTGTGTTTCGCCCTTTCAGGGCTGTTGGGGGTGCGGGATTCGCGTGACCCAGGGCGTCGCTCTGCGGCGTTGCCGCGGCGCTGTGCCCTGGGCTGGATTGTTTCGGCCCCTGCGGGGCGGAAAGACTCCGAACCAATCCAAAGTGGCGTTGTCCAGCTAGGAAAATATCGAAATCTTGGCTCCCGCCGATCCTGCACCCTTCCCGCGGCTGATTGGCCCTCTTAGGTTTGTTCAGTAGGGAACTGTACGTACTGGCCTCGAACCCGCAATGGTCTGCATAGACGCGGCATGACGACCACCGAAATCACGATCAAGGGTGCTCGCGAACACAACCTCCGGGGCGTCAACCTGAAGCTGCCGCGGGGGAAAATGATCTGCTTCACCGGGGTTTCCGGGAGCGGCAAATCTTCGCTCGCCTTCGACACCCTGTACGCCGAGGGCCAGCGGCGGTACGTCGAGTCGCTGTCGAATTACGCCCGGCAGTTCATGGGGCAGATGCCCAAGCCGGACGTCGATCTGATCAGCGGCCTCAGCCCGGCGATCTCGATCAGCCAAAAATCGACGGGCAATAACCCCCGCAGCACCGTCGGCACGATCACCGAGATCTACGACTTTCTCCGCGTCCTCTACGCCCGCGTCGGCACCGGCCATTGTCCCGAGTGCGGGACCGAGATCACGGCCCAGACTCGCGAGCAGATTCTGGCCCGGATCCTGGCCCTGGAAGCCACCTCGACGCTCTCGATCCTCGCGCCGCTGGTGCGGACGCAGAAAGGGGAGTTCAAGGATCTGTTTGAAGACCTCCGCAAGCAGGGCTACGCGCGAGCGCGGGTCGACGGCGAGGTGTTTCGGCTGAGCGAGCCGCCACAGCTTGATCGCCAGCGACGTCACGACGTGGACGTGGTCATCGATCGCTTGACCCCCGACTCGCGGACCCGCGGACGGTTGGCCGAGGCGGTCGATGCGGCGCTGAAGCTCGGCGATGGTTCGGTGCTGGTCCACATCGGCGAAGCGGGAGTCAGCGATGCGGACGCCGTGGGGGGGCACGATCTGCTGCTCTCCTCCCGCTACGCCTGCAGCGATTGCGGCCGCTCCTTTCCACCTCCCTCGCCGCAGCTGTTTTCGTTCAACAGCCCGCAGGGGATGTGCACCGGCTGCGACGGGCTGGGGCGGCTGTACACGTTCGTCCCCGAGCTGCTGATTCCCGACCCGTCGCTGTCGTTCAAACGGGGAGCGATCACGCTGGTCGGCGAGTGGAGTTCGCTCGGTCGCTACAAGCGGCACGTCTACAAGAGCGTGGCCGAGACGCTCGAGCGGCACTGGGAGTTGGAGCCGGGGATGATGCTCTCGACACCCTGGCAGGACCTGCCGGAGCGAGTCCGCACGGCGTGGCTCTGGGGGACGGGCGATCTGCACATCACGTTCACTTGGCGAGGCGGTGCGAAGCCGACCAAGTACGGCGGGAGCTTCGAAGGGGTGATCCCCGAGTTGCTCGACCGCTACCGCACGACCAAGAACAAGATGCATCTGCGGTCGCTCGAAAAGTACATGGACACGCTCCGTTGTCCCGATTGCGACGGTGCGCGGCTGAACCCGCAGGCCCGAGCGGTGACGCTGCACAGCAAGCATCCCAGCTTTGGCGACCACCCCGACCTTTCACTCCCCGCAATCTGCGAGCTCTCGGCCGATCGCTTGGCGGAGTTTTTCGCCGAAGTCGAACTGGGGGAAACGGCGGCGATGATCGCCGGCGAAGCGCTCAAAGAAATCCGCACCCGGATCGGGTTTCTGCTCGGCGTCGGACTCGACTACCTTTCGCTGGCGCGGACCGCTCCGACGCTCTCCGGTGGAGAATCGCAGCGGATTCGGCTCGCCGGGCAGATCGGCAGCGGCTTGTCGGGCGTGCTCTACATTTTGGACGAGCCGTCGATCGGGTTGCACCCGCGCGACAACGATCGCTTGATCGACACGCTGCTCGCGCTCCGCGATCGCGGCAATACGCTGGTCGTGGTCGAGCACGATGAGGACACAATTCGGGCCGCCGATATGGTGGTCGATTTTGGCCCCGGCCCCGGCGTCCGCGGGGGAAAGATCGTCGCTAGCGGCTCGGTCGACGCGATCGCCGCGGCGAAGCAGAGCGTGACGGGGCACTTCCTCTCGGGCTCGGAAAAGATCGAGGTCCCGGCCAAAACTCGGCCGATCGACGGGCCGCGGCTGACGATTCGCGGGGCAGCCCACAACAACCTTCGCGGCATTGACGTCTCCGTGCCACTCGGCACGCTGGTCTGCGTCACGGGAGTTTCGGGGAGCGGCAAATCGTCCTTGATCGGCGACGTCCTCGAGCCAGCCCTCCGCAACGCGCTCAACGGTGCCGAGCTCGAGCCGGGCGAACACGCGGGCATCGACGGCCTCGAACATCTCGACAAGACGATCGCCATCGACCAGTCGCCGATCGGCCGCACGCCCCGCTCGAACCCAGGGACTTACGTCAAAGTCTTTGACGAGATCCGCAATTTGTTTGCGCGGTTGCCGGAAGCGAAAACGCGTGGCTTCAAATCGAGTCGCTTCAGCTTCAACGTCGACGGTGGCCGCTGCAGCGCTTGCGACGGCAACGGCGCCACCAAACTCGAGATGGACTTCCTGGCCGACTTGTGGATCACCTGCCCGGTCTGCGAAGGGCATCGCTACAACCGTGAAACGTTGGCGGTGAAGTTCAAAGGGCACTCGATCGCTGACGTGCTCGAACTCGATGTCGCCCAGGCCCTCAAACTCTTCAAAAACATTCCCAAAGTTGCCGGCGTGCTGCAGACGCTCGTCGACGTGGGGCTGGAATATCTCAAGCTCGGTCAACCTTCCCCGACCCTCTCGGGCGGCGAAGCCCAGCGAATCAAGCTCTCTCGCGAGCTCGCCAAGAAGTCGACCGGGAGGACGTTTTACGTTCTCGACGAACCGACGACGGGGCTGCATTTTGCCGACATCAAACTGTTGCTGGGCGTGCTCCACGGATTGGTGGAGCTGGGCAACACGGTGCTGGTCGTCGAGCACAATTTGGACGTGATCAAGACGGCCGACTACGTCATCGATCTGGGGCCCGAGGGAGGAGCCGGTGGCGGGACCGTGGTCGTCGCGGGAACTCCTCGCGAAGTCGCCGCCTGCGAGGCTTCCTACACGGGCCGTGCTCTGAAGCGGTTGTTCGACGGCGAGAGCAGCCGGCCAGGGCTGACCCGCTCCTCTGCAAAAGGGCCAACTGCGAAGGGGATGGCTGCAAAGGGGAAGGGAGCGATTGCCGGGGAGCTGCTCGACGCCGAACTCGATCCGGGCCGATTGGTCGTCGAGGGAGCTTCGCAGCACAACCTCAAGTCGGTCGACGTCTCGATTCCTCGCGATGCGATGACCGTCTTTTGCGGGCCTTCGGGAAGCGGCAAGTCGTCGCTGGCGATGGACACGATTTATGCCGAGGGACAGCGGCGATACGTCGAGTCGCTCTCGTCCTACGCGCGGCAGTTCATCGGCCAGATGCAGAAGCCGAAGGCGGAGCGGATCGAAGGGCTCTCGCCGGCCGTGGCGCTGGAGCAAAAAAATCTCGGCCACAGCCCGCGGAGCACGGTCGGCACGGTCACCGAGATCTACGACTATCTGCGGATTCTGATGGCTCGGCTGGGGACGATGTACTGTCCCGATTGTCAGCTCCCGGTAGGAACGCAGACCGCCGACCAGATCGTCGACAAAGTCCTCACGCTCCCCGAGGGGACGCGGTTCCTGTTGCTCGCCCCGCTCCGCCGCGATCCCGGCCAGGATCCGCAGGAGTTATGGCAGACGCTGCGGAGCAACGGCTTTGCCCGCGTTCGTGTCGACGGCAAAACCTACCCGCTCGACGCGGCTCCCGAACTCGATCCTCGCCGCCAGCACCAGTTGCAGTTGGTCGTCGACCGGTTGACGCTGCGGGCGGACGATCAGACGCGAATCACCCAGAGCGTCGAGTTGGCGCTGGGAATCGGCAGTGGCGTGATTCAGATCGCGGTCGCCAGCGCCGAACGGGATGAACCGCTGTGGGAGACGATCACCCACAGCCAGCACCTCGCCTGCGAATCGTGCGGCCGTTCGTTCAGTCCGCTGACGCCGCACCATTTCTCGTTTAACACGGCCGTCGGTTGGTGTCCGCAGTGCGAAGGTCTGGGGCGGCAGACCGGAACCAACCCCGCGGCGCTATTGCGTGATCCGCGGATGACGCTGGCCGACGGAGCGCTGTTGCTGTGGCCGAGCTTGGACGCCAGCGTCTCGCGGTGGATGCTCGGCGCCCTGTCGCGACAGACCGGAATACCGCTCGACGTGCCAGTCGATGAGCTGTCGGTGCTGCACCGCCGCAAGCTGTATCACGGCACGGGCGATTTGTGGATCGAGGTTCGCCCGAGCGACGTCGATGCAAGCACAGCCAAGTCGGCGGACGAAGCTCGGCATTCAGCCGTTCTGTTCCGTTACCAGTTCAAGGGGCTTTATCCGGCGCTGGATGAAGCGGCGCGGCTCTCACCGGGGCTGCGGACGAAGCTGGAAAAGTTCACCGACGAGATCGACTGTTCGGCTTGCGATGGCACTCGGCTCCGCGACGTGGCTGCGGCCGTGCGGTTCGACGGGCTGACGATTGGCGACTTGGTCCGCATGCCGCTCGACCGCTTGGATGAAGTGGCCCGGCGGTGGAAGCTCGATGCCCGCGAGCGGCGGATCGCGGGCGAGCTGATTCGCGAGGTGCGCCAGCGCGTCCGCTTCCTGCTCGACGTGGGACTCGACTACCTGACCCTCGGCCGTCCCGCAGCGAGTCTTTCCGGAGGCGAGGCTCAGCGAATTCGGCTCGCCGCCCAGCTTGGCAGCGGGCTCTGTGGCGTGCTGTACGTGCTCGATGAACCGACGATCGGGCTGCACCCACGCGACAACGAGCGGTTGGTCGGAGCACTGCACCGGCTCCGCGATCTGGGCAATACGCTGCTGGTCGTCGAGCATGACTTCGACGTGATCGCCGGCAGCGATTACCTCTGTGACTTCGGCCCCAAGGCGGGACGCCACGGTGGCGAAATCGTCGCGGCCGGAGCGCCGAGCGAGATCGATCCGGAGGGACCGAGCGCGACGACCGCTTACATCACGGGCCACCGCTCGATTCCCGTTCCCTCGAATCGCAGGACCAGCGGCGGAGCCAAACCGCAAGCGGTGCTCAAGATCCTCGCGGCGAGCGAGCACAATCTGCGGTCGATCGACGTCACCCTTCCACTCGGGTTGTTCGTGGCGGTGACCGGGCCTTCGGGGAGCGGCAAATCGACGCTCATCAACGATATCCTTTACCCGGCGCTGGCCCGGCGACTGCATCGTGCGTCGCTGCGCCCCGGACGCCATGGATCGATCGAGGGGATGGCCTCGATCGACAAAGTCATCCGCGTCGACCAGTCGCCGCTCGGCAACACTCCGTCATCGAACCCAGCGACTTACACCGGGGCGTTCGATCTGATCCGTCAGCTGTTCGCGAAACTGCCCGAGGCGCGGGCCGCCGGCTATACCGCTCGCCAGTTCAGCTTCAACGTTCCCGGCGGTCGGTGCGAAGCATGTGAGGGAACTGGCCAGCGAAAGATCGAGATGCACTTTTTGCCCGACGTCTGGGTGCAGTGCGAGGATTGCCAGGGGCACCGCTACACGCCCGAGACGTTGGCGGTCCGCTATCACGGTTACAGCATCTCGGAGATCCTCGACCTGCCCTGTGGCGACGCGCTGCGGGTCTTTCAGTCGCAGCCCAAGATCGCTCGGATCTTGCAGACGATCTGTGACGTGGGGCTCGACTATGTGACGCTCGGCCAATCCGCTCCCACGCTCTCGGGCGGCGAGGCGCAGCGGGTGAAGCTGGCTGCGGAACTGGCTCGGCCCGACACCGGCCGGACGCTGTATCTGTTGGACGAGCCGACGACGGGGCTGCACTTCGACGACATCGTGAAATTGCTCGGCGTCCTGCAGCGGCTGGTCGATCTGGGGAACTCGGTCGTCGTGATCGAGCACAACTTGGATGTGATCAAGTGCGCCGACTGGATCATCGACATGGGCCCCGAAGCGGGTGCCGGAGGCGGATCGGTCGTTTGCGAAGGGACGCCCGAAGAGGTCGTCGCCTATGCCGCGTCGGCCAAGAAGGGAGGTCGTCGCGGCAAGTCGGCCGCACCACGGCTTCGCAGCTACACCGGAGAGTATCTGGCCGAGATGCTCGAGAAGAGTCCGCATGAAGTCCGCACGCCGTTCGATCCCGAGCAGTACGCTCGCGAGCAATTGGAGCTGCAGAAAGCTCACGCCCAAGCGGAGGCTGCCACCGAGACTCTGTGGGAGCTCGATGGACGAAGCTGGCATCTCGACGATCCCAAGGACCGCACCGGAGCCCCGGTTCGCTGGGATAAGGAACTGCTGCGGAAGCTGATTGAACGGATCGAAGCGACTGGCCGCTTCGCCCCGACGCACTTCAACCACCGCAGCATCATCGAAGTCGCCGGCTTGGCCGACCATCCCGAAGCGGCCACGCCGATCCGCCGCGGCCAGGATGCTCCGTTCCATCGCAAACATTGGTTTCTGCATGCGTTCAGCAGCGAATCGTTGTGGTTGAAGCTGAAGTTCCGCGTCCCTCGCGGGACATTCCGCAAGCAGGAACTGCTCGACGCGTTCGACCTTCCGACGCTCAGCCAGATGAATCTGCCAGAGATCTACTCGAGTGAGGCTCGGGCGCGGGTCCGCAGTACGCAGAAGTATCAAGAGATCGAGCTGCGACTGTTTAAGCTCGAGGAGTTGGAGCTGCCCGAGTTCGATGACTTCCTGGCCGCTGCGATCGAATCGTACTGCGGCGGACCGCCTCCCACGCCACCGGCTCGCGGCGGCGGGTCGCTTGCTCAAGCCGTGGCTGTCGATGGCAATGGGAAAAGCTCCACCGCGATCCATGGCTCGCGAGGTTCGGCCGTCGCTGGTGCGACCCAGCCGTGGCGAGTGCTCGGTCGCCGCTGGCACACGCTCCGTAAAGGCTTCCCCACCGGTCAGCCGCCGGAGTGGCCGCTGGAGCTCGCCGACAAGACGCTCGACCTGTTCGAAAAACTCGCTGGCGGCGAATCGCTGCGCTACGAGTCGGCCGAGCATGTGACGATCCAGCCACCGCAGGCGAGGGTCGCGTGGGCCGCGGTGGAAACCAAGCAGCCTGGAGCGTTGCGGGTGACGATCGCCGGGCCGAGCGAAGCGATCGATCTCGAGGCGCTGGAGAAAATCGGCACGCGGGGAACCGTGGAAGTGGGAGACGAAGGTTTCTCCAACGTCACCTTCCACTTCAACGAACCGGCGCAGATCCGCAATCGAATGCTGCACCAGTTCCTCAAAACTCACCTCAGCAAAACCCTCGACGCGTGAGCCGAGGGGGCATAAGACGCGGGGCTGCAGCGGCCGGTCGAAAGACACCCTCCCCCCGGAGGTCGTGCAGTTTTTAGCCCCCTCTCCCCCGAAGGGAATCGCGGCAATCGCTCAACCTTCACCCCCGAACATTTTCGCGATTCTCTTTGGGGGAGAGGGCTGGGGTGAGGGGGTCTAAGCGGCCGGCTACGGCCCCCTCACCCTAACCCTCTCC
>NZ_WRPR01000133.1 GCF_010367455.1 Candidatus Laterigemmans baculatus | reverse complement strand
GGGCGGGGGCGATGGCGATGGCGGGGGCGGGGGCGATGGCAGTGCTCATGTCGCGAAGCTCCCGACAGCCGAGGAGACGTCTGAAAATTGTTGCACGGCGGCTCCGACGCCGGTGATCCGCAGGGCTTCGCTGCACAGCTCTTCGGCCGCCGCGACACCGACCGCGCCGCCGCGGCGGGCGCACTGGTAGTCGAGCTCCAAGAGCCACTCGAGCGCCTGGCTCGAGAGCAGCACGGTTTCGCTGAGGTCGACGACCAGGGCCGGCGAGCCGCGCTTGATCAGCCGCTCGGTCTGGTCCCGCGCTTCCTCGAGCAACTCGCCGCGGAGGGCTCCGCGGGGGCGGACGACATCGACAATGCCTTGGCGTTCGATCCGGAGCATCAGACCCTCGACGGTTCGTCGGGTGCGGGGAGCCGAAGGGTGAAGGTGGAGCCTTCGCCGGGGGTGCTTTCGGCGGTGATGTCGCCGTGGTGCAGCCGAGCGACCTCGCGGGCGAAGGCCAAGCCGAGCCCGTTGCCGCGCTGTTCTTGCACCGAGGATTGTTCGGCGCGGAAAAATTTCTCAAACACCCGCGGCAGGTCTTCCGCCGAGATCCCGATCCCGTCGTCCTGGACGACGATCTCGAGCTGGTCTTCGCGGACCGCTGCGCGAACCCACACATGCCCGCCGGCCGGCGTGTACTTGACCGCGTTGCCGATCAGATTCACCAACAACGCCTGGAGTTTGTCTTTGTCGCCCCGCAGCGAGCGGAGCTTGGGCGAGATCTCGGTCTCGAGCGTCAACTGCCCTGCCTCGACCTGCGGGCGGAGGTAATCGACCGCCTCCTCGATGACTCGCGCGGGCTCGACAACATGCTGCTGAACGACCAGCGAGCCGGCTTCCATTTGGCCGACCGTCAGGAGGTGGTCGACCAACCGGCTGAGCCGCGTCGTTTCGTCGTTGATGATGTTGCAGAACTCTTTCTGTTCTTCGACGCTGACCCCCTGCTCGATCGACAACGCTTCGGCATAAGCGCGAAGGTTCCCAAGCGGCGTCCGGAGCTCGTGGGCGGCCGTCTGCAGGAACTGGTCGCGAGCGGCGGTGGCCAAGGCTTGCTGCGTGACGTCCTGGACCAGCCAGACGAAACCGCCCGCATCGTCATGCCGCCCGCCGAGCCGCGTGCGGCTGACGCGCCAAACCGACTCCAGCGGCGGTTGGGCGAGGGGATCGGCTGACCCAGCCGCGCTCCGCTCGAGACGCACCGTGACGGCGCTCGCCCCGCTCGTGAGCCGAGCGAAGGCGGCTGCGGTGGCTTCGTCGAGGGTGCCGCTGCCCGGACTGCCCACGCTGCCCGGACTGCCCGCGCTGCCCGGACTGTCCTGCTTGTTCTGCGGAGCGTCCTTGGCCGTCTCCTTGGCGCCGCCCTTGGGGCCAGCGGTGGGTGCGGTGGGGACCGTGAGTTGCCGCAGCAAGTCGAGCAGATTGCGGTCGAGCGCCGCGGCCGGGTCGTCCAGCCCCAGGAGGGCGGCAAAGGGAGCGTTGGCCGCGGTGATTCGAAAGTCGTCACCGGTGACGGCGATCCCCGCCGCGACGCTCCGCATGGCCCGCGCCAGCAGCGCCGTTTGCGGGTCTTCCGGCGAGGCCGAGCGGCGCTCGTCGTCGCCGCGGTTCCGCCCGTGCGCCTGTTCGATCAAGCCGTTCCACGCCTGGACCGCCCGCCCTTGGCCGACGAGCGGCCGAATCGTCTGCCAAGCGCGCTCGTCGCTGCCGGTGCGAATCAGTTCGCTCTCGATCCGCGCTGGAACGCGGCCGACGCGGAGGCAGGTCAGGCCGCTCAGCGCGGCCGCGGCAATGGCCACCAGCCAAGGAAGCCGCGCCGTGCCCGGCTCCAGATGCGGAGTGGCCACGGCCAGCAAGGCGATCATCGTCGTCAAACCGAGGAACACGCCACCGATGCGGAGCGTCAGCCCCGAAGCGGTCGATGAAGCGGCCCCCCACCATCCTCTTGCGGTCACGTGCATACTCCGTCGCCAAGACGCTGTGATTCAAGTCGTTGCTGTTCAGCCCGCTGCTGTTCGAGAATCAAGGCAGCCAGACGCTGAGGGCTGAACGGTTTGTGAAGCACCGCCGTCAGACTGTACTGCTCGCGCAGGTACTCGCTGTCCAGCTCCAATCCTTTGGCCGTGCAAAGGATCATGGGCAACGTCTGGAGACCCAAAGTGAACCGAACGTGGTGCAGCAGTTCGAGGCCCGTCAGGTAGGGCATCTGATGATCGGTCACCACGAAGTCGAAGTTCTGTTCGCGCAGCCGAGCCAGCGCGAGTTGTCCATTCTCGACCGCTTCCACTTCAAACCCTTGGCGTTCCAAGGTGAACCGAATGACCCGGCGAAAGACCGGCTCATCTTCAGCGATCAGGACGCGGAATCGAGCTGCCATGGCACCGCTCACCAGTCCGAGCCAGTGCCGGTGGTCAGGTTCAGGATGATGTCGCCGTTGGCCGGCTTGTAGACCCAACCGTTGCCGTCGGACCCGTCCGATCCGCTCGGCGCTGCGGCCACATCGGGATCCGCGTCGGCATCGATGGCGACACCTGCTTGGTTGCGGACCGAGCCGACCTGCGGGATCGGGAAGGGACCGCGGAGGTAGGGGCCGAGCTCGGCCGGCAGGTCGACTCCCGGGGGATAGGTATTGTTCTCGCTGCGGTAGATTTCGAGCGCCGTCCGCAGCAAGGCCAGCTGCTGGTGCGTCGCGTTCTCACCGGCCGTGTCGGCGGTGTTGAACATCTTGGGGACGGCCACGGCGGCCACGATGCCCAGAATCAGCACCACCACCACCATTTCGATCAGCGTGAAACCGCGCTTTTGGCAGCGGCGAATCGGCAAACCGTGGGCGTTCAATTCTTTCGCGTTCACTGGGAATTCCTTTGACGATTAAGTCACTCTCGGGCCACACCGCCGTGCCCACTCCCGCGGACTCGCCGGCGGAAACGCTCGGTGGTCCGTCCTAGGGGGGCATGGCCTTCTTCGAACATCGAAAAGCTAGGACACCCCCGAGTGACCGATCGCAAATTTGCAACATTCCTTCACAATTCCGCTCGCTTCCAAGACACCCTCCACCGCTACAGCTCTCCTAGCCCCTACGACAGGTCCACGCCCTGCTTGAACCGACGGCGCCACCAACACCCTCTCCCCCGGAGGTTGTGCAGTTTTCCGGTCCCCTCTCCCCCGCGGCTTGGCTGCGAACGAAAGTTCCGCAGCCAAGCCGTGGGGGAGAGGGTTAGGGTGAGGGGGCCGTAGCCGGCCGCTTAGACCCCCTCACCCCAGCCCTCTCCCCCAAAGAGAATCGCGAAAATGTTCGGGGGTGAAGGTCGAGCGATTGCCGCGATTCCCTTCGGGGGAGAGGGGGCTAAAAACTGCACGACCTCCCCGGGAGGGTCGAGCTCTCAGGCCCGGGGAGGGCCCGCTGAATCCAGCCGCGTGGCGACACTACGCCGCGCATCACGCTCCCCGCTCGTTCCTCGCGATCCTCCCGGGGGGAGGGTGTCTGTTTGCGCCCTTACTGATGCGGGCGGCTGAGCAATTTCAGCGCGCAGTTGCCTCCCCAGCCTTGGTGGACCGCCAAGTGGATGTACAGCATCGCCATTGGCTCCAGATAGCGGGCGTTGGCCAGCGGTCCGGCGTCGACCGGCTCCATCCCCAGGTCGGCTACCAGTTGGGCGACCGTCGCCTTCGCCTCGTCATCGTCGCCGCAGTAGAACATCGTGGCCGCTTGACCCTCGTAGAGCGGGTCCTGCATCGTGGAGACGCTGGCGGTGTTGAAAGCTTTGACGACCCGGGCTCCGGGAGCCCAGGAGGCGATCCGTTCGGCGGCCGAATCGTCGAACCCGAGTTCCAGCCCGTCGAATGTAGCATTCAGCGGGTTGGTGCAGTCGATCAGGATCTTGCCGGCGAGGTCCTTGGCCATCGCGAGCACCGCTTTGGCCGTTCCGTAGGGCGTCGCCAGGACCACGACTCCGCAGCGGTCGATCACGTCGCGGATCGTGTCGACCGACTGCTTCTCACCACTCAGTTGCGTCATCCGCTCGGCCGTCGGATTGCGGCTTCCATAGTGGATGTGGTGTCCGGCGTCGGCCCAGCGGCGCCCGAGCGTCCTGCCGACGTTCCCCGTCCCGAGTATCGCAATCTCCATGAGCCTCTTTCGTGCGTGGGGTGGGTATTCAATCCGCCGCCGGGCGCGATCCCGGATGAATCATCAGCCGCCGGGCGCTAGCCCACGGTTCCCAAAAACGCCGTCGGAACCGGACGCTAGCGCGTGGCGGCTGATTTAGGTTGTAAGGAGATCCGCCTCGACCACAATCGGGCTGACGTACGGCGGGTTTTCCAGCAACCCGCATTTTCCCTACATCCGTCCTGGTGGTTCGCTTGGGGGGGCGATTCCGGCAACATTTCCTCAACCTCCCCGCGCGACCCTGAGCTAACCATCCCTAGGCGGCGAACGCTCCGCCCTTTGGTCACGATTCGTTAGCTCAGCACGGGGTAGGACATGACGGGGCATCAGGCCGTTGGTGGCGATCGTTGGTTTCGATTTGTCATCGACAATTCACTGCCGTTGATTCTCGGCTCGCTCGCGGCGCTCGTGTGGGCCAACGCTTCGCATCTGAACCACAGCGACAGCTACACGCACTTCGTCCACTTCGACTTTGCCTCGCTCTTCCATGGGGCCGCCGCCGAATCGGAATCCGGCCACGCGGGACACCATGGATTTACCCTCCATTTTCTGATCAACGACCTATTGATGGCGTTGTTCTTTGCGATCGCGGCGAAGGAGGTTTGGGAGTCGTTGCTTCCTGGAGGGGCGCTGTCGAACCCGAAGCGGGCGGTCACTCCGTTGCTGGCGACGCTCGGCGGGATCTTTGGGCCGGCGCTGATCTACATTGCCGGAACGTACCTGAGCGGGACGCATGAAATGCTCGGCAAAGGCTGGGCGATCCCCTGTGCGACCGACATCGCCTTCAGCTACTTGATCGCGCGGATGATTTTCGGCAACGGGCATCCGGCGATCGCGTTCCTGTTGCTGTTGGCGATCGCCGACGACGCGGCGGGGCTGATGATCCTGGCGGTCTTTTATCCGCAGGCGGCGATCGAGCCGCGGTGGTTGCTGCTGACGCTCGCTGCGATGCTGGTCGCGATGGTGATGCGGCGGCGGTTGCAGTTGCACAGCCACTGGTGGTATCTGGTAGGACCGGGAACCCTCTCGTGGATTTCGTTCTACATGGCCAACATCCATCCGGCACTGGGGCTTGTTCCGATCATTCCCCTGCTCCCGCACGCCCACACGAACATCGGCAAGGCGGCCCGCCTCGAGCCGAACCGGAGCGACACGCTGAACGAATTCGAACACTTTTGGAAAGCCCCAGTCGAAGGCATCCTGGGACTGTTTGGCCTGGTAAATGCTGGGGTGATTTTCAGCAGCCTCGGCGTCGGCACCTATTTGGTGCTGGCCGGGTTGCTCGTCGGCAAACCGCTGGGCGTCGTTCTGCTAACCTGGTTTGCCGAGAAGATCCTGAAACTCGAGAAACCGGCGGGTATGGATTACCGGCACGTGGCCACGGTCGGGATGGTGGCTGGGATCGGATTCACCGTGGCCCTCTTCGTCTCGATCGCGGCGTTTCGCGATCCCGGGAGCGTTCAGGATTCGGTCAAAATGGGAGCCCTGCTCAGCTTTGCCGCCGCACCGCTGGCCCTGTTGATGGGACGGGTGCTGAGAATTCGCCCGCTCGAAGCGGGGCAGAGCCTGCACGAAGCCGAACTTGCGCTCGCAGGCGAGCACGGAATCTCCGCTGGGCTGACGGGCGAACCGAGTCCGCAGGCACTCAAGCAGGCAGCACTGAATACGTAAGCGATCGATCCCAAGGCTCTAGAACGGATTGCTATGAACCACGTTCCCAACGACTCGACTGAATCGGACGACCTCGACGGCAAGGTGCCAGCCGAGGCGCTTGGCGACGATGAACAGGTCCGCCCGCAACCGGCCGACGAGCCGATCACGCGGGTCAAGCCAGAGTCGCTGTTGAATTTGATGCGGCAGACGGTCGATCGGCTCGAGTCGGACCGGACCAGCGAAGGGGACCTCAAGATCCTCAGCCGGACGCTCCGCGAGCTGCGGTACGCGTTCAAGGTTTTTCGGCCCTACCGCCGCCGCCGCAAGGTGACGATTTTCGGTTCCGCGCGGACGCCTCCGGATGATCCCGCTTACCAAACCGCCGAAGAGTTCGGGCGGGCAATGGCCAAGCACGGGTGGATGATCATCACCGGAGCGGGCCGGGGCATCATGGAGGCGGGACACGTCGGCGCCGGTCGCGAATCGTCGATGGGGCTGAACATCGTGCTGCCGTTTGAGCAGCGAGCCAACGACACGATTGACGGCGACGCCAAGCTCGTCACGATGCGGTACTTCTTCACCCGCAAACTGATGTTCGTCAAAGAGTGTTCGGCGGTGGTCTGCCTGCCGGGCGGTTTTGGCACGCTCGACGAAGCGCTCGAGACGTTGACCCTGCTGCAGACCGGCAAACAGACGATGATCCCGGTCGTGTTCCTCGACCCGCCGGGAGGGACGTACTACCGCGAGCTGAGCAAGTTCATCGACCGCGAACTGCTCGAAGGGAACATGATCAGCGCCGAGGATGTGCGGCTCTACCGGGTGACCGATTCGGTTGACGAAGCGGTCGAAGAGGTGCTCGGGTTCTACCGCGTGTTTCACTCCATGCGGTACGTCCGCCACTCGCTCGTGATGCGGCTCAACAGCCCGCTGAGCGAGCAGACGCTCGCGGAGGTGAACGAGCGGTTCAACGACATTTTGGTCGAAGGCGAATTCATCCAGCGGTCGGCCCTCCGCGAAGAACGCGACGAAGCCGAGCTGGCCGATTTGCCCCGGCTGGTCGGCCATTTCGATCGCCGCAGCCTGGGGCGGCTGCGAATGCTGATCGACTTCATCAACCGTCCCGAAGCGGGCGAAGACCCCGACGACCGCGACGAGTAAAGAGTACGTCAGCCTTTCCAGGCTGACATAGTCGCCTTTCGCTCCGCGAAAGCAGCGTTGTCTTCGCTACTTTCGCGGGAGCGAAAGGCGACTATGGGACGCGCTAATAGCGGTCTTGCTCGGGTTCGGCCCAGACTCGGACCTCTCCGTCGGGATCGACGCTGACGTGGATCACACTTGGATTGCAGCAGACCGGGCAGTCCTCGACGTACGACTGCTCTTCGCCGCCGCTCAAGTCGACCGGCACGACGATTTCCTCGCCGCAGCTATCGCAGACGTAGCTCGCTTCGTCGTCCATAGGTAGGTCAGCCGCCAGGGGCTCACGCCCCTGGCTATTCTCTGTCGCCGCTCCGCGGCTGGGCGCTCAGTCTTGGCCGCCGCTGCCGAACATGCTGTCGAGGGCTTCGCTCGACTGCTTTTGCTGTTCGCTCTGGGCTTCGCCCCCTTCTCCGTCGCTGGCCGAGCCGGCTTCGGAGAGCAGCGGGAAGCTGGCTTCGAGCGTCTGCTCGGGCTGCTTGGCCATGTCTTCCAAGGCTTCGCGGCGGTAGTTGACTTCGGCATCTTGGAAGATCCGGAAGCCGGTCCCGGCGGGGATCAGGTGACCGAGGATCACGTTCTCCTTGAGACCGACCAGGCGGTCGACCTTGCCGGCCAGCGCCGCTTCGGTCAGCACCTTGGTCGTCTCTTGGAACGACGCGGCGCTGATGAAGCTGTTCGACTGGACCGAGGCTTTGGTGATCCCGAGCAACTGGGTGCTGGCCGTCGCATTGCGAGGCTTTTTACCCTTCGCCGGGGCGCCACCTTGGGCTTCGATGTTGGCGTTGGTCTGCTCGAGCGCTTCCTTCGGCACGATCGCACCGACCGCGTACTCGCTGTCACCGGCGTCGGTGATCTTCAAGCACTTGGCCAGCTCCTGGTTCGCCCGCCGGAATTCGAAGCGGTCCATGACCAGTCCGGGGAGCATGTTCGTGTCGCCGGCGGTCTCGATCTTCACCTTGCGGAGCATCCGGGCGATGATGATTTCGCAGTGCTTGTCGTTGATCTCCACCCGCTGCGAGCGGTAGACCTGCTGGATTTCGTGCAGCAAGTACTGCTGCACCGCTTCTTCGCCCGAGACCCGCAGGATGTCGTGCGGGACCAGCGGACCGTCAACCAGGGCTTGCCCCGCTTTGACGACGTCGTTGCTGTGGACGAGGAACCGCTTGCCGTGCGGCACCAGGTGCTCGCGTTCGATCCCCGACTCGCTCTTGACGGTGATCGTCCGCTTGCCGCGTTTCTTTTCGCCGAGGATTTCGACCAAGCCGTCGACTTCGGCGATGACCGCCGGATCCTTGGGCTTGCGAGCTTCGAAAATCTCGGTGATTCGCGGCAGACCGCCGGTGATGTCGTGCACACCGCCCGACTCGCGCGGCATTTCGGCGAGGATCGTACCGGGGTTGATCTCGGCCCCTTCCTTGACGTTGATGATCGCCCGCTCGGGGAGGTACTGGACGTCAACCGGTTTGCCTTCGGCGTCTTCGATCACGATCTGCGGGTGGAGGTCACCCTTGTGTTCGATGATCGTCGTCCGGATGTTACCGCTCGGCTCCCGCTCGAGCTTCATCGTCTCGCCTTCGACGATGTCCTCAAAACGGACCTTACCGGCAACCTCGGTCAAAATCGGGATCGAGTAGGGGTTCCATTCGCAGATCACGTCGCCCGCTTTGACTTCGTCCCCTTCCTCGACCATCAGCATCGCCCCGGTCGGGATCTCGTAGCTCTCGATTTCGCGGCCGCGGTTGTCGACGAGCGAGATCTCACCGTTGCGGGTGAGCACGATCGAGCGACCTTCGTCGTTCTTGACTGCCCGCATCCGGATCAGACGCACCGAGCCGCCCTTCTTGGCGCGGATGTCCGACTCTTCGACCTGCTTGCTCACCGAGCCACCGATGTGGAACGTCCGCATCGTCAGCTGCGTTCCCGGCTCGCCGATCGACTGGGCGGCGATGATTCCGACCGCCATGCCTTCTTCGACGAGCGAGCTGGTGGCCATGTCCATGCCGTAGCAGTTGCGGCACACGCCGAGCGGCGCGTCGCAGGTCATCGGGCTGCGGACCTGGATCTTCTCCAGCCCCATCTCCTCGATCTTGCGAGCGCTCTCCGGAGTGATCATCTCGTTCTCGCGAACGATCACTTCGTCGGTGATCGGGTTGACGATGTTCTGCCGGCTGACGCGACCGTTGATCGAGTCGGCCAAACGGACTTCGACCTTCTCACCGCGGTAGATGACCCCCTTGGTGATTCCTTGGGTGGTTCCGCAGTCTTCCATCGTGACGACGACGTTCTGAGCGACGTCGGCCAGCTTGCGGGTCAAGTAACCCGAGTCGGCCGTCTTCAGCGCCGTGTCGGCCAAGCCCTTGCGAGCCCCGTGCGTGGAGCTGAAGTACTCGAGCACCGACAGCCCTTCGCGGAAGTTGGCCTTGATCGGCGTCTCGATGATCTCGCCGGTCGGCTTGGCCATCAGACCTCGCATCCCGGCCAGCTGGCGAATCTGTTCGATACCGCCTCGAGCACCGGAGTGGCTCATCAGATAGACCGGGTTCACGTACCAGCCCCCTTCGCGGGCGTCGTGCTCCATGGCCTTCATCATGTCGGTCGTGATCGCTTCGCGAGCGTGCGTCCAGACGTCGAGCACCTGATTGTACCGCTCGCCGCCGGTGATCATCCCGCGGTCGAACGCCTTCTTGTGCTTCATCACCGTCTTTTCCGCTTCGGCGATGTACTTGGCTTTCGTCTCGGGCGTGACCAGGTCGTCGGTCGCGAACGACAACCCGGAGCGGGTCGATTCGCGGAACCCGAGCTGCATCATGTCGTCGAGCAGGTTGATCGTCGCTTTGCGGCTGAGCCGCTGATAGCAGTCGCTGATCACGCTCGCCAAGTCGCCCGACCGCATCGGATAGTTGTAGTAATCCATGCCTTCGGGGAGCATCAGGTTGAACCGCACGCGGCCCGGAGTCGTCTCGATGATCGCTCCCGGGCGGGTGCTGTTGTCCTCGCTCTTGAGCCGCACATGGCCGGGCAACCGCACCTTGATCTTCGCGTGCAGGTCGACGACGCCCATGTTGAAGGCGAGCTCCGCCTCCTCGAGGCTGGCGAACGTCATCCCCTGCCCCTTGCGGTCCGGGAGCTCGACCGTCAGGTAATAGCAACCCATCACGACGTCCTGCGAAGGACTCATGATCGGCTTGCCGTTGCTCGGAGCGAAGACGTTGTTGGTGCTCATCATCAACGTGTGCGCTTCGACCTGGGCCTCGATCGAAAGCGGCAAGTGGACCGCCATCTGGTCGCCGTCGAAGTCGGCGTTGAAGCCTTTGCAGACCAGCGGATGGAGGTGGATGGCGTTACCTTCGACGAGCGTCGGTTCGAACGCCTGGATCCCGATCCGGTGGAGCGTCGGGGCCCGGTTGAGCAGCACCGGGTGGTTGGTGATGACCTGCTCGAGGATATCCCAAACCTCCTCGTCCTTCCGCTCGAGCATCTTCTTGGCCGACTTGATCGTGTCGGCGTGACCGAGCTCTTTGAGGCGGCGGATGATGAACGGCTGGTACAGTTCCAGGGCGATCTTCTTGGGCAACCCGCACTGGTGCAGTCGCAGCCGCGGACCGACCACGATCACCGAGCGGCCGGAGTAGTCGACGCGCTTGCCGAGCAGGTTCTCGCGGAACCGCCCCTGCTTGCCCTTGATCATGTCGGTCAGCGACTTGAGCGGGCGGTTGCTCGAGCCGAGCACCGGACGCTTGCAGCGGTTGTTGTCGAACAGCGCGTCGACCGATTGCTGCAGCATCCGCTTTTCGTTGCGAATGATGACTTCCGGCGCGTTCAGGTCGACCAGCTTCCGCAAGCGGTTGTTGCGGTTGATGATCCGGCGATAGAGGTCATTCAAGTCGCTGGTCGCGAAGTTGCCGCTGTCGAGCAGCACCAACGGACGGAGGTCGGGCGGGATCACGGGGATCACGTCCAGGACCATCCATTCGGGGCGGTTGTCGCTGTCGCGAATGCTCTCGACGATCTTCAGCCGGTTGATCAGATCCTTTTTCTTCTGCTTGCTGCCGGTCTCATGCAGGTCGCTGCGGAGCTTTTCCGAGAGCGAAACCAGCTCGAGTTTGGAGAGCAGTTTGCGGATCGCTTCGGCCCCCATGTCGGCTTCGAACGAGCCTTCGCCGTACTGGGCCCGGGCGGCCCGGTACTCCTCTTCGGTCAGCAGCTGCTGCGCCTCGAGATCGGTCGTGCCGGGATCGACGACCACGTAGTCCTGGAAGTAGATCACCTTTTCCAGCGACGAAGTCTTCATGTCGAGCAGGTTGCCCAGCCGGCTCGGCATCGCCTTGAAAAACCAGATGTGCACGACCGGGGCGGCCAGATCGATGTGCCCCATCCGCTTGCGGCGAACGCGGCTGTGCGTGACCTTCACGCCGCAGCGATCGCAGATCATGCCCTTGTATTTCATCCCGCGGTACTTGCCGCAGGCGCACTCCCAGTCCTTCTCGGGACCAAAGATCCGCTCGCAGAACAGGCCGTCCTTTTCCGGACGGTAGGTGCGGTAGTTGATCGTCTCCGGCTTGCGGACTTCACCAAACGACCAGCTCTTGATGTCCTGCGGTCGCGCCAACGAGATTTTCACCGAAGCGTAATCGTTGATGCGATCGTAGGTCGTGGATTCGCCGACTGACATATCGAAGGAACTCCTGAACGGGACCACCCGGGCGGTAGCGCCCGGGTGAACCCGTCAAATAGGGTTTTTGGCGATTTTTGAGAGGATGAGAGAGGGGGAAGCTCAGACCGGTCGTTTCTCGAGCTGCATGTTCAGTGCGAGCCCGCGAATTTCGTTGGTCAACACGTCGAAGCTGGCCGGGGTCCCCGCTTCCAAGGTGTTTTCACCCTTGACCATCGATTCGTAGATCTTGGTACGTCCTTCGACGTCGTCGCTCTTCACGGTCAGCAACTCCTGCAGAATGTAGGCCGCCCCGTACGCTTCCAGTGCCCAAACTTCCATCTCACCAAACCGCTGGCCACCGAAGCGAGCTTTGCCGCCGAGCGGCTGCTGGGTGATCAACGAGTACGGACCGGTGCTGCGGGCGTGGACCTTGTCGTCGACCAGGTGGTGCAGTTTGAGCATGTACATGTAGCCGACGGTCGTCTCCTGCTCCATCGGCTCGCCGGTGCGGCCATCGATCAGGCGGATCTTGCCGTGGGCCGGCAGCCCGGCATCGGAGAGCGCCTGGTTGATGTCCTCTTCGCTAGCACCGTCAAAGACCGGGGTGACGGCTTGGAAACCGAGCTTCGCTCCGGCCCAGCCGAGGTGCGTCTCGAGGATCTGGCCGACGTTCATCCGGCTGGGAACGCCGAGCGGATTGAGCATGATCTGGACCGGCGTCCCATCGGGCAGGAAGGGCATGTCCTCGATCGGCAGGATCTTGGAGATCACACCCTTGTTCCCGTGGCGGCCGGCCATCTTGTCGCCGACGCTGATCACCCGCTTGGTGGCGATGTAGATCTTGACCATCTGCAGCACGCCGCTGCGGAGCTCGTCGCCCCGCTTCATGCTGTTGAGCTTGCGGTCGCGGTCGTCGATCGCTTTTTCGACGTTCGGCCACTGCTGCTTGTAGACCTGCTCGACTTCGGTCTTGGCCTCGTCCTTCTTGACCTGGTCGAGGACCAGATCGAGCCGGAAGTTGACCGCCCGCTCGGCGACGTACTTGGGATCCTGGCCGTCGGCCATCGGGCTGCCGTCGGCGTCCTTGAACTTGACGCCCGCGGCTTCCTGCATGTCCTCGACCATCGCGGTGAAGGTGCTGGTGATCTCGGCGTTGCCGTCGGTCTCCGCCTTCTTGAGTTCCTTCTCGAAGAGCTTCCGCTCGTCCTCCGAGAGGCTCATCCGGCGGGAGAACTTCTGGGTGTCGATGACGATTCCCTCGATGCCGCTGGGAACTTCCAGCGAATCGTTCTTCACGTCCTCACCGGCCCGCCCGAAGATCGCGTGCAGAAGCTTCTCTTCCGGCGTCAGTTCGGTCTTGCTCTTGGGGCTGACCTTGCCGACCAGGATGTCGCCCGGCCGCACGTAGGTCCCGATCTGGACGATCCCCGTCTCATCGAGGTTCCGCAGCGCCTTTTCCGAGACGTTCGGAATGTCGCGGGTGAACTCTTCGCGGCCGAGCTTCGTTTCGCGGATCTCGACGTCGAAGTCTTCGATGTGGATCGAGGTGTAAGTATCGTTCCGCACCAGCTCTTCGCTGATGATGATCGCGTCTTCGTAGTTGTAGCCGTCGAACGACATGAACCCGACGAGGATGTTCCGGCCAAGGGCCAATTCGCCCTGCTGCGTCGCGGCCCCGTCGGCGATGATCTGCCCTTTCTCGACCTTGTCGCCAACCTTGACGATCGGTTTCTGGTTGAGGCAGGTCCGCTCGTTGAGCCCCTGGTATTTCTTCAGGACGTAGTGGTCGCTGCCGACCTCGATCCGTCCGGCGTCGGCGTAGGTCACCTTGCCGGCGCGGCGGGCCCGCACGACCATCGCGCTGTTTCGCGCGACCTCCAGCTCCATCCCGGTCGCCACGATCGGCGGCTCGGTGACCAGCAGCGGCACGGCTTGCCGCTGCATGTTCGAACCCATCAACGCCCGGTTCGCGTCGTCGTGCTCGAGGAACGGAATCAAACCGGCCGAGACGCCGACCATCTGGCTCGGCGCGACGTCCATGTAGTCGACCTGCTCGGGCTGGACGATCTCAAAGTCGCTGCGGAAGCGGGCGATCATGTTCGGTCCGGCGACCAGCGCACCGTTGGCGACCTGGGTATCGGCCGGAGCGACGTACGACTCGCTCTCCTCGTCCGCACGCAGCCAGACGACCTCGTCGGTCACCTTGCCTTCTTTGATCTTGCGGTACGGCGTGACGAGGAATCCGTAGTCGTCGACCGACGAGTAGATCGCCAGCGAGCTGATCAGACCGATGTTCGTTCCTTCCGGCGTCTCGATCGGGCAGATTCGTCCGTAGTGCGAGATGTGCACGTCGCGGACTTCGAAGCCCGCCCGTTTGCGGTTCAGACCGCCCGGGCCGAGTGCCGAGAGCCGCCGTTCGTGCGTCAGCTGCGAGAGCGGGTTGGTCTGGTCGACCACCTGCGAGAGCTCGCCGCGACCGAAGAAGTAATCGATTGCCGCCGAGACGCTCTTAGGGTTGATCAGCGATCGGGGCGTCATGTCCTCGACGTCCTTGAGGCTCATCCGCTCCTGGACGGTGCGGCGGAGCTTCAAAAAGCCCTTGCGGAGCTCTTCGCTGGCCAATTCGTCGATCGTCCGCAGCCGGCGGTTGCCGAGGTGGTCGATGTCGTCGATCTCCGCTCCCGAGTCGGGGTCGAAGAGATTGATCAGGTAGCGGATCGAGGCGATCATATCCTCGGGCCGCAGCGTCATCTCGTCTTCGCTGACGTCCAGGCTCAGCTTGCGGTTGATCCGGAAGCGGCCGACCTTACCCAGCCGGTAGCGGTTGGCGTCGTAGAACTTCTCGACGAACAGCGTCCGCGCCTTTTCCAGCTGCGGCGGGTTGCCCGGACGGAGCCGCTGGTAGATCCGCAGCAAGGCTTCCTCGTGGCTGCTCGTGTTGTCTTCGGCCAGCGAGTTGAAGATCAGTGGAACCTTGGGGGCGTCCATCAGAACGACCGATTTGACGTCGCTCGTGCAGATCGTCTCGGCCACGTTCTTGGTGATCTTGTGACCGGCTTCGATGATGATCTCACCGGCCCGGTCCGAGCCGGCCGGATAGATCACGTCGTCGACAGCGATCTTGCCCTCGAGCTTTACCGCCGAGCGGCTGTCGGTGATCTTGACCGTTTCGGTCTCGTAGAAAGCCGCGAGCAGATCGGCGTCGGTCGACATCGCCGGCGACATCGCCCGCAGCAGCGTCATCGCGCTGAACTTGCCGCTCTGGTCGATGCGGACCGTCAGCGAGTCTTTCTTGGTGACGTTGACTTCGATCCACGAGCCACGCTCAGGAATGACGCGGCAGGAGGGGAGCTTGCGATCGCTCGTCCCGTCCTGCTCGAGCACGAAGTCGATCCCCGGGCTGCGGTGCAGCTGGCTGACCACGACCCGCTCGGCACCATTGATGATGAACTCGCCGCCCCCCATCATGATCGGCAGGTCGCCGAGGTAGACCTCTTCCTCGATCGGCTCGTCGCGCTGCAGCCGCAACCAGACGCGGAGCGGACGGCCGTAGCTCAGCCGCAACTGGCGGCATTCGGACGGCGTGTACCGCGGCTTGCCCAGCTCGTAGCGGACGTACTCGAGGGTGATGTTGCCGTCGTAACTGGTAACTGGGAAAATCTCCCGCAGCACGCCTTCGAGCCCCTGGTCGGCGCGGCGGGTGGAGTCGGCATCTTCCTGGAGAAAGGAGGCGTAGGAGACGGTCTGCAGCGCAGTCAGATCGGGCAGCTCGAAATTCCCCAACCCGGTACCGAAGTGGCGACGGGTGGTGGGTTCGAGGCGACGCTTTGTTGTGGTAGCCATTCGCGAAAACGCTCCTTCAAGCCGGGAGGGTCAATGCGTCGGAGGTCGAGGCACGTCGATCGCGCAAGCTGAGCGCAGAAAATACCGGCGAGGCAACCGAGAACAGCGAATCGACGCTGTGGGAGCGCACAAGCAGAGAGAGCCGGATAGGGACGGGGGTCAGCAGATCGCGTCGACGGGCCGATAAACGCACAAGGTAAATGTAACGAAGAATCCCGGGGCCGGTAACCCCAGCTCCGGGTAATTTGGCGCAAGGAATGCTCACCGCCGCAGGCGGCCAAGTCCTCCCGGCCGCGAGCGGTTGAATTGCGGGCTCGGTCGGGTGATGCACCGCATGGGATCAGGCTGAGCCGTAGGCGCTAGCCTCGGGCCTCGCGAGCGGGCTGACCATCGGGAGGGCCCGCGGCTAGCGCCCGGCGGCTCAGGGCCCGGCGGCTGATCGGCGACGACCGAATGCCGAGGGTGCAGCTCGTTAACGCAGAAGACCGCCGTTGCTCGCTCAGAGGCAACAGGCGGTCTCCATCCGCTGGACTCGATTCGCGCCGCTCGAAGCGGCTCGCGGCGGCGAACTACTTGAGTTCGACGGTTCCGCCGGCTTCTTCGATCTCGGCCTTCATCTTCTCGGCGTCTTCCTTGCTGATGCCTTCCTTGAGCTTGGCCGGGACGCCTTCGACCAGCTTCTTGGCGTCCATCAGCGAGGCGCCGGTCAGGTTCTTGACGACCTTCACGACGTTCAGCTTCTTGTCGCCAAATCCGGTCAGGACGACGTCGAATTCGGTCTGCTCGGCAGCCGGGGCCGCGGCTTCACCGCCGCCGCCCGCACCACCGGCCATCACGACCGCACCGCCGGCCGCCGGCTCGATGCCGTGCACGTCCTTCAAGTAGTCGCTCAGCTCCTTGGCTTGCTTGAGCGTCAACTCGGCGATCTTGTCGCCCAATTCCTTCGAAACGTCGCTGTACTCGACGGTAGCTGCTTCAGACATGGTGGATGCCCTTTCGGAAAAAAATGCGGATGAACGGATTTAGCCGGCGAGCTTGGCAAAATTGCTTCTGGCGCTCGCCCGGCCTGTTTCAACCTCCCTCACCGCGGAAGCCACGTCGTGGGACGCAGCAAGCGAGAGCGGCGAGGTGATAGCGATATGGTCTGGGCCGACGTCGACTCAGACACGACTTCTTCAAAGCAAACGACCGCCGAGGGCCGCGTGTGCGTTACTCTTCCTCGCCCTTCTTCTCGATCTGACCGGCCAGCTTGCCGCCCGGTCCGAGGAGAGCGCCCGAAAGCTGGCTGCCCGGGCCGAGGATCTGCCCGACCAGCATCGAGATCTGTTCCTCGCGAGAAGGCCATTTGCTGACTTCGGCCAAGGCGGCCGAGTCGAGCCGATCGCCATCGAGAACTC
Organism: Candidatus Laterigemmans baculatus; assembly: GCF_010367455.1. Classification (GTDB taxonomy): domain Bacteria; phylum Planctomycetota; class Planctomycetia; order Pirellulales; family Pirellulaceae; genus Laterigemmans; species Laterigemmans baculatus. The sequence goes on along the minus strand of NZ_WRPR01000133.1, from coordinate 15,634 downwards.
CACCTTCGGCGGTGAACTTCTCGAATTTCTCTTTGTTCTTGTCGAGGGCGACGACCTCTTTGACGAGCGAGACGAAATCGCTCGCACCCCAGCAAACCGCCCGCGTCCCCTTGCCCCCTTCGAACATCGGGCCGAGGCTCGTTCCGGCGGTCGCCCGGCGTGCCAGTGAGTTCTTCACCAGCATCATCTGGATGCCCTTCTCGAGCAGCGCCCCGCGGAGTTCGTTGGTCGTGTTCGCGTCGAGCCCGACGTAGCTGACGACCACCGCGTCGTCGACGCCTTCCAGCCGCTTTTGGATATCGCGGGTGACTAAGTCTTTTACGTATTTACTCATGGCTCTATGCAACCACCCGCACGCTAGGGCTCATCGTGCCGCAGATCGCGACGCCGCGCACATAAGCGCCTTTGACGGTCTGCGGTTTGAGGCCGACGACATGATTCAAGAATGACTGAACGTTCTCGACCAGCTTGGCGCTGTCAAAGCTCATCTTGCCGACCACCGCATGGACGTTGCCGCCCTTATCGTTGCGGAACTCGACCTTACCAGCCTTGTACTCGCCGACCACGCGGCCGACGTCCGGCGTGACCGTTCCCGCCCGCGGGCTGGGCATCAATCCGCGAGGACCGAGAACACGGCCGAGCGGGCCGACCAGCCCCATCATGTCGGGGGCGGCGATACACACGTCAAAGTCGGTCCAGCCGTCTTTGATCTTCTTGGCCAAGTCTTCCTGGCCGACTTCATCGGCGCCCGCTTCTTCGGCCGCCTTGGCAGCGTCGCCCTTGGCGAACACCACGACCCGCTGCGTACGTCCGATCCCATGCGGGAGGATCACGCTGCCGCGGACGATCTGATCGGCCTGGGCCGGGTCGATCCCGAGCCGCATGTGGATCTCGACCGTCTGGTCGAATTTGGTGGTGTTGAACTGCTTCAGCACCTCCACAGCCTGATCCAGCGGCACCGGATCGGCGGGCCGCTTGGGCAGCATCGCTTTGAAGCGTTTGGTTTGTTTTTTTGCCATACTTTGTTCGAATCTCACTTCGTGGTGGTTCGACGAAGCCCGCATGTCGCACCCAAAGTGCGGCACCGAAACTTCTCCCACTTCAGCCGACGGGAAAGACGGGTCGGTTATTGGAGCGGCCGCGAAAATTGCGTCAAGAGCAAACGGCGGCAGCGACCCGTGTTTTGACTAGCCTTCGACGTTCAGCCCCATGCTGCGGGCCGTGCCTTCGATCATGCGGGTCGCCTGCTGAAGATCGCGGGCGTTGAGGTCCGCCATCTTCTTCTGGGCGATCTCCTGGCACTGGGCTAGCGTCACCGTGCCCACCTTGTCCTTGTTCGGGACGCCGGAGCCTCTGGCGATCCCGGCGGCTTGCTTGAGCAAAGCCGCGGCCGGGGGGCTTTTGGTGATGAATTCAAAGCTGCGGTCGTTGTAGACCGTGACGACGACTGGAATCGGAGTTCCGTTGAACTCGCGCGTCCGCTCGTTGAACTGCGAGACGAATTGGCCAAGGTTGACGCCGAACTTACCGAGCGACGTACCGACCGGCGGCGCGGGGGTGGCGGCGCCACCGGGGACTTGGAACTTTGCCTGACCAACGACTTGCTTTGCCATGTCCGACCTGAAAACCTCTCGCTGCGGTCGATGACGGCTCCCCTCGAGGCTCGATCGAGTCGAGGGAGGCCTGCCGCTCGCGAATGGAGGGGTGTGATTTGATGCTCAAGATGCGGCTCGGCCAGGGGCGCGAGCCGGATTTAGAACGCGAGGTTTTAATATTTGACGCTTGGGAACGCCAGGGGCGTTCGGAAAAATCTTTCCACTCGAATCTTACTGCTTAGGGCCCGGGGGCTACAGCTCTTCCACTTGCCAGTGGTCCAGCTCCATCGGCACCGAGCGACCGAAGATGTTGATGATCACGGTGATCCGCCCATTGGCTTCGTCGACCGCGTCGATCTCGCCCTCTTGGTTCTGGAAGTTGCCTTCCTTGACTCGCACGCGGTCGCCGACGCGGAACGGGATCGAGGTTTTCAGCTGGACCTCTTCGTCCTCGCCCAGTTCGGGTTTCTGGATGAACCGGGCCACGTCGGCCGGGTCCATCGGTTGCGGCTTGCCGGCCGAGCCGGTGAAGTCGCTGATCCCGCCGGTTTCGCGAACCAGGAACCACGTGTCGTCGTTGATGACCATGTGGACCATCAGGTAGCCGGGCAGCAGCTTCCGCTTGACGATCCGCCGCTTGCCCGCGCGAGTGAACTCCACCAAGTCTTCGGTGGGGACGACGATGTCTCCGAAGTATTCTTCCATCCCCTCCATGCGGACTCGCTTTTCCAGCGCGTCGCGAATCGACTCTTCGCGATTGAAGGCGACTTTGAGGATGTACCAATCCATCTGCGGCTCGGGCTCGGCCTCGTCGGTGCGGGGTTTAGCCGCTTTGCTCGAACCTTTGGTGGTCTTGGCGAGGGCCGCGTCGTCGCCCGCCTCGGCTTGCTCGCCCTGGGGCTCCATACCCTGGGGCTCCGTTTCCGGGGACTCGTCAGCGCCTGCTGCGGAGGACGACTCGTCGTCGGTCATTGGGTTCTGTTCTTCCGCGTCGGTCACGAGGCTAGCGTCCTGGAAGGCAAGAGAGGAGCGGGGCTGCGGGGCTGGATGCGGAGGCTGGGCTGGCGACGGGGGGCGAGCGGCCCTCCTGCTGTTGGGCCCGCCTGCTCTAGATGGTTACGCCGAGCGCGCTAAAGATCCACTGCCACACGATATCGAACACGAACAGGATCATCGCCAGGAAGAAGATCGTGAAGATGACCACGATCGACGCCCGGATCAATTCGCCGCGGCTCGGCCAGCTGACCTTGTTCATCTCCGCTTCGACGGCGATCAGGAAGTCGGCGAAGCGAGGCCAGTTGACCAACCGGTAGCCGATCCAGACGCCGGCGAGGAGGAACACGGCCGGGATGGCGAATTCGAGCCACTGGGTGGTGGGAAAGTAGTCCCGCAGGAATACGCTCAACCGCCAAGCGCCGAGGGCGACCACGACCCAGATCGCCAGGCACGTCAGTTGGCGAACCAGGCGGCCCTGGTTCCGCTTGTAGACGCTGCCGCTAAATAATTCGGTCGTTAGCGGGGGGCTAGCGCCGGCAACTTCCCTGGACATCCGCTCCGGCTCCCTGGAGGTTTGAACGGTAGGTGTTCGGTTCGGTGGAGATTTGGTTGTTGTTCAGCAGGGGCGGCGGGAATCGAACTCGCAACCCCCGGTTTTGGAGACCGGTGCTCTGCCAATTGAGCTACGCCCCTGAACCAACGCTCCCAAACCACAAATGACGAAGCGCCGGATGCGCTGCTCCGAGCATCTTCGCCATTGGTGGTTGAGGTGCGCGTGTGAAAGTTTACTCGACGATCTTGGTGACGACGCCCGAACCGACGGTCCGGCCACCTTCACGGATGGCGAAGCGAACGCCATCGTCCATGGCGATCGGCTTGTGCAGTTCGACCGAGACGCGGACGTTGTCGCCCGGCATGCACATTTCGGCGCCGACCAGGTTGGCCGTTCCGGTGACGTCGGTCGTGCGGAAGTAGAACTGCGGGCGGTAGCCGCTGAAGAACGGCGTGTGGCGGCCCCCTTCGTCCTTGCTGAGGCAGTACACCTCGGCTTCGAACTTGGTGTGCGGGGTGATGCTGCCCGGCTTGGCCAGCACCTGACCGCGCTGGATGTCTTCCCGCTTCACGCCCCGGAGCAAGCAGCCAACGTTGTCGCCGGCGCGCCCTTCGGTCATTTCCTTGCGGAACATTTCGACGCCGGTGCAGGTCGTTTTGACCGGGGCGTCGGAGAGCCCGATGATCGAAACTTCTTCACCGACCTTGACCACGCCGCGCTCGATTCGGCCCGTGGCGACGGTACCACGACCGGCGATCGAGAAGACGTCTTCGATCGCCATCAGGAACGGGCGATCTTCTTCGCGTTCCGGATCGGGAATGAATTCGTCGAGCGCGTCCATCAGGTTGCTGATGCACTGGCTCGCTTCGGGGTCGCTCGGGTTGTTGTAGGCCGGCAGGGCCGAGCCGTGGACAACCGGGACGTCGTCGCCGGGGAAGTCGTACTTGCTGAGCAGTTCGCGGACTTCGAGTTCGACCAACTCGAGCAGTTCCGGGTCGTCGACCAGGTCGATCTTGTTGAGGAACACGACGATGTAGGGAACGCCGACCTGGCGAGCCAGCAGAACGTGCTCTTTGGTCTGCGGCATCGGGCCGTCGGCCGCCGAAACCACCAGGATCGCCCCGTCCATCTGGGCGGCACCGGTGATCATGTTCTTGATGAAGTCAGCGTGCCCGGGGCAGTCGATGTGGGCGTAGTGCCGCTTGTCGGTTTCGTACTCGACGTGGGCGACCGCGATCGTCACCGTTTTCGTCTGGTCACGGACGGTACCACCCTTGGCGATGTCCGAGTAATTCTTTGCCTTGGCCAGACCCTTGGCGGCCTGCACGGCGAGAATCGCGCCGGTGGTCGTCGTCTTGCCGTGGTCAATGTGGCCGATGGTGCCGACATTGACGTGGGGCTTGGTCCGCTGAAAAACCTCTTTGGCCATGTTTGCTGTTCTCTACTTGCACCTGCAACCAACTGACTGGCTCAACCGTCAGGGTGACCCACCCCGCGACCGCCGCCGACCTCTCAGTCGGGACCGCCAGTGACACAAAAGTGACGAATCAAAAAAAGTCGACCGACCGCCCCGGTTAAAAGGCGGTAGCCAAGTCATTGCTTCGAACAAACCAGAGCTGCTGATGGGACTCGAACCCATGACCTCATCCTTACCAAGGATGTGCTCTACCAGCTGAGCTACAGCAGCGTACTGCAAAACCTCTCCGGCGTGCGTTTCCCGAGCCGGCCCCGGTCTCCGGTGGATCGGCCTGGAAAAGCGGGTGAAGGGAATCGAACCCTCGTCTTCAGCTTGGAAGGCTGTTGCTCTACCATTGAGCTACACCCGCAAATCGACCTCGCCCCCCCTAAAAATTCTCCGCGGCGGGTTCTCGCTGCGGGGCGGTGGGCCCGGTCCGCGGTGGGCCCGGTCCTGGGCGGCTCTCGCCAGCGGTCTCGTCTAATCTCTCTGTCTTAGTGGGAGGTACAGGATTCGAACCTGTGTAGGCGTAGCCAACGGATTTACAGTCCGCCCCCTTTAACCACTCGGGCAACCTCCCTTAATTCGATTCGCGCTCTCCAGCAAGCCCATCGATCGGCCTGCAATTCCGAAGAGCCAGCGGAGGGGTTCGAACCCACGACCTACTGATTACAAATCAGTTGCTCTGCCAACTGAGCTACGCTGGCGTTGGTCCACGTTGCACCCTCGAAGAGCGAGAGTTTAGCAACCTTAGGAGTTTGGGCAACCCGGATTTGCACCTCTGCCGCTGATTCTGAGCGGTTCGAGGGGAAACGGGTTCGCCGAGGTTGCCGCGGGTCGCTGGGAATCGCCGGGCCAAGGGCTCTTTATTTTCGATATTTCTGCGAGGCTGCAACCGCTAATTGGTCGCACCGCTCATTTTCCGGATGGCCGCTGTGCCCCTTGACGTGTTCAAAAACCACCTGATGCCTTTGTACTAATTCGTCGAGTCGCTGCCAGAGCTCGACGTTTTTTACCGGCTTTAGCTGCGAACCTTCCTTCCGCTTCCAGCCGCGGCGCTTCCAGCCGGCCATCCAGCTGCTCAGCCCCTGCCCGACGTACTTGCTGTCGGCGTACAGCGTCACCTTGCACGGGCGACGCAGCGCCTCGAGCCCGCGGATCGTCGCCAGCAGCTCCATCTGGTTGTTGGTCGTGACCGCTTCCCCGCCGCTCCCTTCGAGCTCCTTGCCCGTTTTCTGGTCTCGCAGCACGAACGCCCAACCCCCGGGTCCCGGATTGCCGCTGCAGGCCCCGTCGGTGTAGAGCTCGACGCAGGGTAACGAGGGAGCCGTCGTTGGGGGCATCGAAGATTTCTTCCGAAGGGCTGCAAACAGAGACGAGTGGCGGATGGAGGCGGAGCATGATCGACTGGCTGACTCGCGTCCCCGCCACCGGCTACCGGCTACCCGCCACCGGCTACCGATTCCCGGCGTCAGCCGTCGGCGCGCTGCAGCGCTTCGGTGCTGATCGATTCCCCGTCGAGGCTGCTCTGCGGCGGGGTGGCGGCGAGCGGCGTTTCGCTCGGCTCGGGCAATCGCCAGGGGAGCGTGACGCGGAACGTGCTGCCGTGACCGAGTTGGCTGTCGAAGGAGATTTCGCCCCCCAGCAATTTGCACAATTCCTTGACGATCGATAACCCCAGGCCGGTGCCGGAAAATTCTCGCGTCAGCCCTTCGCCATCCAGCACCGTGCGGCTCTGGCGGAACTTTTCAAAGATCACCGCTTGGTCTTCCGCGGCGATCCCGATTCCGGTGTCGGCCACCGAGATGCAGAACCGGCCGTCGCGGCGGTCGCGGACGGTGACCGTGATCAGCCCTCCCTCGGGAGTGAACTTGATCGCGTTGCTGAGCAGGTTGGTGAGGATCTGCCCGATCTTGTTTTGGTCCTGTTCGGCCATCGGCAACTCGCCGGCCGCTTCGACCGAGAGCCCGATGTTCTTGTCGTCCGAGAGCCCGCGGACCATGTCGACCTGGGAGCGGACGAGCGATGCCAGGTCGAACGTCGAGCGGCGGACCTCCATTTTGCCCGCTTCGACTTTGGCCAAATCGAGAATGTCGTTGATCATCTCGAGCAGCACGCGTCCGCTCCGCTGGATGTTCGACGCGTACCGCCGCTGTTTGTCGGTCAGCGAGTCGATGCCCTGCAGCACGTCGGAGAAGCCGATGATGCTGTTCAGCGGCGTGCGGAGTTCGTGGCTCATGTTCGCCAGGAAGTCGCTTTTCAGGCGGTTGGCTTCGTAGAGCTGCAGGTTCAGCTGGGCGAGTTGGTCGACGCGCTTGTCCAATTCGCGGTTCACGTCCCGGATCTGGTCCTGGGTTTCGGTCAGGTGGCGGAGCATCCGGTTGAAAGCGTCGGCCAGTTCGCGGAACTCGTCCTCGGTGTCGATCGCCGCCCGCAGTCCGGTATCGCCGTGGCTGATCGCGTCGCTCACGTCCCGCAGGTGGTAGAGCGGTTGGAGGATTAGGTAGCGGACGATCGCGTGCAGCACGAACAGCCCGACGGCGATGATCAGGATCGCGATCGAGATCAGCAGCGCCCGGATCCAAGTGTTCGTCGAATGCGTCTGCTCGTACGGCATGCTGACCTTCATCACCCGAAACGGATACTGCTCGGCCAGCTCGCGGGGATCCGCGTCGGGTGAGAAGGAGATCGGGGTCCCGACCGGCGAGTGGCAGGCGGTGGTGCACTCGGGGCCGGAGAAGATCGGCTTGTAATAGACGTAGCGGTCGCCGACGACGCCCCCGGCCGAGAGGGTGTGCGAAGCGAGCGCGACCTGGGCGAAGGCGTCGTTCTCCTGGCGGTCCAGCTCGCGGATGATCCCCGGCGATTGCTCGCGGATCGAGGTCGTCATCCAGTCGACAAAATCGGGCTGGAGACGCTCGAGGATCGCGAGGTCCGCCGGGTCCTCGGGCGGCTCTCGCGGAGGCAAGTTGTGGTACTCCGTCGCGTCGCCGAGCCCCAGCACTTCGACTTCGAAGTTCTCGTTCAGGAAGATCGGCAGGAGGTTGTCGGCGACTTCTTTGGCCCGCCGCGCATTCTCCGGCGACATCTCCAGTTCGTATTCCGCCTCGACGTGCTGCAGCGCCAGGATCGCATCGCCGTAGTCGCCTGCGACCTGCTGCGTCTGTCGGATGACCAGCTTGGTCGCCAGGAATTGCATGATCCAGAACGCGCCGCACATCAGCAGCAGGAGCGCTGAGCCAAAGAACAGCAAGCACTTGCGCTCCAGGCTCATCGACGCAAACACGTTCTGCAGAAACCGCAGCATCGACTCTTTCCGCTGGGAACCTCGCCTACCCACGCCGCCGGAGAACCCTCGCCGGCAGTCTCCCCGAGTATCGCAGGCCGCCGAGAGTTTCCCAAGCTCGGAACGGGCCGCTTTTCCGCGAAAGTCGCTTCCGGTGGAAAAGTCGCTGCAATCCGGATCGCTCGCCTGATGCTCATTTCTTCTCGGCGGCCGCAGTGGCACGCGGCGCGTGCCGACCTTGATCCGCAGAGACCTCCCGTTTGCTTGCTTGTGGCTATCCGCACATCTAAGGTGAAGAGCGCTTCGCAGTGCGAGGGTGCTTGTCTTGACCTCTCTCTCCATTCATTCCGCGATCTGCTCGCCTTCGGGCGGAGCGGAGGGACGAAACCAACCATGACACGACGACTTCGCTACAGCCTCCGCGCGGCGCTCGTTGCCGCTCTGACCACCACCACGACCGTCGGTCCCGTCTCGGCCGGTTGGCTGCTCCATCGAGCCGGGCGTGCGAACGGTGCCGGGTGCGGCGTTTCCGTCTGTCCCCCCCTGCCCTGCCAGCCGATCGCCTGCCAACCGATCGTCTGCCCGCCGGTCTCCTCCTGCCCCCCACCGGTCGAGCCTTCCTGCTGTGGTGACGCCGTCGCTGGCCCAGTGGTCGATGGCCACCTGATCGAAGGCCACATGATGGAAGGCCAGGTGATCGAAGGCCAGGTGATCGAAGGCCAGGTGATGGAGAGCTACGACGATGGACAATCCCAAGGCTATGGTCAGCCCGCCTACGGTACCCCGAGCGGCGCGCCGGAATCGGTCCTCGTTCCCCCCGCAGCCGAGCCCGGCGCCCCGCTGATCAGCGACGAACCGGAAGCCGCGGCGGAACCCGAACCCGCCCCGCCTGCCGTCTCGCCGAGCGACGCCGCCCCCGCCGAGCCCTCTCCTGCTGAACCCGCCCCCGCTGAACCCGCCCCCGCCGAGCCGGCTCCTGCTGAACCGGCACTTCCGGCCGAGCCCGAGCCGGCTGAGCCTGCTCCTCCGGCCGAGCCGGCGCCCGCCCCCTCGCCCTTCGATGAGCCCGCCCCGGCCGAGCCGGCACCCGCCCCCTCGCCCTTCGACGAGCCCGCCCCGGCCGACGAACCCGCCCCGTCACCCTTCGATGAACCGGCTCCGGCCGACGAACCCGCCCCTCCGGCCGAGGCGGAACCAGCTCCCTCGCCGTTCGATCTTCCCGAAGCTCCGGCCGAAGACGCTCCGGCCGAAGACGCGGAGATGGACTTGTTTGACGCCCTCGACGCTCCGGCCGACGATGCGGCCCCGGCTGAGAACGCGACTCCGGCTGACGATGCGGCTGCGGCCGACGATGCGACGTTCAACGAGTTGTTCGGTGGGCTCGGCGATGCGACCCCCGACGCGGCCGAAGCCGCTGACGAGGAAGCCGCTGACGAAGCGCCCGCCGCGGCTGAGCCAGTCGAAGCCGCCGACGAAGAAGCCGCCGACGAAGAAGCTGCCAGCGAAGAAGCTGCCGACGCAGAACCGGCCGCTGGGGATGCGGCGGAAGCCGAGTCGTTCGAGGACATCTTCGGCAATCCGACTTCGGCCGAAGAGAAGGAAGAGCCGGCGGAGAAGAAGTCGCTGTTCGATGATCTGTTCGGCGAGCCGACGCTCGGCGGCTACGAAGCGGCACCGGCGGCCGTGCCCGCGGCGACCGTTTCGCGGACCCAGCCCGCAGCCGGCGAGCTCGCCGCTGGAGAGTTGCGGACGTGGGTCGATAACACCGGCACTTTCTCCGTCGAAGGGCGTCTGCTGGCGGTCACCGAGACGCATGTGCGGTTGCTCAAGAGCAACGGTCGCACGTGCACGGTCGAATTTCGGCGGCTGAGCGTGGCGGATGCCGCGTACGTCGCCGAGATCATCCGTAACGCCGCGGGCGACGCGGATCTGTTCGCCGCCCGCTAGTTCCTTTCGGAAGACTCCTGTTCAGGCCCGCCCTCCTCCCGTGGAGGGGGGGCTCTGTCAGAAAACCTTGAGCCGACAGCGCTAGCCGCGGGTTCGGCAGCGGAAATTTCGAAGCTCGCGAGGGCAACATTGCAGGACATCGTCAGGCTGATGCATTACGATCCGCGCTGGCGGCAGGAGTTCGAGCAGACGCGTTCGAACATCCTCCACTCGTGCGAAGGATGGGTCACCGATGTCGCTCACATTGGCAGCACCGCCATCTCGGGACTCGTCGCTCGACCGATCGTCGACGTGGTCGCGTCGGTCGAGAATCTGGCGGCCGTCGACGAGGCGATCCAGAGGCTGCGGGGGCTGAACTTCAGCGTCGCTCGGGATCCGGCATGGGCGGACGAAGTGAAGTTGTTGGCCAAGCCGCGGCATGGCGAGCCGACCCATCATGTCTACCTAGCTTCCGCCGATTCTGCGTTCCGTCGCCGCGTGTTGACGCTTCGCGACTGGCTGCGGAGCAACGCCGAGGAGGCCGTGCGGTTCGAGGAAGGCAAGGTCGAGCTGTGGAAGCGGAGCGAGGGGGATCCGGCGCGCTACGCCCAGGCCAAGGCCGACCTCTTCGCCAGCCTCGAAGCCAAAATCCCCTAGTCGCCATAGTCGCCATAGTCGCCTTTCGCTCCGCGAAAGTAGCGCAGGAGCGCCCGCTACTTTCGCGGAGCGAAAGGCGACTATGGGAGCGAAAAGCGACTAGGGCGACGAACGGGGAATGTAAAAGTCGATCTCTTCATCGTTGAAGATGCGGAACTTGATGCCGTGTTCCCAGAGCTGGAAATAGGGCTCGTGCGGATCGCTCATCCCCGTCACCTGGCGGTACAGTGGCCACAGCAGGTGGTCTCGAAGATAGGCGTCGCAGGCGATGTAGTAGTAGGCTTGGCGGAGCCCGAGCGCTGCGTCGCCGCTCGGGCGTAAGGGCCCAACGAACCGTTCGGAAAAGGCGTTGATCGCCAGCAGCAACCGCGACCGCTCCGCCGGGTCGCGAGGGTGCTTGGGGGGGTTGCCGACCAGGACGCGAATCCGCGGCAGCGGTTCGAGCAGCTCGCGAAGCTCGCCGCTGCCGATCTGCTGATCCAGCTCCGCGAGGTTCGCGAGCCACTGGCGCCCCGCCGCTTCAACTCGCTGCGGCGGTAAGTTGGCTGGCTGCCGGACCACGAAGTAAGCGTCGCGCATCCCGTCGCCGCGGGCTCCGCTTCCGCTGGCCGCGAAGACCTGATGGAGCCGCGCGAGCAATTCCTCTCCGTGCGGGACCCCTTCGAAGACTTTGCCGAGCCCCACGCCATCGGGGCGGAAAGCCTGGAAAAAGCCGATCGCGTCGTCCGCCGTCCAAGTAGCGCTACCAGCTTGGGCGGCGAAATCAGCGGGGGCGGCGGTCCCGCTTTGACCAGCGATTTGCTGGCAGCGCTGAAGCAGGGTGTGTTGGTCCACGGATCGACTCCAGGGGGAACAGGGATGGGGCGGGTCTCGGCGGGCGGAAGATAGGGTGGGCGGGAGAACTATTTTCCCATTACCGAGCGATTCGAGCAATTTCTCCTTTGACGTGGGGGGCGGCACCGGTAGAATTCGGGCTCGAGGTCTCGAACATTGCCCACCTTTTGACCTCGTTGGGCGAACAAAGTTTTGAAGAAGTAAGAAGTAAGTAATGGCTGAAGGTACGATCAAGCGATTGACGGACAAAGGTTTCGGATTCATCGACACTGGAAACGGGCCCGACCTGTTCTTCCACATGTCGAATCTCGAAGGCGTCCGGTACGAAGAGCTTCGTGAAGGGCAGACCGTGGAATACAATCCCGGACAAGGCCCCAAGGGTCCTCGCGCCGAGAACGTTCGCCCCGTCTAATTTGGGGGCGTTCCTCTGAACGCTACGGAATCTGAAACTCCGGCGGTGAAACGTCGGAGTTCTTTTTTTGCCAACACCGTTCGCGGCGGTCGTTAGCCAGGCGAGCGGTTTTGCGGATCGAGTAAGGATGAGCGGCGGCAGCGCGAGAAGCTGAGCTCCGGATGGGGAGCGAACCGTCGAGGGAACGGGACAAAGCAGGCGAGCGAAAACAGCGTTTTTCGAAGGGCCATGTTTGTAACCCTCCGAAATTTTCAACGCTTTTGATTTTCCAACGTCTCTAGTTCAATGCCCTCTCGGAGTTTTGTGCTCCGATCGTACGGAAGCTGTATGTCTAAATCGCATTTGTCGACCCCTTCGTTTGCTTCGCTCGAACTGGCTCCGCTCGTCCAAGCGGCGCTCCGTGATGCCGGCTACGAGAATCCCACCCCGATCCAGGCGGGGACCATTCCCCATCTGCTGAGTGGCCGCGATGTGCTCGGCCAAGCCCAGACCGGCACGGGCAAGACGGCCGCCTTCGCCCTCCCGATGCTCTCGCGGCTCGACCTCAGCCGACGCGAGCCGCAGGTGCTCGTCCTGGCACCGACCCGCGAGTTGGCGCTGCAGGTGGCCGAGGAGTTCAAGAAGTTTGGCGCGGGCATGCAGGGATTGAACGTCGTGCCGATTTTCGGCGGCGCCTCCTATGATCCCCAGATCGTCGCCCTCCGCCGCGGCGCCCAAATCGTCGTGGGCACGCCCGGGCGGGTGATGGACCACCTCCGCCGTGGCACGCTCAAGCTGGAAACCATTACTTCGCTGGTCCTCGACGAGGCCGACGAGATGCTCAAGATGGGCTTCGTCGAAGATGTCGACTGGATCCTGCAGCACACGCCCGCCCAGCGGCAGGTGGCACTCTTCTCGGCGACGATGCCCCCGGCGATCCGCGAAATCGCCCACAAGCACCTGCGGAACCCGGAAACCGTGACGATCGAAGGCCGCCAAAGTGGCGCCGAAACGATCCGGCAGCGGATGCTGTCGATCGGTTTCCATCACAAGTTCGAAGCGACCGCGCGGATCCTCGAGTCGGAACCGACCGACGGAGTCCTGGTGTTCGTGAAGACGAAACTTGGCACCGTCGAACTGGCTGAGAATCTCGCCGCTCGCGGGTTCACCGCCTCGGCGCTCAATGGCGACATGCCGCAGACCCAACGCCAGCGGATGGTCGACCAATTCAAGTCGGGCCGGATCGATATCTTGGTCGCCACCGACGTCGCCGCTCGCGGGCTGGACGTCGACCGAGTGAGCCACGTGATCAACTACGACCTGCCCCGTGATGCCGAAGCCTACGTGCACCGCATCGGACGCACCGGGCGAGCAGGCCGCGAGGGAACCGCGATCCTGCTGGTCACGCCCCGCGAACGCGGTTCGGCCGCCGCCATCCAGCGGGCCACGCGGCAGACGATCGAGCCGATGGAATTGCCGAGCGTCGAGGACATCAATCGCCGCCGCATTGCCGACTTCAAGTCGCAGATCTTGGCATCCCTGGCCGAAGACGACTTGCAGTTGTACGGCGAGATCGTCGACGAGGTTGCCGCCGAAACCGGACAGCCCCCGGTGCGGGTCGCCGCGGCCTTAGCCAAGCTGGCCCATGGCGAGCGACCGCTGTTGGTCGGCGAAGTGCCCCGCCCCGCCCAAGGCCACGCCACGGACCGCGGAGCCCGCTCTGACCGCGGACCTCGACCCGGCGGGTTTGCTTCCGGCTCCGCGCGTTCGCCGCGGAACTCGCGGAGCAACGAAGCGATGGAGAGCTACCGCGTGGAAGTCGGTCGCCAGCATGGCGTGATGCCCGGTAATCTGGTCGGAGCGATCGCCGGCGAATCGGGGCTGGAAGGCAAGTCGATCGGACGCATCGACATCTACGACGATCACACGTTGGTCGATCTCCCGGTGGGAATGCCCGTCGAAATCTTCAAATCGCTCAGCCGCGTGTGGGTCTCCGGCCAGCAACTGCGGATTTCCCGCTTCACCGGCCAGTCCCGCCCCTCCCGCGGCCCCAAGCCGGCTTTCAAGGCGAAGCCCAAAGGCAAAGCGAAGAAGAGCAAAGCCTTCACCGCGAAGTAGAGAGAACTACCGGGAGACGGGGGAACCACGAAGGACACGAAGAGCACGAAGGAAAGGTGGGGGAGTTGAACCGCAGATAACACCGATAGCGCGGATTCTTGGTTCTCGCTCTTCCCCTTTCATCTGCGTTCTCCGCGCTATCAGCGGTCCCTCTCCTTTCCGTGTTTTTCCGTGTCCTTCCGTGGCCACCATTCGTGCCATTCGTGGTTGTCTCCCCGGCTAGGTATTCGCATAGATTATGTGCGCGAGCGTGAGCCTCCCGGGACTGCCGAAGGACGGGGGGCCACGAAGGAAAGGTGGGGAGTTGAACCGCAGATAACGCCGATAGCGCGGATTCTTGGTTCTCGCTCTTCCTCATTCATCTGCGTTCTCCGCGCTATCCGCGGTCCTCTTCTTTCCGTGATTTTCCGTGTCCTTCCGTGGCCACCATTCGTGAGATTCGTGCCATTCGTGGTTGTCTCCCCGGCTAGGTATTCGCATAGATTATGTGCGCGAGCGTGAGCCTCCCGGGACTGCCGAAAGACGGGGGAACCACAAAGGAAAGGTGGGGAGTTGAACCGCGGATAACGCCGATAGCGCGGATTCTTGGTTCTCGCTCTTCCCCTTTCATCGGCGTTCTCCGCGCTATCGGCGGTCCCTCTTCTTTCCGTGCTTTTTCGTGTCCTTCCGTGGCCACCATTCGTGCCATTCGTGGTCGTTCTCCCGGCTAAGTCCTCGCGTAGATTATGTGCGCGGGCGTGAGCCCCAGGGACTACCGGGAGACGGGGGAACCACGAAGGGCACGAAGAGCACGAAGGAAAGGTGGGGAGTTGAACCGCAGATAACACCGATAGCGCGGATTCTTGGTTCTCGCTCTTCCCCTTTCATCTGCGTTCTCCGCGCTATCGGCGGTCCCTCTCCTTTCCGTGCTTTTTCGCGTCCTTCCGTGGCCACCATCCGTACCATTCGTGGTTGTCTCCCCGGCTAGGTATTCGCATAGATTATGTGCGCGAGCGTGAGCCTCGCGAGACTGCCGAAAGACGGGGGAACCACGAAGGAAAGGTGGGGAGTTGAACCGCGGATAACGCCGATAGCGCTGATTATTGGTTCTCGAATTCCCCTTTTATCTGCGTTCTCCGCGCTATCCGCGGTCCCTCTCCTTTCCGTGATTTTTCGTGTCCTTCCGTGGCCACCATTCGTGAGATTCGTGCCATTCGTGGTGGTCTCCCCGGCTAAGTCCTCGCGTAGATTATGTGCGCGAGCGTGAGCCCCAGGACTACCGGGAGACGGGGGAACCACGAAGTACACGAAGCGCACGAAGGAAAAGGTGGGGAGTTGAACCGCAGATAACACCGATAGCGCGGATTCTTGGTTCTCGCTCTTCCCCTTTCATCTGCGTTCTCCGCGCTATCGGCGGTCCCTCTTCTTTTCGTGCTTTTTCGTGTCCTTCCGTGGCCACCATTCGTGAGATTCGTACCATTCGTGATCGTTTTCCCGGCTAAGTCCTCGCGTAGATTATGTGCGCGAGCGTGAGCCCCAGGACTACCGGGAGACGGGGGAACCACGAAGGACACGAAGAGCACGAAGGCAAGGTGGGGGAGTTGAACCGCAGATAACACCGATAACGCGGATTCTTGGTTCTCGCTCTTCCCCTTTCATCTGCGTTCTCCGCGCTATCCGCGGTCCCTCTCCTTTCCGTGATTTTCCGTGTCCTTCCGTGGCCACCATTCGTGAGATTCGTGGTCGTTCTCCCGGCTAAGTCCTCGCGTAGATTATGTGCGCGAGCGTGAGCCCCAGGACTACCGGGAGACGGGGGAACCACGAAGGAAAGGTGGGGGAGTTG
>NZ_WRPR01000132.1 GCF_010367455.1 Candidatus Laterigemmans baculatus | reverse complement strand
GGATTGAAGTGTGGTAACTCCAATGTCTACCGGAACTAAGGCTCTCGCGCTAGATACCTACGCTGATCAGCGGATGAAATATCCGGGCTAGCGCCCGGCGGCTGATGAATAATCCGGGCTAGCGCGTGGCGGCTGATTTGACACACTGCTTCCAAGCGGTCTTCCGCCACTCACATCATTCCACCGCAGCCGAGAAACTGGTCTCCAGCAAACTCCCCTGGAGGAGGAAGCCGTCGATCATGGCAGCGGCTTGCCGAGCCTGCTCGACGGCCGCGAGCATCTCCAGTTGGGACTGGAACAGGCTCCGCTGAGCCGTCAGCAATTGCAGATAGCTCGTCTCGCCCACCTCGAACGCCGTCCGCGAAAGCTCCAGCGTCTCCTCGGCTCGCGGCAGAATCTCCTGCTCGAGCCGCTTCGCCCGCAGCCGTGCCGTCTCGTACTGCTGAAGCGTGTCGGCCAGCCGGTTGCCGAGACTCAGCTCGGTCCGTTGCAGGGCCAGCGACGCGGCGGAAATCTCCGATCGGAAGCGGCGAGTGTTCCCCTGGTTGCGATCCACGATCGGAATCGGAAGGCTCACCTGAACCTGGCCGTAGGTATCATCGCTCCCGGCATCGTAGCCGGCTCCGGCCTGAAAATTGAGGTTGGGAGTGACCTGGGCGCAGGCCAGCCGCAACGACCGTCGGGCCCGTTCGACCGCCGCGGCCCGATCGGCCAGTTCGGGGCTGGCGGCAATCAGCTCCGCAAGCGCCGCGTCGTAGGGAATCGGCTCGAGCTCCGTCGACAGCTCTCCGGCCAGCCGCTCCGGGGGAAGCTGCGGAACACCGACCACGGCAGCCAACTGGCGGCGAGCTCCAGCCAGCGCCGCCGAGGCGGTCTCCACCGCCAACTCGCTCTGCTGGGCTTCATTCTGAGCCTGCAGCAACTCCACCCGCGAAACCTCCGCCGCAGCCAGCATCTGCGAGACCGATTCGGTCGAGAGTTCCGCGATCTCCAGCAGCCGCTCGGAAAGCTCCAGCCGCCGCTGGGCCACCAGCGCCGCGGTGAACGCGCGGCGAACATCGGTGCGCACGCGCATCCGGTCGGCCGCCAAGTTCGCTTCGGCCCGACGAATTTCGGCGGCGATCACCGACTGCCGCAGCGCCAGCTTATTGCCGGTTACCAACGTCTGACCGAGCGACAAGCTGTGCAGCCCCGCCGCATCATCGACGCCGATCTCTTCGGCCTCGTACTGGGCGGTCGGGTTCGGCGGCAAACCGGCTTGCACCCATTGGCCATGCAGCGCCGCGATCCGGGCCTGCTGCTCGCCGATCGCTGGATGGTTGCCAAAGGCGAGCGACTCGAGCTCTTCCAGGACGAGTCCACGATCGGCCGACGGCCCCTCCCTCCTTGAATCGTCAACCGGCGAAGCATCGACCGCGTCTTGGAAGGCGACCTGAGCGACCTCCGCACCGGGCGGGGAAGCCGCCGCGTCGGAAGAGAGAACTCCCGCGGCAGTCGAGGAGAGGCGTGCGACGACGACCGGTTCGACCGCTTGCTCGGCTTGCGGCACCCCTGCGATCGCGGAAGGAGCGGCGAGTCCAGCAAGAGCAGCACCGACAGGACCCGCAACATACCCGTCGATAGGCTGGGGGATCGGAGTCGCACACCCCGCGGCGAAGACGAAGGGACCGAGAGCTAGCGCAAACTTCCGCATCGTCGGCCCTCCATGGCGCGTTCAAATCCTTCCACCTGCGACGAGCGCCCGCACCGCGATAACGCTCGTCGCCATGCGAATCGGTATCGACGATCCTCCACCGCACCATTGGAACTTCGCGAGCAACCCGCAAACTCCCCTCAACCGGACCCGCGACCGATTGCACCGACACCCTACCCCCGGGAGGGTCGCGAGGAACGAGCGGGGAGGGCGATGCGCGACGTCGAGCCCTAATCGCGGCGGAGTTCAGCTTGCCCTCCCCGGGCCTAAGAGCCCGACCCTCCCGGGGGGAGGGTAATATCAACAGGGAGTTTTCCGACCGAGCCTAGCTGGACAGCGCCACTTTGGATTGGTTCGGAGCAGGACGGCTCGCGGAAAAATCGTTTAACGGCAAGCCGAAGGCGACTGCTTTTTA
>NZ_WRPR01000131.1 GCF_010367455.1 Candidatus Laterigemmans baculatus | reverse complement strand
GTTATTCGTGATTGTTCCCCCGTTTTCGCTCTTCCCCCGTGATCCGCGTTCTCTGCGCTATCCGCGGTCCCTCTCCCTTCCGTGTCCTTCCGTGTCCACCATTCGTGCTATTCGTGATTGTTCCCCCGTTTTCGCTCTTCCCCCGTGATCCGCGTTCTCTGCGCTATCCGCGGTCCCACTCCTTTCCGTGTCCTTCCGTGGCCACCATTCGTGCTATTCGTGTTATTCGTGGTTGTTCCCCTCTCCGCTTCTCCCCCGTGATCCGCGGCCCCTGCGCTATCCGCGGTCTTCCCCCGCCCCTGCATCCCTTCGTGCTCTTCGTGTCCTTCGTGGTTGCACTCACGGGCCAGATCCACGGCAGTGGAGCGCGCGTGTCAACCAGCCTCAGACGGACGCCGAACTGGGGGTGATTCGGCGGAGCGTCCGCCGTGGCGCTCCGTACGGCAGCGAGATTTGGACGAGCCAGAGCGCGGCCCGCCTGAGCCTCACCCCCACGCTCCCCCCCGCGGCCGACCGCGAAAGCGAACGAATTGACGTGCATCCCAATACTGTTCAACTGCAGCTACCTCCTAATTGCTTTTCGGCCATCTCGAGAGTCTTCCGATAGAATTCGGTAGACGCTCTAAAATCAAATTCCCTTCTTGCTTGTTCAGCTGCGTTCTTGGCGGCTTCGATGTCACCGTTCGCTTCCATTGCATCAGTCGCAATGCGGTAGACCTTATTTACATCTTCAGGTTCGTCGTCGTCACTCATCGTAGCCGCGAAACAACGCACCGCGGCGACGATCCGCTCGATGTCATGCTTTGGGTCTGCGAGCGAGATAGCTTTCGAGTACCACTGACGGGCCTCTGCCAGATTTGACCTGGAGTGCTCAACAACACCTAGTTGGTGATAAGTCGAAACCAAGCCCGTCTTAGATTGGCAGGCTTCATTAATGCGCAGCGATTTAGCAAGCCATGCCATGGCTTCTTCATGGTCACCCATCGCATTGGTTACTGCGGCTAAGCTATTAAATGTCTTGGCGTATTCACGGTCCGCCGTTCCGCCTGCACGGTCCGCGACTTCTAAGGATTTAAGATAGGAGGACTTCGCTTCCGTTAATGCACCTAGACGATAGTGCGCAGTCCCTAGCAGATCATATGCAACTGATGCGTCATGAAAGTTTGCATTTCGCTCGAGTTCGTTCGCAGCATCTCGGCAGATTGCTGCGGCTTCCTCAAACTCTCTGCCTTCAAAAGCCTTCAGAGCCCTCTCATAGTACCCGCGTTGGCTGGCCTGCGTGCTGTTCATTCTCGATCCATTCGCTCTGGGTATAGCTTGCTGATTTTACGTTTTAGGTTGTCGGGGGTGTCTTATAGAAGCGGTGGACCCTGTGGAGTCCGGGGTTCGAAAGGCTCCGGCCGAATAAGCGGCCTATTGGCAGGTCCCCTGGGCAAGCCTCCGGGGTCCCGGGTAGCCGACCGCGAAAGGACAAACTGAGGTGCGTCCCCTTTCCCCCCTTTTCGCTCCTCCCCCGTGATCCGCGTTCTCTGCGCTATCCGCGGTCCCTCTCCCTTCCGTGTCCTTCCGTGGCCACCATTCGTGCTATTCGTGTTATTCGTGG
>NZ_WRPR01000130.1 GCF_010367455.1 Candidatus Laterigemmans baculatus | reverse complement strand
GGGAGTTGAACCGCGGATAGCGCAGATACCACGGATCATTGGCTGTTGGTCTTCCCTCTTATCCGCGTTCTCCGTGCTATCTGCGGTCCTACCGTTTTCCGTGCGTTTCCGTGTCCTTCCGCGGCCACCAATCGTCTAGTTCGTGTCATTGGGGAACCACGAAGCGCACGAAGGAAAGGGAGTTGAACCGCGGATAGCGCAGATACCACGGATCATTGGCTACTAATCTCCCTCTTCATCTGCGTACTCCGCGCTATCTGCGGTCCTTCCGTTTTCCGTGCGTTTCCGTGTCCTTCGGTGGCCACCAATCGTCTAATTCGTGTAATTAGGGAACCACGAAGCGCACGAAGGAAAGGGAGTTGAACCGCGGATCGCGCAGATACCACGGATTATTGACTATTAATCTCCCTCTTCATCCGCGTACTCCGTGCTATCTGCGGTCCTACCGTTTTCCGTGCGTTTCCGTGTCCTTCGGTGGCCACCAATCGTCTAATTCGTGTCATTGGGGAACCACGAAGAGCACGAAGGACGGGTGGGGCGTTGAACCGCGGATAGCGCAGATACCACGGATCATTGGCTGTTGGTCTTCCCTCTTATCCGCGTACTCCGTGCTATCTGCGGTCCCTCCCCTTTCCGTGCGTTTCCGTGTCCTTCCGCGGCCACGATTCGTCTAATTCGTGTCATTGGGGAACCACGAAGAGCACGAAGGAAGGAAGGGGAGTTGAACCGCGGATAGCGCAGATACCACGGATCATTGGCTGTTGGTCTTCCCTCTTATCCGCGTACTCCGTGCTATCTGCGGTCCTTCCGTTTTCCGTGCGTTTCAGTGTCCTTCGGTGGCCACCAATCGTCTAATTCGTGTCATTGGGGAACCACGAAGAGCACGAAGGAAAGGGAGTTGAACCGCGGATAGCGCAGATACCACGGATCGTTGGCTGTTGGTCTTCCCTCTTATCCGTGTTCTCCGTGCGATCTGCGGTCCTTCCGTTTTCCGTGCGTTTCAGTGTCCTTCGGTGGCCACCAATCGTCTAATTCGTGTCATTGGGGAACCACGAAGAGCACGAAGGAAAGGGAGTTGAACCGCGGATAGCGCAGATACCACGGATCATTGGCTGTTGGTCTTCCCTTTTATCCGCGTACTCCGTGCTATCTGCGGTCCTACCGTTTTCCGTGCGTTTCCGTGTCCTTCCGTGGCCACCATTCAGGAAACGGGAAACCTCTATCCCAGTCTCGTTTTCCAGGCGTCGATTTGCTGGCGGACCTGGTCCGGGGCGCTTGAGCCGGGGCTGACGAAGGCTCGCACCGCGTTATCGACGCCCAGCACGTCGGCGACCGAGGCGTCGATCTGGGGGTCGTGGGCTCGCAGCTCTTCGAGCGTGAGCTCTTTGAGCGGAACGCCGCGCCGCATCGCCTCGCCGACGATCCCACCGACCAGATGGTGGGCGCGGCGCTGGGGCAGCCCGCGGCGGATCAGGTATTCCATCAGCGTCGTGGCGTCGAGGTAGCCTTCCTCGAGCCGAGCTCGGATCGATTCGGGACGCAGCTCGGCCCCTGCAACGATCGGAGCGGCCAGCTCCAGGCAGGCGTCGACCGTGTCGAACGAATCGAAGACTGGCGGTTTGTCTTCTTGGAGGTCGCGGTTGTAGGCCAGCGGCAAACCTTTGACGAGCACGAGCAAGGTTTGCAGATTGCCGATCACGCGAGCGGTCTTCCCGCGAGTCAATTCCAGCACGTCGGGATTGACCTTCTGCGGCATGATGCTGCTGCCGGTGCAGAACGCGTGGGGGATCTTCAGAAAGCCGAACTCGACGGTGCTCCACAAGATCCACTCTTCGGCCCAGCCGCTCAGGTGGGTCGCGATCATCGAGAGGCAGAAGGCGGCTTCGATGGCGAAATCCCGGTCACTGCTGGTGTCGAGGCTGTTGGCGGTGAAGCCGTCGAAGCCGAGCTGGCGAGCGGTCGCTTCGCGGTCGATGTCCAGCGTCGAACCGGCGACGGCGGCCACGCCGAGGGCCGATTGGTTCACGCGGCGGCGGCAGTCGAGCAACCGCTGGCGGTCCCGTTCGAACTTTTCGATGTAGGCCAGCCAGTAGTGGGGAGCCAGCACCGGCTGGGCCCGTTGCATGTGCGTGTAGGCCGGCAGGATGATCTCGAAGTCGTCGTCGCAGCGGCTGAGGAAAGCACGCTGCAGGTCGACCAGCCGCCCTTCGATCCGGTCGATCGCTCCGCGGACCCAGAGCCGAAAGTCGGTCGAGATCTGATCGTTGCGGCTCCGCGCCGTGTGCAGTTTGCGGCCGATGTCCCCCAGGCGGTCGATCAGTGCCTGCTCGACGTGCATGTGGATGTCCTCGAGCTCGATCCGGAACTCCATCGAGCCGGCTTCCAGCTCGCGGCGGATCTCGCCGAGGGCGACGACGATTTGGTCCCGCTCTTCGCTCGAGATCAGCCCCCGGGCGGCGAGCATCTCGGCATGGGCGATCGAGCCGCGAATGTCGTCTTCGTACAGCCGTGAATCAAAGCTGATGCTCTCGCAGAATTGTTCGACGCGGCGGTCCGAAGCCGAATCAAAAACGCCGCTACGCGAAGGGCTGGCCACGCGGTCTCCTCAAGGCAGTGGGACGAGGTTTCTAGAGTGTGCGGAAAGCGATCTTAACAAAACGGAGCCATTTTCGGCCATGCGCCGACCGCGCTAGGCCAGATCCCCTGTGAGCCGACGGCGCTAGCCGCGGGTTCCGTCGCGCTGGCGACCGGATCGAGCCTGTAGTGGGACGCTGCTACGGCGAAGAGTTTTCCCACGGCACCGACCGAAATGGACCCGAGGCTAGCGCCTACGGCTCAAAGAACTGGCGTACGTCAGGCTTCCCTCCTGCCCTCCCGGGGGGAGGGTGATGCGTCCAAACGCCTAACGCCTGGCGCTGCAAATGCCTACGATGGAACGGGGGCTGGTTGGGTTGTCTTGCGTGGGTGCTCAGGATCGTTCCTAGGATAGACGTCTGCAGATGTTGATTCGCTTTGTTTTGCTGCTGATCGGGCCGTTGGCCGTGCTTCCCGCGGCCCTGGGGCAAGAGCCGATTTCAGTCCTGGCGATCGCCGGGGAGCCGTTCGGCGTGGCTCGGGTTCGGCTGCCGAGCCAGTCGGGAGAATCGGGGGCGGCGCACCAAAGTGTCTCGGTCACCGACGCCGAGGGACGCGTCTATTATCCGGCCACGCGGTCGCTCACCGAGACCCGTCGCAGCGGCCCGCCGCTGGTCGATATCCCTCCGGGGCGTGGCGTCGGAGAAGGGCGACTGCTCGGGCGGATCACCAATGCGGTTCGGCTGCTGCAGAGCGAGGAAGTGGAACGCACGGTGGCGCACGACGTGTGGTTCCTGTTCCGCGGCAGCGAACCCTTTACGGCGGTTCTCGGCGACGCCCATCGGACTCGAGTGACGATCACTCCTCAAGCTGGCTCTGCCCGCGGTGGTGGGGCTCCCCTCGGTGGTGGGGCCGTCCGCGGTGGTGATCCGCACCGCACGGCGCTGCTCGATTGGTGGAGCGTCTACACCGAGTCGGTCGCGCGGAACATTCGCAACGGCGATTACCCTCCGCTGGTCGAGACCTATCTGGCCGCTATGCTCTCCGGCCGCCTCGCTCTGCCGCTTCCGGAGGAACTGCAGGCCGATGCGGGTGAGGAGGCGACCTCGATTGCGACGACGCTCGAGCTGGTCGCGGGGACCGAGCAGATGCGGAACCGCGTCCTCGAGCGCGTGGCTCAGGGCGATACCGAACGCGACGCCTCGGCCGATCTGCCCGTGCCGGCGCCACCCCAGTGGCAATTGCCTCCGCCTCCGATTGTCTCGGACGTCGCGGTCGAACCGATCGCCAGCCGCGTGCCGGCCGACTGTTTTTATCTCCGCTTCGGATCGTTCACCAACTACTTGTGGTTTCGCGATTTGAGCAACCAGTACGGGGGCGACATCACGCGGATGGTGACGCTCCGCGGTTTCGACTATGGAGCGACGCGGCGAACCGAAGCCCGATTGGTGCTCAAGGCGACCGAGCTCTCGCGGGTGATGGGGCCGACGGTGGTCGACGATATGGCGTTCGTCGGCAGCGATATGTTTTTGACCGAGGGCCCGTCGATCGGCGTGTTGATGAAGGCCAAAAACGTGTTCTTGCTGGGAACCTCGTTGCGGAACGATCGCAATCAAGCAGCCCGCACGATTCCCGGGGCGACGATGCGGGACGTGGAGATCGATGGCAAAACCGTCAGCTTCCTCTCGACTCCCGATAATCGCGTCCGCTCGTTCATGGTCAACGATGGGGAATACTTTTTCGTTTCGACCTCCGAGACGCTCGTGCGGCAGTTCCTCGAGACCGGCCGTGGAGGAGCGTCGCTGGCCGACAACGAGCAATTCCGCTACGCCCGCGAATTGATGCCGAGCGAGACGGATTACACGATGTTCGCCTTTTTCTCGACCGGCTTTCTGCAGGGACTGGTCAGCCCGCAGTACCAGATCGAGCTGCGGCGTCGGCTCTACGCGACGGCTGATATCGCGCTGGTCCAACTGGCTCAAACCGCGGCCGCCGGTGAGGGCCAGCGGTTGACCGAGATCGATGCCTTGATCGCAGCGGGCTTTTTGCCGGCGGGGATCGGACGGCGGCCCGATGGCAGCGGTCCGATTGTGGCTGGTGCTGAAGTCATCGACTCGCGCCGCGGAAGCCGAGGTTCGTTCCTGCCGATCGCCGACGTGGAAGTTACCGGCGTCACGCCCGAGGAGGCCGCGTGGTACGCCGAGCGAGCCGATTTTTACAGCCGCCAGTGGCAGCAGATGGATCCGATCATCGCTGGCCTGCGGCGGGTCGAAGTGCCGGGTGCGGCGGGGTGGGAGCGGCTGGAAATCCACACCGAAGTAGCGCCCCTGGTCCCCGAGAAATATGGCTGGATCGCCGAGCAGCTCGGACCGCCGACGCGGGTGGCAATTCGCTTTGCCCCGGACGATATCGCAGCGATCCAGGCCCATGTCGTCAGCGACCAAATGGGCGGCAGCATTCCGCCGCATCACCTGTTCGCCGCGATCAAAGACACGCTGCCGCCGAATCCTGCGGAGATCGAAGGGCTGCTCGACAAGTACCGGGCGCTCAAATCGTTGGCTGCCTATGTCGGCGGTTGGCCGCAACCGGGGATCGTCGATCAACTTCCGCTGGGACTCGGCAACGGCCGCCCGGTGGGCCCCGGCATGTCGCGGTTGATCGGCGGCGTCTATCGCTACCAAGGCGGTGGGTTCAGTATCCTCTCGTTCATGCCCGATGTGATCCACGCCTCGCTTCCTTATCTGGCTGCGGCCGAGGCGGTCGAACCGGCGCAGGTCCGCTTGCACGTCGACAATTTGCAGGGAACGCAACTGGAGCAGTGGGTCAGCGAGCAGCTCTACGCCCGCAACTACCAAACCTCGTTGGCTGGGGCGCGGCTGCTCGATTCGCTCACGCAGCAGCTGAAGGTCGACCAGGATGCGGCGGCCGAAGTGGCAGCAACGCTCCTCGACGCCGAGCTGCAGTGCCCGCTCGGCGGCGAGTACGTGCTGCGAAGCGACGGAGGAGCGACGCGGTGGGTCAGCACCGCTTGGGCCGACGCGAGTTCCCCCGAGGTGATGCCGGCGGGCTACACCCCTCCCCTGCTCCGCTGGTTCCGCGGAACGGCCGCACGGCTCACCCAGTACGACGCGCGGTTGGTGCTCGACGCGGTGGTCGATATGGAGGGAGCTGACGGACGCGTACCGGCGAGTCCCGAACAGCCACCGGCACAGCGGCAGTCGCCCGCGCAAGAAGTGCCAGGCAATCTTCCTGGCAACGCTCCCGCCGGCGACACCCTCCCGCCGGGCACCTCGTCGTTGCCCCCGCCCAGCGAGATCCTCCCGGCCGGAGCGACCACGCCAAGAGGCCCCGGCCGCAAAGCGTCGCTGTAAGGGGTGAGTTTCTCTCTCGCCCTCGTACTCAGCGAAGCGGTACTCGTACTCGTACTCGAATCCCCAGCGACAGAAGCGAGTACGAGTACGAGTACGACTGATTTCTTCCGGACACCGGACACCGGACACCGGACACCGGACACCGGACACCGTGCTATAACGCCGCTTTCAAATTCTCCGCGATCTGCTGCGGGATTTCTCCGCCGCAGGCGACTTCGGCCCAGAGTGGGGCTTGGGCGTATCGGCGGAGGGCTGCCGCGTTGGTGGCGATCGAGGCGTCGCTCGCGGTGCTCACTTCGTTGAGCACGATGCCGGCGACCGGCAGCCGATAGTGCTCGGCTGCGATCAAGGTTTGCAGGGTGTGGTTGATCACGCCCAGTCGGTTAGCCGCGACGACGACGAGTGTCGCTTGGAGTGAGGCGGCCAAGTCGGCGTTGAAACAGTCCTCGGCCAGCGGGCTCATCAGACCTCCAGCTCCTTCGACGACCAGCAGATCGCAGCGGTCGAGCCACCACTGGGCGCCGTCGAGCATCGCTTGGCGGTCGACCGTCTTGCCCTCGGCCGCGGCGGCGGCCGGAGGAGCCAGCGGCGCGGCAAACCGCTGAGGGCAGACGCGCTCGAGCGACTCCGTTTGGCCCGCTGCCGTCCAGAGCGAGAGGGCGTCGTCGCTGACTAACTGACCGACCGGGCCGAATTGGCCCGCAGCATCGACTTCGCAGCCGCTGGCCACCGGTTTGTAGACGCCGACGCGGATTCCGCTCCCGACGCATTGCCGGACGAGGCTCGAAGCGATGTAGGTCTTGCCGATTTCAGTGTCGGTGCCGGTGACGAAGAGAATCATGGAATATGGCAGGTGCGGTGGAGAGATTGATCGTTAAGCGGGGGGTGGATGGGCGGTTGAGGGGGCAGCGGTCTTTGTACTCAGCGCAGCGGTACTCGTACTCAGCACAGCGGTACTCGTACTCAGCGAAGCGGTACTCGATCCCCCGAGACTGAAATCGGTAGCTGCGCGAATTCGAGTACGAGTACGAGTACCGCTTCGCTGAGTACGAGTAGGAGTTTGTGTAGGCTAGCCCGGACGTCCTACCGGGCGTTTGTCGCTTGCCGAGCAGAGGTTAGCATGGCGCTCCGCCGCTTTTGGTTTGTCTGACTTGGTCCGCTCCCTTTCCTCTCGCGAAGGCTATCCGTGTCCCGCACTGTTCGACTTGCCCTGGTGCAGATGTCCTGCACCGATTCGCGCGACGCCAACGTTGATAAGGCTGTTGAGCGGATTGAACAAGCCGCTGCCGATGGAGCGCAGATCGTCTGCCTCCAGGAGCTGTTCACCGGCCCCTATCCGTGCCAAGCCGAAGACCATGCGATGTTCAGTTGGGCGGAATCGATCCCCGGCCCGACGACCGATCGGTTGGCCGAGCTGGCGGGTCGGTTGGGAGTCGTGATCGTCGCCTCGATGTTCGAAAAACGCTCCGCCGGGCTGTACCACAACACGGCGGTCGTCCTGGACGCCGATGGCAGCATGGCGGGAATCTATCGCAAGATGCACATCCCGGACGATCCGCTGTACTACGAAAAGTTCTACTTCACCCCCGGCGACCTCGGCTTCCGCGTGATCGAGACGCGGTTCGCCAAACTGGGCGTCGGAGTCTGCTGGGATCAGTGGTATCCCGAAGCGGCTCGGCTGTTCGCCTTGGCCGGGGCCGAGATCCTGCTCTATCCGACCGCGATCGGCTGGATCGACGAGGAGAAGGCGGAGTTTGGCGAGGGCCAGCATTCGGCTTGGGAAACGATGATGCGGTCGCACGCGATCGCCAACGGGATGTGGGTCGGAGCTCCGAACCGCGTGGGTCACGAAGGACCGCTGCAGTTCTGGGGCGCTTCCTTCATCGCCGGCCCCAACGGTCAACTCGCCGCCCGCGGGGACCATGAAGCGGAGCAGATCGTGACGGCGGATTGCGATCTGGATCTGCTCGACGTCGTCCGCACCCACTGGCCTTTCCTCCGCGATCGCCGCATCGACGCCTACGGGGGATTGACCGAGCGGTTCCTGGATCAGCCTGCACTGCAGGGGCGGGCCTCGCTGCAAGGGCGGGCGGCACGATGACGCACCGTCGGTGGCCCGCCGAGTGGGAGCCGCAGTCGGCCATCTGGCTCTCCTGGCCCCATAACCGTGAGACTTGGCCTGGCCACTTCGAAGGGGTGCCGGCTGCGTTTGCGCGCTTCGTCCGCGCGACGGCCGAAGTCGTTCCCGTCCAGATCCTGGTCGACCCGGCCGCGGCCGGCGACGCGGAGAAGCATGTCGGCGGAGTCGTTGGCGTGACGCTCGTCGAATGCCCGACCAACGACTGCTGGATCCGCGACTATGGTCCGACGTTCGTCATCGATTCGAGCGATGGTGACGAGAGTGCCACGGACCGGAGTCTCAGCGTGGTCGGAATTGACTGGCGGTACAACGCTTGGGGCGGTAAGTACCCGCCTTGGGATCGAGACGCCGCGGCGGCCGAGCGGATCGTCCGCTCGGCCCGCCAGCGGGACCCGCGAATTCGCCGCGAGGAGAGCCCCCTGTGCTGCGAGGGGGGAGCGCTCGAAACCGACGGCTTGGGGCGGTTGCTGACGACGCCCGAATGTCTGATCACCGAGACCCGCAATCCGGGCTGGGATCAAGAGCGGATCGCTCATGAGCTCCATCGGCGTTTAGGGATCACGGAAATTTTGTGGATCGACGGCGGCGGGCTCGAAGGGGACGATACCGACGGGCACGTCGACCAGTTGGCGCGTTTTGTCGACGAGCGGAACGTGGTTTGCGCGGTCTGCGACGACGCAAGCGATCCGAACCATGAACCGCTCGAAGCGAACTACCGCCAGCTGCGGATTTGGGGGCGGCAGACCGATCCGGAAGTCGAAGTCCATCGGTTGCCGATCCCCGAGCCCCGCCGCATCGAGGGTCAGCGGGTGCCGGAGAGCTACTGCAATTTTTTGATCGTCGGGGGCTCGCGGGTGATCGTGCCCCAGTTTGCTCAGCCGGCCGCCGACGAGCGGGCGGTGGCGATCCTCACGGAGCTGATGCCGGGGATGGAGATCTATCCGCTCGAAGCGAGCGAATTGGTGTGGGGGCTGGGAGCGTTTCACTGCGCCAGTCAGCAGCAACCGGCGCGGGTGTGATGGGTCATAAGAAATCAGCCGCCACGCGCTACGCTCTGTCAGAAAACCCGTAACGACACTCTCCCCCCCCGGGAGGGTCGCGAGGGACGAGCGGGGAGGGTGATACGCGACGTAGAGCCTCCACGTAGCGAGATTCAGCGGTCCCTCCCCGGGCCTGAGGGCCCGACCCTCCCGGGGGGAGGGTGATGCTTCAGTTTTGACGGCAGAGCCTAGCGCCTGGTTCTCACTTGAAATCAGCCGCCACGCGCTAGCGTCCGGTTCTCACAGCGCTGTGGGAGAACCGGGGGCTAGCGCCCGGTGGCTGATGAATGGTTCGGGCTTGCGCCCGGCGGCTGAGAGCCGGCAAACCGTAGGCGTTGCATTCCAATGCAAAAGGCGACTGTGCTTGAAAACACAGTCGCCTTCGGCTTGCCGTTAAACGATTTTCGTTTACATGTTGCCGAGCTTGGCGACCAGGTCGGCCGTGCGGCAGCTGTAACCCCATTCGTTGTCGTACCAGCTGATCACTTTGACCAGCTTGCCGTTGTCGCCCAGGACCTGGGTGAAGGGAGCGGCGAAGACGCTGCTGTGGGGATCGTGAATGATGTCGCTGCTGACGATCGGGTCTTCGGTGTAGCACAGAATGCCCTTCATCGGCCCCGACTCGGCGGCCTTCTTCATCGCGGCGTTGATCGCCGCGGCGTCGGTGGCTTTGCCGAGGTTCGCCGTCAGGTCGACGACGCTGCCGGTGGCGACCGGGACCCGCATCGCGATCCCGGTCAGCTTGCCCTTGAGTTCCGGGATCACCAAGGCGACGGCTTTCGCCGCACCGGTGGTGGTCGGAATGATGTTTTGGGCGGCCGCCCGCGAGCGGTACAGGTCGGCGTGCGGCTGGTCCTGGACCTTTTGGTCGTTGGTGTAGGCGTGCACGGTCGTCATCAAGCCCGACTCGATGCCGAACGTTTCGTGCAGGACCTTGGCGATCGGGGCCAAGCAGTTGGTCGTGCAGCTAGCGTTGCTGACGCACTTCAGGTCGCTGGTCAGCTTGTCGTCGTTGACGCCCATCACGCAGGTCAGGTCCGCGCCGTCTTTGGCCGGAGCGCTGAGCACGACCTTCTTGGCACCCGCCTTGAGGTGGCTGTCGTAACCCGGCTTGGTGTCGGTCGCGCGGGCGGTGAAGAAGCCGGTCGACTCGATCACGATGTCGATCTTCTGATCGGCCCAAGGCAGTTTGTTCGGGTCGCGTTCAGCCAACGCGTGAATCTTCTTGCCGTCGACGATCAACGATTCTTCGTCATAGCTGACGGTCCCGTTGTAGCGTCCGTGGATGCTGTCGTACTTGAGCAGCATCGCCAGCGTTTCGTTGTCGGTCAGGTCGTTGACGGAGACGACTTCGAATTCGTCGCTCCGGGCCATCAGGTTGCGGAACGTCAGTCGCCCGATGCGTCCAAAACCATTGATCGCGACTCGAATTGCCATGGTCTTCCAAGCTCCATAAAGGTCGTGAGAAACGTCACGGCCGTACCGCGGGAGCGGCTAGCGACCAGACGATTTAAGCTGTCGATGGAAAAAGAGAGGGGGCAGTGGGGGTCGGTTCCCAACCTGCCCCGCCGATCCTATGTCATTAAGCTCTGGCTTTGTATGGGGCATCGCCGCCGCAGTGCCTGGTTCCGGCCGGGCGGGGATTATAGCTTTGCAAGCCAAAATCGCTCTAGGCCCCTGCCCATCCTCCTACCGGCATCCCGCAGTGTCGCAAATCCCCTCCGCTCCTCGCCAACATCGTCCCCCCGACTGGCGGCTGCCGCCGGGCGTCGCTCCCGGCACCTGGGATTACGTCCATGCGCCAGAAATCGCCAACTCGTACGACGAATTTCTCCGCGACACCGCCCTGACCGCACTCGACCTGCGGCTGATCGGCGAGCTGCTTCCGGCGGCTCCCTCGCCCGCCTCGCTCGTCGCCGATCTCGGCTGTGGAACCGGGCGAGCCAATCCGCTGCTGCTCGCCGCCGGCTACCGCGTGTTGGCAATCGATCTCAGCCAAGCGATGTTGCGGCGGCTGCAAAGCAAGCTCCAGTCCGAGCGGCCCCACGTCGAAGCTGAGCCGAATCGCGTGCTGCCGCTGCGGGCGAATTTGGTGACGCTCGGCTGCGTGGCCGAGGCGAGCGTGACCCACGCCGTCTGCTTGTTCAGCACCTTGGGAATGATTCGTTCGCGGCGAAATCGCCGCACGGCGCTCGCCCATGTCCACCGCATCTTGGCCCCCGGCGGACGATTCCTCGTGCACGCCCACAATCGCACGATCTCGCTGCGAGAGCCGGGAGGCCCGACGCACTTGGCCCGCTCCTGGTGGAGGTCGCGGCGCGACGCGGACGCCGACTTCGGTGACCGCACCTACGCCTACCGCGGCTTGCCCAACATGTTTTTGCACAGCTTTACCCGCCGCGAGCTGTGGAGCGACTTGAGGAGTGCCGGCTTTCGCGTCGCGCGGACGATCCCCGTCACCGTTCGCGGCGATCGCGAGTTGCCAGCCCGGTGGTGGTTCCCCAGCCTCCGCGCCGGAGGGTTCCTCGTCGTCGCCGAGAAGGAGTGAAACTCAGTACTCAGTACTCAGTCCTCAGTACTCAGTTGGCCAACCGCTGGTATTCCGCTCGCA
This sequence comes from Candidatus Laterigemmans baculatus, assembly GCF_010367455.1. Lineage (GTDB taxonomy): Bacteria > Planctomycetota > Planctomycetia > Pirellulales > Pirellulaceae > Laterigemmans > Laterigemmans baculatus. The sequence continues at coordinate 13,755 of NZ_WRPR01000130.1, read as the reverse complement.
GCGCCGGGTCCTCGGGCGGCTGGGTCAGAAGCACGAACTTGGCGAGCCTGGCCGCTTCCTCGCGTTGCCCGGTCTTCTCGAGCAGCCGCGCCGCCGCCAGCTTCGCCTCGTGCCAGGGAGCGGTCCCCTGCGGCAGCCCTTGGGCGAGCCGATTCCAGATCTCGATCGCTCGCCGCTGAGCCGCCGGATCGCCGAGGCTTCCGAGCACTTCCGCTCCGTGGCGGAGCAGCTCGCCGCGGCGACCCTTGTCTCGTCGATTCGGATCGCTCGCCAGCCGCTCCCAGCGCGCCGCCGCTTCCTGCCACTGCCCCGACAACGCCAAGGCATCGGCGACCAGTGGGTGCTCGGTCACCGCTTTGTCGCCGCTCCCTTCGACCAGCCGCAACATTCCGCGAGCGAGCCGGCTGCGGTCTTCTGGGTTTTCCAAAGCGTCGTCGCGCAGTCGCTGCAGTGCGAGCTCGATCACGGTCTGCGAGTCCTGAAAATTGCTCGTCGCGAGGGCGACCGTGCGGGGATCGATCGCTTCGAGCCGAAGCCGCCGCAAATCGTTGGCAAAAGCAGCTCCAGCTCCTGCGCCAGCGGTGTCACCTGCGACAGTGGAGGCTTGCGGGGGAGCTTGCCAAGCGGTCTGCAAGGCCTCGCGGCTGAGCGTCAGAGCGGCGATCAAATTCGCCTCTTGCACCGCCCGCGCGGCCTGCTCCGGGGGGACTTGCCCGAGCGTCGCCAGAGCTTCGCGGGCCAGCTCCGCTCTCGCCTCAGCCGACTCGGTCGCGGCGAGCGCCTGCCGCCACAGCCGTCCCGCTTGGGCGAGCGCCTCGGGCCAAGCGACCGCATCGGCCGGCAACTGCAGCACCACGCGGGCGGCCCGGTCGTACCGCTGCGATGCCTCGTACAGTTTCAGCAGCCACTGGCGAGCTTGTTCTGCTTCGGGCGTCGCGGGCCAGCGGCGAAGGTGTTCCACGAGCATCGCTTCGAGTCGCTCGACCGCGGCGGCGGCATCCGCGGGTGCTGTCCCCTCGGGCACTGGGCCCTCGGGCGCTGTCCCCTCGGGTGTGGCGGTGGTTTGGGCGATCTGCTGCGACCACTGGCGAGCCGCTTCGAAATGGACCGCGGAGGCTTGCGGCTGCTCGGGCCAGCGGAGGGCGGTCGTGGCGAAGGCCCGCGAGGCCTCGGCGTGCCGCTGGAGTTTGGCGAAAGCAGCAGCCGACTGCAGTCCCCAGCGAAAGCCGTCGGCGGGGTCTTCGATCGCGGCCGAGGCCTCGCCGAGCAACCGCGCGGCCTGGAGCGTCGCCGCCTCACCCCCTTCTCGGAGCAACTGTCCGGCGCGAGCCGCCATCAAGGTCGCGTTCCCTTCGCTTGGGCGGACGCGGACGACGCGGAGCACTTCGGTTTCCGCCCGTCGCCGCGCGTAGGCTCCCGAGCGGCGTGCGATCTGGTCGATCCAGGCCGCGGCCTGCTGGCGATCCGCAGTCGAGTCGGTCTGGCCGTCGAGCAGAAACCGCAGCCGGGCTAAATCCATCTCGGTCGATGCTGGGGCGGCGGACGGATCGTCGCCATAGAAGGCCTGCACCAGCTCGGCGGCCCGCTCGCGGTTGCCCGCCTGCAGTTCGGCTAGCACCAGTTGGGCCCGCGTTTCGGGAGCGAGTGAGCCGTGCTCGGCGAGCCACTCGTTGAGCAGCTCCACGGCGGCCTGAGGATTTTCGGACCGCCGCCGCGTTTCGGCCCATGTCCGCACCGCCGCTTCACGCGACTCGAGATCCCCGGTTCCGGCGTCGAGCAACGAGCCGGCCAACTGCTCCGCTTCGGTCGCCGCGGCCAACGCGTCGTCGGAACCGGCCGGATAGGCGTCGGCGCGGAGCAGCAGCGCCTCGACGATTCGCCGGCGAACGGTCTGCTGCAGATGGATCAAATCGGCCGCCGGTGCCGCGGTTTCTAAGCGGCCGTTATCGGCCAGCGGGATGATTTCGGCGAGCCGCGACTCGAGTGCCCGCAGCCCCTTGACCGTCGTTCGCAGCTCCGTGAGCAACCGATCGCGAACCGCCGCATCGGTCGGGTTCGCAAGATACCGCATCGCTCGCTGATGGCTGCGGGCGAGCGAGACGAGCCAGCGTTGCAGCTCGAGCCACGGCGCTGGCGGCTCCGATTCATATCCACGGAGGGCGGCCTCGAGCGGTTCCCGGGCGGCGTCCCAGGCCGCGTCGTCGTCCACGCCCGCCGCCTGCAAAGCCGCGACGCGGGCTGCCGAGAGCCGGATCGACCAAACGGCATTGGCGGCCGAGCCCGGCGAGTTGGCCGCCAAATGTCGCTGGCAAATCTCCACCGCCGCTTCGGTTTGCCCGGCTGCGATCAGCGCTGCGATCAGATCCGCGTCGCGGTCAGTCGTGCTCCGTCCTGTCGGAGCGGGTGCGGCGTAGCTCGGGCTGCTGTGGAGGAGCGAACCGAAACTCAGCAGCAGAGCGAAGCTGGCCCATCGCCAGCTTACCCGCGTCCAGCTCACCCGCCCCCAGAATACCCGCCCCCAGTTTGTCGAACGGATGCTCGCTCGCAGTCGGGCGGCGGTGCTCATGCGGCGGTTCATCGGGTGCGCCCCCTTATTCATTGGCTGCGAAGAGAACTTGGTCGAGTCCGGCTTCGCGGGCGACGTCGTAGATGTCGATCGCCAGCCCGACTGGGGTTTGCGGTTCGGGATCGACGATCACCGGAGGCTGGACTCCGAGGGCGACGATTTCGGCGAGCCGCCCGCGGAGGGTCTCTACGTCGGGGACTTCGCTGCCGTTCATCGTCAGAGCGATCTGGCCTTCGGTGGCCCGGACGAGGATCACGATTTCGTCAAACGCTTCCGGCGGCGGGGGCGCCTCGCTGGGGTCCCGCAAGCCGGCGGGCGGTTCCGCGACGGCGCTCGGCAGATCGAACTCGGGTTGCTCAAAGCTGCTGGTCCAGAGGAAGAACACGAGCAGCAGGAAGACGACGTCGATCATCGGCGTCAAACTCAGCTCGATCTGGCTGCGGCCGGCATGGTGGGGAAGTCGCATCAGCCGCCTCCTCCGGATCGGCCCGGTTGGTAAACCGCGATCGCCACGTTCGGCAGCCCGGCTCGAGCGCTCTCGCGGAGCAGCGGTTCGACGCGCTCGTAGGGAACGCTGCGGTCGGTGCGGACGCGGACCATCGCCGAGGGGCCGTTGCGGTCGCGATAGTCGGCCAAGATTCCAGCCAGCGACTGGGCGTCGACCGCATTGCCGGCGACCTGCCAGTTTCCGTCGGCCAGGACGTTGATCGTCAGGGCAGAGGCGAGCTGAGCGTCGTCGCGGAGATGGCTGGCTGCTTCGGGCAACTCCAGCGGAATCCGCGCTTCCTGTTTGGCCAGATGGCTGCTGACCAGGAAGAAGATGATCAGCAGGAACACGACGTCGATCATCGGCGTCATGTTGTTCGACAACTCGCGGCTGCGGCCCGCTCGCGGTAGACGCATGGCGGTTTACTTCGGTGGGGGGGCGGGGCGTCGCGTGGCCGGTCGGCGTTTGATCGGCCCGAGGGCGTGCTGGCTTTCGTAGGCCGCTTCGGCGATCAGCCCGTCGACGCGATTGCGAAAGATCGCAAACGCGCCGAGCGAGGGGATTGCGACGATCAGCCCGCCGACGGTGGTCACCAGCGCTTGGTAAATTCCTTCGGCCAGATCGCCCGCTCCGGCGGCCCCTTGGCTGCCGGCGACTTCCTGGAAGGCGAAAATCATGCCAGTGACCGTCCCGAGCAACCCGACCATCGGCGCGATGTTGCCGATCACCGAGAGGTACTCGATCCGCCGCATCAGCCGGGATGCCTGCTCGGCCAAAGCGTCTTCCATCGCCTTTTCCACCTGCGACCAGCCGAACTCCATCTCCGAGAGGCCATTATGGAGGACGAAGCCGAGCACGCTCGGCGAGCGGCGGCAGGCGGCATCGGCTTCTTGGACGTGGCCGGTCAGCAGCGCCTGGCGGACCGCTTCGGCCAGCCCGGCGGGGAGGATCTCGCCGCGGCGGAGCGTCATGACCTGGTCGAACACCAGATAGGCGGCGGTAATGCTGAGGGCAAACAGCAACAGCAGAATCAACAGCCCCACGATCCCGCCGCTGAAGATGATCTGCATCAGCCCGCTCGACTCGTCCCCCGACTCGTCGGCCGGACCGCCGGCTGTCGGATCCGACGCGGTCGGCGTCGCCTGAGCCCAGAGGCCCCAATCGGCGAAGGGCTGGGCATCCGCGAAGGTGCCGAAGCCCGCGATGGAGCCGAAGTCGAGGCCGAAACCGAAACCGCAGGCCAGCAACCGGGTAGCGAAAGCGAGGAGCAGGATCGAGGGTCCCATGGGTTCGGGCCCGGTGCGGGGTTGGAGGAAAGGAGCGCGGGAAGACGCGGATCCGCGGGGAGGCCACGATCGTATCGCACGGCCAGGGTATTTAGCGTACGGCCAAGGTATCTCGCCCGCCCCGCCCTTGGAAAGGATCCACCTGTCCGGTTTCTCCGGGCCGCGACGCTCCTGACGATCTAGCCACTGGAGACTACATGCGACGGCCGTTCGCGTTCTGCCCGATGTTCTCAGCGGGATAGGCTCGCCCGCTTTGTTCTCTTTTCTCGTGCCCGTCGCCCGATGCTTAATTGCGGAGCACGAGACGCCTCGTTGACTCCGGCCGAGTCCGCTTGAGTGTGGACGGTCCTCCTGGCCATCGCCCTGACAGCTTTCCTGCCTCGCCCGTTGCACTCCGAAATCCGTTGGATGCCTTTCCTCCAGCCGCGGCCCTCCCCAATAGCGCCGCGGTCTCTGAAGTGCATCGAACGACGATTCTCGCGAAGAGTCGCACGCCGGCGGCGGCGGATTCGCTGATGCGTTGGGAAGACCGTCCACGCGGCTGGAAACGATCCCCCGCTCGCCGCTTTGGCGATCCTGCGGCGGTCGATTCTCGCAGACCCAATCCACCCGCCTCGCATGCCCATCCTTCGGAGGCACCATGGCTAAGAAAGACACCTACCGCGTCGTCACCCGCAGCGGCGACGGCACCCTGCTGATCCGCGATTACCCGACGTCTGAGCCGCTGCTCAAATCGCACACCCAGATCGGGATCGACGACTGCAGCACCGATTTGGAACTCCGCGGCGCGCCGGTCTTCCGCGGTTTGATCGGTCCGATGCCCGAGGGCAAGAATATCATTCGCTACGAAACGCCCGAGGTTTTCGAATCGCTGACCAAGGAGTGGAGTTCGTCGCGACCGCGCCGCCGCACCCGCCGCCGCGGGACGGCCGAGGCGTCCGCCTCGGCCGCCCACTGACCGCACGCATAGTCGCCTTTCGCTCCGCGAAAGTAGCGGCCCTAGCGCAACTCTCGCGGAGCGCACGGCGACGATGAATTCCGCACCCGTTCTTGCACCGCTCGCGTCCCGGTGAGCCTCCGGCTCTTTCACCCTTCCGGAGATTTTCCGCCGGGACGCAGCCAACGGTGACGGGGTCGCCGGCTTGACCCACCGGCGGCCCCGTCGTCCATTGGACTCTGTCAGAAATTCCAGCTAATGCGGCTCGCTCACCCAGGGCTGAACTGCCGAGAACTTTTGAGGAATCCGCGATGGATCATTTCAGCCGCATCTTGTTGTACACGGGAACCGACAATCTCGACGTGGCGCTGAGCCGCTCGGTGCAACTGGCGATCGAGAACGGAGCGACGTTGACCCTCATGGACGTCGTGCGGCCCGTCCCGCGTGGCGGGGGGATGATCAGCGATCTGGCGTCGGCCGACGAGTTGGAGCGGGAAGTCGTCGCCGAGACTCGCGAGAGACTGCTGCAGTTGGCTTCGGAGTACTCCGATACGGGCGTGACCTTCGACGTGGTCGTCGCGATCGGGAAACCGGCCGTCGAGATCATCCGCCAAGTGATTCGCGGCCAGCACGACTTGGTGGTCAAAACCGCCAGCGGTCGCCGTCCCCTGGTGCGGCTATTCGGCAGCGTGATGACGGCGCTGCTCCGCGATTGCCCCTGCCCGGTGTGGGCTCTCAAGCCCGACGTGCACGGTGCGTTCGATTGCGTTCTGGCGGCCGTCGATCCGGAGGCGGAGGATGAGGAGCACCGCGCGCTGAACCTCCAGATTCTGGAGCTGGCGTTGGCGATCTGCCGGCGGGAAGATGCCGTGCTCCACCTCGTCGGCGTCTGGGATTTGTGGATGGAACCGTCGCTGCGGCGACGAGCCGGGGATGCCGAGATCGACGCGCTGCTCGTCCAGCGCGAGCAGGAATTGCGAGCCGCTTTCGAGGCCCTGCTCGAACCGCTGCGAACCGCAACCGACCGCGTCGAACTGCACATTCGCCGCGGAGTTCCGGCCGAGACCATTCGCACCGTCGCCGACGAGATCGAGGCCGATCTGATGGTCCTGGGGACCGTCTGCCGGAGCGGGGTCGCCGGCTTCTTGATCGGCAATACGGCCGAGCAAGTGCTCGCCGAAGCCACCTGCTCGGTGCTCGCGGTCAAGCCCGAGGGGTATGTGTCCCCGGTGACGCTCGAAGCCGGCAGAAAACCCTGAGCCGACCGGCCGCCTGCTAGACACGCGTCTACAATGCTCCCGCCCGGGGCCATGGGGATTCACGTCGAGGTGATTGAGCCGGATGGCAATCGCGCTCCTGCCCCCGGCTCGCCCCTGCCTTGGGAGTTGCTGGATGTGGGAGGTGATTATCGTCGGAGGGGGCCCCGCCGGACTCAGCGCTGCCCTAATTCTCGGCCGCTGTCGACGCGACGTGCTGCTGTGCGACTCGGGCAAACCCCGCAACGGGAAAGCCCGGTGGCTGCACGGATTTCTGACCCGCGATGGGATCTCGCCCGCCGAATTCCGCCGCCATGCCCACGAGCAATTGGCCGCCTATCCGAACGTCCGAACCGTCGAGGGCGAAGCGGTTGACGCCCGCTGCCTGGACGGGGGGTTCGAAGTCACGTTCGCCGACGGGCAGACGCATGCCACGCGCATGTTGCTGCTGGCGACCGGCGTGAAAGAGGAGTTGCCGGCGATCGAAGGGATCGATGCGATCTATGGCAGGAGTGCCTTTCACTGCCCCTACTGCGATGGCTGGGAGCAGCGCGATCAGCCGCTAGCGATTTTCGGCCGCGGCCGCGACGGATTCCGCTTTGCCCTGGAGCTCTCGGCGTGGAGCAACGATCTGGTGCTCTGCACCGACGGACCCTCCGAACTCTCCGGCGAGCAGCTTCAACGGCTGAGCGAAGCCCATATCCCGGTTTCCGAGAAGCCGATCGAACGCCTCGAATCGACCGATGGCCAACTCGAGCGGGTGGTCTTCGTCGGCGGTGAGACGCTGGCTTGCAACGCGCTGTTTTTCAAGTCGGTTTTCTCGCCCGGCTCGGATCTTGCCACCCGGCTCGGCTGCAATCTGGTCGAACCCGGGGTCGTGCCGACCGGAGCTTATGAAACGACGAATATCCCGGGACTGTACGTGGCCGGGGATGCGTCGCGCGAAGTGCAACTGACGATCGTCGCCGCCGCCGAAGGAGCCAAGGCGGCGTTTGCGATCCATTCGGCGCTGCTCAAAGCGGAAGTTCCCAAAAAACGCTCTGGGTGAGTCCGGAGTTCCCATGCGGAATTGCCCCGTCTCGACGTTGCGTAGTAGGATAGATGGTATGTGGCGCGTCTTCCTCCTCCCCTGCCTGATCCTCGGACTGCTGGTCTGCCCGCTCCGCTGCACCGTCGGTGCCGCGTGCGGTGGAGCGACCACCGCGGCTGTTCCCAACGCCGCTGCTGCGTCCCTCGCGGCGACGTCAGCCGGTTGTTCGTGCTGCGCTTCGCAAGCGGGCCCAACCACCGCTGGACTGGCCACCGCTGGACTGGCCGAGTCGGTCGAGACGGCTCGCGGTCCGGCCAAGTCGGCTCCTCAGGACTGTGGCTGCAGCAGTTGCATTTGCGAGGGGGCCATTCTGCAGAGCGACGCGGATCTGCTGCCGACCGCTCTCGAAGCGGGTTTCGCCGCGGAGCTGTCGTACGGGGTTTCGGGGGCCTCAGGGAGCCTCGCAGCCGAGCCACGCGACTTCGCGGCGGCTCATTCTCTCTCACCGCCAGGCCAACTGCTCAATGGCCGCGCTGCGCGGATAGCGCATCAATCGCTGCTGATTTGAGCTGAGACCGTCCGCTCATCAGCCGCCGGACGCTAGCCGCGGGTGAGCCGACGGCGCTAGCCGCGGGTTCCGTCGCGTCGCTGGACGGATCGAGCTCGTGATCGAGTGCCGCTGCAGCGCAACGTTCTCCCCCAGCGCGGACCGGAAAGGGCCCGAGGCTAGCGCCTACGGCTCAACGGAGACGCGCATCAAAAGCCCTGGAAAATCTCACTCCACCCACCCAACCCGATGTTCCGTTTATTGCCCTGGGAATATGGCGTTCGCAATCTGCTGCGGCGACCGGTGCGGACGATTCTGACGCTGCTCGCGCTGGCGGTCGTCATCGTGTTGGTGTTCGTCGTCGTCGGTTTCGTCCGCGGACTCGAACGCTCCCTGGCGGTCAGCGGTGACAGCGATGTGGTGTTGGTGTATTCGCTCAGCGCCGCCGAGAACATCGAGAACTCGGCGATCGCCGCTCGCACGCCGGGGCTTTTGGCGGCCAATTTGAAAGGCATTCAGGAGCGATTCGGCGTCAAGCACGTTTCGCCCGAACTGTATCTGGGGACACGCGTCGAAGCAGGCGAAGCGTCGGGAGCGGGGTTGGGACTGGTTCGCGGCGTCGGTCTCACGGCGCCGCTGGTGCGTCGTTCGGTGAGGGTGATCGACGGCGATTGGCCGGACTCGGGCGAGGTGCTGGTGGGAAAACTGGCGGCGGCCAAATTGGGCGCGGAAGCTTCCGCTCTGGCGATCGGTAACGAGCTTGAGTTCGAGGGGCGGACGTGGCGGATCAGCGGTCACTTCACCGCCGGTGGAGCTTCCTATGAATCGGAGATCTGGTGTCCGCTGGCCGATTTTCAGCAAGCCACCAAACGCCAAGACTTGAGCCTCGTGGCGCTGCGGCTCACCCCCGGCGGTTCACCCGCCGAGGCGCAATTGTTTTGCAAGACACGAACCGATTTGGAGCTGCAGGCGGTGGGTGAGACCGCTTACTATGCGTCTCTCCAACAGCATTACAAACCGGTGCGAATGTTGGCGTGGCTGGTCGTGGCTTTGGTCGCTGGGGCCGGAGTGTTTGCCGGATTGAACATGATGTATGGAGCGGTGGCTGGTCGTACCCGCGAGATCGCAACTTTACAAGCGCTCGGCTTCCGCCGCCGCGCGGTGCTGCTGAGCATCGTTCAGGAAGGTGTATTGCTCGCAGCCACCGGGTCGCTATTTGCGGGAGCCGTCGCGCTGTGGTTGCTCAACGGTTTAGCGATTCGCTTCACGATGGGCGCATTTACGCTGCGAATCGACAGCACGGCGATTTTGATCGGATGTGGCGTGGGCTTGCTGCTCGGCGTGGTCGGCTCGCTGCCTCCGGCAATCAAGGCGCTGCGGGCGCCGGTAGCGGAGAGCTTGAAAGCGATTTAGTTATTAGATTTCTACTGTGTAAGATTTTTTTGTTTGTTTCCCGAAGGAGAATGAGATGTATCAGAAGATGACCGTGGCCGCCCTCGGATTGTTGACCATGTTTGCTGGCTGCAGCGAACCGTCCACGACGGTGTCCCACGACGATTCATCCGCCGTCGCTCCGCACGTGGTTGCCACGAGCGAGCCGAGCGGTGCGGTTCCGGTGGGGCAGGCGCGGGAGTCGGTCGAAGATGGTGAAGAAGTCGTGTTGGTCGGCGTCGTTGGTGGATCGAGCCAACCCTTCGTCGACGGACTGGCCGCCTTCACGATCGTCGATCCCAAAGTTCCCTACTGCGCTCCGGAAGAAGGTTGTGCGACCCCTTGGGATTACTGCTGCGAGCAGGACCAGGTGAAAGACAACATCGCCACGGTCAAAGTCGTCGATGAGAGCGGCAACCCGGTGGCTACCGATGCCCGTGAATTGCTCGAAGTCGAAGAGCTCTCCACGGTCGTGGTCAAAGGCGCGGCGGAGCGCGACGAGCAGGGCAATCTGGCCGTCCTGGCGAACCAGGTTTTCATTCGCCCCGGCGAGTGAATGGTTGGCGGTGAAATCGTAACGCCAAAACTAATACCCTCCCCCCGGGAGGGTCGCGAGGGACGAGCGGGGAGGGTGTTGTGGAGAGGCGTATGCTGCCGGCGATCGCACTCTTCTATTTCTGACTGCACACTGAAGAAATTCCATGTCCAGCCCACAAGTTGACCTAAGCCAATTGGCTCTGGAGCGATCTTCGAGCGCTCCGCCCTCCGGGCGTGCTCGGCGGCGGAAGTGGATCTCGCGGTACGCCGTGCCGGGGGGGATTCTGCTGGGCTTTGTAGGGTTGTTGGCAGCGGCGCTGGGAGCGCGGATGTTGCCTGCGACGCCGGTGACGGTGCTGCCAGTGATCGTCACGCGGGGCGAAGTCCAAGCAGCCGGAACGCCTTTGTTCCAAGCGGCGGGCTGGATCGAGCCTCGCCCCACTGCGATCAGCGTGGCGGCACTCGCGCCGGGCGTCATCGAAGAGCTGTTGGTCGTCGAAGGCGAGCAAGTGCAGGCGGAGCAACCGATTGCCCGCTTGATCGATATCGATGCTCGACAGGCCCTGCGGCAAACCGAGGCGGCCTTGGACATCCGCCAAGGAGAACTGCGTCGCGCCGAAGCGGAACTCGAGGCAGCCCGCTTGCGACTGAAACACCCTCTCCATCTCGACGTCCAAGTGGCCGACGCCAAAAGTCTCTTGGCGCGGGCCGAATCGGAGCTTGCGAAGCTGCCTTTTTTGATTCAATCGGCCGAAGCAAGGTTGGAGTACGCGGAGCAAAATCTGGAAGGCAAACAGGCTGCCCGCTCGGCGATCTCGGGACGTATTTTGCAACAGGCCGAGAGCGAACAGCGAGCGATCCAGGCGGAGCTCGACGAACTCCAGCAGCGAGAGCCTCGGCTCCGCCGCGAGACGGCCGCCTTGCAGGCCAAAGTCGAGGCCTTGGAACAGCAACGGGAGCTGCTGATCGAGGAGTCGCGGCAGGTACAAGAGGCAATCGCGAAAGTCGAGTCGGCGACCGCTTTGCGCGAAGAAGCCCGGCTTGAGGTGGAGATGGCGGAACTGATGCTCGAGCGGACGACGATCCGCGCGCCAATCGCCGGACGGATCCTGCGGCTGGTCGCTGCCCCGGGAACCCGCGTGATGGGGTTGGAGCATACGGCTGGTCAGAGCTCCAGCACGGTGGTCGAGATGTACGACCCGCAGCGGTTGCAGGTCCGGGCCGATGTTCGCTTGGAAGATGTGCCGCTGGTGCGGCAAGGCCAGCGCGTGGAGATCGAAACTCCCTCGAGTGCCGAAAAAATACAGGGACGAGTGTTACAAGCAACGAGCACCGCGAACATCCAAAAAAACACACTTGAGGTGAAAGTCGAATTGTTAGATCCGCCCGCCGCCGTGCGTCCCGACATGTTGGTGGCCGCGACTTTTCTCGCTCCAGAGTCGGAGCGTTCGCCGGACGAGCAGACGCCGCGAGAGAGCATCTTCATTCCCGAACGCTTTGTTCAAACGGGTGCTTCCGGAGCGACGGTGTGGGTTGTCGGCGCGAGCGATGTCGCCGAGCAGCGATCGATCACTGTGGGCCAGGCAAAGCGGGGCGAATTGATCGAAGTCCGCAGCGGATTGACGGTGACGGACAAATTGATCGCCAGTGGACTCGAACAGCTCACCCCGGGCGAGCGGCTCGTGGTCACCGGCGAAGACCCGACCGTGGGAGGAAACGGATAATGGCGCTCGTCGAATTGAGGCAAGTCAGTAAAAGTTTCAAGAAGGGAGAGGAGACGATCACTCCTCTGGATCAGGTCGATCTGGAAATCCACGACGGGGAGTTCGTCTCCCTGATGGGGCCGAGCGGGACTGGAAAAAGCACGCTGCTGAATCTAATCAGCGGGATCGACCGTCCGGACGCCGGGACGATCGTCGTCGACGGGGTTGAGATCAGCCGCTTGACGCGAAGTCGCTTGGCCGACTGGCGGGCTGCCAATCTCGGCTACATCTTCCAGACTCATAACTTGATCCCCGTGTTGACCGCGTATGAGAACGTCGAGTTGCCGACGCTACTGCTGCCGCTCTCCTCGTCACAGCGGCGGCAACGGGTGGAGTTGGCGCTCGAAGCGGTGGGACTTCAGGACCGCGCGGGCCATTACCCACGACAATTGTCGGGAGGGCAGGAACAGCGGGTCGGCATCGCACGGGCCATCGTCGCCCACCCCAAGGTCGTCGTCGCCGATGAACCGACCGGCAGTCTAGATGCCGATACCGCCGAACAGATCCAGGTACTGCTGCAGCGGCTCAACCGCGAGCTGAACATCACGCTGTTGATGGTCACCCACGACGATCAGGCGGCGGCCATCGCTTCGCGGCAGTTGCGGTTGGACCGCGGCAAATTCGTCGAACAAGCCGAATCCACGCGACCGATCAAAGCCGTCTCATGAAGTTTTTCAACTACGTCCTCAAAACCCTCTGGCGGCATCGCACGCGGACGATGCTGACGGTCACCGGTGCGGCCGTGGCGATGTTCGTGTTCTGTTTCGTCGGGGCCGTGCAGCAGGGGCTCGAGCGTTCAACTTCTGGTGCCGACGCCGAGCGCAGCCTGATCGTGTTTCAGGAGAACCGCTTCTGTCCGACCAGCAGCCGCTTGCCGGAGGATTACGCCCGCCGCATTCGGGAGATTCCCGGGGTCCGGGATGTGATGCCCATCCAGGTCTGGACCAACAACTGTCGCGCCAGCATGGACATCGTGGTCTTCAACGGAGCGCCACCGGAACAGCTGCGCGCGACGCGACCTCTGCATTTGATCAGCGGCAGTTTTGAGCGATTCGCCCGCCAGCGGGACGCGGCGATCGTGGGCCGAAACGTGGCCCAGCGGCGGGGAATCGCCGTCGGTGACCAGTTCTCGATCGGCGAGCTATCGGTCCAAGTCGCGGGAGTCTTCTCCTCGCCGGTCCCGGCCGAAGAGAATCTTATCTACACCAGTTTGGAGTTCTTGCAGTACACGCGGGGGCTCGACTCCGCGGGGTTGGTCACGCAGCACGAAGTTTTGTTGAGCGAAGACGCCGATCCCGATCGAGTCGCGGCGGAGATCGATGCCGCGCTCCGCTCCGGACCGGTGGCGACCACCACGCGGCGGAAGGGAGCCTTCCAGGCGAGCACGCTTTCGGATCTGGTCGATCTGATCGGCTTTGCCCATTGGCTGGGTTACGCCTGCGTCGGTTTGGTGCTTTCGTTGGTCGCGACCACGACGGTGATGTCGGTCCAGGATCGACTGCAAGAGTACGCGGTGCTGCAGACGCTCGGCGTGCGTCCCTGGCGGGCGCTGCGGTTGGTGCTGGCCGAGAGCACGATTCTGTGCGTGCTCGGCGGAACCGCTGGAACGATGCTGGCCTTGGTGGTGCTGGCGACCAGCGGACTTGCCATCGGTGCCGAGGGAGCCACGATCGCCTTCCGCCCCTCGCTCGAGCTGGCGGTTCTCGGCTGTGTGGTGTCGCTCGTCGTGGGGCTGGTCGCCGGAGTGGCTCCAGCGATCCAGGCTGCGACCGTTCCGATCGTCAAGACGCTCCGCCAGGCGTAACTGGTTGAGCCGTCGGAGCTAGCTGGACAGCGCCACTTTCTTACGCTGAATTGCCATAAAGTCAGCAGTGCCCAGCAGTTGGCTACCAAGTCGTTTAACGGCAAGCCGAAG
>NZ_WRPR01000129.1 GCF_010367455.1 Candidatus Laterigemmans baculatus | reverse complement strand
CAAGCGACGCTGGTCCTGCGGGGCCGCGTGACCGCTTCGGGGACGGCGAGCAACACGGCGGAGATCACCGCGGCTCGCCCCGCCGATCCCGACTCGACTCCCGGCAACAACGACCCCGACGAGGACGACCAAGCCACGGTCGCTTTCACGCCGCAAGTGGCCGACCTGTCGCTGACCAAGACGGTCGACCAGGCCACGCCGAGCGTCGGCGAGACGGTCACGTTCACCGTCACGCTGAGCAACACCGGTCCCGATGCGGCCACGGGGATCGCTGTCGCCGACCGGCTGAGCGAAGGGCTGCGGCTGGTCTCGGCGACGCCCAGCAGCGGCAGCTACGACGC
>NZ_WRPR01000128.1 GCF_010367455.1 Candidatus Laterigemmans baculatus | reverse complement strand
CGGAATCCGTCAACGAACCTTACCCTTTTCAGCCCCCGAATCTGTCTCTTGTAACTGACCCAGAAAGTCTCACTTCCCGCTGAAACAAATCACATGACGTGATTGGTGCGGCGATTGAAGTACACAGGGATAAAGGCCCCGGTCTGCTCGAATCAATTTACGAATGGTGCTTAATGATGGAACTCCAACTACGAGGCTACGGAGTCCAAGACCAAGAGAGCGTCGTGATTCAGTACAAACAATTTCAACGAAAGGTGCCACTCCGCTTTGATTTACTCATCGATCACTGTTTGCTTGTAGAAGGCAAAGCCGTCGAACAAGTACTGCCTATCCATAAGGCACAATTGCTCAGCTACATGAAACTGCTTGATATCCCGCTGGGATTGATCATCAACTTCAATGTCCTCAAGCTAACCGACGGAGTGTCAAGACTGATCCTTCCCGGAGCGAATGTGGCTTGATCCCATGAGGAGGCAGACTTAACGCATATCGGGATCCTCTGTTCACTCCCTTACCTCCTGTTCAAGCCTCATTCATGGTTGCCTCCCACCGCGCGAGCCGCTGCTTCAAATAACTCCCTTATCTCTTCCTCCGCTTCCTCGGATCGCTCTCCGAGGTTTTCTTCTAGCACTTGCACTTGCATTACTTCTCCCTCGACTTGCGGCTCGTCTTGCGTCGCGGCCTTCAGTCTCCCCGTGAAGTTCGCCCACAACCCTCGGCTATGAGCCGATGGCGGAACGCAGCGGCCTTGAGCATCAAAGCAGGCGAACAGGACCTGAGCTCGGTCGAGCGGCGGTCGGTCGAGCCGCAATTCGCGCCCCACGATCGGCTCACCAACCGGCCCCGCACCCACCTGCACGTCGCTTGCCCCGACGAGGTCCCAGCCGATCGCGGAGTAGCAGATTGCTAGGTTGTGCCACTCGCGGTAGGGCCCATCGAGGCTGAGCACCGCTGTGCGGCTCCCCTTCATGTACTGCCAACGGAGGCTGACCATCCCGCCGAACGGATCGTCCTTCGCACGCTGCTGGACGTTGAACCCCACCCGCCGCCACCCAGCCAACTCCTCCGTAAAAAACTCCTCAGCAGGCGGGAGGCCGGAGGCAGCAGGCGTCTGGCCCCCTCGCCCGCTTGCGGGAGAGGGCTGGGGTGAGGGTGTCTCGGCAGGCGGGAGGCCGGAGGCGGCAGGCCGGAGGTAATTGATAGCACGAACGGGCAGCTCCCCTTCCTCGCTTCTCGCCGCTCGCCACTCGCCTCTAACCTCCTCCTCCCGGCCCCCGGCAACCGGCCCCCGGCCACCGTCCCCCTCTCCCCCCCGGCCCCCGGCAACC
>NZ_WRPR01000127.1 GCF_010367455.1 Candidatus Laterigemmans baculatus | reverse complement strand
TCTCGTCTCACGACGAACCGGCTGCCGCTCAAGGCATTTGCGGCCGCGGTTCGTCGAGCGCTACCCCCGTTCGACACGCAACGCTGAGGCGAGTCCGTTCCCTCAATCAGGCGAGTTGATCTCGCCCTACGCCGCCAACAGCATGCTCCCCAGAAAACCTCGAAAATGGCCAACCCCCTACGGCGCTCCAGGAGGCAGAGGAAATCGTGCCCCGCATCCGCAGAGACCATCGCCCTCGCCCTCGGCAAATTCGACCGCGAGCGACTCGCCGAAGATCTGTCGGCAAAACACAGGCTGATTCTCGGCCTCGAGGAGATGCTCGGCAGCCACTTCAGCTGGCTCTACGCCAAAGACGAGTT
>NZ_WRPR01000013.1 GCF_010367455.1 Candidatus Laterigemmans baculatus | reverse complement strand
CGCCTTCGGCTTGCCGTTAAACGATTTTTCCGCGAGCCGTCCTGCTCCGAACCAATCCAAAGTGGCGCTGTCCAGCTAGGCTCTGTCAGAAAACCCGCAACAACACCCTCCACCGCCTTTCCAGTCCGGGCGGCCTCGGAGATCGCGTGGATGTACGCCAAGGGGTCTAGCGAGGAAGCGGAGCAGCGGCGAGCATTTCAGGGGTCGCGGTGGAGGAATCCCCACTGGAGCGTCCCCGTTTTCCCGAGAGAGCTGAGCTGGAGAGAAGTCACCTCGTGAGCAGCCAACCCGAGACCGACGAGCAGCCCTGGGAAATGCTGAATGAGCTCGCCGAAGCCGGCGAGGCCGAGTCGCTGGAGAAATTCCTCGACACCCTTCCCCCAGGCGAGCAAGCCCACTCGCTCAGCCGGCTTTCGGAAGACCAGCAGTGCCAGGTTTTCGAGACGCTCCGGCCCGACGACGCCGCCGATCTGCTCTCCCGGTTGCCCGACGCTCAGGCGGTGGGGCTGATCCAGCATCTACCCCCCGAGACGGCCGCGCGGATCGTCGAGGAGATGCCCAGCGACGAGCAGGCCGACTTGATCGGCGGGCTCGAGGAGGAGCAAGCCGAAGCGATCCTCGACCGCATGGATCCTCTCGAGGCGGCCGCCGCTCGCTCGCTGGTCCGCTACGAGGACGATACGGCCGGCGGTCTGATGATCACCGAGTTCCTGCAGTTCTCCGAGACGGCGACCGCCGGGCAGGTGATCGACGATCTCGCCGCCGGAGCGGAAACCTACCGCGACTTCGACGTCCAGTACGCCTATATCTGCGACCGCCTGGGACGCTTGACCGGCGTCCTGCGGCTCCGCGACCTCCTGCTGGCCGGACGAAGCCGCCCGGTCCGCGAGATCATGATCCACGAGCCGCTCTCGGTTCCGCACGACACGTCGCTGGATGATCTCGTCGAGCTCCTCGACCAGCACCACTTCTTGGGCGTCCCGGTCACCGACCATAGCGGTCGCTTCTTGGGGGTCGTCCGCCGCACCGCCGTCGACGAGGCTTGGGGAGCCCGGCACGAAGCGGACTACATGAAGAGCCAAGGGATCCCCAGCGGTGAAGAGCTGCGGTCGATGCCGTTGGCGGTTCGGGCGCGAGGGCGGTTGGCGTGGCTCAGCGTCAACATCGTGTTGAACATCGGTGCGGCCAGCGTCATCGCCAATTTTCAAGACACCCTCTCCTCGGTCCTCGCCCTGACGGTCTTCCTGCCGATGATCTCGGACATGAGCGGCTGCAGCGGCAATCAGGCCGTGGCCGTCAGCATGCGCGAGCTGTCGCTCGGCCTGGTGGTCCCTTCGGAAACGATGCGCGTGTGGCTGAAGGAAGTCTCGTTGGGGCTGATCAACGGCAGCGTGCTGGGGACCCTGGTGGGAGTCGGTGGCTGGCTCTGGCAAGATAACTTCTATCTCGGCCTGGTCGTCGGGGCGGCGCTGGCGATGAACACCATCGTGGCGGTTTCCCTCGGCGGCATCGTTCCGTTGCTGCTCCGCCGCTTCGGTTTCGATCCCGCGGTCGCCTCCGGTCCGCTGCTGACGACCGTCACCGACATGTGCGGATTTTCCCTGGTGTTCGGCCTAGCGACGCTGTTCCTCGCCCAGCTGACCGGCTCCTGACTGGCTCGTGAGTGGCTCGTGAGTGGCTCGTGAGCGGGCCGCTGCCAGCGCCAGCCGATCCCGAAGCAAGCCCGATCCCGAAGCAAGCCCGATCCCGAAGCAAGCCCGATCCCCAAGCAAGCCCGATCCCCAAGCAAGCCCGATCCCCAAGCAAGCCCGATCCCCAAGCAAGATCGCCCCACCAGCGACGAACTATCCTGCGGTCCGATTCCTCCTGCTCTCTTCCCGTCTTCCGGAGCTTTCACCGATGCAGTCGCACGAAGTCGATTACGAGATTCATGGGTCCGAAATGCAGCTCGTCGAAGTCGAGCTCGATCCGGGCGAGACGGTCGTCGCCGAAGCCGGCGCGATGACCTATATGGAGGAGGGGATCGATTTCGAAGCCCGCATGGGAGACGGCTCCGAAGCGGGGCAGGGGATGCTGGGCAAACTGTTCGGCGCCGGCAAACGGATGCTGACGGGCGAATCGCTCTTCATGACCCACTTCACCAACCACGGCCACGGCAAGCGACGAGTCGCTTTCGCTTCTCCCTATCCGGGCAAGATCCTGCCGCTAAACCTGGCGCAGCTCGGCGGCGGATTGCTCTGCCAGAAGGATAGTTTTCTCTGCGCCGCCTACGGCACCAAGCTCGGGATCGCCTTTCAGAGGAAGATCGGAGCGGGATTCTTTGGCGGCGAAGGCTTCATCCTGCAGAAGGTCGAAGGTGACGGGATGGCCTTCCTGCACGCCGGCGGGCACGTGATCCAAAAGAAGCTCAACGGCGAATCGCTCCGCGTCGATACCGGCTGCATCGTCGCTTTCACCCCCGGCATCGAGTACGACATCCAGCGGGCCGGGAACCTCAAGTCGATGTTTTTTGGCGGCGAAGGATTTTTCCTGGCAACCCTCCGCGGCCACGGCACCGTGCTGCTGCAGAGCCTGCCGTTTTCGCGGATGGCTGACCGGATCCTCGCCCATGCCCCGAGTGCCGGAGGTTCGCAGCAAGGCGAAGGCTCGCTGCTCGGCGGGTTGGCCGACTTGATGGAACGCTGAGCCGCTCACGAAAGCGTGGAACGGCGAATCACTTCCGCAGCCGATCTCCGGGAACGATGTACTCGATGTAACCGAGATGCATCTCGTCATAGGTCTGCGGTCCCCAGGTGACGGTCCGCGTGGGGTCGGGGTTGGCCGGGTTGTTTTCGCTGTTGTCGTACCAACAGGTGAAGCGGAGCGTGTCGCCCGCCTTGAGAGAACGCGGCTGGGCGAGTCGATACAGCAGTTGCCAGTTGAAGTCGTAGCGGGGGACGTCGAGCAACAACTCCGTCCCGTTCTCGGTCACCAGCTCGTAGCGTGCGGCCTTGCCTCGCAAGTGCATGTGCGGCAGGAAGCCGAGAATCTGCACATCGAACGGGAGCCGACGAGTCGCCTCTTCCCGGTGGTTCTCGGCTCCGGGGGGAATGCGGAGCTTGCCGTTGGCGATGCCTGCGACCTTCACCTCGTGCTGGGGCGGCTCTTTGGCGAAGACGACGCCAATTCGGGTACTGTCTTCGGTGGCCGTCCCATTGGGCGTGTAGTGCATTTGAAACCGCAGCTTGGCTCCCTTGGGAAGCAGCTTGGCGTAGCCATCGGGATAGACGAGCGTGCTGTTGCCCGGCACGTAGACGCCCCAGTACCCGTCGCTCTCGTCGACTTCCTCTTCGCCCTTATCGATCATCACCAGGACATGGTGCACGACCCGAAGGTTCCCCGGGCGAACCTCGATCGCTTGCACCCAGCGGTCTTCGGGCAAATTCGTCTCCACCGTGACGTTCTGGTAGGGCATCGTGCCGGTCGCTTTCACCGGCACGGGACTGGAGAACTCGAACACCGCGTCGGGTTTTCCTATCAGCCATCCGTCGGGATAGGTCTTTGGCAGGGGAGCGTCTTGTGGGTCCCCTTCGGGGGCGCCGGCCTCGATCCACGCGAACAAGTCCGCCTGTTCGCGATTCGACAAGGAGCGGTCATTTGCCCAATGGACCGAAGGGGCCTGCTGGACCGAAGGGGATTCGGTTGCATTCGTTTGCGGCAGGGGAGCAGCGAACCAAGGGGGCATGATTCCCTGCTCGACGACGCGGCGGATCATCCCCGCATAATCTTTGACTTCCTCGTACGTCTCGAGACCGATCGGGGCGATCCCCTCTTCGCGGTGACATTCGAGACAATTCGCCTGGACGATGCGAGAGATCCGGTTGTGGTAGGTGATCTCGGCCGGGGCGCGGCTCAGCTCCGCAGCCTCCGCTGTCGAGGAGGCACGTGAATCCGGGCCGCCATAGAACAGCTCGCAGCCCGGCGACGACGTGGCGGCCACGCGAGGCGACTGGCCGGCGAGCAGTTCGTCGAGCGCATCGCGGAGATACGTCTTCCGCGGCGCATCGAGCGCATAGCCAAAGCCGTACTGGTCGTCGACCGCTCCGCGATAGACCAGCGTGCGGGCTCGGTCGAGCACGAAAACTTCGGTGGTCGTTTTCGCACCGAGCGCGGCGGCGAGCGATTTCGATCCGTCGCGGGCATACGGTCCCTCAAAGCCGTGCGTCTCGACTGCCTTCTCGAGGCGTTCGAGCTCCTCCGATTCGCTCGGATTGACGAACACGAAGACCACGCCTCGCTCGCGATACTGCTGCTCGATTGCAGCTAGCGTGGGAGCATACTTCAGGCACAGCGGGCATTCGGTCCCGGTCAGCGCGATCACGAGGGCCGGGGCTTCGGCAAAGTCGCTGAGCCGCCCCGGCTCGCCGCTGATGGTGGTCAAGGCGAGATCGGGCACTCGGCTACCGACGCCGAGCTCGCCCGCCTTGAGCGGCTGGGGCCCCTGGCGAACCGCGCTGTCGGCAGCCTGCACTGCCATCGCCCCAAAACCGACGAGGCCGAGACCAACCGCGGCGAGCACCAGTAGCTGGGGGAGGCGGTTGCAGAGGAGGCGATTGAAGGCACTCATGTTCGGTCCGTAGTTGCGGCGGAACGTCGCGAATCGGTGTATCAAATGCTATTAGACGCAATCGGCGTGGCTCGGTGGAAGTGATACTCGCAGCAGCGGCCCGCGGTTTCAAATCCGCTTGGTGAGAGGGTTGCCGCTGGAGTATGCTCCGGCTTATGAATCCTCGCCTCCGCTCGATCGCGATCACGACCATCAAATTTGTGACCCCCGTGGTCATCATCGTCTGGCTGTTGAGCGCCATCGATGATGAGCAGTGGGCCGCGCTCCGTTCGCAGCCGAAGCACTACGGCGTGCTGGCCTCCGCGTTCCTCGTGGCCCTCGCAGCGCTCGCGCTGACGTTCACGCGGTGGGCGATCTTGGTCCGCAGCCAAGGCATCCCGCTGAGCATGCTCGACGCGTACCGCTTGAGCGCGATCGGATTTTTGCTGAACTTCGTCTCGGCCGGTTCGGTGGGAGGCGATTTGTTCAAAGGGATTTTTCTCGCCCGCCGCAGCCCAGGCAAACGGATCGAGGCGGTGGCGTCGATTTTCGTCGACCGAGCACTGGGGCTGTACGGCTTGCTGCTAGTCGTCGTCGCCGCCCTGGCAATCGTCCCCCCGGCGACCGCCAGCGAAGACCTGCAGCAGGTGGCTCGGGGGGCGGCGGTGTTGGCTGCCGTGGGCACCGTAGCACTGGTCACGCTGGTCGTCGGGGGCCGTTGGATCGACCGCTTGCTGCGACGGTTGGGCGACCTCCCCCGCGTCGGGGCGCTGATCCACCGCGTCGCCGACCCGCTCCGCAGCTTTCACCGCCATCCGGTCTCGTTCTTGATCGCGCTTGTGCTCAGCCTCGGCGTCCATTCGCTGCTGTCGATCAGCATGTATTTAGTGGCTCGCGGGCTGTACGACGCCCCACCCGGTTTCGCGGATCATTTGATCATCGTCCCGGTGGGGATGCTCGCCTCGGCCCTCCCGCTCACACCGGCGGGAATGGGAATTCTCGAAGCCACGATCGACTGGCTCTACCGCGTCGTGCCAGCCGAGCCGACTGCCGCATCGGGAACGCTCGTCGCGCTCGCCTTTGAGCTGGTGAAGCTCGCCCTGGCCAGCGTCGGCATGGTGTTCTACTGGAGCAGCGGCCGGGAAGTCCAAGAGTCGCTCGACGCGATCGAGGACGAGATGGAGGAGGAGCTCGACGAGGACCTGCACGCGGCCGACGAACGCACCGCTGGCGAAGCCCTCGAGGAGCGTGAGCAAGCCGACGAACTCGCTTCTCCGGAAGTTACTGCCGGGGCAACTCCAACGCCTGACCGGCATCCTCGGTAACGAGAGCCGGTGCAGAAAAAGGAGCCGGGTCGGTGCCTGCGACCAAGTCGACGTTGCCGAGTCTCGCCACGCCCCGGCCTTCGACCCGCAACTGAGCCTTGCCGTTCTGTTCGCAGAGCGTCGCTCCGATCGTGACCTGGCTGGCTCCGGCGACCGTGATTCCGCTCCGCCCGTTGTGGCGGCTGGCGACGCCGACGATCGCCGTCTCCCGGACGCGATCGTGGGCGTTGATCCCATCGAGGCGGTAGCCGCGAACGACCAGGTCGCGAATCACCACATCATGGACGTCGTAGAGCGTAATCCCGGTCGTCAGCTCGGTGACTTCGAGCGGGTAATCGAACGGCCCGCGATGCGGTTCGCCGCGAAAGTAGATCAGGGCCCCGGCGCGGGCCCAGGAGAGCGGCTGGAGCTGCTGCAAATCTCCACCGGCGATGATTTCCACTCGGTTCAGCGGGCGACCGCCGCGCGAGAGCAACGGATAGCCGGGTGGCGTCGGTTCCAGTTGCCAGACGCCTCCCCCGACCGCTCGCCACCGCTCCATTCCGGCCGCGACGGTTCCGTCGAGCGTGGCACCATTGCCGACGATCTCGAACGGAGCTCCGGGGCTGCCACTGTGCCGGTAGCCGTTGAGCGCGATCATTTCGCGGTACGGCTCGCCGGTGTTCGTCAGCACGATTCGGTCGCCGCTGCGAGCGCCGGCCAGGGCTCGGTTGATCGTGCGATAGGGACCAAAGGTTGCCGGTCCGGGAACGAAGCCGCGGTCGTTCTGCGAGTCGCTTCCCCGGAGATTGTCGACGATCAGATCGCGGGCCAGCACCGGCGAAGTCATCAGCAGACAACCGATCACCAACAGGATGCGTCGTCGCGACATCGAAAACTTCCGGGGTAACGGACGGCGAAGCGGAGAAGGCCACCTCAGCACTGTTCGGCTGCGCGGCCGAGACGTCTCGCTTAATTCGCCCGGCCGTCCCTCTTCGCGGATCGTTCCGGTTATTCTGTCCGCACCAAGTGCCGCGAGGCTCCGCGAAGTCCGATCTTCTTGAACAAGCGTGGGTGAAGTTGAACGTCTGGGTGCTCGTCTCGATTGCCATCGTCACCGTCTTGGTCTCGATCCTCTGGCTCCGGCTGCACGCCTTTCTCGCCCTGATGCTGGCCGGACTCTTGGTCGCCGTGGGGACCCCACCGGCGGCGCTGCAGACGCACGCCGAGGCGCTGGTCGAGCGAGGAAGTTTGGAGGCCGAGGAGGTCAGCGGCTTTGTCAGCCAAGCGGCCCCGGCGCGCCTGGCGGCTGCGTTTGGCAAGACGGCTGGGCAGATCGGAATCCTGATCGCTCTGGCCAGCATCATTGGAGCCTGCCTGCTGCAGAGCGGCGCGGCCCGGGTGATCATCGAAGCGGCGCTCGGGGTGATCGGCCAGCGGCACGCAGCGATCGCGCTAGCGGCCAGCTCGTTCGTGCTCGGAATTCCCGTCTTTTTCGACACCGTGTTTTATTTGATGGTGCCGCTCGCCCGCACGTTGCGGCAGCGGACCGGCCGCGACTATGTGCTGTTCATTTTGGCGATCATGGCGGGAGGCTCGATCGCCCACTCGCTGGTCCCGCCGACTCCCGGTCCGCTGCAGATTGCCGAGATCATCGGCGTCGATCTGCTGACGCTGATGCTCGCCGGATTGGTTGTGGGAGGGCTCTCGAGCACCTTTTCGCTCGGCGTGGCCTGGTGGTTGAATCGTCGCGTCGACGTTCCGCTGCGGTCGCTCGGCGAGGGAGTCGACGAGTTTGCCGAAGGCGAAGCGGATCTCGACGCCGAGCAGCGCGTGGGGGACCCATCGCGACCCCGGCGAAGCGGTCCGCCAGTCCTGCTCGCGCTGGCTCCGATTCTGCTGCCCGTCCTCCTGATCGCCGGCCAAACCGCAACCAAGATGTCGATGGGGACCGTTCCTCTCTCGGAATCGGCAACCGCGACCGAACTGCTGGTCGGCTGGTTGCAGTTACTCGGCGACAAGAACGTGGCTCTCGGAATCGCCACGGCGATCGCCCTAGCCATGCTCTACTGGGCGCCGCCGACGCTCGATCGCAGCCGGCTCGTCAGCGCCGCGCTGGCCAGCGGCGGCGTCATCATCCTGATCACCTCAGCCGGCGGGGCGTTTGGTGCGATGCTCGGCCAAGCGGGGATTGCCGAAGCGATGTCGGGAATCCGGGCTTCGGTTCCGGGCCTGATGCTGCTGCCGATCGCGTTTGCGGTGACCACGGCGATCCGCACGCTGCAAGGCTCCGCGACGGTGGCGATGATCACCGCGGCCGGTATCCTGCAGGGACTGGCCGCCGGCGGCGGGCTTCCCTTTCATCCGGTTTATCTGGCCCTGGCGATTGGCGCCGGAAGCAAGCCGGTGTCGTGGATGAACGACAGCGGTTTCTGGGTGATGTGCAAGATGAGCGGCATGACCGAGAGCGAAGGGCTGCGAACGATCAGCCCGTTCACGGTCGGAATGGGACTCAGCACGCTGTTTTGGACGATGCTCGGAGCGTGGCTCGTGCCGCTTGTGTAGCTGCTCGACAAAGTTGCTCGACTGGGAGGATTTGGCCATGACCTATGACGCGACGAACTACGAGGCAACGCTGCTCGGAGGGATTCCCGCCGAGAACCCCACCTTGTTCCGCAAAGTGCTGATGACCGCCGGAGATCCGGCGGCCTGGATCGAGACGGCCCAGGGGGAATCGACGCTGATCATCCGGGACGTCGAAGTGGACCGCGCGCGGCGGACCAGTTCGGCGCGGCGAGTGACGGCGCCTGCCGAGTTCGCTCCGGCCGCTGGGCTCGATTCGGATCGGGCGACCGCCACCGCTCAAGCGGCCGCCGAATGCCTCCGCCGGATCGGCGCCCGCCGCGTCCGCACCGACCGCAGCCTGCCGTTCATCTTCGCATGGCACGTCCAGCAAGCGGGGATGGAGATCGTGTACGACGACGCCTTGGGGGTGCTCGACCGCCGCGTCAAAAGCGAACAAGAAATCGAGTGGCTGGCCGAAGCTCAGGCGACGACCGAGCGGGCGATGGAGATGGCGTGCAGCCGAATCGCTCGCGCGGAAGCGGCCGCCGACGGGACGTTGCGTGAGCAGGGGGAACCGCTGACGAGCGAGCGGCTGAAGTCGGAGATCGCCAAATTCCTGCTCGACCTCGGGTACACGATGGGGCATGGCTGCATCGTCGCGACGCTCCCCGACTCGGGCGACTGCCACGCTTCGGGACGGGGCCCGCTGCGGACCGCTGCGCCGGTGATCGTCGACATCTTCCCCCGCTGCGAAGCGACCCGGTACCACGGCGACTGTACCCGCACCGTCGTTCACGGCACGCCCACCGAGACGGTCGCGCGGATGCACGCGGCCGTCGTGGCCGCCAAAGCGGCTGGGATTGCCAAACTCGTTCCCGGCGAGACCGCCGCCGCCGTGCATCGAGCGGTCGTCGAGACGCAGCAGCAGCACGGTTTCCAGCTCGCTCGCGGCACGGTCACCGATCATCCGACGATCCAGCATGGGACCGGGCACGGGATCGGACTGGAAGTCCATGAACCGATCCTGCTCGACGACGGCGGCGGAGAATTGCTCGCCGGTGAAGTTTTTACCGTCGAACCGGGACTCTACGGGCGCTCGACCGGAGGGGTCCGCATCGAAGACATGCTCCTGGTCACCGACGCCGGCCCCCGAAACCTCAACCGCCTCCCCGAAGGACTCGATTGGAGGTGAAGGAGGGTTCAGGGTTCAGGAAGTAGGGAGTTAGAGGCTTTCCTCTCTCGTACTCAGCGAAGCGGTACTCGTACTCAGCGAAGCGGTACTCGTACTCGCGACCGCGATCTTCCCCGCCGACCGCGCCCGTTCCGAAGTGCAGTCCGAGTGGCTCGTGTCGAATCGGTCGTCGGCACCTCACTCCCGTTGTGCCTTCATCCGGGATGCTCGAGTACGAGTACGAGTACCGCTTCGCTGAGTACGAGTACGAGTTGCCAAAATCTGAGCTCACAAATACCCACCTACCTTCCGTGGCCTTCCGTGTCCTTCCGTGGCCCACCTGCTCCCGGTTTCCGGCCCCCGGCTACCGGTTTCCGGCCCCCGGCTACCGGCCCCCGGTTTCCGGTTTCCGGCTACCGGCTACCGGCTACCGGCCCCCGGCTACCGGCTACCGGCTACCCGTTTCCTCCGGCGGGGGCTGGAGTTTTTTCAGCAGGTCGAAGAAGTCGCTGTCGGTGGTCAGGATCATCCGGCTGTCTTTGCTGATCGCGTTCTCGTACGCCTCGAGCGTGCGGGAGAAGGTGTAGAACTCACCGACTTCGTTGATCGCTTCGGCGTACCGCTGGATCGCCAGCGCATCGGCCTTGCCTTTAGTCTCGCTGGCGATGCGTTCTCCTTCGCCTTCGATCCGTTGGACCTCGGCTTTCGTCTCGTTGATGATTTGAGCCTTCAGCCGCTCACCCTCGTTGACATTCCGCGCCGAGATCGCTTCGCGTTCGGCAATCCAGCGGTCGAAGGTTTTGGCGCGGACGGTGTCGACGAAATCGATTTGCGAGATCCCCACGTCGACCAGCTCGATTCCGCGGCCGAGATCCCCTTCGAGATCGGATTGACGGGCCAAGCGACGAGTCGCCTCGGCTTTGATCTCGGCCAAAATCTTCCGCCGCCCGGTCTCGATTTCGAGAGCCGCCTGGCCCTCACCGGCCTGGGCGAGCCTGGCGGCAATTTCATCGTCGGCGACGGCGGCAGCGGCCTCGGCCGCCGCTTGACTGTAGTCGCTGCTGCTTGGGATCGGCCGGTTGGTGCTCCGCACGACTTCGACCAAATCGTACTGGGTCAGCACGTCGCGGATTGCGCTGCGGGTGATTTGCGCGACCCGCTGTTCGGCGTTCTCGATCGTCCGCAGCCGCTGGACGAACACCGTCGGCTCGGTGATCCGCCACACCGACCACGGGATCAGCTCGATCTTTTTGTCGTCGCGAGTCGGCAAATCGGGGAGCACGTATTCGCGGCTGTCGCCCCAGAACTGCTGGGTCTTGGGGAGCACGCGGACCGTCTCCACGAATGGCACCTTGAACCGCACCCCGGGCTCGGTGTGCTCGCGGACCGGCTTGCCAAACCGCAGCACGACCGCCATTTCGCGTTCGCTGACAATGAACACCCAGAAGGGCATCAGGATCAGCAGCACTGCGAGCACTGCCAGACCGCGAAGCACGTTGAGGAGAATTCGATTATTCATGGAGTTGAATATTCATGGAGTTGAAATTTTCGCCGGTGGTGGCGGGGAGGAAATTTGGGGGGCGAGCGGCATCAGCGATCCGCGGGCATCAGCGATTCGCGGGCGTCAGCGATTTGCGGGCGTCGGCGATCTGCGGGCGTCGGCGTCCCCAACGGGCACCGCGGGACTCAGCGGCGGCTCGGGGCCAAGATTCAGCAGCGGCAGCAGGCTTTGCAGGTCGCTGTCGAGGATCGTCTTCGGTCCGCTGTTGCTGAGCACCCGTTCCATGGCTTCCAGGTACATCCGCTGGCGAGTCACTTCGGGAGCGTGCCGGTAGGCTTCGTATTT
Organism: Candidatus Laterigemmans baculatus; assembly: GCF_010367455.1. Lineage (GTDB taxonomy): Bacteria > Planctomycetota > Planctomycetia > Pirellulales > Pirellulaceae > Laterigemmans > Laterigemmans baculatus. The sequence goes on along the minus strand of NZ_WRPR01000013.1, from coordinate 114,414 downwards.
GGCCCGCAGCGCGGCGACTTTCCCTTGCGTCTCCGCTTCCAGGCGAGCGGCGTAGCCTTCCGCCTCGCGGATCAGCTGGTCTTTGTGGGCTTCGGCCGTCGGTGTCAGCATGTTGCGTTCGCGGATCGCTTCGTTGACCAATTGGTCCCGCTGCTGGATCGACGCGTTGACGTCGTCGAAGGCCGGGCGAACGCGGGTTGGCGGGGTCACCCGCTGCATCTGCAGGTCGACGATTTCGACACCGCTGCGGAGCCGCTCGAGTTGGTCGCTCATGTCCTGCCAAGCGGCAGTTTTCACCGCGGCCCGCTCTCCGGTGAGCACCTCTTCGGCCGAGTAATCGCCGACCGCCCGGTGCATCGTGCTGCGGGCGACCGCCAGGATCGTCCGCTCGAGCGTTTCGACGTCGTCGAACCGGGTGACGTAGTCGCGGGGTTCGGCGATCCGCCAGACCACGTTCCACTCGACCACCGCCGCGTACAGGTCCCCGGTCAGGATCAGCGATTCATCCTGCCGACGCTGGTCCACGACCATCTGGCGGCCGGCTTGCTCCAGATCGCTCGTCCCCCACGGCAGCCGCAGGCTCCGCTCCGAAGCGTCGACGACGATCGCTTCGTCGATCCACGGCAGCTTGAGATGCAATCCGGGTTCGACCACGCGGTGGAAGCGTCCGAAGCGGAGCAGCACCGCCTGCTCGTACTCGTTGACCTTGAAGATCCCAGTGGCCAGGAGGTACAGGACCAGCATTCCTGCCAAAGCCACTAATCCGACCGTCGCATAGGTGCCGATGGATTCGAATTGCGGAGGGCGAGCGCGTCGGTTGGACATCGGCGTCGGGACTCTTGCGGAGGATCGGGAAGGGGGACCGCTCGGGCAGGCCCGCGGCCCCGGTTCACAAAGCCTAGGTTACCACATCCGATTGATTCCCAAGTTGGCGTTGCAAACCCGCCGCGTGGCGATACACTGTCGGGATTCTCAGTCAGGACAACGTTACGGATATTGGCGCAAGTTAGCTGATGACAATCACGAAAGAACGCAAAGAGGCCGTCGTCAAAGAGCACCAGAAGGCAGCCAATGACACCGGTTCGCCCGAAGTGCAGATTGCGATTTTGACGGAGCGGATCAACGGCTTGACCGAACACATGCGGACGCACCGCAAGGACTTCGGTTCGCGGCGTGGGCTGCTCGGCCTGGTCAGCCGCCGCCGGCGGTTGCTGGATTACATCCGCGACCGAGACCCGCAGCATTACCTGGACATTCTGGCAAAGCTAAACATTCGGAAGTAACACGGCTCCCCACGACGCAACACTCGTCGGGTGCCGTCAGAAGGCGCCCGGCCGCGGGCGCGAAACTGAGGCGGGTCGGTCACGAGCGGTTGAGGGCGATCTCGAACAGGCCCTCGTTGTTCCCCGCCCGCTGCGGCGGGGAATCCTCTCGACCCAGCCCTTTTCTCTTGTTTGCTCCGTCGGTCGGTTGGATCCGGACCGCTCCGCGAGCGTTCTTATGAATCCCCGGCTCACATCACCTTGAAGCGAGCCAGCAGGCGTCCCCAAGTTTCTCGCGGGAGGGGACGCACCCCGAGGTCGCTCGGCCGCCGGTCGAGCATCTCACCCGTCGAGCGGTTCGAATGGTCGAGACTTTCGGCACTCGAGCCCTTCGGCGCAAGTCGGCACCGTCGAGCGTGCCGCCGCCCCCCAATCGAGACTCATGCCCTGGAACTTTGATCGCGTCGCACGGCGCAGCGGGGAATTTGCGGGGTGCTTGCATGTTGTTGTAAATGTTGGATGGAAGGAAAGTAGTCAGTGAAGATTCGAGTCGAAAAGAAAATTGGCCAACGAACGCTCTCGTTCGAGACCGGCCAACTGGGCAAACAAGCCGCCGCCTGCGTGATCGTGCAGTACGGCGATACCACCGTGCTGACCGCAGCGGCGAGCGGCACCCCGCGTCCGGGAATCGATTTTTTCCCGTTGACCTGTGATTACCGCGAACGATTGAGCGCCGTCGGCCGCTTCCCCGGTGGATTCCTCAAACGCGAAGGGCGTCCGACCACCAAAGAGACGCTCACCAGCCGGCTGATCGACCGTCCGATCCGCCCGTTGTGGCCGCAGGGTTTCAAAGACGAAGTCCAGGTCCAATCGTTCGTCCTCAGCAGCGACGCCCAGAACGACGGCGACGTGCTGGCGATGAACGGCGCTTCGGCCGCCCTGCACATCAGCAGCCTGCCGTTCCAAGGCCCGGTCGCCTCGGTCCGCGTCGGCCGGATCGACGGGCAATTCGTGCCCTTTCCCACCTTCGATGAACTCGAAGAGAGCGAGCTCGATCTGATCGTTTCCGGCTCGCGCGACGCGGTCACGATGATCGAAGGCTTCAGCCAAGAGCTGTCCGAAGACGATATGCTCTCGGCGATCCAGTTCGCCCACAACGTGATCCGCGAAGTGATCGGCCTGCAGGAAGAGCTGTTCGACAAGGTCAAGCCGACCAAGGTCGAATTCGTCCCGCCAGCCGACGACGGGCTGTTCCAACGGCTCAACGATGCCTACTACGACGCTTTCCGGGCGGCCAAGCAGACCCCTGGCAAGCTCGAACGGGCCAACGCCGTTCGCGAACTCCGCGACCGGGCGATGGGCGAAGTCATCCCCGAACCCGAAGCGGCCGACGCCATTTCGGTGGTTCGCTTCAAGAGCGTCTGGCACGATCTGGAAGAGAAGGTCGTCCGCGATCTGATCCTCGCCGGCACCCGGCCCGACGGTCGCGATCGCACTTCGCTGCGACCGATCTACTGCGAGACCGACCTGCTGCCGCGGGTTCACGGATCGTCCCTGTTCCAGCGGGGCGAGACCCAGGCGCTGATCACGATCACCTTGGGAACCGGCCGCGATGAGCAACGCGTCGACGGCCTGCAGGAAGAGTACAGCAAAAAGTTCATGCTGGACTACAACTTTCCCTCCTTCTCGGTCGGCGAAGTCCGCCCGATCCGAGGCCCGGGACGCCGCGAAATCGGTCACGGGGCACTCGCCGAGCGAAGCGTCGCTCCGGTCCTTCCCTCGCCGGAAGATTTCCCCTACACGATCCGCGTGATCAGCGACATTCTGGAGTCCAACGGCAGCAGCTCGATGGCTTCGGTCTGTGGTGCGACGCTCGGTTTGATGGCCGCTGGCGTGCCGATCAGCAACCCGGTCGCGGGAATCTCGGTCGGGTTGGTTAAGGAGTCCGATGACAAGTGGTGCCTCCTGACCGACATCCTGGGCGACGAAGATCACTTCGGCGACATGGACTTCAAGATCGCCGGAACCCAGAACGGGATCACCGGCATTCAGCTGGACCTGAAGATCAACGGGATCACCGAGGACATCATCCGGGCCACGCTCAAGCAATCGCGTGAAGCCCGGATCGACATCCTTCGCAAGATGCTGACGACGATCTCGCGTCCGCGTCGGGACATCGCCGCGACCGCGCCGCGTCTGCTGCGGACGAAGATCGACCCGAGCAAGATCGGCATGCTGATCGGACCGGGCGGTAAAAATATCCGCGGAATCCAAGAGCGGACCAACACGGTCATCGAAGTCGATGATGACGGCGTCGTGACCGTTGCCAGCAGCGATTCGGAAACCGCTGCCGAAGCGATGCGGGCGATCGAAGCCTGCACCGCAACGGTCCAGATCGGCAAGATCTACGACGGAACGGTCAGCAGCATCAAGGACTTCGGCGCCTTTGTCGAAATCCTCCCCGGCCGCGATGGACTGGTGCACATCAGCGAGATGAGCGGCGGGTATATCAGCAGCCTCGACAAGCACATCTCGGTGGGCGATGCGATGAAGGTCCTGGTGATCGACATCGATGAGCACGACCGGGTCAAACTCAGCCGTCGTCGGGCCCTCGAAGAACTTGGCCTCGAAGATGAACTCGCCGCGGCCGTGGCCGGCGACGAGGATGGCGAGCGCGCCTCCGGTGGCGACGACGAAGAAGGGGGCCGGCGAGCCCCGCGGCGCCGCGGTCGCAGTGGCGGCGGCGGAGGAGGAGGAAGTCGAGGAGGCAACGGCGGTGGCGGTGGCGGCTTCGGTGGCCGACGCCGCGACTAACGTTCCTCTCGCAGTCACCGGACACGAGCCCGGATGATTCATCAGCCGCCGGGCGATAGCCCACGGTTCCCGAAAACGCCGCGAGAACCGGACGCTAGCGCGTTGCGGCTGATGAGCGAGGACACGAGCCCGGATGATTCATCAGCCGCCGGGCGCTAGCCCACGGTTCCCGAAAACGCCGCGAGAACCGGACGCTAGCGCGTTGCGGCTGATGAGCGAGGACATGAGCCCGGATAATTCATCAGCCGCCGGGCGCTAGCCCACGGTTCCCGAAATCGGCGTGAGAACCGGACGCTAGCGCGTTGCGGCTGATGAGCGAGGACACGAGCCCGGATGATCCATCAGCCGCCGGGCGCTAGCCCACGGTTCCCGAAAACGGCGTGGGAACCGGACGCCAGCGCGTTGCGGCTGATGAGCGAGTGAACCATTAACGGCCGGAGAGCAATCTCCGGCCGTTTTTTTGTGCCTCCAACCACTCGCGGAGAATGGCAAATACCTTCTCCCGCTCCAGCTCGTGCAGCGTCTCGTGGTACATCCCGGGCAGCAAGTGAAAACTCGCCTGCTCGCCGGCGCGGAGCGACAGCGTTTCGCTTGCACCCGGGTCGGTCAGCGAATCGAGCTCGCCGTGAAAGACGAGCACCGGGAGCTTCAACTCGCCAGCCCGATCGAGCGACCAGCGGCCCTGGGCGAGCATCTGCGTCGCCAGGTGCAGCGAGAATCGCGCGTGGTGAAGCGGATCCTCCACGATGGCCCGAACTTCGGCGGGATCATGCGTCAGCTCCGACGGATCGATCGGAGCTCGAATCGGAAGGAAGGGCAACAATCGACCGGTGAGCCAGGCGGCGAAGACCTGACTCCGCGAGGGAGGCTTTGCCGGCATCAGCATTGGACTCGAAAGGATCAGCCCGGCCAGATCGTGAGGCCAGCGAAGCGCGTAGTTCACCGCGAGATTGCCACCCATGCTGTGGCCGAACAACCACTGCGGCAGTGCCGGCTGCGGTTCCTCGCCGCTTTCCCGCTGCAGCTTCTCCAAGTGCTCGCCGAGCGTCCGGCGGGCTGCATCGATATCCTCGAGCATCGAATCGTAGCTGCGAGGGGCGCCGCGACGTCCGGGAGCAAGCCCGTGCCCTTGCTGGTCGTAGCCGAGCGTAGCGAAACCGGCACCCGCGAGGACTCCAGCGAGTTCGCGATAGCGGCCCGAGTGCTCGCCGAGCCCGTGCACCAGCACGACTCCGCCCTGCAGCGGTCGACGCGGATCACTGCACAGCCAGCCCGGCAGATCGCCGCGAGCGCCGGTCGTGAGTTCGACGAAACGGGCGGCGTCGCTTGAAGGATTCACTGCTTCGGCTTTTCCATCGCCCACTGCATGCCGAGTGCGACCATGTTCAACCACTCGGGGCTCTCCATCGTCACATTGTGGTGCCCGAGCGTGGTTGCGAACACCCGCACGCCTTGATGCTCGTTCACCCAGGCCACCGGCTGGTCCTTTTCGGTTTCGGTGCTGTAGGCCGTCGCCAAAACTTCGGTCGCTGGCCACGTCCGCTCGATGATGTACAGTTCGCCGTTGGGCGTATTCCAGGTTTCGGGAAAGCCTTTGAGAATTGGATGCTCGGGCATGACCGGGACGACCGCCAGACTCCGCTTGGCTTTCTCGTGGTAGGTCGAGGTGACGCCGAGCAAGGCTCGCCAGAGGTCGGCGTTTTCGGCTGCCCGATAGGAATGCATCGAGCAGTGGACGGCGATGGCGGGAACGCCGGCTTTCGCGTGCCCCTCGACGATCCGCTGAATCACCGCCGGATCGGTGACGCCGCCATAGCACTCGTTGTGGACGACGATGTCATACTCGGCCGCCCAGTTGGGATTCGCGTAGACAGCCAACTCCCCCGTTCGCTCAGTACCATAATTCACGACCGTCCACTCAATCCGTCCGATCCGTTCGTTCATTCCCTTCGTAATGATTTCGGCTTGGCGGGGGTAATCGTGACAGCATCCCCCGGTCACCAACAGCGCCCGGAGCGGGTCGGACGCCTTCGCCTCGGAGGTGGGTTTCGAGGACTCGTCGGCGGAGACCGGAGTGCCAATCGCTAGGGCCAGAGCGAGTAAGACGAGAAAACGGAAGTTCATCGGTGGGGTCTCAGGAGGGGGAGGGGAAAGCGGAAGAGAAAGCAGCGGGCCAGGGAAAGCAGCGGCCCGGCAGTTGCGATTACCGTGCAAACCGCAAGAAAAAGCCGCGGCGACTGTCACTTTGGCCGCCGTGCGATTTTAACAGCAGGAGTTCGAAGGATGCTGATCAAGCTATTACTGGCCTTCATTTTGATTCCGCTCGTCGAGCTGTTCCTGCTGATCTGGATCGCGGAACAAACTTCGCTGCTCGCGACGATCGCGCTGGTCATTGTAACCGGAGTGATCGGTTCATTTTTGGCGCGGCGACAAGGCGTGCAGGCGTGGCAGCGGTTCCGCCGGGCGACGGCTGAGGGACGGTTGCCGGGACGCGAAATCCAGGACGGCGTGATGATCGGCGCCGCCGCCCTTTTGCTGCTGACCCCCGGGATCCTCAGCGACGGGGTCGGATTTCTGCTCCTCGTTCCCGCCGTTCGGGCGTCGATTCGCGCAGCCGTGATGCGGCGGATCGCGAGCGGCGTTCGCGTCCAGCTCACGCGCGGCCCCCTCGGCTCGGCCACCTTCGGCGATCGCCCCGACCCGCCCCGCGGTGATTCCCGCTCGGCCTCGGCAGCGCGACCCGGCCACGCCGGTCGCTCCGAAACGATCGACGCGGTCAACGTCCGTCCGGTCTCTCAGCGGTAAAGTCCTGGGGAGGAATCGCTCGACGGGGTACAACGGGGGAAATCTCCTTCCAACCACGCTTCAAGCCGATGCCCCGCAATCCCAAACAGCCGACTTTGACGGGCTTTGATCACGACGACGCCCCCAGCAGCCCTCACGACTCCGGCAGCCCCGCTGCCAATGGGGAGGCAAACGCGGTGAGCGGCTCGAACCCTCCGGCTCCCGACCCCGCCCCGGCTCCGGCCACCGGACCGGCCCCACCCGCGAACTCGCGCCCAGCCGAGGCGGGCGACGATCCGCGGCCCGATTTGCAGGGGCGGCTGGTCGTGATCATCGATTCCCATTCGCTGATCTACCAAGTTTTTCATGCCCTGCCGCCGATGAGCAGTCCGTCGGGGCTGCCGGTCGCGGCGGTCTATGGGTTTCTCGGCGACGTGCTGGAGCTGATCGCCCGCAAATCCCCCGACTACCTGTTTTGCGCGTTCGATAAGTCGGACATCACGTTTCGCAACACGCTCTACTCGGAGTACAAAGCCCACCGCGAATCGATGCCCGACGAGCTGCGGCAGCAGCTTCCGTTGATCCGGCGGACGCTCTCGGCGCTGTCGATCGGCCAGATCGAATGTTCGGGTTATGAAGCCGACGACATCCTCGCCAAAGTCGGAGCCGAAGTCGAAGCGGCGGGCGGACGCTGCTTGATCGTGACCAGCGATAAGGACTGCCGCCAGCTGATCACCGACAACGTGCGGCTGTACAACATTCGCAAAAACGCGGAGATGGGTCCGGCCGAGTTATGGGACGACTGGGGCGTGCGGCCGGAGCAAGTGGTCGACTACCAGGCTCTGGTCGGCGATCCGGTCGACAATGTCCCGGGAGTTCCCCTGATCGGTCCCAAGCGGGCTCAGCAGCTCCTCGAGGAATACGACACGCTCGAGAAAGTGCTCGACGAAGCGGCGGCTTCGAAGGGTCCGAAGTGGCGGAAGAACCTGGAGGAAGGTCGCGAGCGGGCGATGCTCTCGCGGGAACTGGTCCGCTTGCGAACCGATGTTCCATGCGCAATTCCGTGGCGGCTGGGGGCGGTCGGCGGTGCCGATCTCGATCAGATCACCGCGCTCTGCGACGAACTCGGCTTTCGGCGGCTCAAGGACCGAGCCAAGGAACTGATCGGCGACCACAGCAAGGCGGGGGGGAGCGGCGGTGCAGCGGCGCCGCCGCCACCACTCGAGACGGACTACCGCCTGATCCGCAGCGAAGCCGAACTCGCCGAGCTGGTAACGACGCTTTCCGGCTATGAGCGAATCAGCCTCGATACCGAAACGACGGGCACCAATCCTCGCTGCAGCCAGCTGGTGGGAATCTCGGTCGCGTGGGCTCCCGGCGAAGCGGCGTACATTCCTGTCCGCGCACCGGCGGGAGATCCGCAGCTGGCCGAATCGGTCGTGGTCGAAGCCCTGCGGCCGGTCCTGGAGAATCCGGGCATCGCCAAGGTGGGACAGAACATCAAATTCGATCTGATCGTCCTGCGTGGCTGCTCGCTCGACGTCCGCGGCGTCACCGACGACACGATGGTTGCCGATTACTTGCTCGAGCCGGGGCAGCGGAACCACACGCTCGATGACCTCGCCCGCCGCTATCTGAACCATCAGACGACGCCGATCAAAGCGTTGATCGGAACGGGTAAGAACCAGTGCCGCATGGACGAGGTCGACGTGGAGCGGGTTGCCGACTACGCCGCCGAGGATGCGGATATTCCGTTGCGGCTCGCACCGATGCTCCGCGAGCGACTCGAGAACGAAGGCTTAGCCGAGCTCTTCGACACGATCGAGATTCCGCTGATCGACGTGCTCGCGGAGATGGAATTCAATGGCATTCGAGTCGACGTCGATCAGCTCGCCGAACTGAGTGCCGGTTTTGCCGCCGAGATCGAACGGCTCCGCGAGGAGATCCATGGGCTGGCCGGCCACGAATTCAACATCGACAGCCCCAAGCAGCTAGCGGTGGTGATGTTCGACGAGCTGAATCTGCCGGTCGTCAAAAAGACGAAGACCGGCCCCAGCACCGACGTCGATGTGCTGCAGCAGTTGGCACCGCTGCACGAGCTGCCCGAGAAAGTCGTCGCCTACCGCCAAGCCACCAAGCTGCGAAACACCTATGTCGACGCGCTCCCGCAGCTCGTCTGCCAGTCGACCGGGCGGCTCCACACTTCGTTCCGCCAGGACGTGGCAGCTACGGGCCGGCTGAGCAGCACCGAACCGAATCTGCAAAACATTCCGATTCGCACCGAGCAGGGGCGAGCGATCCGCAGCGCTTTTACCGCCGGGCATCCGGACTGGCTGCTGATGGGGGCCGACTACTCGCAGATCGAGCTTCGCGTCCTGGCGCACTACAGCGGTGACGAGGCGCTGCTCGCCGCCTACGCCGAAGACGCCGACATCCATCGCCGCGTCGCCGCCGAAGTTCACGGAATCTTGGAGAGCGAAGTCACCGACGAGATGCGACGGGTGGCCAAAACGATCAACTTTGGGATCGTCTACGGCCAGAGCCCGTTCGGCCTGGCCCGCACGCTACGGATCCCCAAGGACGAAGCGGCTGCCTACATCGAAACCTACTTCGCGCGCTATCCCGGCGTGCAGGCGTTCATGATGCGGACGCTCAGCAATTGTCGACAGACGGGCTTCGTCGAGACGATGCTCGGTCGCCGGCGGACGGTCCAGGGAGTTCGGGATCTGGAGAATCTCGACGTTTCCAAGCGACGCACGCTTACCGAGCCGGAACGCATCGCCGTCAACACCGTGATCCAAGGTTCGGCGGCCGACCTGATCAAGCAGGCGATGCTTCGCGTCCATGCCGAACTGAAGGATTCGTCATTGGCGGCCAAACTGTTGCTGCAAATTCACGACGAGCTGCTCTTCGAAGTCGCGCCCGATGCAGCGGACGACCTGGAAGCACTGGTTCGCCGAGAGATGATCGGTGTGGCCGAGCTGCGGGTTCCGCTGAAGGTCGACGTCGCCCGGGGCCAATCCTGGGCGGAAGTCTGACCGCGGTTATTTGCCGAACAGCTTCTGAAACTGCTTGTCGACTTGACGCTGCAGATAGTTTTCCACGTTCGCTTGCACTGCTTGGGTACCGAGCTGGGCAAGCACAGTCGTGATCGCGCGGGTGTCGAGACTCGGCTGCGTCAACGTCCCGTCGATCGGCAGCGTCACTTGCTGGCCGGCGAGCGAAGCTAGCTTGCTCCCTAACCACTCGGCCTGCAGCGGGATTTGGACGCGCAGATCCAAGCGGCCATCGAGCGCGACGTTGCCGCTGCTGATCAGCTCCGCTTTCCCCATCCGCATCCGCATTCGCTGGTGGGTCACTTGGCCATTGATCAGCGAGAAATCGACCGTTTGCGGTTCCATTTCGATCCACGGTCGAGCGGTCCGCGGCTGTGGAGCCACGCCCTGCAAACCTTTCGCCGCCGCTTCGATCTGCTCGACCGAAGTGATCAAACGCGTGGCCAGCGGTCCAGGTCCCACGGCCGCACCTTCGACCAGCAGGTTGCCGACGACGCGGGTTCGCATCGGATCGGAGGGAATCACGACGCATTCATCAAGCTCGACCGAGAACGAGCCGCCAACATCCGTCGCCTCGGCCGCGAGCGGCATCATGTACTTCATCCAGCTTCGGCACATGTCGGGAGTCAGCGAGATGCCTTGGGCGAACAGACCGGGGCGTTGTTCAAACCACAACTGGCCGGGCCGGTAGTGAACTTCCCCGGCCACGTTCAATTGTCCCTGGTCGAGCGGCACGGTCGCCGGATCGACAAACACCGTCGTTTCGGTCACCCGCAGCGGGACTTTGCTGCTGCCGACGTTGACACCGGCCACGTGACCGGAATCCCAACCGACCGAGCCGAGGATTTCGAATTGCGCAGGCCGTTCGGCACCACCAACGGCGCGGATCTGGAGGGGCGTTTGGTGGACGCCGGCCAGCTGGATCGGTTCACCGAGCAACGTCGTCACCCGCTCGCCCGCGATCCGCGCATCGATCCGCGCCGGTCCTTGCAACCGCACGTCGTGTCCATTGTCATTCCAGTCGACTTGGCCGCTGAGCTCGCTGAAAATCCACTGCGTCGAAACTCGAAGGCTCTTTGCCGACACCTGCCCTCCCGATGAGCGAACCAGCACCTCGCCGCCGACTGATACCGTCGGCTCGGCCCACACGGCGGTTGGTTGGAGGTTGGCTTGCGTGTTCCGCAGGGGCCCAACGAATGGGGCGGAGGAAGCCATCGCCGGGGGCTGGAGGAGTTGGATATTTTTGCCAGCGGCTTCGAAGGCGACCGTCCAGGGCCCAAAGTCCTGCCGCTGCACTTCGGCTCGACCTTCAACTTGTCCTTCCATCCGCCAAGCCGAGTCGAGCGGCACATCGTTCGGTCGGAACGCGACCTGAGCGATCGCCGGAGAGGTGTTGGCATAGTTTGGAGGATTGGCCGCGAGCCCGCCCTGATTCGCAGGACGCGGCGTCGAAGCCGCTTGGCCCGCCGGTTCGCGGCGCGTCACCGCCCCCTGCAGCCGTGACATGTCGGCTCGATAGGCGAGCTCCAAGTCGGCGGCTCCTCCGACCATCTCGCCCTGCACCGCCAGCGACACGGCATTGCCGCTGAGCGACATCGTCTTGGCGACCAGGTCACCGGAGGGCCAGTCGTAGGCTCCGTCGAACTCGATCTTGATGGAGCTTTGGTCATACCGCCGCCGCTCGAACACCGCCGTCACGTCGCGCATCGCGATCTCGCCGCGGTGCAGTCGCCCCGAACGCACCGCCGCGTCGACTCGCAAATCGGCCTCGATGGTTCCCCCGGTCGCGGACAGGCTCTCGGGCATCCAGGGACCGAGCAGATTGACCAACGCATCAAGATTTCCGCCCCCCTGAACTCGCAGCGGCAGTACGGTCGCGGGTCCGGGCCGATCGACCGGCTCGATGAGTTGCACGGTCCAGCTTTGAGCGGGATCGGAAAGTTTGAGCGTGCTGCGGTCGAGCCGCTCCAGCGCGTCGCCTCCCCAAACTCCTTGGGCGTCGATCTCGACATCGAGCGAAGGACGCCGCAGGACCTGATTGCCCGGAATCCAGACGGCGAGATTTGAGGCGGTGGCCGAGCCGCCGAGCGTCCAGCGATTCCGAGCGTCGACCTCCCAGCGGACGTTGCCCGAAGCGACGCCGCCGAGGTCCGTCTCGGGCAGATCCACGATGTGGCGAAGCATCGTCGACAAGCGGCCAAAGTCGAGATTGAACTGCGCCCGCCCGGCCCGCAGATCGCCGCTGGCAGTCGCGTCACCGAACTTGCTTCGCACGTGGAGATTCTCGGCCGAGACCCACTGCCCCACCGGACGCAGCGTCACGTCGGCTGTGACCGGCTCGAAGACGACGCGGCTTCCATCGCGGACGATCGCGTGAACCGGCTGCGACTGCAGATTCCAGCGCGAGCGGTAGAGGCCGTCGCCTCCGTAGTCGCCGCTGATGCGCGTCTGCACCCGACCGCTCTCGATCGATACCCCTTCGCGGAGCGGAATCAGCCCTGGAGCCGAAGCGGTCAGCGCGGCCAGATCGACGTCGGCAACGAACTCTCCGACCAGCGAGTCGAGATACCGCCCGGCCAACACCGCGTCGGTCTGAATCGCTCCGTCAAACTCCACGCTCCCAGCATCCGAACGGATCACGGCCCGGGAGGTCCGCAGCAGCTTGCCTTCATTCCAGGCTGAGCCTTCGAGCGTTACGCGGCTGGCGCGCCACGCCCCTCCCTCGGTCCAGCGGGGGTCGGTGACAACCAAGTTGCGGAGGTCGAGCGCCGCAGCATCAGCCCGCCAATTCGCCGCCGCGTCGACCGTCACGTGGAGATTGCCCGTGAGGTTCCCCGCGAGATTCTCCGGCAGCGGTTCGAAGGATTGGGGAAAGCGGAGCACCGCCAGCTTCAAGAGCGACAACGGCACCCCTTCGCTCTGCGTCTCGACATCGACCGGGCTGTCCGCCGCAGCGGGGATCGCGACTCGCGTCTGCAGCGCGCCGCTGATCCCGTCGGGATCGGTCACCACGCCTTGAGCATCAAACGCGGTCCGAGAGTCGTCGAATTCGATCGTTGTCTGCAGCTGGTCAACTCGCCACCGCTGGCCACTGAGCGAATCGACGATCTTCAGCGACGCATCGCGGAGCTGCACTTTGCCGCTCGACACCCAGCCTTCTTCCGGGCCGCTCCAAAACGGTTCCAAATCCTCTTCGAGCCGAGTCCGACCCTCGGTCACCTGCGTCTCCAGCCGCGGCGCGTCGACATTGATCGTGCCCAGATCGCTGCGGCCCTGCATCCAGTCGAATACCGTCAGCGTCGTATCGACCGATTCGGCCGCGAACAGCGTCTCGCCCGAGGGCCCGGTCGCCTCCACGCCCGTGAGCCGCAGCGGCGTGATCCAGCCCATCCGCACCGACGCCACCGAAACTGACCATCCGTGCTGCTCGGCCGCCGAGCGAATCATCGACGGGGCCAGTGGAGAATGGCTGATGAGACTCGGAAGGCCGACCAGGAACACCAGCAAAAAACCGCCGGCAATCACGGCGTAGGTGCGCTTGCGGCGACGTTGGTCGTTCCGCCGCCGCTCGGTTCGATCACGCAACCAACGCATCGAACGGCTGTAATCCACCTGAGGCACGCTCATCCCTTCCACGCACGAGTCCAGAGCCCGCTGCCAAGTCAAGCGAGAAAATCGGCGCGCGGAGGTTAGCCCAATCGGGGCAAGCAAGGAAAGAGAGAAAGCAGGGTTCAGGGTTCAGGGTTCAAGGGATCTGAGATTCCAGATCTGAGATTTCGGTCGTGCCTCTGGCGGGTGGCGAACCGGATTCGAGTACGAGTACGAGTACCGCTTCGCTGAGTACGAGTGCGATTCTCTCTCCCTTCCGTGTCTTTCCGTGTCTTTCCGTGGCCCCCCCTGCAACCTGCAACCTGCAACCTGCCTACGGAATGGCGTAGATCGCGTAGGTTTGGTTTTCTTGCGGGTTGAGCGGATAGACTTGCGGCAGCGGGGGCGGGGTGGTCACGACCCGGCGGTCGATGATCAGGTAGGCGGCGCCGTAATCGCGGCGATGGGCAGCGAGCGTTTCGGGATCGAGGTCCGGGATCGCGCGGCCAAGAATTTGGGGAAAGACGCGATTGAACCGTCGCGCCCACTCGAGCAAGCTGCCCGCGTCCTGCGGCACATCCTTCCAATTGACCACCTCGGGGCGCTCCGCATACCACTTGAAGGTCTGCTGGTGGCGAGGGGTCAGAAAGACGGTGCCCTCGGGCGTCTGCTCGCGCGCCCAACGCGTGGTAGCTCGCCAATCTCGATAGACCTGCTGTTGCTGCTCAAGCGTCGTGGGAGCTCCGAGCGTCAACTGGCTCCGATCGACGGCGAGCGGAATATCGCGCTGCAGGCTTTCGAGAAACTGCGTCCCGAGCGAGACGACGCAAGCGGCGAGCAGCAACACCACCAGTCCCCGGACCGCTTGCGGGGCGATCCGCCGCGGCGGCGAGAGCAGACAGCCGACCAGAGCCACGCCGCAGGCGAGCGGTACGAATGCATCGGACAGCCGAAACCAGTAAAACCGCAGCAGCCGGGCGGCCAACCCCGGCGCGATGGCCGGCAGGAGGCCCAGCAGCATGCCGCATGCGGCGATTCCCACGGTGCCTGCAACGAACCACAACAGCGGCCGCGTCCGCCGCCACAACTCCTCGCTGGCCCCACGCCAGAAAAGCCAGCCGGCGGCCAGAGTCAGTGCTAGCAGCACGCCGTGACGCACGTACCACTCGAGCGGAAACGCCGAGGGGAGCAGGTGATGCTGCAGCCGACCGTACACGTACAAATGCGTGGCAATCCTCGCATCCTCGACCGACACATCCGCGGCCAGTCGCAAGGCGGGGACGAGCCCCAAGAGGGCAATCAGCCCGCCGAGCAGCAGAAACGGGATGTCGGCGAAACTCCGTGTGCACGCTGATCCCGCTTCCCCTCGATCCCCCGGCAGCCACCGCGGAAGAAACGCAGCGACGACCGACCACCCACCGACGAGCACGTGAAAGGCCGAGGCCCCGCCGAGCAGCAGCCAGACCGACCGCCAATGGCCGGCGACGATCCGTTCCAGCGCCAACAGCACCAATCCGTACGCCGGCAGTTTGGCTTCCACGCCCCCAATTACCCATTCCCCCGCCAGATTGCCGCGAGCGATCCCCACGATCCACAGCACGGCCACGGCGAGCGAAGCGTAGGGGGTGCGAAAAATCGTCCAGATCAATCGCTGCAGCCCAACGGCGAGCAACGTCCACCCGACAAAGCGTCCGATCCAAGCGGTCGCCTCGAGCGATAGAACCGTCGTCAGCCAACCGAAGCCCCAGTAGAAGGTTGCGTGGGCTGCGCCGGAGGAAGCGAACAGGTCTCCTGCGAGCCACTCGGGCTGCCAGAAATTCTTGGCCTTGACCAAGTAGTGGGCTTCATTGATCGCCGGCGGTGGGTCCCCCGCGACGGTGAAAAAGAGCAACACCAGCAGCAGCGTTTCCCACGCAGCGCGGCCCATCCCACCACCGTTCGGTTCCAGATCAGTCGGGGTACTCAAAGCAAGCGAACGCGGGGGAGAGGAAAGGAGAGGACGGGACGAGCGTCCAATGCTATCGACTTTTGAGCCGCAAGGCGCTAGCCGCGGGTTCTGAGCCGCAAGGCGCTAGCCGCGGGTTCCCTCGCGCTGCCGAACGGTCCGAACTTGTGACTGGACGCCGCTACAACGTCACGTTTCCCCGCAGCGCGGCCCGGATTGGGCCCGAGGCTAGCGCCTACGGCTCAAGCGATGCGCAAAAGCCCCGCTCCCAGCTACCCGTCCCCGTTCCTGGCTTTACCGAATCCGGCGGCAGGGTCTACGATGACTCTCCCGCTGCGTCGCTCCTCCGCCGATCTCCTGAAAAGCTTGTAGGACAAAGAAAACGATTTATGGCCGTGCTGCTGCAGATCAAGAATGCGCATAAGAGTTATGGCGAGCAGGTGCTGCTCGACGGAGCCGAGGCGACGCTGACGGACGACGAGAAGGTCGGGTTCATCGGCCGCAACGGAGCCGGAAAATCGACCCTCCTCCGGATCCTGCTCGGCGAGGAAGAGCTCGATGCCGGAGAAGTCATCCGCCACCCGAAGCTGCGGATCGGCTACTTGCGACAGCACGATCCGTTTTTGCCCGAGGAGACGGCGCTCGAGTTCCTGATCCGCGACAGTGGCCAGCCCGACTGGAAGTGCGGCGAGATCGCTGGCCAGTTCGAGCTCAAAGGGGCGTACCTCGAAGGCCCCGTTTCGAAGCTCTCCGGCGGTTGGCAAACCCGCGTCAAACTGGCCGCGCTTCTGCTCCACGAACCCAACCTGCTGCTGCTCGACGAACCGACCAACTTCCTCGACCTCCGCACGCAGATTCTGCTCGAGCACTTTTTGCGGGGTTTTAAGGAAGCCTGTTTGATCGTCTCGCACGATCGCGCGTTCTTGGGTGCCACCTGCGGCCGCACCCTCGACTTGTCCCGCGGCAAGCTGACCTTGTTTCCCGGCAAAGTCGACGCCTTTCTCGAGTACCAGGCCGAACGTCGGGAGCACGATCTGCGAGTCAATGCAGCGGTGTTGGCTAAAAAACGACAGCTCGAGGAGTTCATCGCCAAGAACAAGGCCCGCGCCAGCACGGCCACGCAGGCCCGCTCCAAGAGCAAGCAGCTGGAAAAGCTCGAGCTGAATGAGATCGAAGTCGACGAACCGACCGCCGTGATCCACGCCCCCCGCGTCGATCCGCGCAAAGGGCCGGCGCTCCGCTGCCAAAACTTAGCGATCGGTTATCCGGAACGGACGATCGCCAGTGGCATCGAAGTGGAAATTGAACACGGGTCGCGAGCGGCGATCGTCGGTGACAACGGGCAGGGCAAAACGACCTTTCTGCGAACGATCGTCGATTCGCTCCCGCCGCGCGACGGCACGGTCCGCTGGGGCTATGGGTGCGACATCGGCGTCTACGCCCAGCACGTCTACACCAGTTTGCCGATGAAGCAGACGGTTCAAGAGTATCTCGAGTACCAAGCCACGCCCGGCACCAAGACGCAAGAGATTCTCAACATCGCCGGAGCTATGCTGTTCCGCGGCGAACACGTCAAAAAGAAAATCTCGGTCCTCTCCGGGGGCGAGCGGGCTCGGCTGTGCATGGCCGGGCTGCTGCTGAGCAACTACAACGTCCTGATCTTGGACGAGCCCGGGAACCACTTGGACGTCGACACCGTCGAGGCTTTGGCCGAAGCGCTGCTCGAGTACAAGGGAACAGTCATCTTCACCAGCCACGATCGGCACTTCATGCGCCGCGTGGCAAGCTGCGTGATCGAAGTCCGCGACGGCCGCGTCGTCGACTATCGCGGCGATTATGAGGCCTACCTCTACCAGGTGAATAAAGAGATCGACGAAGGCGAGCGGGCGCTGGCCGCCAGCAAATCGGGCGGCCCGCCCCCGGCGTCCAAGGGTGCCAAGAGCTCCGACCGGCCGTCCCCGAAGGACGAGCGAGCGATCCGCAAGGAGATGTCCAGCCTGGAGCGGACGATCCAGAAGCTCGACGATCAGAAAAAGGAGAAGAACGACTCTCTGATGCAGGCGACCGATCCGGAGGAAGCGATGAAGCTGCACGAAGAAGTGACAGCGATCGGCGACCAATTGACCGCCGCCGAAGATCGCTGGTGCGAACTGCAAGAAGAACTCAACGAGTACTAGGGTTGGAACTGCGGGGGCAGCTCGTAATCGCTGAGCGCTTTGTCGCGGATCGTGATCAGCACGACGCGGCGACTCGGATCGTCCGGATCGTTGCCCAGCGCCCAGACGAGCTTTTGAGCCGCTTGGTCGAGCGCCGTTGCGGTCTTATCGGGATTCGCTCGCCGCACCAAATCGTCCAGGACTTCCCGCAACGCTGCGCCGCTGTGGTTGAAGTCGCGGATCTGCTGATTCTGAGTGATTCCCGCCAACTGCAGATGGTTCCCCATCAGCACGATCTTCAGCTCGGGTGAACCGGGCGGCAGGGAGGCGTTGAATTGCTCCTCGATCGTATCGGCGGCGAACTCGAGCGACTCTTGGTCGAACCGCACGGTGAGCGGCATGTCGAGCATCTGGTCGACCGTCTCGGGCCCCGCAGGCGACGCGTTGCCGGTCGCCGCAGCTCCACCGGTGGCGGCCAAGCTCGCACCACTCTCGCTCGGCGTGTTGGCCGCCAGCCATCCTCCGAGCAGCACGCTTGGTGCGGCCTCGGACGGAAGGTAGAGATTCGCCACGGCATTGCCATCGACGACTCCGCTCCGCGTGGCTCCATCGACCGCCCGCATCATCGCCGGTAAGCGGAGCGCGAGGGCCCGCCACGACGGGTGGGGCGAGCTGGCCAGCAAAAATTGCTCAGCGTCGCTCGGCAGTTCGGCGACCGCTTCGTCGAGCTTTTTGGCCAGCGCCGGAGGACTGATCGCGCCCCCCGGGGCCAGCCGGACTTCGGCGTACCACTGGGGCTCGAGGTCCATCCGCAGCGCGACCGCCGTCGCATCGGGGACCAGCAACCGGCGGAGGGGCCGAATCAGTGCCGGAGCGTATTGCTCGAGCATCTGTCGTCCGTCGGCGAAAAGAAAATTCGGGCTGACGAGCACCGCCAAGTCGGGGTCGCCGCCGATACCTCGCCACAGCTGCTCGTGGCTCCGCGGCAGCGGGATCGGTCCCCCTTCGACTTCGGCGACTCGCCCCATCTGCTCGGCCGTGCCCACGGCAAAACGCCGAACGGAATCCTGCTCCGACGGCGGGATGTAGTAGACGTCTCCGTCGGCTTCTTCGCCCGCGTAAACGGTCTGGCCGTCGGGCGTCTGAGCCGCCTCCGCCTCCCAGGCCTCGCGGAGCGTCTCGAGCGCGACCGGTTCGCGCAGCCACACCGCCAGCGAAGCCTGCGGCGCGCCTCCCGTGTCCCCTTCAATCGCCAGCGTCAATCGTTCCACGCGGTCCAGCGGCAAACCGATCCGTTCCTCCAACCGCTCAAGCCCCTCGCTCAACTCGGGCGAGAACGCTTCCCGCAGTTGCCCACCGGCATCGGTCGCCTCAAGCTGCGCAGGGCGGAAGGAGACGAACATCGCCGCTCCCGGCGGGACCAGCGCGAGCTCCGGAGGCTGACCCGTCGCCGGAGAGGCCCAGAGGATGTCGGGCGCGTCGCTCAGCGCAACCGACGGCTCGGGCCCACTCCCAGTGGCCCCACCCGCGGCTGCGGAGTTCGAGGTCGCCGCGTGCGTAGCGACAGCGTTGGACGCTGCGGGGTTGGTTGCGGCGCTTCGCGGTGGAGGCAAGGGAGGCCGCACCGTTCGTTCGGCTTGCTGCGAAGCGGAGGGACCACTTGGCCGCTGAACCAGCAACAGCACGACCAGCACCATCACGAGGAAGCCGAGTCCGCCGAGGATCAACGTCCCCAGCGCGTTCTTCTTGCGGCGACGCACCGGCGGGCGCCGCGACCGGACCGCGGCCGCTGGGGCTGCCACGGGAGCCCCAACGACCGGTGCCGGTGTGGAGGGTGCCGCCGTGGCCGGTGCCGGTTTCGCTAGGGTTGCCGGTGGGGCTGGAGTTGCCGGCGGGGCTGGAGTCTCCGGCGGGGCTGGAGTCTCCGGCTTGAGTGGGGCTTCCGGCTTGAGTGGGGCTGCCGTTTCTTGCGGCAGCCCGGCTTCGACCGCCGCCAGCGCTCGATCCAGTTCCGCTGCGGACCGGAAGCGGGCGTCGCGGTTCTTTGCGAGGGCGTGGCCGATGACGCGGAGCAGTGGGTCGCCGGAGGCGGGATCGAGCACCGCCGTGCGGACCGGCTCCGGGATGTCGCGAGCGTGCTGTCGCGCGAGGTCGGCAGGACTGGCGGCGGGAAAAGGAGGCACGCCGAATCGCAAGTGGTACAGCAAGCATCCGAGCGCGTAGAGATCGCTCGCCGCATCGGGTTCGTGCCCCGCGAGCAGCCGTTCGGGGGCTTGGTACAGCCCGGGGACGACCGGGTCAGCGTACCATCCGCCGCGGCCGGAGCGGGGATCGGCCAGCGGGTCGCGGAACAGGATCGCCGGGCCGGACTTGGTTAGCCACACCCGAGTCGCATCGAGGATTTCGACCTGCAATCCCCGCTCGTGGGCTGCCGTCAATGCGGAGCAGAGTTGGCGGCCGATTTGGGCGACGCGGACCGCCGGCAGCCCCCCCTCGGGCAGCGAGTCTGCGGCCGTCGCCCCAGGGGCCAGCCGCGTCACAAACAGCATCCGCTGGCCGTTCGCGAATTCTCCTTCCCCCGATTTTTGGCCGAGAGCGATCGGCGGCTCGAGCTTCTGCAGATGGGACGAAGTAAGCGCGGCGTGAGCTCGATACCGCTCGCCGGCGGACGCGTTCACATCAGCCGTCGTTTCCCACACCCGCACCGGCGAGCCGTCGTCGGCCACGGCTGACCACCAGCCGATGAACGGGGGGCGGTCGAGGGGCTGGCGAAGAAGAAATCGGTCGCTCCGCAGCCGCGGCTTTTCGGCGGCGATCAGCTGTTTGGCTTGGTACTGCGTCAGCGATCCACGGCGGATCAGCCAGCGTGCCAGTTCCGCCACATCAGCCGGTTCGCGCGACTCGTGTTCCGAAGCGAAACGTCGCAGCAACTCGTCGATCGGCTCGTCGACTTGGCGGGCGGTTCCCCCAGTTTTCCGAACGGTGCGTTTTTCCAGACCGTTGGCCGCGTAGCAAGCTAAGAATTCAGGGACGGAGCGCTTCATTGCGGGGCGAACCCAATGGCGGGACGAGTCGACGAGTGCGGCCCTTCTAGCTTAACCGCTCAGGAGCATCGGCGACCAACCAGGGAACTGGGGCAGAAGGGAGCTGGTTGGCGATTTCCGACGGCTCGGTTTACACTCGACACCACTTCACCCGATTCAGTCATCGATCAGTCAGCAAGAGCGGGAAGCGTCAGGCGGTCTATTTTGGAAGTGGTGTTCTTAACGACCGAAGCGGTCCCCTTCGCCAAGACGGGCGGGTTGGCGGATGTCTGCGGAGCGTTGCCGACGCGGTTGGCGAATCGTGGTCACCGGCCGGTGGTGATCATGCCCGCGTTTCAGCAAATTTATAACGCTGGGCTGCCAATCGAAACGACCGACATCAGCTTTGCGATCCCGATCAACGACAAAATCGTCGGAGCCCGCTTGCTCCGTTCGCGGCTCCCGGACTCCGAAGTGCCGGTCTATTTCATCGATCAACCCGAGTACTTTGGCCGCCCGGCGCTGTACGGCGATGCGGCGGGAGATTACGTCGACAACTGCGAACGGTTTGCCTTTTTTTGCCGCGCAGCCCTGCACGCAATCACGCGGTTGGATCTGAAGGTCGACATCGTTCACTGCAATGATTGGCAAACCGGCCTGGTCCCCGCGTACATCCGCACCAGTTTCGAAAACCATCCCTGGATGGCGGCCGCTGCGACGGTGATGACCGTCCACAACCTGGCGTACCAGGGACAATTTTGGCACTGGGACATGCTGCTGACCGGGCTCGGCTGGGAGCACTTCAACTCAGCCGGCATGGAGTTCTACGGCCACCTCAACCTGCTCAAAACCGGACTCGTCTTCGCCGACTCGCTGAGCACGGTCAGCCCGCAGTATGCGAAAGAAATCCAAACGGCCGAACATGGCTGCGGACTCGACGGAGTCCTGCGGGCCCGCTCGGCGAATCTGGTCGGCATCATCAACGGGGTCGATGGAGCGATCTGGAATCCGGCGACCGATCCGCATCTGAGCCAGAATTACAACGCCGACAGTTACCGCGAAGGCAAAGCCGCAAACCGCACCTCCTTGCGGGCCGAATTCGGTTTGCCCGACGATCCCAACGTCCCGCTGATTGGCTTGATCGGGCGGTTAGCCGACCAGAAAGGCTGGGATTTGGTGATCGAGGCGATGCGGCAGGAGTTGCAGAAGGGAACTCCGATGCAGTGGGTCGTGCTCGGCACGGGCGATCCGCGGTACCACGACGCGCTGCAGGAGCTCGCTAACGCGCACCCCGATCGACTCGGGTTGCGGCTGGGCTTCTCCAATCCGCTGGCCCACAAAATCGAAGCGGCGTCGGATATCTTCCTGATGCCGAGCCGTTACGAGCCGTGCGGCCTGAACCAACTCTACAGCTTGCTCTACGGGGCCGTGCCGGTGGTCAATCCCACCGGGGGCCTGGCCGACACGGTGGTCGACACGACGGCCGAAACGCTGGCCGCCGGGACGGCGACCGGATTTCACATGCGGGAATACTCGGTCAACGGATTGCTCGATGCATTGCAGCGAGCGGCCCTGGTCCGGTGGGACAACCAGCCGACTTGGGATCAGATCGTTCGCCGCGGTATGCGGCAGGACTGGTCCTGGCGGAAGAGCGCCGCCCAGTACGAACATCTTTACAGCGAGACATGGCTGCGGAAAGCAGCACGACGTGCTGCCCCGGCACCCCGCCCGAGCGATTTCTGACCGGCGCCCCAGCCCCGATTTTCTCCGATTCTACCCCAGGGGAATCGTAGCAGCCGTTAGCAGAGGCTGCTGGACCCACCATCCCCCTACAGAAGGTGGGTGTGAGTGGGCTCGCTAGGCAAAAGGGGAAGCGAATTTGACAGGTGGTTCGCATTATGCTGTAACTGATTTCCTGCCGTATGTCTGCCTCGCATTTTCCTACCGCCCGACAGCCCAAAGCCGCCGTGTCTCGAGCCCATCCATCCTCCGAACCGAGCCGGCCTGAGAGGGCGATCCCGCCCACCCCGGGGATCGCGCTGGTGGGCCTGCCCTTTCCACCGAGCACCGATCCGAGCGCGCTCGGGCCTGCCCTCTCGCTCGGGGACGCGAAAGCCTCGCGAGATTCGGATGGCGGGACAGACACCGGAGGCGACGGACACCCCGAGGTGGCCCGCGTCAGTCAGACGCGGCGAGACGCACTGACTGGACGCTGGGCGATTTTTGCGCCGGGACGCAACTCGCGGCCGGCCGAGATCGGCGATTCGGCCCTCCCCCGGCAAGCCGGTCACAGCTGTCCCTTCTGCGGCGGGCACGAGCAGTACACCCCGGCTCCGTCGCTGGTGGTTCGCGAGCCGAACGTGCCGCGCGAGCAATGGTCGGTTCGCGTCGTCCCGAACCTCTATCCCGCTGTCTCTCAGGACCATCCCGTTTCCGAAGCCGGACCGCTGCTCGACGAACCGGCCGAAGGAGTCGCTCCGAGCGAGGCGATTTTCAGCGACGAGGAAGCGGACCACAATTTGTTCCAGGTCACCGAACTGCACGGCGGCCACGAAGTGGTGATCGAAACACCGAACCATCTCGAATCGCTGACCGACCTCAGCCAACAGCACGCCGGGCGAGTCTTTCAGGCGTACGCGGCGCGGATGCGGTACTGGTACGATGTGCCGGGGGTGGAATATGTCGTGACGTTCAAGAATGTGGGGGCGGCAGCCGGAGCCTCGCTGCGGCATACCCACAGCCAGGTGATCGCCACGAGCCTACTGCCACCTTCGGTCAGCGAGATCGGCCAGCGGGTCGAAAATCATTTTCGGCGGTGCGCGGACTGCCTGCTGTGTGCGACGCTCCTCGGTGAACTCGAGGATGGCCGCCGCGTGGTGCTCGAGAGCAAGCGGTTCGTCGCCTACTGCCCGTTCGCCAGCCGCATGCCCTACCTGGTGCGAATTGCCCCCCGCCATCACTCCGATCGCTTCGAGACGTCTTCGGCGGCGGATCTCGAAGAGCTCGCTGGGCTGGTCCAAGGAGTCTTGCATTCGCTCGAAGCGACGTTCGCTCCTTGCGCTTACAACTACACGATCCACACGCGGCCGCGCAACGTGGCCTCTCCTGCTTCGTTCCACTGGTGGATGGAACTCTTCCCGCGACTGACAAAAGTCGCCGGTTTCGAATGGAGCTCGGATTGTTTCATCAATCCGGTTCCACCGGAGTTAGCCGCCACGCATCTGCGTCGCGAGCAGCGCGGCCGCACAAAGCGAACGGTCTCTCGCAAATCGGCGGAATTTTCCGACTGAGGTCAATCGCCGGGTGAGCGCTGGCCGATGAAAACTGTGCGGGTTAGGGAAACCTTTCCAAGCCCGCGACAACGCTTTCGTCTGGTCTCCGCCCTCCATTTCCGTCGCTTGAACCCATGACGCCCACCGCCCACCTGTGTCTGGTCCTCCATAACCACCAGCCGATCGGCAACTTCGAGGGGGTCTTCGAACAGGCTTACCAGGACAGCTACCTGCCCTTCCTGGACGTGTTCGAGCCGTACGAAGCGCTGCGGATTTCGCTGCACACCAGCGGCCCGCTGATGATGTGGTTGGCCGAGCGGCATCCGGAGTATCTCGACCGCGTGCGGCGGTTGGTCGAGCACGAGCGGATCGAAATCATCGGCGGCCCGCAGTACGAGCCGATCCTGACGATGCTGCCCCGCCGCGACCGGATCGGTCAGATCCGCACCTACACCCGCTGGCTTGAGGATCGGCTCGGGGCGACCGTCGCGGGGATGTGGACGCCCGAGCGGGTTTGGGAACCGCACCTGGCCGGGGACATTGCCGAAGCGGGAATCGCCTACACGGTGCTGGACGATTTCCACTTCCGCGCCGCCGGCTGGACCGACGAGCAGCTGAACGGTTACTTCCTGACCGAGGAAGACGGCCGCCTGCTCCGCGTCTTCCCGGGGAGCGAGCGACTGCGGTACACGATCCCCTTCGCCGCTCCGTCGGAGACGATCGACCATTGCCGAATGGTCGCCGAGAGGCATCCCGGGGCGGTGCTCGTGTTCGGCGACGACGGAGAAAAGTTCGGCACCTGGCCCGATACCCGCGAACACGTCTACGATCGCGGCTGGCTCCGCTCGTTCTTCGACGCGCTCTCGGCCAACGCGGGTTGGCTGCGGACGACGACTCTGGCCGAGGCGGCTCGCAACACGCCGGCGGTCGGCCGAATCTATCTGCCCGACTGCAGCTATCGCGAGATGACCGAGTGGTCGCTGCCGGTCGCCCAGCAGGAGTGCTACGACCAGCTCACGCACTCGCTGCACGAGGACGCGCGGTGGAAGGATCTGAGCCGCTTTGTCCGCGGTGGATTTTGGCGGAACTTCAAGGTCAAGTACGCCGAAGCGGGCGAGATGTACGCGCGGATGATGGATGTCAGCAACCGCTTGGCCGAAGCCGAAGCGATCGGCGCCCCTGCGGAGCTGCTCGATGCGGTCCGCGACGACCTGTACCGCGGCCAGTGCAATTGCCCCTACTGGCACGGCGCGTTCGGCGGCATCTACCTGCCGCACCTGCGGAACGCGATCTATCACCACCTGATCGCCGCCGATAACCGCCTGGCGGTAGAGCGGCACGGCGACGCTCCCTGGGTCGAAGCGACGGCTGACGATTACGACTACGACGGCCAGCAGGAAGTGCGGCTCGCAGGCGACAAAGCGATCGCGTGGCTCGCTCCGGGGCGGGGCGGACGGTTGTATGGGCTCGACGTCCGCGGCATCCGCCACAACCTGCTGGCGACGATGCAGCGACGGCCCGAAGCGTACCACCGCAAGGTTCTCGCCGGCCCGAGCACCGGCAACGGAGAAGTCGCCAGCATCCATGACCGCGTCGTCTTCAAACAGGAAGGACTCGATCAACTGCTGCAGTACGACCGCTACCCGCGGAAGAGTCTGATGGACCACTTCTACGACGAGGACGCGACGCTCGAAGCAGTCCGGCGAGGCGATGCACTCGAGCGGGGCGACTTTGTCGACCTCCCGTTCGAAGCCAAACTGCGGCGCGCCAGCGACCGCGTCCAGCTGCAGATGCGCCGCGACGGCAACGCCTGGGGCATCCCGCTGGCGATTACCAAAGCCGTCACCATGGTCGCCGGCAGCGAGCAGCTCGAGATCGCCTATCTGATCGAGAACCTGCCCCCCGGGCGAACGCTGAAGTTTGCGGTCGAGTTCAATTTTGCCGGTCTGCCCGCCGGTGCCGATGACCGGTTCTTCAGCGATGCCGAGGGCAATCGGCTGGGAACGCTCGGCCAGACGCTCGACCTCGAGCAGACTTCGGCGCTCAGCTTGACCGACCAGTGGCTGGGCATCTCCGCTCGCTGGAACGCCGACCGGCCGGGCGGACTGTGGGCCTTCCCGGTCGAGACGGTCAGCCAGAGCGAAGGGGGTTTTGAGCTAGTCCACCAAAGCGTCTGCGTCCAGCCGCACTGGATGGTGCGCGGCGACGCCGAAGGACGCTGGGGAGTCAAAATGCAGCTGGCACTGAACTGCCACACCGCAGCAGCCGAGACCACCGAACCGGCCGAGATCCTCGCCGCGACCTGGTAAGGAGAGGGTTCAGGTAGCAGATTGCAGGCAGCAGGGGAGGCCACGGAAGGACACGGAACGGCACGGAAGAGAGCGAGAGTCGTGCTCAGCGAAGCGGTGCACGTGCTCGTAATCGAATCCGGCTCGTTCCTCACCGTGAGCCCCCGGGAAGTTGCTGACTCTGAACTCCCGTTCGATCCGCGTTCTCTGCGCTATCCGCGGTCTTCCCCTTTCCGTGCATTTCCGTGTCCTTCCGTGGCCCCCTGAAACCTAACGCCCGCTACCTGCCGAGAATCCGGTCGTCTTCAGCCGTGACCGCTTCGACGTCGAGCAACTCGCTCAACTCGGGACGGCGCTGCCTGACGAGTTCGATTGGTGCGTAGCGGCACGAGGTCCCGCGGACGATCCACTCGTCGGTTCCTTCGGCCCGATCGACCGAGTCGACGAGCAACTGCAAGCGGCGGCCGACGAGCGATTCGAAGTAGTCGCGGCGGAGTTCGGCTTCGAGCCGCAGCAGCTCCGCGACCCGCTCGCTCCGCACGGCGTCGGGAACCGGGTCGGCCATCTCGGCGGCGGGCGTGCCTCGCCGAGGACTGAAGGGGAAGACGTGGATCTTGGAGAACCCGGCCCGCCGGCAGGTTTCCAGCGTCCGCTCAAAATCGGCGTCGGTCTCCCCCGGGAAGCCGACGATCACGTCGGTCGTCAACGCCGGCTGGTCCAGGGCATCGCGGAGCATCTGGCAGCGGTCGAGGAACATCCGCGTTCCCCAGCGGCGGCGCATCCGCCGCAGCACCGGATCGCTGCCGCTCTGCAAGCAAACGTGCAAATGCGGGACGATGCGTCGCGGGAAGCGCCGGAGGACGTCGATCAGCTCGCGAGTCACCTCGGTCGCTTCGATGCTGCTCAGGCGAATTCGGAACTCGCCACTCCCGGGCAGTTCCGCCAGCCGCTCGACGAGGTGTGCCAAGCGAATCCACTCGGACTTGGGTTTCTGGCGGTTCCAGTCGACGCCGTAGTGGCCGAGGTGGATTCCGGTCAGAATGACTTCGCGGTGGCCGGCGGTCGTCAGCCGCTGGACTTCCGCGACGACGTCCTCCAGCGGGCGGCTGGTCAGTTCCGGGCGGACCATCGGGATGATGCAGTAGCTGCAGCGGAGCAGGCACCCGTCTTGGATTTTCACGTAGGCTCGCTTGCGTCCGGCAAACCCATCGATCCCGGTGGGGATGTCGGTCACCCCGAAGCGGCCGAGCAGGTCAGGCAGCTCGCGTTTATCGGTCACCACTTCGGCGACCCCCGGCAGCGCGGCGACTTCCTCGGGAGCCCGGGTCGCGTAACACCCCATCACGACGATCCGCGAGTCGGGGTTCTGGCGAGCGAGCCGCCGGATCACCTGGCGGCTCTTCGAATCCCCTTCGCTGGTGACCGTGCACGTGTTGACCACGCACACGTCAGCCCGCTCTTCGCGGCTGGCATCGCGGAACCCGATCCGGTGGAGCCCCTGCCGCACGAATTCCGTCTCGTACTGGTTAACTTTGCATCCGAGTGTGACCGTCTTCAGCCGGGGCCCCGCTGGGGCGAGCTGCGCTCCCTCGAGCTGCGCTCTCTCAAGCCGCGCTGGATCGAGCCGCGCTGCCTCGAGCTGTGGTAGGTCGGATTGCGGAAGGTCGGACTGCGCTGCGTCGCTGGACATCAACCCTCGCCAATCGGTTCGATCGAGGCCGACATGCTTCCCTTGCAGCGCGGGATGCGCGCGTCGCTCCCGTAGGCGTGGATCTGATCGCGTTTGAGTTCCGCGTGTTCGAGCGTCGTGGTCATGCAGATCGCCCGGCCCGAGAGATCGACCTGTTTAGCGATCTGATAGGCTTGCT
This sequence comes from Candidatus Laterigemmans baculatus, assembly GCF_010367455.1. GTDB lineage: Bacteria > Planctomycetota > Planctomycetia > Pirellulales > Pirellulaceae > Laterigemmans > Laterigemmans baculatus. The sequence continues at coordinate 86,358 of NZ_WRPR01000013.1, read as the reverse complement.
CGATCGGCATCCGAAAGAGCTCTTTCATCATCGTCTGGACGTACTCGTAGGTGTGGTCCGCATCGTCCCAGAGGATGACGTTGTAGCGCGGCTGGCGCTTCGGTTTCTGGTTCGTTTTTTCGGCAGCTTTTTTCGCCGGGCGAGCAATCGGCTCGGCCACCATTGTCGATTCTTCGCTCATCGTACTGACTCTCGCATCCTGTGACTGTCGACCGTATCAGTCCTCTCCAGCGTCGCAACCGTTGCCGACCGAGCCCTCGGAATTGCCGGCCCCGCATCGGGTCGTGACGGGATATATTGTAGCGCCGTCGGCAGCGATTAAACCAGCGATGACGACCTATTTTGCGGCTCATTCTGCGGGCGCCGCACGGCGTATTCGAATCTTTCCCGATCGTTTCTCCAACCGGCAAACTCTCGTGGCAGCGAATCCTCTCGACCAGCGTCTCCGCGATTCTTCCGAGCAGTTCGAAGCCGACCTGTTCGAGTGGCTGCGGATTCCCAGCATCAGTTCCGATCCGGTCCATCGCGAGGATGTTCGTGCCGCGGGCAACTGGATCGCCCAAAAGCTCTCCGCCGGTGGCTTGGAAGTCGAGACGATCGAAACCGACGGCCATCCGATCATCTTCGCCCAGACCCCGGCAATTCCCGGCGCCCCGGTCGCCCTGGTCTACGGCCACTACGACGTTCAGCCGGTCGAGCCGCTGGACCAGTGGAAGTCGGGCCCGTTCGCTCCGGAGATCCGCGACGGCAATATTTATGCCCGCGGCGCGACCGACGATAAAGGCCAGCTGTTGACGCACGTGGAAAGCGTTCTCACCTGGCTCGCCAGCGGCGAACCGTTGCCGCTGCAGGTGAAATTTTTGATCGAAGGGGAAGAGGAAGTCGGCAGCGCGAACCTTGAACGGCTGCTCCCCGAACGGGCCGAGCAATTCGCCGCCGACGTGATCGTGATCAGCGACAGCAGCCAGTACGCCGAGGGGCAACCGGCGATCACCTACGGGCTCCGCGGGATCGTCACCTTCGAGCTGCGGATCGACGGGCCGCGGCAGGATTTGCACAGCGGCTCGTTCGGCGGCGCGGTGACCAATCCGGCGATCGCGCTCAGCCGACTGCTCGCTTCGGTCGTCGACGACCATGGGGTGATCCAAATCCCCGGCTTCTATGACGACTGCCAGCCGCTGTCGGAGTGCGAGCGGGAGCAGCTGGCCGAACTGCCGCAAAGCGATGAACTGTTCGCCGAGCAGATCGGCGTGCCGGCACTCGGCGGCGAAGCCCACTACACGGCGCTCGAGCGCCGTTGGGCCCGGCCCACTTACGACGTCAACGGTTTGACCAGCGGCCACCAGGGTGAGGGCTCCAAGACGATCATCCCGGCCCAGGCCTCGGCGAAAATCTCCTTCCGCTTGGTGCCCGACCAGGACCCCAAGAAAATCGCCGCCGCTTTCGAAGCGTTCCTCAAGAGCAAGCTCCCGCCGAGCGTGCACATGAAGCTGACCAGCGACCACGGCGCCCCCGGAATGCTCTCGCGGCTCGACAGCCCCTACATCACGGCCGCCCAGCAAGCGATCGAGCACGCGTTTGGGACCGCCCCGGTGATGATCCGCGAAGGGGGCTCGATCCCGATCGTCACGCGGTTCCAGGAAGTGCTGAAGGCGGACTGCCTGCTGCTCGGCTGGGGACTGAACGACGACAACGCTCACAGCCCCAACGAGAAGTTCCGCCGCGAGGATTTCCACCGCGGCATCGCCGCCAGCGCGTGCCTGTGGTGCGAGCTGGGCAAGATTCCCAAATAGCCCATTCCCAAGAGGTCGCTTGAGGGCGGGAGTCGCGAATCGGGCGGGAGTGCGATATTCTGTCGCCCTGTCGCCGCCGGCGATCGACTCCGCTGGCGAGCCACGCCGCCGGCGATCGATGCTTCCTGTTCCTCGCACCCCCGTCTCGCCCCGCGATGCTCGACCGACGCTATATCACGGACAACGCTGAACGAGTCCAAGAAAATTGCCGCTTGCGAGGCGTCGACGTCGACGTCCTGCGGATGGTGACCCTGGAATCGCAGCGGCTCGAAAAGCTCCGCGAGGCTCAGGAGTTGAATCGGCAGGCGAACGAGACGAGCAAGGGAATCGGCAAAGCGGCCAGCCCTGAAGAGCGGCAGGAGATGATCGCCCGCGGTCGCCAACTGCGGGAGCAAAAAGAAACCGCGCAGCGCGAACACGACCAGCTCGATGCCGAAATCGACGCGATCCAGCGGGCGATCCCGAACCTGACGCACCCCGACGCACCGCTCGGCGGAGAAGAGGACGCCGTCGAGCTCGGTCGCGGCAAGACGCCGATCCCCCAGTTCGACTTCCAGCCCAAAGACCACCTGGAAATCGGCAGCCATTGGGACATGATCGATTTCGAAGCCGGTGCCCGCGTCGCCGGAGCCGGCTTCTACTTTCTCAAAAACGACGCGGTGCGGCTCGATATGGCGCTGCAGCAGTTCGCCGTCGCCTTCCTCGCCGAACGCGGTTTCACGCCAGTCAGCACGCCCGATCTGGCTCTGACCAGCGTCCTGCATGGCACCGGATTCATGCCCCGCGGTCCAGAGACGCAAATCTACAGCATCGAGAACACCGACCTGAACCTGATCGCCACCGCCGAAATCACGCTCGGCGGGATGCTCGCCGGCCAAACCCTCGAAGCCGACCAGCTGCCGCTCCGCTTGTGTGGATTGAGCCACTGCTTCCGCACCGAAGCGGGGGCCGCCGGCCGAGCCTCCCGAGGACTCTATCGCGTTCACCAGTTCAGCAAAGTCGAGATGTTCGCCTTCACCCATCCCGACCAGAGCGCGGCGGCCCACGAGGAAATGCGGACGCTCGAGAGCGAGTTGTTCGACGCTTTGGAGATCCCCTACCGCGTGATCGATACCGCGACCGGAGACCTCGGCGGGCCCGCGTATCGCAAATACGACCTCGAAGCGTGGATGCCGGGGCGCGGCGAGGCGGGCGAGTGGGGTGAAGTGACCAGCACCAGCAATTGCACCGACTATCAAGCGCGACGGCTGAACATTCGCTTCAAGACGGCCGGACAAAAGGGAACTGAACTGGTCCATACGCTCAACGGCACCGCGATCGCGACCAGCCGGGCGATTATCGCGGTGCTGGAAAACAACCAGCAAGCCGACGGCACCGTCCGCGTCCCCCCAGTGCTCCGCCCCTGGATGGGTAAAGACGTGATCGGCGGGTAAACGTCGGCCGAAAACCCAGAGCCGACGGCGCTAGCCGCGGGTTCTGCAGCGGAAACCGACAAGTCGTGTGTCAAATCAGCCGCCACGCGCTAGCGTCCGGTTTCCGCGGAATTTGCGAGAACCGGACGCTAGCGCGTGGCAGCTGATGAATAATCCAAGGCTATCGCATACGACTCAGATGTCCGCCTCGCCCGAAGTCCGATCCTCGCGGCTCTCTCCCGCAGCCGCAGGTTTTTCGGGGGAGTGATTCTCGGTGGTCTGATTCTCGGTGGTCTGGCTCTCGGCGGTCTGATCCTCGGCGGCATGCGATTGGGTCAGCGCGGCCTCGGGCGTGATCCAATTGAGGAACTTCAAGACGCTCCAGACGATGATCGTCGCCGAGCTCGCGAGAAAGAAATAGCCGAAGCCGGCGGTCAGACCGATCGCCGAGGTCGCCCAGACGCTGGCGGCCGTGGTCAGCCCGAACACATGGTTGTGGGAACGATCGACAAAGATCAGCCCGGCACCGAGAAAGCCGATCCCAGTGGCCACCGCGTTGACGGTCCGCAATGCATCGGTGCCATCGCCCGAGGCCTCCGCCATCAGCATCGTGACCGAGGCGAACAAGCCAGCGGCGACGGCGACCAGGATGTGGGTGCGAATCCCCGCCGACTTTTTCTGCAGCTCGCGCTCCCAGCCGACCACGCCGCCGAGCAGCCCCGCGACCACAATCCGCAGCACCATCCAGGCCTGGTCCTCGGGAATCGAATCGCGGAGCCAAAGCCACCACTCGCTCGCCGTGAGCAAGAGAAAAAAGCCGAAGGGGAGCGGTGGCATGAGCGAAGCAGGCGTCCTAACGCTTAGGCGAAAATCTTGTCCGCGACTTTCCCGGCGACGTCGGTCAGCCGGAAATCACGGCCGGCGTAGCGATAGGTCAACTGCGTGTGGTCGAGTCCCAGCAGGTGCAGGAGCGTCGCGTGCATGTCGTGGATATGCATTTTGTCTTCGACTGCGTAGTAACCGTACTCGTCGGTCGCTCCGTAGTGGAAGCCCCCTTTGACGCCCCCGCCGGCCATCCACATGGTGAACCCTTCCGGGTTATGGTCGCGGCCGTCTTTGCCCTGGGCCGTGGGGGTTCGGCCGAATTCGCCCCCCCATAGGACCAGCGTGTCGCGGAGCAAGCCACGCTGCTTGAGGTCCCGCAGCAAGCCGGCGATCGGCTTGTCGACCTCGCGGGCGTTCTTTTCGTGCCCTTCCTTGAGCTTGCTGTGTTGATCCCACTGGACCGCGGTGTCGCTGTGGGTCACCTGCACGAAGCGAACTCCCCGCTCGCTGAACCGGCGGGCCATCAGGCACTGGCGGCCGAAGTCTTCGGTGATCGGGTCATCCAAACCGTACATCCGGTGGGTGCTCTCGGTCTCGTCCGAAAGATCCATCACGTCGGGAGTCGCTTGCTGCATCCGGAAAGCGAGTTCGAAGGAAGCGATCCGAGATTCGAGCGCATCGTCGTCGGCCGCCTGCTCGCGATGGCGGCGGTTCATCTGATCGAGCAGCGCGAGCTGCTCTTGCTGGATGGCCGAGTTCATCCAGGTATTTCTGGCGTGCTTGATCGTCGCCTGCGACGATGGCGCACTGGCGACCCCGAGCGGCGTTCCCTGGACGTGCGCCGGCAAGAAGGCGGCTCCCCAGTTGCGGACGCCTCCGTGGGCCAGCGTCGGACAGATCGTCACGAACCCCGGCAAGTCGCTGTTCTCGCTGCCGAGCCCGTAGTTGACCCAGGCCCCCATGCTGGGGCGGACGAAATTGTCGCTGCCGGTGTGCAGCTTGAGCAGCGCCCCGCCATGGGCCGCATTGGTTCCGTGCAGCGAATGCAGCATGCACAGATCATCGACGCAGCCAGCGACATGCGGAAACAGCTCGCTGACCCACGATCCGCTCTCCCCGTACTGGGCGAACTTCCAGGGTGAAGCGAACAGGTTTTGCGTCGGAGCGAACTGGACCCGCGGTTTTTCGAACGGGAGCGGTTTGCCATCGTCCTTCTGCAGCTGGGGTTTGTAGTCGAACGTGTCCATGTGCGACGGCCCCCCTTTCATAAACAGAAAGATGACGCGTTTCGCACGAGCTGGAAAATGGGGCTGCGGAAGCCGAGGAGCATCGGTCGTGGTCATCGCCGACGCCGAGCGGGCACGCTCGTCGGCCAAGAGAGACGCGAGCGCCAGATAGCCAAACCCCACCGCGCTGCGTTTGAGCAACTGGCGACGTCCGGCGAGCAAAGAGGATGCAGTCATGATCGGACTTGGCTCCGTTGCAGTCTACTGAAGGTAGATAAATTCATTGGAGGCGAGCAGCGCGTGGCAGATCGCAGCCCAAGCGCGAAACTCGGCGCTCACCGGCGGCTCGGGCTCGGCCGCAGCACTCGCAGCCGACTCGGCCGCGGGCTTTTCTGCGGCCGACTTCTCTTCGGCGGTTTTTTCTTCCGCGGGCTTCTCTTCGGCGGCCGCTGCGTCGACCGCGGCCGTCACCGGGGGCTCTGGGGGCGGGGTCGTCGCGAACAAGGTTTCGAGCTGGGCGTGCGCGCGCCACACCTGCTCGCGTTCGGCCTCACTCGGCTCGCGGCCCACCGCCAAGCGGTACATCGCCGCGACCGGATCGCCCGCCAGCCCTGATGCGCTGCGGGGTCCCGCTTCGCTGTGGCTTGCCACTTCGCTCTCGGCCAAAATTCGGCGAGCGAGTCCCTCCGAAGCGTCCTTCATCAGCGGGCTGTTCATGACGAACAACGCTTGCGTCGGCACGGTCGTCGTCGAGCGGTCGCCGTTGATCACCGCCCCGTCGCCATAGTCGAACAACTCGAAGCCGTCGTAGAGGTTATTGCGGATCACCGGCAGGTAGAGCGAGCGGATCTGGAAGTCGTAGCTGGTGAGGTCTTTGGAGGTGTGATCGAACAGGAACGCGCGGTTGTCGACGTGCAACCGCGATCCGCCCATGCGACGATCGAGCATCCCGCCGACCGCCAACAGACTATCCCGAATCGCCTCGGCCTCGAGTCGCCGTAGCGGTGATCGCCACAACAGCTCGTTGGCCGGATCGACGCGCTGGCCAGCCTCGTTCGCCGCAGCGCTCAACCGGTAGGTGCTCGAGAGCAGGATCAAGCGGTGCAGGCGTTTGATCGATGCGCCTCCCTCGGCAAAATCGCGGGCGAGCCAGTCGAGCAACTCGGGATGGGTCGGCTGGTCGCCGAGGTTGCCGAAGTTATCGACCGAAGCGACCAAGCCGCGACCAAAATGCCACCGCCACACGCGGTTGACGATCACTCGCCAGGAGAGCGGGTTCTCGGGGTCGGTGATCCACTGGGCGACCTGCAGCCGTCCGCTCTGGTCGTCGGGAATTTCGAACTCTTGGGCCGTCGGCAACCATTCGGGGAACTGCCGCGGAGCGACCTCGCCGAGCGACAAGTGGCTGCCCCGAATATGGACCGCGAGATCGGTCACTTCCCCTTCGGAAACGCCCATCACCGAATCGACGGCGGGGGGAGTTTTTTCGAGATCGGCAACCGTTTTCCGTAGGGCCTCGAGCTCTTTCTTGGTCTCCTCCGGATAATGCTCCTCGGGCTTATCGGGGAACGCCGCGGCTTGCCCGAGCTGATTGCGGAGCTGGTCGTTCGCCTGGGCGATCAACTGCTCGACGGCTTGTTTCTTCTCGGCGACCTGCTCGGTGTGCTGCTTCTGCGCAACCAACTGCTCGGGCGTGGCCGTTTCGTGTTCGTGCCAGCGGGCGATCGTCTTGAAGCTGTCCATCGTGTGGGTGCTTTTGAAGACCCCGGCCAGCGCATAGTAGTCCTTGGTGAGGATCGGATCGAATTTGTGGTCGTGGCAGCGGGCGCAGCCGAACGTCAGCCCGAGAAACGAGCGGCCGAGCGTGTCGAGCTGCTCGTCGATGATGTCCATCTCCATCTTCATCTTGTCGGCCTCGGCCAACACTTTCGGTCCGAGCGAAAGGTAACCGGTCGCGGTTAGATGGTCGTAGCGAGTCTCGCGATCGTCGCTCGGCAGCAGATCGCCTGCGAGTTGCTGGTGAACGAACTGGTCGTACGGCAAGTCCTCGTTCCACGCACCGACGACCCAGTCGCGATACCGCCAGGCGTTGCCGTGGGCGATGTTCTCGTCGAGTCCGTTGGAGTCGGCGTAGCGGGCGACGTCCAACCAGTGCCGTCCCCACCGCTCCCCGTAAGCCGGCGAGGCGAGCAAGCGGTCGACCAGGTTCTCGTACGCACGCGGATCCTCGTCGGCCATAAACCGCTCGACCTCCTCAGGCGTCGGAGGAAGCCCCGTGAGGTCGAACGTCACGCGGCGGATCAGCGTCCGTCGGTCGGCCGGCTCATTGGGAGCCACGCCGGCTGCCTCGAGCCGGGTGAGAATGAACGCGTCGATCGGGTTCGCCACCCACTGCGGGTTCTCCACTTGCGGAGGCGTCGGCCGCGCGATCGGCTTGAGCGACCATAGATCCTCCGCCTTCGACGCGGCCACCGGGAGTGGCACCGCCCCGTCAGCGTCGGGATGCGGGGCTCCGATCGCCAACCACTTCTCCAAGTCGGCGATCTCCGCATCGCTCAGCTTCCCATCGGGAGGCATCTGCAGCGACGGATCTTGGTACCGCACGGCCACCAACAACAAACTGCTGTTCGCTTTTCCCGGTTGGATCGAAGGTCCCGATCCGCCGCCAACAGCCATCCCCTCCCAGGTATCGACCCGGAGATCTCCCTCCTGGGCCGACTCGCTGTGGCAGTCGTAACAGTGGGTCGCTAGCAGCGGCCGAATCTTCTTCTCAAAAAACTCGACCCCTTCGGGACTCGTGGCGGCGGGAGTTTTCGCGGAGTCGGGTTCCGCGGCCGATGCTTCGCCCCGCCCCGCCCCGGCCAGGCCCGCCCCAATCGGGAGCGTTCCGGCTGCCGACAACACCGCTGCGATCAGCAGCAGCGACGGGCGAAGCGCCGGGGTGAGACGAACCGATGCGAGGAACCAAGCCGGAGCAGGTGTCATTCTCACGTCTCCTCGGCGAAAGCGAATGATCAAAGGTGAGGCAGCCACAGCGGCTGGGAGCCGCCGCTACCCACGACGCACAAACTCCAGTGCTACCGAAGTGCGGCGAGGGTCGGCTAATTCTCGGGCAGGGCAGCCAATTCTCGGGCAGGGCATGTAGGGCAGGCGGCTGAGCCCACGGACGCACATCGGAGCGACATCGCTGATGCAGCGTCGGAACGCAGTCGGGCAGCGTGGCGTTGCACTCCCAACGCACGGCATTCGCAACACACGCAGCCACCCGCCATTATAGCCATCCTGCGGCCTCAGCTCAAACTCATTCGGGGGGAGCCGCGACCGCCGTGATCCGTCCGCTTAAATAATGCAGCAAGTCGCTCAGCTGCTGCGGTGAAAAATCTTTCTCCATTCCCTCGGGCATCAGCGACTTGCCGCTCCCGCGAAGCGTTTCGATCTCGCTCCGCAGCAACACCTGCTGCTTCCCCTCCTGCCCGACCAAGGTGATGCTGGTGGCGGTTTCCGCGAGCAGCATTCCGGTCAGCACGCGGCCATCGACCGTCAGCGCCTGGTAGGTGAGGAACTTGTCTTCAACCGCCCGATTCGGATCGAGAATGGCGACCAGCATCGCTTCCGGGGAGCGATTGGTGACGGCGGCCAAATCGGGTCCGACGCTATGGCCGACCTCCTCCAGCTTGTGACACACCGCACACCGCTCGGCGAACAAAAACTTTCCCCGCGTCGCGTCTCCAGCCATTGCCAGCACCTCGCGATACTGCTCGACAACCTCCGCTCGCTGCGGATCGGTGCTGCCGGCGAGCAGACGTTTCGCCCGCGCCCGAATCGACTCCTGTTCATGCTCCAGGAGCCGCTGGCGATGGGCCGCGTTGAGGTGCGCCGCCAGCACGCTTCCCTGATCGAGATGCTCGAACAGCCGCTCGGTCCAGCGGTGACGGCTGAGCAAGACGTCGAGGATCCGCGCGCGGATCGCTGGCGTATGTCCACTCCAACCGGCCAGCAGCGCGTCGGCGGCTAGCAGATCGCTCGAGCGTGAGAGTGCGGTGACCACTGCGTCTTGCAGCCCCGCAGCGTTGCGTGGGTCGAGCAACGTTTGCAGCAGGTCGATGTCCGACTCGCTCCGCCACGGATTCCGCCCCAGCAGTTCCACCGCAGCCACGCGCAACGGAGTCTCGGCGGCCTCGTCGGCGGCGACCACGCGGGCTTGGCCGATGATCCGCTCGGCCCGCTCGCGCATCGCCCGGTCGAGCAACGCGTCGAGCGGTTCGCCGCGGCGGCGGAGGGCGTCGAGCATCGCTGCCAGCGAGTCCCACTGCTGGCGAGCATCCTGCGGCTGACGGGCACTCTGCGACTGACGGGCACTCTGCGACTGACGGGCACTCTGCGGCTGAGTGGCATTCTGCAGCTGGCGGGCGTGCTCAGCCTCGGCGGCGAGCGATTCGAGAGCCAGCCGCCGCGCGGCCGGATCCCCAATCGCCGCGGCAACCACGACTAACTGCCTCGCCATGACCGGGGACACCGGCGGTCGCTGCGAATCCAAGGGCTCAGCCAGGGCCGCTGCAAGCACCGTGGCCGCGGTCTCGGGACGGATGCTGCTCGCGACCGCCGCAGCAAAGTACGGCTCGGTCGCTTCATCCGTCTCGGTCTCAGCGCCCTGGCCGTTGCGAGCCAGCCGTCCGAGCAGCTCGGCTCCCCGTCCCGAGGGCCACTCGCCGAGCGTGTAGGCGAGCTGCATGCGGACTTGCGGATCGGGGTCATCGATCGCCTCAGCCAGCTTCTGCTCGAGCGGCTCAGTCGGCCCCGCCGCGGCTCGCAGAAACGGTTCCGCGAGTCGCACCGCGTGCCGCCGCACGCCGGGGTGAGGATCCGAGAGGGCGGCGACGAGCAGTTGTGGGTGAACCGCATCGAGGCCATCGAGGGTGCACAGCGCGTGCAGCCGGGCCACCGCCAGTTCGCCTCGGGTCACCAGCTGCGAGAGCGGAGCGACTGCCGACGAATCTCCGCGCCAAATCAACATCCGCTGGATCAAATCCCGCTGCCAACCACTGGGCGACTCGAGCGCGGCGACCAATTCGCTCACGCTCATCTGGTCTAGCCGAGGCATCTTCCGCCGCGCCACGCCGACCGGCACGACGCGATAAATCCGCCCGCGATCGTGGCCGGCGCGGACGTCGAGCTGGACTTCCAATTCGTCGTCGATCCACTCCGGATGCTCGATCACTTGGCGGTACATGTCGGCGATGTACAAGCCACCATCGGGACCGACGTGCAGCCCCGTTGGCCGGCTCCACGGATCGTTGGAGCGAAAGAATTCGCGATCCGCCTCGTCGTCGATGCGGCGGCTGAGGAAGCTGACGCCCTGCGGATGGAGCGCGCGACGGTGGACTAGGTTGTAGACCGGTTCACTGGTGAAAGTGGTCGCCGCCAGTCCCGATCCGCCCGCTTCCAGACTCCCCAACGTCGGGCCGCCGAACGTCGAACTCCCGAACGTCGGGCCGCCGAATTGGGAGCCGAACAGCGAGTCGCGGTAGACGATCGTTCCGCTTGCGGCGGTGAAGGTCGTCGGGGCGCCGATCGGCCGGTACTGGGTGTCGCAGTGGCTGATCACGCGGGCGATCGGATAGACCATCGCGTCCCCCTCGCGAATATCGCGCTGCGGGCGGGGAGCGGCGACGTGCGGATTGCGGCGAAGATAGTGATCGGCCAGCGGATAGTGGAAAATCGGGTTGGGGTTGTTGCAGCCAAACCAGTTCCCCCAGTCGTCTCGGTTGCGGCCGAACTGGGTCCGTCCCGACTGCGCATCGAGCCTTCCCTCGTCGGGTCGCATCCGCAAGTCCCGCCCTGCGATGTCGATCGTCTCGCCGCTCTTGACCGCCGTGATCTTCCCGCCACTGTCTCCGTTGGCCAGATAGACCCAGTTGTCCAGCCCCCACCGCAGGCCGTTGACGCGGTGCTGCTCGTTCCCTTCCCCAAACCCGGTCAGGACGACTTCGTGGCGGTCGGCCCGACCATCGCCATCGGTGTCTTCCAAGTAGAGCACGTCGGGGGCGGCGGTCACCAAGATGCCTTCGCGCCAGACCATGATCCCGGTGGGCGTGCTGAGCCCGTCGGCGAACAACGTCGACTCGTCGTAGACGCCGTCGCCATCGGTGTCCCGCAGCCACCGCACGCGTCCTCCGGGCGTTCCTTGGCCGTCGATCCCCATCGGGTAATCGGCCATCTCCACAACCCACATCCGCCCATCGGGGCCCCAGTCGAAATCGACCGGGTCCATCACCAGCGGCTCGGCCGCCACCAATTCCACTTCAAAACCTTCGGGGACCTCGATCCCGCGAACCGCCGCCGCAGGCGATTTGGGTCGCGCGGCTCGCTCGCCGAGCAAGTCGTTGAAGCTTCGCCGGTCGACCCCATCGGGCAGATTGGCCGTGTCTTCGTTTTGGCACCAGAGATGGCGGTCGGCGAACCACACGCCGTTGTTGGTCCCCTCGCGGGTGATCGGCGGCAGCCCTTCGGCCTCGCCGCGACGGGCGTCGAGGATTTTTGTCGACCAGCCCGCTTCGAGCGATTCGAACAAATACAACCCGTAGCGGCGCTCGTCCGAAAAGACCACATCGTCGTGGCCATCCTCATCGATATCGACAAACCGCAGCCCCGCATCGCGGCCTTCGGCATCAACGATTCCCGCGTCCGATGGGAGCGTCATGGGCAGCCGGTTCCAGCGGTTCGCGGTGGCGTCGCGTGCGAAAACCACCTGCTCCTCGGGATTGGCGATGATCAGCTCACAGCTTCCATCGCCATCCAGATCGCGGAGCCGAACTCCAGTATCGCGGCCTTGGCGACTGGTCCACAGCGGTCGCCCCTCGATCTCCAGTCCTTCGAGCAGCGTCGGGTCCTCAACCCAGCGCTGCCCCTCGAACCGCCAACCGCCCGCTTCAGCCGCGCTGCGGACGATCAAACAGACTTGGCCGTCGCCGAGCACACCGAAGCGCACGCCGGCATCCGCGGTCTCCTTGCCAGTGCCGCGCTCGGGGCTCCCTTCGATCGAATGCACGATCCGCACCGGAAAACTCGACTCGATCCAGCGGCTCTCCTCAGGCGACCAAAGCCGCGTCAGCTGGGCTCGGTCGTTGCCGAGCACGACATCCAGAAACCCGTCGCCATTGAGGTCCAACAGCCGCACACCGTTGTCCGCTCCTTCGGCCGTGCGCAGCGGGTGGCCAGCCAGTAAGTGCTCGTTGATCCGCGCCATGCATTCCGCAAACGTGAGAAACTGGACGCGCTCGCCATGGGTCCTGTGGACGTGGTCGACCAGCCCCGCCATCTGATCGCTGCGGATCCAGTTGTGCGGGTGAAAGACGATATTGGCGACTCCTTGCTTGATCACGGTGGCGTCGATGACCGCTTGCAAGTCGGCGAGCGTCTTGGGGTTGTTCGGCTGGTTCAAATGCTGGCCCTGCCAATCGTCCGGCACCGAGATCGGGAACTCCCAAATCTTGCGACCGATCACGAACGGGTAGGGATAGTTCTCGACTTTGTTGACGAACGAGGGAAACGGCACGTACTTGGAGAACCGCGGCCGCCCGTCTTCGTCGAACACCAGCTGCCGCGGCAACTCGGGATCGTCGGCCGTCAGAATCGCAGCCACCGACGTGCTCAACTGCAAGAAATTTCCGTTCGGCGTCGTCTGGTTCAGGATCTCGGCAAACGCCCGCGGGCTGGGCGTGTTCTTCGAGTCGCAGCAGGGAAAGCGAAAGGCGACCGGATCGTTGCCCGGGATTGAGGCGATTTGATCGACGCAGCTGTCGTAGGTCGCTTTCGCGCGGTCGAAGTCGCTGCCGGTCAAGCAGGGGCAGGGATGATCGGCCGTGTGCGTCTCGATCGACAGCCCCTCGGCCAGCCACGTCTGAAGGTGCGGATGCGCGGGGTCGACCTGGCAGGTCATGATGCTCACCGGAGCGCGACCGTCGATCGCTTGGAGCCGCTCGAGCAGCGGGCGGAGGAACGCTTCGTACTTCTCGACCTCCCGCATGTCGTCGATGCCGAGCGTCACGACCGCGTCCACGTTCTCCTCGCCGACCCACTGCGGCGTCGTCAGCTTGGGGAACTCGCGGTGGGCGTAGTACGGATTGCAAAACTCGTCGAGATACGTCAGCCGATTGCCGTCGGCGGCCGATGCTGCGAGCGGCATCGAGGCTGCGGTGAATCCAGACAGTCCAGCGAGCAGCAGTGCCCCGCGAATCCAGTTTGCGTACGACCGCCCAATCGACTGCATAACCCTGGTCTCCGGTAGTGTCCCGAACGAGGTTTCCCGCGGCGTTCTCTCGACTCGCGCCTCATTTCCTACTCGTACTCCTACTCCTACTCGTACTCGTACTCGTACTCAGCGCAGCGGTACTCGAATTCGGGCGGGCCAACCTTCACGGGAATGTTGCGGCCGATTTCGAGTACGAGTACGAGTACCGCTTCGCTGAGTACGAGTACGAATTTGTCAGCACGAGCACGATTAAGAGGACGCCCCCTTTGGGAGAGCATGACCGACGCGGAAGCGCGAATCCAGTAGAAAGGGTGCCCCGTCGGCTTCCGCTTCCACGATGCCGCTCGACACCTCCGCCTCGCATCCGGGAACCCCCGTGGCCTCACCGCACTCCACAAACGACCGCCCCATCCCCGGCCCGCCTGCACCCTCCCGCCGCTACGATGCGGTCGTCGTCGGTTCCGGGCCCAACGGCTTGGCCGCGGCGGTGACGCTGGCCCAAGCGGGGCGTTCGGTCATGGTGATTGAAGCGTCGGACGCGATCGGCGGCGGGACCCGTTCGGCCGAACTGACGCTGCCTGGGTTCGTCCACGATATCTGCTCGGCAATTCATCCGCTCGGAGTGGCATCGCCGTTTTTTCGCTCGCTGCCGCTCGAACAGCATGGACTCGAGTGGATCCAGCCCGAGGTGCCGCTGGCGCATCCGCTGCCCGACGGCTCAGCCGCGGCGGTGTATCGCTCGCTCGAAGAAACCGCCGCCGGCTTCGGTTCCGACGGCGAGTCGTATCGTCGCTTGCTCAAACCGCTGCTCGCTGCCGCCGATGGGATCCTCTCGCAAGTACTCACGCCGGTCCAACTCCCACGCCATCCGCTGGCGCTCGCTCGGTTCGGGCTCCGCGGAATGCAGTCGGCCGAGCGATTGGCGAAGCGATGGTTTGCCGAACCGAAAGTGCAGGGGATGTTCGCTGGAATGGCGGCACACGCCGTATTGCCGCTGGACCAGCGGTTCACGGCCGCGGTGGGACTGATGTTTTCGCTGACCGCCCACCACGGCGGCTGGCCATTGCCGCGAGGCGGGTCGGGGCGAATCTCCGAGGCGCTCCAGAGCTACCTGCGGCAACTCGGTGGCGAAGTCGTCACGGGCAATCGCGTCGCTTCGCTGGCGGAACTTCCTCCGAACCGGGCGGTGCTCTTTGACCTCTCGCCGCGGCAACTCGCCCGGATCGCCGGCGACGCCTTGCCGGCAAGCTACCGTCAGAAGCTGGAGCGTTTTCGGCACGGTCCGGGAGTTTTCAAGATCGACTGGGCGTTGGAGGGACCGATCCCGTGGACGGCCGAGGCTTGCCGCCGCGCCGGCACGGTCCACGTCGGAGGTGAGTTCGACGCAGTCGCCCAAGCGGAGGCAGCCGCCTGGTCGGACCAACCGGCCGAGCGCCCGTTCCTGCTGGTCGCCCAGCAAAGCGTTTTGGATCCATCCCGCGCCCCGGCCGGAAAACATACCGGGTGGGGTTACTGCCATGTCCCGCACGGTTCGCGGGTCGACATGACCGAAGCGATCGAAGCTCAGATGGAACGCTTTGCTCCGGGCTTTCGCGATCGGATTTTGGCCCGCCATGTGATGGCGCCAGCTGACTTTGAGAATTACAACGCGAACTACATCGGTGGGGACATCACCGGCGGAGTGATGGACCTTCGCCAGATTCTTGCTCGTCCCACCTTCGGCCCCACGCCCTACGCGACTCCGAACCCTCGCCTGTTCCTCTGTTCGGCCTCCACGCCTCCCGGCCCCGGCGTCCACGGAATGTCGGGCTACCACGCCGCGCAAGCGGCCCTCCGAGCGGTGCTCCACGATTAGCGAGGTCCTCGATGCCGACGCATCAGCTTACCAGACTCAGGACTTGTTGCCGTCGTCATCGTCGCCCGTCACCACCCCCAGGAATACGGGCATCGTCAGCAACAACAGATATACCACCCCGAGCGGCAACGCGATCCAGACCAGCGTCCAAGATCGCATGAGAAACGCGGCCAATAAGAGACTGGCGACGACGGCCGTACCGATCCAAGCCAGCGTGTGACGGCGAACATATCGCCGTCTCGACACAACTCTCCGATGCGTCCTTGGGTCCCCCCCTTGCTCCGCTAGCCCCACCGGCAACCTCCGGCTCCCAAGGAACCTAGCCATGCAGTTCACGAAGTTTAACGCCGTTCGCCGCCTCGCGTCGGGATTCCTGCTCCTGCTTGCGGCGAGCACCGGCACTCCCCCATTGTCGGCCCAGGAAAATCAGCCGGCCAGCCCGGAGGCAGCGAGTCGCGATGCAGCGGCCCGACGCCCGACTCTGCCTGCTCCGTCGGATGCTCTGCTGGCGGAACTCGAACGCATCTACAAGGACATTCATGCCAATCCCGAGCTTGCGATGCAGGAACACCGGACCGCCGGTATCGCTGCCAAATGGCTGAACGAGCACGGCTACGAGGTCACCGAGAAGGTCGGCGGCACGGGTGTCGGCGGTGTCTTGCGCAACGGCGAAGGCGCCACCGTGCTGCTGCGGGCCGACATGGACGCGATCCCGTCGAACCATTCGCCGCAGTTCGCACCAGTCCTCCACCCGACCCTGCGAACCGGCGTCGAAACAATGCTTGCCGCAGCCGGTGCCTGGCTCGCTCCTGCGGATGTCGAACCCTAATCGCGAAGTGCGGCCCGCCGCATAGTCGCCTTTCGCTCCGCGAAAGTTGTGCTGCAGCGCTACTTTCGCGGAGCGAAAGGCGACTATATTTCACCGATCTTGCGATCCCGCGGTGCCCTAACTCGCCGTTCGCCGCTGTAGATGTTGAAGCGGTTTTCTCTGGCGAAGCCGATCAGCGTGATCCCGTGCTCCCGGGCGAGTTCGACGGCCAGAGTCGAGGGGGCGCCGATGGCGATGACGATCGGGATGCCTGCCCGCGCTGCCTTTTGCATTAGCTCAAAGCTCGCCCGGCCGCTGAGGACCAGCAGCGAATCGCTCGACGGAAGTCGACCATCGAGCCACTGGCGACCGACGAGCTTGTCGAGCGCGTTGTGGCGACCAACGTCTTCACGCAGCCACCGGAGCGTGCCCGACGCATCGAACAGCGCCGCGGCGTGCAGCCCCCCGGTCGACGCAAAAACCGCCTGCGCCTCGCGAAGTTTTGCTGGCAGGCTCGCGATCAAAGCGGGATCCACTCGCGGATCCTCGGCACTCAGCCGCGCGCACCCGCTGACCCGCAGCGACTCGATCGAGGCTTTGCCACACACCCCACAGCTCGACGAGGTGTAGAAGTTTCGCTTCAGTCGCTCGAGATCGACTGACGCATCGGGACGGAGCTCCACCTGCACGATGTTGCGAATTCCCTCCTCCTTGACCGGCCCAAAGTGCGCTGCGACTCGCAGATCGCTGCGGCTGTTGAGGATCCCTTCGGCGAACAGGAATCCGACCGCCAACTCCACGTCGTGCCCCGGTGTCCGCATCGTCACAGCGATGGTCTTTCGCCGCCGCCGACCGCGGCGGTGGTAGATCAGCCGCGTCTCAAGCGGCTCCTCGATCGCCAGCGCGTCCTGCTCCGCCGTCCACAACCCAGCCCGCACGCGATGGACCGGCAACTCCCGCGCTCCCGGCGGCAGGGGTGGGACTGTCATAGTCGCCTTTCGCTCCGCGAAAGTAGCCGATCTGCGCTGCTTTCGCGGAGCGAAAGGCGACCCTGTTCAGGATGACTCGGCCCGCTCGCCTGGCGGGCGGCGTGCGGATCGTTCGCCGACTCACGACCGGCGTGGACCACCGCCCACCGCAGCGACATCCCGCCAGCCAACGTGATGCCAGCGGCGAGATAGGTCTTCCAGCGACTCGGCTTGCCCGGCAGCAGATGGTGGATCGCTTCGGGTATCGCCAGTGCGGCGGCGGCGAGCAACGTGTGGTGGGCCAGCTTGCCATGTGTCAGCGGACGAGCCAGCGGACCGGCCGATCGGAGGTAACCGCCGAGCGAAACCGCTTCGGCCAAACGTGCGACCGACTCGATCTTCTCCAGCGCCGCCTCCGCCGCTGTCGGCTCTTCTCCCTCCCGCGTGGCGGCCAATCCGAGCTGGATCGAGGCGGCTGCAGTGCTCATCCCGCTGGCGACGAACAACGGTGACAGCCACGCCTGCCGCGACCAGGCAGGAATCGCAGTGCAGCTGACGAGCACTCCGGTGTAGCTGATCATGACCAGAGCCGCGGGAATGCCCGCGCCGTCCAGCGCGGTCACCATGATCGGACGGCCCCGCTCGAGTGCCGCGGCAATCCGGCGTTTTGCCGCCCCATCGAGCGACTCGCTGCCGAGCCATTCCTGCACGGCCGAGAGGGCCACGGCTGCCGAGTAAACGGTTAGCGCCCACGTCCCCACGCTCATCGGCGACTCCGGCTTCACGACCCGCAGCATATGATGAAAGCGGCTCATATGTCCAAGGTCTTTGATCAGCAGCGGGGCGCAGGGCAACGCGGCGATCGCCGCCACGGCCGTTCCCACGCTGCGAACGCCTTCCATCGACCGTCCCCCGAAGCGTGCCGCCAAACGCGACAGTAAATACGCACCGGCCGACAAACCGCCCAAAAAAAAGTAGGAGGCGATCTCCCACTTCCAAACCGGCGGCTTGAGCATCGACAAATCGTAGTACCCAGCCTCCTCCGCGTCCCGATCCTCACCCTGGGGCGAGCGGTCGTCACGACGCCCTATCGCTCGGGAGTTGCGACCCGTCTCGATCAATCCTGGACGCTTCATGGCTTCAATCCTCTCGTGCGAGGAACAGGGCGGAGACGGCCGACAACGCCACGCCGGCAGCAATGCCCACGGCGTATCGAACCCCCTGTCCCTTGAATGGATGCTTGGGTTGCTCCGGAAGGTTGTAGTGGTTCGGGTGATCCTCCAATAAGAAAAACGCATTCAGCGAGCTGTATTCCTCGAACGCGTCCGCACCATACAAATAGGCAGACTCCCTGCCTCGCTCCTGCAATTGTTCGACGCGTTTTTTCGCTTGCTCGCGGAGTTCCTCGACCGGTCCGAACTGGATCGAGTTCGTGGGACAGACTTTAGCGCAGGCCGGTTCCATACCATCGCTCTGACGGTCGTAACACATCGTGCATTTATGAGCATGCCCATCTTCGTCGCTGCGACCGAGCACGCCGAAGGGACAGGCGACGACGCAGTATCCACAACCATTGCAGATGTCATTTTGCAAATACACATCGCCGAACTCGTTGTAGATCAGCGAACCCGTCGGACAGGCTTGCAAACAGGGAGCTTCTTCGCAGTGTTTGCACACGTCGCTCATCATCAACCATCGACTCGTTCCATCCTCACTGTGCCGTTCCTTGAACGCGACGTGCCGCCAAGTGCTTTGAGAAAGATGGCCAGTGTTGTCATAACTATTGCCGGTAAAATCCAAACCGTCCGACGGCAACTGGTTCCACTGTTTACAGGCCACCTCACAAGCTTTGCAGCCAATGCACAGCGTGGTATCGGTAAAAAACCCCATCCGCGCCGTCGGTTCGTCCTCGGGGTCGGGGACCGGCGTGTACCGTGGCGGAAAAGCGTTCAGCAGCACATCGAGTGGTGGCGTGAGGGGATTCATCGCAGATGTCCCTCCGGTTGCGAAGCAGGCGGCGTATCGGGCGTGGGGTTGCGCTGCGGCCAGGGCGTGTAGTTCTTGGTCGGCTGCCCCGCGGGATAACGCGAGCGACCGCTGCGGATTTGGCAGGCAAAGACTTTAGCCTCATGCATGCTGACGTTCGGGTCGGCCACCAGCGACGTCAGATCATTCGCGATTCCTCCGACGCTCTCGCCGGCAAATCCCCAGTGGAAGGGCAATCCAATCTGGTGCAGGATGCGGCCCTTCAAATTCAGCGGTCGGATACGCCGTGTGACCAGCGCCCGCGCTTCGATTTCTCCGCGAGCCGAGATGATCGTCGCCCACTCGCCATGGACGATGCCTTTCTCGCCAGCCAGTTCGGGACTTAGCTCGACGAACATTGCCGGCATCAGTTCGTTCAGCCAACTGTTGAAGCGGCTCATCGGGCCGCTCAAATAATGCTCGGTCACGCGGAAGGTGCAGGCGACGATTGGAAACTCACGGGTCGGCGTGTGGGCGAGCGAGTTCAGCGGGCCTTCGAAGAATCGCGTGGTGGGGTCGATCGTTTGGTGAGGATAGAGTGCATTCTCGACCGGAGACTCCACCGGTTCATAATGCACCGGCAGCGGCCCATCCTTCGGCTTTCCTGGGGCATAGAGCCAACCGCGGCCATCGGGTTTCATGATGAAGGGCTGGTTGCCGGCGATCGCATCCATCCCTGTGCAATCGAGCGACGGCCGGTACTCGGGCGGCTTATCGGGTTCGAAGTCGGGCACGTCCAACCCCACCCACCGCTGCTGGTCCTCGTCCCAGGAGATCAGCTTCTTTCGCTCCGACCAGGGTCGGCCGGCCGGGTCGGCCGAGGCGCGGTTGTACATCACGCGGCGGTTGTTCGGCCACGCAAAGCCCCACTCCGGCTGCAGCGGATTGGCGGTTCGCACCCGCTGGCGAGGCCGATTGAGATTCGGTTCCGGGTAGCAACCCGAATAGATCCAACACCCGCACGCAGTGCTGCCATCTTCTCGCAGTTCTTCAAAACCGCCGACCAACTTGGGCTGCCCCGTGGCGGGATCGACCTCCGCCAGATTCCGGCCGTTAATCTCCTGCAGAATCCTCGCAATATCTGGCTCGCCCTCGATACGGCTCGGCTGGCCATCGGGCAATGGGTGCGGCCATTCTTGATCGTAGTCCCACGTCAGATTCAGCAGCGGCTGGTCCTTCGGATCGGCCGAGCCTTCGTACAGTTTCTTGAGTCGCTTGCCCAGCTGGTACACATACCACGCGTCGCTGCGACAATCGCCCGGCGGATCGACACTCTTGTCGTGCCACTGCAGCAGTCGCTGGGTATTGGTAAACGTGCCTTCTTTCTCCGGAATGCTAGCCGCCGGCATAAAGAAGACTTCGGTCTTGATCTCCGAGGGCGGTGGACCGGTGGGATCATCTTTCCAAAAAACGGCGCTTTCGATCTCAAACCAATCGTGAACGACGAGCCAATCGAGATTCCGCAGTCCCGCGCGATGCAGTCCCGCATTGGGCCCCCCACCGGCAGGATTCTGGCCGAACAGAATGTACCCATCGACTTCGCCCCGCGCCATTCGATCAAAGAATGGCAACTGCGAATAATCACCGTCCAGGTGGGGCAGCCAGTCGTAGTGAAAATCGTTCTCAGGCTGGGCCGCATCTCCATAATAAGCTTTGAGCAAGCTGACCATGAATTTTTTGGTATGCGTCCAGTACCCAGTGGGTAGGCCTTCGAAGCGGACGTAATCGTCAAGACCTCCCCGGTCTTCACCGACGATGGGCTGCGGCAAGTAGCCGGGCAGCAAATCATATAATGTCGGAATGTCCGTGGAGCCTTGAATGCTGGTATGTCCTCGCATCGCCATGATCCCGCCTCCCGGACGTCCGATGTTCCCGAGCAGCAATTGCAGGATCGAAGCGGCGCGAATGTTTTGGACGCCCGTCGTGTGCTGCGTCCAGCCGACCGCATAGACGATTGCGGACGTTTTTTCGCGTCCCGAATTTTCGCACAACCATTCTGCCACCCGCAGGAAATCCGCTTCGCTGCAACCGCACACCTCCGACACCATTGCCGGGGTGTAGCGGCTAAAATGCCTGCGGAGGATTTGCATCACGCAGCGGGGATGCTTGAGGGTCCGATCTTGCAACGGCTCGCCAGCCGGAGCTTCCACGGCCGAACCCCGTTCGGTTTCGTGCGTGCTGGCGCCCCCCATCAGCCCGGGGCCATGGACGCCCCGGCTATCGAGCTTCTCGCTCACCTCGCGAACGTGCGAGGTGTCGATCTCACTGGCCTGCACATGCGATTCGTCGCTCGGTGACGCGGAAGGCTCCGCCTCCTGACCTGGACCTTGCTCCGAAACGCGAGCTTCGTCCCGACTTTGGCCCTGATCCCGATCCTGTTGATGGCTGCCGCGTTCTTCGTATCCCCAGTGTCCTTCGGAGGGGGAGTACTGCGCCCGATCGGGCTGAAACCCGCTGAACAAGCCATCGAGATCCTCGGTGTCGAGAAAACCTTCCTCGATGATCGTGGCCGCGTTGGTGTAGTCGAGGACGTACTCCTTGAACCACTTTTCCTCAGTCAAAACATAGTTGATCACACCGCCCAGGAAAGCGATATCGGTTCCGGCGCGGATCGGCACGTGCAGATCGCAGAGGGCCGAAGTGCGGGAGAAACGGGGATCGACGTGGACCAGCTTGGCACCTTTCTCCTTGGCCTGCAGCGGAAAGCGAAACCCGACCGGATGGGCTTCAGCCATGTTCGAGCCCATGATCAGGATGCAATCACTGTTGGCCAGATCTTGCTGGTAATTGGTGGCCGCGCCGCGGCCGAACGAAGCACCCAGACCGGGCACTGAGGCGGAGTGTCAAATCCGCGCTTGATTCTCGATCGAGACGACTCCCAATCCGGCACCGAACAACTTTTTGATGAGATAATTCTCTTCGTTGTCCAGCACCGCACCGCCGAGCGTGCCGATATTGCGGACCGCGTTCAGCCGATTGCCGTCGGCATCTTCCGCTGCAAAACCTTTCTCACGGGCGGATTTGATGCGTTCGGCGATCCGGTCGAGCGCCCAGTCGAGCGACTTCGTCTCCCAGTGGTCCGAGTAGGGAGCGCGGTACATCACCGTTTTCACGCGGTGGGGATTGTGGACCAATTGGAAGACGTTGGCCCCTTTGGGACAGAGCGTCCCTTCGTTGATCGGGCTTTCCGGATTGCCCTCGACGTCGATCACTTCGCCCCGCTTGCTGTAGATATTCAGCCCACATCCGACGGCACAATAGGGACAGACGCTGTGGGTCAGCGAGGCTCCTTGGAGCCGGGAGCCCTTGGCGAGCGATTGGGGGCTAAACGGCTGCGGTTGGCGTGTGGAAGTTTTGGCCGAAGGTTTGGAAGCGGACATCGGTCGGAGCTCCTGAGTCGGGACGGGTCCGCCGAGGGCGCGTGCAAACCCCGGGCCGGTCTGCGGGAGAGGACGCTCGGACGCCCCGCGCCCTTCTCGGGTATTGCATCAGCCGCCGAGCGCGAGCCCCCGGTTCCCGCTAACGCCATGAAAACCGGACGCTAGCGCGTGGCGGCTGATAGGACCCCCACGACCTCCGCATCCTGCTCAGGAAACACCGTCCGCAGGTCGAGCCACCAGCGCTGGTCGTGCACCCGGCCGACGATCGCTGGCCGCGCGGCGCGCAAGCGGCGGGCGAACTCGTCGAGGCCAATGGATCGCGGGGAGAGCGCCACGCACCACGACGCTTGCTGTTGGGTGGGAACCGCGCCGCCCCCTAAATAGCCATGTCCGGGGAGCACTTCCGGCTCCGCAAAACTTTCGGCGAACGCGGGCAGCGCCGTCAGCGCCGCGACGAGCCGCTCGGCCCGCGTCCGCAGTTCCGCGGCAGGAGTCGCGAGCAGCCGGAGCAGCGGAACGGTGCCGCTCGTCCGCTGCGGATCGCGGTACAACTCGAGCGTCGCGGCCAGCGCGGCCAGCGTCAGCTTGTCGACTCGCATCGCCCGGGCCAACGGATGGCGTTCGATCCGTTCGATCGCCGCCCGCCCACCAAGGATGATTCCCGCCTGCGGTCCGCCGAGCAGCTTATCGCCGCTGAACAGCACCACGTCGGCTCCCGCGGCGATACTTCGCTCGGCCAGCGGCTCATCTCGGAATCCGAACTGGGCGAAGTCGACCAACGCCCCCGAACCAATGTCGTGGATCACCGGCACGCCGCGGCTGCGCCCCAACCGGACCAGTTCGTCGAGCGAGACGTGTTCGGTGAATCCGACCACCACGTAGTTGCTCGGGTGGACCAGCAGCAACGCTCCGGTCGCTTCACCGATCGCCTGGGCATAGTCGTCGATCCGCGTTTTGTTCGTACTCCCGACTTCGCGCAGCACCGCTCCGCTGGCGGCCATGATTTCGGGCAGCCGAAACTGGCCTCCGATCTCAATCAACTCGCCGCGGGAGACGATGACTTCGCGTCCCGCGGCCAGCGCCGCCAAGCTCAGCACCGTCGCCGCCGCGTTATTGTTGACGACCACCGCTGCTTCGGCGCCGGTCAGCTCGCACAGGAGCTCATCGACCGCTCGCGCTCGCCGCCCCCGCTGGCCGCTCTCCAGATCGAGCTCCACGCTTGCATATCCAGCGGCCACGGCCGCAATCGCGTCGATCGCTTCCCGAGCCAGCGGAGCGCGGCCGAGCCCAGTGTGCAGCAGAATCCCCGTGCCGTTGATCACCGGGCGGAGGCTGCGAGAGCGCCGCCGCCGATCCAACCGCTGCTGCACTTGCTCGCTCAACGCACCTAGCCCCAACTCGCGAACGCTTGCGGCGGGAGCGTTCCCATTCGCCGCCGGACCGGGGCGTGAATCGAGCGAGTGGCTGGCTGTGAGCAACCGCTCGCGGTGCTCGGCCAACACCTTCCGCAACTCGTCGATCACCGCCGGCCGGCCGTAGCGATCGACCAGCGGTGCAAAGGCTTCGCTATCGATGGCTCGGCTGACACTCGGTAAGCGACGCACCACCGCATGCGGCTCGTTCACGAGCTCACCTCCTCGGGCAGGCGATCGGGCTGGCTCTCGATTCCACCTCCGGAGCCGACGATCGTCCGCCGATCGCCCTCCCGCCGGGTAAAGCCGATCCGATCGAGATACTCGCAGAGCGGGACCAGATACTTGCGTGAAACGTGCAGCAGTTCGCGCAGATCGCGGACCGCAAACGAACTTTCGCCGAGTCGTTCGACAAGCGTCCGCCGGACCTCGCCTTCGACTTCCGCGTGCAGGCACCACGCCGAGCAAACGCGGACGAGATGCCCCTGGGCAATCGCCAGCTCGACCAGCTTCGGGACGACCGAGCGACGGGTGGCCGCGGTCGGGGCGAGCTGGTCGATCGCTGGCGGAGCACATCCGCAGCGGCGATGCGTCTCGATGATCTCCTCGTACAACTGCTGCTGCGGCTTGGAGAGTTGCGGTCCGGCCCCCGGCAGCGCCACCCCGGCGGGCGTCACCGTCAACCGCCCTTGGCTCCGCATCCGCTCGACCACCGCGGCGAGCCACTGGGCCGTGTGCCGCGGGGACTCGCTCCCGCTGAAAATCTTGTGTAGCACCGACAGCGGGAAGACCGCTTGGGTGCGATTCCGCTGGTGGTATTTGGCCAGCAGTTGCTCGACCCGTGTCATTGCTCTCTCCAAGACCTGGGCATGCACGTGCAGGAGGCGTCCCGGTGCCAGCGGCAGCCTCTCGAGCACCCGCTCTGCGACCAGCGAATCGCGGAGCGATTCCCACTCCCCGAGGATTCCTCCGCGACGGACCACCTCGGCGGCGCCCAATTCGCCGAAGCCCCTGAGGAAATAGAGCGAGGCGAGCCGAGCCCGTGGCGACTCGGATGCCAGCTCTCGAATCGCGGAAACCTCCTCCGTCGCTCTCCGCCGCAGCGGGCGGGGATGCGGATCGACGACGCGTCCGCCGCCGAGCGTCGCGACCGGCGCCTGACTCCGCACGACCACCGGCTGCCCCCACACGCAGACTGCCGGCTCGCTCAACTCCAGCTCCGCCAGCAGCACACTTCCGTCCTGGTCAAAATCATCCCCCCGCGGCTCGAGCCAGCGGAGCGTGGCCTGAATTTCCTTGGTCCCCAGGTGGACCCGCACGGAAATTTTGCGGCGCGGGTTGCGAGGCGGCGGGTCGCTGGCGGAAGCGTGCCGCATCGGGGGGCGGTTGAGGGAGAGGGCGACGTGCAATCGGCAGCTCGGGGTGAGGTAACCGGGCGGGGCCAACACGTCGCCTCGATGGGCCTCCTCGAGCGAAACTCCGACTAGATTGATCGCCGCCCGCTGGCCCCGAGCGACACGGTCCACGGCCACCCCGTGGGACTGGAGTCCCCGCACGCGGACGGCGGTTCCCTGCGGCTCGAGGGCGACTTCCTCGCCCACTCGCAGCAGCCCGCTGGCGACGCTGCCGGTGACGATCGTGCCGTGCCCCTCGACGGTGAACGCCCGGTCGATCGCCATCCGGAAAGGCGCTTGCAGCTGTTGGCGTCGCGGCGAGCGGGCGGCGTGCTCGGCGGCCTCGGCCAAAGCCGCCCGCAGTTCCGGCAGCCCTTGGCCCGTGAGACTGCTGACGCCGACCGCTCGGGCCTGAGCCAGTGGGCTGTCCGCGACCAGGGAGCGAACTTCCTCCGCGACGCAATCCAGCCAATGCGGTTCGACGAGATCGCACTTGCTCAGCACGATCACGCCGTGCTCGATCCCCAGGTGCTTGAGAATCTCGAGATGTTCACGGGTCTGTGGCTTCACCGATTCATTGGCGGCAACGACGAGCAGAGCCAAGTCGATCGCCATCGCTCCGCAGAGCATGTTGCGGACGAGTCGCTCGTGCCCCGGAACGTCGACGATTCCCAGCTGCAGATCGCCGAGCCGCAACTCGGCGAATCCCAGATCGATGGTCATTCCCCGTCGCTTTTCGTCGGGCAAGCGATCGGCATCGGTTCCGGTCAGCGCTTTGACCAGTTCGGTTTTGCCATGATCGATATGGCCAGCCGTTCCCAGGATCAAATGCCTCGTCATCCCCATTCACCTTTCCCTCTGCCGCGTTCATGAGCCGTAGGTGCTAGCCTCGGGCCTCGCAGCCGCGTTCATGAGCCGTAGGCGCTAGCCTCGGTCAGAAAACCGCTGTTCCCCATCACCCTCCCCCCGGGAGGGTCGGGCTCTCAGGCCCGGGGAGGGCCAGCTGAATCCGTTCGCGCTTCGGCCTCTACGCCGCGGATCGCCCTCCCCGCTCGTTCCTCGCGACCCTCCCGGGGGGAGGGTGTCAGCTGGGTTTTCTGACAGAGCCTTAGCCTGCGGACCAGTCGCGTCATCCTTGGAGCCCACGCTATCGTAGAGCCGAGGCCAGCACCATGATCCAGACCCTGCCGAATCGTGAACTCGTGCTCCTCGGCGGCGGGCATACCCACCTGCACCTCCTGCGGATGTGGAAGATGCGACCGCTGCCGGGAGTCCGTTTGACCTGCATTTCAAACCGTTGGCAAGCGGCCTACTCGGGAATGGTTCCGGGAACGCTGGCTGGCCAG
The DNA here is from genome assembly GCF_010367455.1 of Candidatus Laterigemmans baculatus. Lineage (GTDB taxonomy): Bacteria > Planctomycetota > Planctomycetia > Pirellulales > Pirellulaceae > Laterigemmans > Laterigemmans baculatus. Next base: position 59,663 of record NZ_WRPR01000013.1, on the reverse strand, counting down.
TACCCAGTGGAGCAGATGCAAGTCGATCTGGTCCGCCGATGCCAGGCGGTCGGAGCCCGCTTGCTGCTGGCCGAGTGCGTGGGGCTCGATCTACGGAACCAGCAGCTGCATTTTGCCGATCGGCCACCGCTCCCCTACGACCGGCTGTCGATCGGGATTGGGTCGCGTCCGGCGGCGGTTTCAGGGCTCGAACATGCCTTGTCGATCAAACCGATGCAGACGTTTTTGCCGCGGCTGCGAGCGCGCGTGCAGGCAGCCCTCGAGAAGCGTCGGCCCGTAGATGCCGGCCGGTCGCCTGAAGCGGGTCGGCCGCTGCGCGCCGTCGTCGCTGGCGGGGGGGCTGGGGGCGTGGAAATCGCTTTCTGCTTGCCGGCGTTTATCGCCCAGCACTTTCCCGCTGCAACGCTCGAGCTCACGCTGGTCGATCGGGGCGCGCAGCTGCTCTCGGGGGCTTCACCGTCAGCGGTTCGCCGCGCCGAGCGGGTGCTGGAGGAGCGCGGCCACCGCCGGCTGATGCATTGCGAAGTCCGACAGCTCACCTCCGAGAGCGTCGTCGTCGAGCATCCGCAGGAGGGCTCGCAACATCTGGCTGCGGATGTAGTGATCTGGGCCGTCGGTGCGGTCGGGCCGGAACTCTTTGCGAGCTTCGAACTGCCCAAGGATGACGCCGGCTTCCTGCTCGTCGACGAGTCCTTGCGGAGCCTCGGGAGCAGCTCGATCTTCGTCGTCGGCGATTCGGGAACCTGCCCGTCACGCCCGACTCCCAAGGCAGGCGTGTACGCGGTCCGCCAAGGGCCGGTGCTGTGGGAGAACCTCCAGCGTTCGCTCCATGGAGAGCCGCTCCGCAAGTGGAAGCCACAGCGGAATTTTTTGTCGCTGCTGAACACCGGAGACGGACGAGCCGTGCTCGATTACCGGGGCTGGTCCGCCGAGGGTCGCTGGTGCTGGTGGTTGAAAGATCGTATCGACCGGCGGTTCATGGCAAAGCATCAAGACTACTCGCTCGACGCGATGGCAGCGGTTCGCGGTGCCGAGCAGCGTGCCGAGCGGGAAGCTCCGATGCGGTGTGCCGGGTGTGGGGGCAAACTGGCGTCGACGACGCTCCGCCGCGTCCTTGCCCGGCTCGACAACCCGAGCTCGCCGCGGATCAAGCTGGGGCTCGAGCAGGCTGAGGATGTGGCGGAGATCGATTGGACGGGCGGGGCTTCGGTCGTCGCGACGACCGATTTTTTTGCCGCTTTTCTCGATGACCCCTTCGTGGTCGGTCGAGTCGCCGCACTCAACGCGCTCAGCGACCTGTTCGCCAAGGGTACGGTCCCCACGGCCGCACTGGCACATGCGATCGTGCCCCCCGGTCCCGCCGCCCAGCAGGAACAACTCCTCTTCGAGTGGCTTGCCGGTAGCCTCGCCGAATTCCGTCCCCTCGGCGTGCCGATCGTCGGCGGGCACTCGATCGAAGGAGAGCAGGGCGTGTTTGGCTTTACGTTGCTCGGCGAGCGACTTGGGAGGCGCGGCGAGCGGCCGACAGAACGCGGCGCGAAAAGTACCGGGAGCCCGATGCCGCTCAAAGCCGGACTCGCTGCGGGCGACCACTTGGTGCTCAGCAAACCGTTGGGGAGCGGAGTCCTGCTCGCGGCTCATCGCCAGGCGAAGTGCCGCGGGCCCGATCTGCAGAGCTTGCTCGCGTCGATGCTCGCGAGCAATCAGGCCGCTGCCGCGGTGGCGATCGAGGCGGGACTCGCGGCGGTCACCGATGTCACCGGCTTCGGCTTGCTCGGGCATTTGCTGGAAATGCTCGACAGTTCCCGCGACTCGGCCCCTTCGCCTCTGACCGCCGAGCTCGACTTGACAGCCCTCCCGCTACTCCCGGGCGCCGAAGCGGCCTTGCGAGCCGGAATCGAGAGCACGCTGGCCGAGGCGAATCGCGCTGCGGCTGCCGGAATGTTGCCCGACGAAGTGCCAGCGGAATGGGCGGGACGCTACCGGGCGATGTTCGACCCGCAAACCTCGGGAGGCTTGCTGATGGGAGTCGCCGAGGCCCAGCTCTCTTCCGTCCTCGGCGGCTTGCGGCAAGCAGGTCTCTCGCCGGCGGTCATCGGCCGCGTTGAAGCGAGCGGTGAGCCAAGCGGTGCGCCAAGTAGGCGGATTCGCTGGGCGGCATCGGCCAAACGCGACGCTGCGGGGACTCGTCGCAACGCTGCGGGGATCGACACGGGCTGAGCCGATCCATGCTACAGTTGCCTCTTTGGAAGTGCTTGCTTGCCTGGTGGCGGCCGCGGTCTTCAAAGCCGTCGTGCGAGGGTTTCAATGACCCCGCAGGTGGGTTCGATTCCCATGCACTTCCGCTTTCACCCTACGCCGTCACCCCACCCGGTGTGGTCGTCGGCACCCACGCGTGAACGCGCAGGGGCGCGGGCGGAGCGCGAGGCGCATTAAAAAAGCCACCAGCGCGGACGCTGGTGGCTTAATCTGACGAGCGGAGGGCATGGGACTCGAACCCACAACCCCTTGCGGGGCAACTGATTTCGAATCAGCCTCCTCACCAATTCGGATACCCTCCGGGTCTGGCAATGTGATAGCTGGGAAGCGGCCAAACGTCAAGTTGGGCCACCCCCAAAAATTCGCCCCACCCCCGCTACTCGCCCCCCGCTACTCGGCTGCCCCCCGCTACTCGGCCGGGAGCAGCTCGTAGGTGACCGTCACGTCGGCCGTCAGTTGCTGCTCGCCCTGAGCGATCGGCACCGACTCGCGGGCCATCATCATCGCCATCGGCCTCGGCGGTTCCCCGCCGCCGAGGGTTTCCTGGATCTGCAGCGGGCGGCCAACCTTGGCACCCGCGGCTTGGGCGAGCAACTCGGCCCGCCGCCGCGCATCCTCCACTGCTTTCTCGCGTGCCGCGTCGGCCGCCTTCTCCGCTTCGGCGACTTCGAACTGGATTCCGTGGATGCGGTTCGCCCCGACCCGCACCACCGTGTCGAGCAGCGTTCCGAGCTTGTCGAGCTCGACCACTTTCACGCGTACTTGATTGCTCACCCGATACCCCACGACTTGCGGATCCCGCCCTTCCTCGTGGCGATAGAGGGGAGAAATGTCAAAGGAGCTGGTCTGCACGTTCTTGCTCGGCACCCCTTGGCGCTCGAGCTCGTTGATCAGCTGCTCCATCGCCCGGTTATTCTCGGTCAGTGCGTCGGCCGCGTTGGGCGCTTGTTTCTCCACGCCGAGCGTAATCGAGGCTGCGTCGGGCGCTCGGCTCGTTTCGCCGTGGCCGGTGACCGTGATCGTCGGGCGCGCCTTAATGTCGATCTCCTCCGCTTGACTCTGGGGCGCCCCCAACGAAACCGCCAGGAGACTCACCAAGACCGGCAACATCCATAAGCTCTTCATCACGCTTCTCAATGGGACTGGAGGGGAAAGGAAAAGAAACGACCATCCTGCCCTTCCTGACGCCAATCCGCCGGCAGCGGTTCCCGAGAAAAGCCCACCAGGATTTGGCTCCAGCCACCGGGGTCGTGCCCCCCGCTCCCAATGCTGCCGCAGCGAGCGGGCGCTAACGCGTGGCGGCTGGTGAGTGGTCGCCTACGGATTGTAGCGGAAGGTCGACTGGCCCGTCAGCGAGGTCCAGCGGTTGAGCAGTTGGTGGAGCTGCGCGTCGCTCCCCAAGGCCGCTTCCACATGCCCGCGGTCGGCCATCTCGGTGGAGACGTAGAGATCGCCGAGCGGTGAGATATCCAGCCCCATTGGCTGATCGCTACGTAGAGAGACTTGCTCGAGCAGTTCCCGCACGCGTGCGACGATTGCCGAGCCGACGTCGCCCGCTTGCTCAACGCCACTGCCGATCGCTTCGCCAGCGATTTCTCCCGTCTCTGCGGTGGTCTCGGCCAAGACATCGGCAAAGTGGGCGACTGACGCCGTGGCCACGCGTCCCGCCGTGACCATGGCCTGGCCGGCGATTCGACTGACCGCGATGGCTGAAAGAGGAGGCATAGAGAGTGCCATCGGCTTTTCGGTCGGTCGGTCATCAGCGAAAGCGGAATTCTCCAGCGCAGAAAAAAACCCCGGAGTACGCGAGGTACTCCGGGGTTCGGTTCACAGCCGTCATCACAGACGGGTGTGGAGGGTTTTGGAACGGCGGGTTGCAATTACTGGCAGTTAACGCAACCGCTGCCGACCTGGATGCCCGAGCCGAGCACGACGCCATTGCTCATCACATTCCCGCCGCAGACCGGAACGGTCACGGTTTGGGGAACGCGGCGGCACACGGTGACGTCCACTTCGCGTTGCACCTGGTGAGGCACGCACACGGTGTAGGTCTCGGTGACTTCTTCCGGAACGGTGTCGTAAACCGTCACGTCGTAGGTCCGCGTGCGGGTTTGCGGAACCATCACGGTGTAGGTCACGTCCCGCGAGCGCTGCTGCGTTTCGTAGCGGCACCGCTGCACGGTGCGAGTCCGAGTCTCAGTGACGTAGCTGGTGACGTTCACCGTACGCGTACGGTTCTGGGTCGTCATCTCGCACACCGAAACCATGCGGGTCCGCTGTTCGGTCCGGTAACGGGTGACCGGCACGGTGCGAGTCCGCTGTTCCTGACGGCACCGCTGGACGGCCACGGTCCGCGTCCGCTGTTCGGTGGTCAGGCGAGTGACCGGAACGGTGCGAGTGCGGGTTTCGTAGCGGGTCCGCGTGACCGGCACGGTGCGGGTGCGGGTTTCGTACCGCATCCGCGTGACCGGAACTTCGCGGGTCTGCGTCTCGACGCGGCAACGGGTCACTTGATATTCCCGGGTCCGCTGCTCAGGACGGCACTTGGTAACCGCGTAGGTTCGCGTCCGCTGTTCGGTCCGGTACTTGGTGACGTTCACCGTCCGGGTCCGCGTTTCGCTTCGGTACTTGGTCACGTTGACGGTTCGCTCCCGAGTCTCGGGACGGCAGGTCGTCACGGTGTACTCGTAGGGCTCCTGAACCATTTGCCGCTGGTAGGTCGTGACCGGAACTTCGGTCGTGACCGGATTGCTGACATAGACTCGACGGGCGATCGTGCGTCCGCAGGCGTCGCCGAGCGAGGCCCCGCCGCAGCTGCCGCAGCCGCTGCCGACGGCCACTCCGCCGCAATCACCGCAGCCGACCGAACCGCCTCCGCAGCTTCCACAGCCGCTGCTGACCGCCGCGCCGCCGCAGTCACTGCAACCGCCGCCGACATTGATCAGCTGAGTTTCATAGTGCCCTTGATCGCAGGTGACGCTCTTCATCGTGGTCACCGGAACCACTTTGCAGACGGTCCGCATCGCCGACCGGGTTTCGGTCTGGGGAACCATCACCGTGTAGGTCTCCGTCACCTGCTCGGTGTAGGGAACCTGCACCGTGTAGGTCTGCTCGACCTGCTCGGTGTAAGGAACCTGGACCGAGTAGGGCTGCTCGACCTGCTCGGTGTACGGCACCATCACGGTGTAGTTCTGCGTCAGCGTCTCGGTGTAGGGGACGCGGACCGCATAGCTCTGGGTCTGCGTTTCCGTATAGGGAACGCACACCTGGTAGGTCTGCTCGACCTGCTCGGTGTACGGCACGCACACCTGATAGGACTGCTCGACCTGCTCGGTCACCGGCACCTGCACGGTGTAGGTCTGCTCGACCTGCTCGGTGTACGGCACGTTAACCGTGTAGGTCTGCTCGACCTGCTCGGTGTACGGCACGTTGACCGTGTAGGCCTGCTCGACCTGGCGAGTCACCGGCACGCGGACCGCATAGGTCTGCTCGACCTGGCGGGTGACCGGAACCTGCACCGTGTAGGGAACTTCTTCGGTGTAGGGGACGGCGACGCGGACCTGGTAGTTTTCGGTCCGGGTCTGCGTCTGAGGAACGTTGACCGTGTAGGTCTGGGTGCGGCTCTCGGTCCGCGGGACCCGTTTCTGAATGGTGCGGGTGCGAGTCCGCTGTTCGTTGCGATACTCGGTGCTCGTGACCAGCCGCTTTTCGGTCACGTACTGGGGCACGTACACCGTCCGCGTCTGTTCGGCGACACCGCTGACCGCGGTGCCACAGTCGCCGCAAGCAGTTCCCGCGACCATCGCTCCGCTGCTGAGCAGCGTTCCGCCATTACCGCAGCCGGCACAACCGCCGCCGCGATGATGGCCGTGGCCAGCCAGGGCCGGCAGGGCGGTGACCGCCACCGCCCCCAGTCCCAAAGCGTACTTCAATAGTTGATGTCTCATGCAGTAAACCCTCCACGAACGTCTCACAGCCTGTGAGGCAACAGAAGAAAAACCAAGGAGTGACAGTGGCTGCGTGATTTGGCCTGGACAGCCCCGCCCGCAATGTAAGCCCGCCCCCTCCCCTGTCAAGCTGTAGCGATCAAACAAGCTGCAGCAATCACACAGACAAGGCGGACAATCGCGGTTCTAGCGAATCGCTGCGGCGGATACTCCGCCCAAGCCGGCTCTCGATCGGCCCCTTGCGTGGGTGCCGCACGACCCCTCCCCAACCAGGGAATGAGCTTGCGGCCCGACACTCGGCACGGAGCAAGAGCAGCCCACCCGCGAGACGATCACGGGTGCCCGAGGCTTTATAGGCAGAGGCCAATGAGAGAAAAGTGACTGGCGGTAAAAATTTCCGATTGCGGGGAGATTGCAGGCGATCTCCCTAAGAAATTGCCGCCGCGAAAGTTGCTTTTTTCGCTCGCCCCCCCCAAAAGACAAAGCTCGGAGAGCCGTGCACAGGGATGGTGAAAAGCCCGGAGGAAACGATCGCCCGAAGTAGAAACGGCACCTCAAAACATCTTCCTCCCGCTTGCGAGAGGGTCGGTCGCTGAGGCCCGGGGAGGGCCATGGGTTTCGGCACGCACCCTCGATTGAGCCGTTGCACGAGAAGGGCTCTGACCCCCGTTAGAGGACGTGGAGACTCGAACCCCCCGAATTAGCTTCGATAGCGTTGGGGGTGCGGGGCCGCGGACGGTGAATTTCGAGTGATACTCGACGAGGGGCTGCGGTTAGTGCCTCGCGGAGGAAAAATTTTCAGTGCCAACGACTAAATTTTCGACATTTTCCTGGGATGGCTGCCGCCGCGAGCGGCCGACCTCCCGCCAGCGATGGCTAGCAATGGCAGCATAGCCGCCACTACGGACCGTCATCGCCCTTTCGGGTGGAAGTCAGCCTAGCCTCTGGAGCCGGACGCTTGGCTTCGTTTCCTTTTCAGGTTACCTATACTCAAGAGCGGCTGACTGCCGATTCTATTCGTCGGCGGAGGAACGCGGGTGAATAAGACGCCTCGCATATTACAGATTGGCGGGCTCGCATCGGCTGAGAGTTCAGGTCTCTCAGACGGCGCTGAGATTCTGGCCGTGGCGACGGCCGGGGAGGCTCTCGCCCTGCTCGCAGACCAGCAGTTCGACGAACTGCGGATCGGGGGCGATGCGCTCGCCGAGAGCCGCAGCCTGCTGATCGCTCAGCAATCGGCGGATGCCCTCAAAGCCCGTGAAGTCCTGCGGGCCGACGAGGTTCTGCGGGATATGCCCGACGGGGTCGCCCTGATCAGCGATCAGCGGATCATCCTGTGGGCGAATCGTCGGCTGGAGGAATGGGCCGGCCGCGACAGCCTGGTCGGGCTGGAATTCTACGAAGGGCTCTCGAATCCCGAGATCATGGGCCCCGACTTCTGTCCCTTCCATACCGCGATGGCTACCGGGCAGCCGAGCGGGATGACGCTCCGCACCGCCGAGAACCGCTACTTCCAAGTCCACGCAGCTCCGCTCGGGCAGGGGCAAAGCGTCGATCAACTGGTGGTCACCGTCAGCGAAGTCACCGAGGAGATCCTGCAGCAACAGAAGCTGGCGGCAATTCACCTCGCCGGACGGCAGCTGGCCGACTTGCGGCCCGACGAAATTTTCCTGATGGACGTCGATCAGCGAATCGACCTGCTCAAGGAAAACATCCGCCACTATCTAAGCGACCTGCTGAACTTCGATGTGATCGAGATCCGGCTGCTCGAACAGGCCACCGGATACCTGATGCCGCTGCTGAGCGTGGGCATCGACCAAGAAGCGGCCGACCGGCAGTTGTTCGCCCAGCCCAACGGCAACGGAGTGACCGGCTACGTCGCGGCGACCGGCAACAGCTATCTCTGCGAGGATGTCAGCAACGATCCGCTGTACATTCCCGGAGCGGCCGGAGCGGCCAGCTCGCTGACGGTCCCGCTGATGCTGCACGACCAAGTGCTGGGGACGATCAACGTCGAAAGCCCCGAGCCGCGGGCCTTTGCCCCGAGCGACATTCAGTTCCTGGAAATCTTCGCCCGCGACGTCGCTCACGCCCTCAATACGCTTGAGCTGCTGGTCGCCCAGAAAGCCAATACGGCTCAGCAAAGCTGCGAAGCGATCCACAGCGCCGTCGCAATGCCGGTCGACGAGATCCTCAACGACGCGGTGAACGTGATGGAAGGCTACATCGGCCATAAAGGGGAGATGGTCGATCGCTTGCGGCGAATCTTGCAGAACGCCCGAGACATCAAGCAGATGATCCAGGAAGTCGGGCAGACGATGACCCCGCTCGACGCCGTCCCGGCTGGCATCAAGTCGCAGCAACGCTCAATTCTCGAAGGTCGCCGGATTCTCGTCGTCGACGCCGACGAGCAAGTCCGCAACGACGCCCATCACCTGCTCGAGCGGTGTGGCTGTATCGTGGAAACGGCCCACGTCGGCAGCGAAGCAGTGATGATGGTCCGGGGAAGCGATGAGTGCCGTTATGACGCGGTGATCAGCGACATCCGGCTCCCCGACTTCAGCGGCTACCAGCTCATGTGCCGGCTGGAAGAATTCATGAACCCTGTCCCCATGATCCTGATGACCGGATTTGGCTACGATCCCGGCCACTCGATCGTCAAAGCCCGCCAAGCCGGGCTGCATCCCAAAGCGGTGCTCTACAAACCGTTCCGACTGGACCAGTTGATCGAAGTCGTCGAGACGGTTGTGCAGGCCAACGAAGCGCAGCACGCGTAAAGAACGCTTCTTTTGCTTCCCGCTCCCGCGGCGGCTATGATCAGCGGCGACGCGGTTGTCCGCGCCCCGGCACGACGGCTGCCGGCCCACGAGTGGGTCGAGTCCGCACACACCCCTGTTGGGTGGGCGAACTCCGCACAGTCCGGGGCCGGACCGACGTCGCCTCCGTTTCGCAGCTTTCCTCGTTTCCATTTCGATCGCCGCGCAAGCCTCCCTCCGTCCTCCCCCGCGCCTCCTGGTCCGCGAGCTGCATCCCCGCTGCCCCACCCGATTCGGATCGTCCGAGGGGGAGCGTCGTTGCGGCGCCCCGCCGCGGAGCTAGCTTGGCAAGCCCCGCGCGAAGCCCAGCCGGGCCAGCCCAGCCGCGAAGCCCAGCCGCCCCCCCCGTGAGCCAATCTTCCCAGGCGCCACCCTCCAAGGCCTGACGATGTCCAGCCGAGAACCCGACTCCCTCGATCACTTCGCCGAGCTGCTCGCGCAGGTCCGCGCCGGGAGCGTCGATGCGATCGCCGAGCTCTATCACTGCTACTTTCGCCGCTCGGTCGCTTTGGCCCATTCGCGGTTACACGATGGCGAAGGCAGAGTCATCGACGAGGAAGTCGCCGCGATCAGCGCCCTCGATAGCCTGGTCGTGCGGATGCGCGGCGGAGCCTATGCCGACGTTCAGGATCACTTGCAGGTCTGGCGGTTGCTGGCCCGCATCGTCGACCGCAAAGTCACCAAATACCGCCGCCAGATGTACGGTCCGACGCGAAGCCCACCGCAGCCGATGCTCGCCGTGGAGCAAATCGAGGGAGACGGCTCGGATTTTGCAATTCCGGTAGCGACGAAGGACCCGACTCCCATCTCGAATTTGATCGCCGACGAAGCGCTGCAGCGATTGCTCGATGCGTTGGCCGATCCGGCCGCCCGAAGCGTCGTCCTTTTGCGGCTTGATGGATTCAACGATATCGAGATCGCCGACCGGCTGGGGCACAGCCGTAGATGGGTCAGTCGACGCATGGATATGATCAAAGGCATTGCCGAATCGCTGCTCCGTGATGACAACTGAGGACAGGCATTGATGAATTTGAGCTCCGAAACATCCGGAGCGATCGAAGCGGGCCTCGACGAATTCGAAGGCCAATGGTTGCGAGGTCCCACACCTCCGGATGTCGTGCGTACGGTCGAGGCGCTGCAGCGACACCCCGGTGCCGAAGCTCAGCGGCTCGCCTGGGAAGTCGCGATGAGCGACCTCGAGCTTCGTTGGCGGCATCACGACCCGGCGATGCGCCGCGGCAGCCGATGGTATGCCGAGCGGCTCGCTCGTCACGGGTTTTCGGCAGTTGATTTCGAGGAGCTCTCTGCACACGAACTGGTCGTCCGCAGCCGCTGGGGAGACCGGCCGGCCATCGACGCGCTGCTCGACGAGCAGTTCCCGGGAATCGGCGGGGATGCGAGGCAACAACATCGGCAGCGTTTGCTAACCCAGCTCGAACTCCACTTCCCCGTCTCCTGCATCGTCAAAGTCGACGGTGGGAGTCGCTTTCGCGCCGAAATTCCCACACCCTGCGTCGTCGGCCGCCAGCGGATCCACGATCCGGCCCCGGGCACCCCCTACCTCGACGCCGAAACCGATCAGTGGCGGATGGTGGTCGTCGATCGCCAGCAGAACCGCGTCTCCCGCAGCCAAGCGGTGATTCGCCGCGTCGCGGTGCATCAAGTCTCGATCGAGTCGATCAGCCCCAACGTCGGCTGCTACCTCGATCAACAGCGGCTGCCGCTCGAGCAGCCGGTGGTGGTTGAAATCACCGCTCGGCCCCGCGAATTGCGGTTCCAGAACGTCGCCCTCCGTTTGTTCCCCGGCTGAGCCGCCATCCGGCTAGAGCTGAGCCCCGTGTCCGGCTAGAGTTGCCTCGATGAGCTTGTTCCCCTTTGGTTTGTTCCGGATTACGGCCGCTGCCCCCGAAGTTTTTGTCGCCGACCCTGCGAGAAACGCGGAGGCGATCATCGCCGTCACTCGCCAAGCGAGCGACAGCGACGTGCTGCTGTTCCCCGAGCTGTGCATCTCGAGCTACACGGCCGCCGATCTGTTCGGTCAGACCCCGTTGCTCGACGCCTCCCGCGAGGCAATCTCCCGAATTGCCGAAGCGACGGCCGAGCACCGCGCGTTGATCGTCGTCGGCCTGCCTCTGGCGGTCGACGGCTCGCTGTACAACGCGGCGGCGGCGATCCACCGCGGCGAAGTGCTCGGCATCGTCCCCAAACAGTACTTGCCCACCTACCGCGAGTTTTACGAAGGCCGCTGGTTTCGCAGCGGTGACGGGCACGAACCGGCGACCCTCGAACTCGCGGGCAGCGAGGTGCCGTTCGGCATCGACCTTCTGTTCCGCTGCGGCGGAGCGACGATCGGAATCGAGATCTGCGAGGATCTGTGGATGCCGATCCCGCCGAGCAGCCTGCAGGCGATCGCCGGTGCGAACGTTCTGCTGAACCTCTCGGCCAGCAACGAAGTGGTCGGCAAAGCCCGCTGGCGGACCGACCTGGTCGTCTCCCAGTCGGGACGCTGCTTGGCCGCCTACGCTTATGCCGGTGCGGGCCCCGACGAGTCGACGACCGACGTCGTATTCGGTGGGCACTGCTTGATCGCCGAGAACGGCGTGGTGCTCGAACAATCGCGGCGAGTCGGCGATGGCCAATTGCCGTGGCGGGGAGCGAGTCTGATCACCGCCGATGTCGATCTCGAGCGGCTCGACCACGACCGCCGCACCCAAACCTCGTTCGATGACGCTCTCCCGCTGTTGCCGCGCCCCTACCGAGTGATCGAATTTTCGCTCCCCGCAAGCAGTTCAGCCCCCAAGACGGAGGCCGAGCCTGCGCTCGAGGCCGACGCCGCGCCCCCCCTTCCGCGCCCGCCCCGCCGACGGATCCCAGCTCATCCGTTCGTCCCGGCTCCCGGCCCAGAACTCGACGCCCGCTGCGGCGAAGTGTTTGCGATCCAGACCGCCGGCCTGGCCAAGCGGGTCAGCCGTCTCTCGGAGGACTCGCCGCTGGTGATCGGCGTCTCGGGAGGACTCGACAGCACGCTGGCGCTGCTCGCTGCGGTCAAAGGCTGCGATAGTTATGGTTGGCCGCGGACGCGAATCCTGGGAGTCACCATGCCAGGTTTCGGGACTTCCGCCCACACGCGAACCAGCGCCGACGACCTGATGGAAGGGCTGGGGATTCGCTCCGAAGCGATCGACATCCGCCCGCTCTGCCTCGAAGCCTTCCGCTCGCTCGACCATCGCCCGCTGGGGATCCAGCTGGGCGATATGGACGTTGAAACGTTCCAGCAAGCGTTGGTCGAAGTCCCCGCCGACGTCACCGATTTGGTTTTCGAAAACGTGCAGGCCCGGGTCCGTACCTTCCTGCTGATGAGCCGTGGTTTCGTCCTCGGCACCGGCGATCTTTCGGAGCAGGCGCTCGGGTGGAGCACGTACAACGGCGATCACATGTCGATGTACAACGTCAACACGTCGGTCCCCAAGACGCTGGTCCGGTTCCTCGTCCGCTATGCCGCCGACCGCTACTTTGAAAGCCCCGTTCGCGAAACGCTGCACCGCATCGCCGACACGCCGATCTCACCGGAACTACTGCCACTCTCGAGCTCCGGCGAGATCCGTCAGGACACCGAAGCGACCCTCGGGCCGTACGAGTTGCACGATTTCTTCTTGTTCAACGTCGTCCGCAACGGGTTCAGCCGCGAGAAAATTGCTTACCTCGCCCGCCACGCCAAGTTCTCCGAGCCCTACGACGAGGCAACGATCGACCGCACGCTCGAGACGTTCTACCGTCGCTTCTTTGCCAACCAGTTCAAACGGAGCTGCGTCCCCGACGGCCCCAAGGTTGGCTCGGTCAGCCTCTCACCGCGGGGCGATTGGCGAATGCCGAGCGACGCCAGCCGCGGCGCGTTTTGAGTGAAGAAAAGAAATTTGTTCTTCTCCAATTACCCTCGCCCGGGCATCGGGCTCAACACAAGTCCAAGGGAGAGAAAAGGCACAGCCAACACCCTCCCCCCGGGAGGGTCGCGAGGAACGAGCGGGGAGGGTTTCCGCAACGGTAAGTTTCACTTGGGGCTATCGTCAGGGATTGCTCTCCCTCCCCTCGCTGACGCTCGACCCTCCCGGGGGGAGGGTGTCGTGCGATTTTTTTTAGAACCTCATGGCGGGGCTTCCGTCCACAATCCCAAAATCTTCCTTACCGCTGCGGTGGCCGCGTGGGCTTCGCGGGCGAACGCGGGGTCGCGGAGGTCGGCGGCGGTGAGCTGTTCGCGGTAGTGGGCCGTGACGCATTCACGAAGTCGCTCGCCCAGTCGCGCGGACCACAAAACTCCCGGATGCACCCTGGCCAAGTCCTCCTGCGAGAGTGGAACGCGGAGCCGCAGGCAGGCCGGACCGCCGCCGTTCCACATGCTCTCCCGCAGCTCGACCACGACCGCTCGATCGATCGGGTTATCCGCGGCGAGCAAGTCTTCGAGGCATGCGTTGGCCGAAGCGACTTCCCGCACTTGGCTTGGGACAACGATCGTCATCTGCCCGTCAAGACGTTCGATCAATTGGCTGTTGAACAGGTAGCTGGCGACGGCATCTTCGAGCGGTAACGCCGTCTCGGAAATCTCGATCCGCAGCAGATCGACTCCCACAAGCTCTCGATAGGCGGCTGCGATCTCGGCGAGCGTCTCCTCCGCTTCGGCGAAGGCCAGCTGATGGTAGAGCAACACATCGCCGCAGCTCGTTGCAACCACGTCATTATGGAAAGCACCGGCATCGATGGCCGCGGGATGCTGAGCGAGAAAAAATGTCCGCTCCGGTCGCAGCCCATGCAGCCGGGCCACGGCCAGCGAGGCTTCCTCTGTCTGACGCGGCAGAAAGCGGCGGGTGGGGACCGTGTCGGAGCCGCCATGGACGAAGACTTCGATGCCCTCCGGACCGCTGAATTCTCCCCCCACCGCAGCGGCCGGGGCAAAGAATCGCAGGTGATTGGCCGCCCCTTCATCGCGGAGCGCCACACCGCCGGGGAGCGGCGAATGGATCGCGAACCGCCGCGGATCGCGAAAGATTTCCCGCAGCGTCTGCTCGGTTGCTGCCGGCTCGATGCTGCGATGGGGACTGCTGAGCAAGTTTGCTACGGTCAGGTGCGTTCGTCCATCGCTGCAATCGGCTGCGGGGGAAACAGTCGCTGCGTTGGCCACCCACATCGCTGAAGCACTCCAAGCAGCCGACAGCAAGCGGGGCGAAACGTCAGCCGCTTGCCGCAGCCGCTCCGCATCGTCTCCCTCAAAGCCCAGCTCTCGCAGCCAAGCGAAATCGGGGCGGAAGTGGGGCGGCAAGACCGCTTGCGGGGCTCCTTCGGCCGCGAGCCGTTCGATCTTGTCGAGGCCCTGCAGCGCGGCGGCGCGCGGATGGCTGGTCTGCCCGGCATGCTCTCGCGAGGCGAGATTGCCGAGCCCCAAGCCTCCGTAGTGATGGGTCGGGCCGACGAGGCCATCAAAGTTGACTTCGATCAAACTCATCATCGTTCACTGTTTCCGACACCACGCTGGCGACCGCATCGCTGCACGCATCGATCGCCCAAAATCCGGCCGGACGATGGTTGCCGCTGTGTCCGATACCGCCGAACGGCAATGCTCCACTGGCCCCGGTCGTCTGCCGATTCCAGTTGACGACTCCAGCCGGTACGCGGCGGCGAAACCGTTCGAATTGCTCGGCCGAGCCCCCGATCAAGGCGGCTGCGAGTCCAAAGCGAGTGGCCGAGGCAAGAGCCACGGCCGCTGGGAAATCCGCAGCCCACTCCAGCTGCAGCAGCGGGCCAAAAAGCTCCTCTTCCTCCCGCTCCCCGGAAATCGAAGTGACATCGACCAGACCGGGAGAAAGGAGGGCCGGGCACCGCGACGACCGCTGCATCTCGACCAGCGGCACGCCTCCGGCGGCGATCAACTGCTGCTGGGCGTCGAGCATTTTTTCGGCCGCGCGAGCGGAGATGAGCGGACCGATGTAGGGCTCCGGATCGTCCTGCGGCAACCCGACTCGCAAGCGTGCAATTCGCTCGACGAGCCGCTCGACCACCGCCTGCCCTTCCGCATCGTCGACGACGATCAGCCGCCGCGCACAGGTGCATCGCTGGCCGGCAGTGACGAACGCGCTGGCCACGATCATTCCCGACGCGGCTCGGGGATCGTTCGGGGAAGCGACGACCAAAGGGCTGTTGCCGCCCATCTCCAGCGCCAGCAAGACTTCCGGACGCGACGCCAGTTGTTGATGAATCGCCACGCCGGCCCGGCGGCTACCGGTGAACATCACGCCGCCGATCCGCGGATCACCGATCACGGTCTGGGCGACGTCGGGCCCGCCTTGGAGCAGGTTCAAGATGCCCGGCGGCAATCCGGCTCGCTGCCAAAGCTCGACAATCCGCAGCCCGACCGCAGGCGTAAGCTCGCTCGGCTTGAAGACCACCGCGTTGCCACTGAGGATCGCCGGAATGATCTGTCCGCCCGGCAGGTGAGCCGGAAAATTGAACGGTCCGAGCACCAGTACCACGCCCAGCGGCCGAAAGCGCAGCTCCGCTCTTCCCCCCGCAAGTTCTTTGGCTTGCTCCGCTCGCCGCTCCCGCAGCGCGCGGATCGTCAGCTCGACTTTCGCCCGGCTCGTAGCCACCTCCGCACGTGCTTCCCACCGCGGTTTGCCGACTTCGCGGCTGATCAGCTCCGCAAGGGCGTCGGCAGCCGACTCGAGCTGCTCACCGAAGCTGCGAACCACCTCCACCCGCTGCTCGACCGGTCGCTCGGCCCACGACTCCCAGGCTGCCGCAGCGGCGGCAACGGCCCGGGTGGTTTGAGCTGCATCGGCGGCATGCCCCGACCAGACGAGCGAACCGTCGGCCGGATTGTGACTCTCGAGCCGCCCACCCGCTCCGCGGATCGACTCGCCATCGATGATCAGATCTCCGCTCTCACTCATCGTCCGACTTTGGGGTTGGATGGGAAACGGGTCATTTCAGGACCTCCGGGCTGGGATGCGGATCGAGTGTCCAGACCGCATCCCCGGGTCCGACCGCGAGCGCCTCGGCAGCGGACTGCTCGATCCGCACGCCCTCTTCCCCCGGTGCGACTCGCACGGCCGGTGCGAGCACGGCGGCGAAACCGGTGCTCATCGACGAGAGAATGGTCGGCGACGCATCGAGCTCCCGTTCGATCGACAGCACCTGGCCGCGGCGGCAGCGGGCGACCGCGGCGATCCGGTGGGTCGCGCATTCGACGAGCGGACCGCCGTCAAAGATGTCGACCATCTCGGTTTCGGTGAACCCTTCGCTGCGGAGGAGGGCGAGCGCCGGTTCGGTCTCGGGGTGCACTCGCCCGATCGTCGCACGGGCGGCTTCGGGCAGGAGCGTCAAATAGATCGGGAACTCAGGGTTCAGCTGCTCAATGAAAGCCTTGGACAGGGTCGACAGGGCATCGGCCACGGGAAAGTCGACTCCGTAAAACTTGCGGCCCAGGGCTTCCCACAGCGGACTGACTCCCGACGCGTCGCAGACGCCTCGCATCTCAGCGATCACGCGATCCGAAAACCGCCGGGGGCGCTGGGCGAACAGGGCGAAGCGGGAGAGCGAGAGCAGACGGCCGCGGCCACCACCGCGAAACTCGGGCAACAGAAACAGGCTGCCGATCTCCGAGGGCCCGTCGTGGATCCGCTGCAGGTGCAACGACTCATTCCGCTGCTGCACGCCGAGCTGCGGACAGTTGCGAATCGTACAGACCCGACGGTAGGCGTAGAACGGTTCGTATCCCCCGGTCTTCGCCATCACCGCCGCGGTCCCCACCAACTGGCCCGACGGCAAATCCTCCATCACCAACACGAACGGTTCTCCGGCCGGCCGCTCGCTGCGGCGGCTGAACGCAAAGACGCTCGACTCGACCCGTTCGAGCAGCTGGGTGTAGTCGAGCTGCAACGACGTCAGACCATGGGTGGCCTGACGCGTCAACCGGTACAGCGCGTCGATGTCTTCCAGGCGAACCGAACGCACAACTTGCAAGGGCGGTGACTCCTTTACCTAAGCCGGCGGGTACCTAAGCCTGCGGGGCCGCCCAGTGCTCCTCGGGCATCGCGGCGACGGCTTCGCGGACGATCTGCAGGGCCAAGTCCAGGTGCTGCTCGTCGGTCGCTCCCGGAGGCGGCAGGAAGCGGATCCGCGACGGCTCGCCGCCGCAGACGAAGCCAATCAGGCCGGCCGCGTACATCGTGTCGAGCAGCCACTTTGCCGCCGCCGCCGAACCGTTGCCAGGGGTCAGAGCAATCATCATTCCGGCTCCGAAGGGACCGGCCACGCGGCGGGGGAATTCCTCGGCCAAGGCGGCCAGTGCGGAGGCGACGTGGGCGTGGCGACGGACGTTCTGTCCGTCCTCTCCGAAACATCCACTGCGCTGCAAATGCTCCAGCACCGCGAGTCCGGCGGCGATCGATCCCGACGATCCGGTAAAGGTCTGGCTGAGGATCGGCGCGGCGGGCTTCAGCGAACCGCGGTAGAGCGTCGCACAGACTTGGGTGATTTTTCCGACCGTGACGATGTCGACCCAGCGGTCGAGCCCGTAGTGCTGGAACGCGAACGGTTTCGAAAGCCGGGCGAACGTCTGGATCTCGTCAAAGATGATCGGGATCCCTGCGTCCCGCAGCGGCTGGCAGAGAGCGGCGAAGAATTCGTGGTCGCCTTCGTAGTACCCCCCCTCGCCCGCCATCGGCTCCGCCCAAAACGCAGCGTAGCGGCCCGGAAAGCGAGAGAGCAGGCGATGCATTTCGGCGACCGCACGCTCGCGGCTTCGCTGCGGGTCGGCCGGATCGCGGAACGGGAGGTAGTCGACCTCCAGGGCCAGCGGCAGCCCTTGGCGGTACGCGGCGCGGTCGGTCAGCGCCGCCAGCGCCAGACTTCTCCCGGCAAACACGTTTTCGAAAGCGAGGATTCGGTTGGCCGGCCCGCCAGGCCCCAGACTCCGCGCATGCAGCGCCAACTTGATCGCATTCTCGTTGGCCATCGCGCCGCTGGTCGTCAGCAGACAATGCTCCAGCTCCGCTCCCCCCTCCCGCGAGAGTTCGAGCAACCGCTGGCACATCCACAGGCTCGGCGGGTGCTGCTGCAGATTGCCCTGCATCACGACATCCTCAAGCGCCCCATCGATCGAGGCTTGGAGCATCCGCGGATGACTGTGACCGAGCCCATGCACGCCAATCCCGCTGATAAAGTCCAGCTTGACGCTGCCGTCGGCCAGCTCGACCCAGGGGCCGTTCCCCAGCCCGGCGGCCAAGTAGGGCAGGATCGGCGTGCCCCCGCGAGCCACCCCGAGTTCGGCCAACAGGTCTGCATAAGCCGCTTCGCGCCCTGGCAGCGGCCGACGGACCTCACTCAGCTCGGCGGAATACTCGGCCAGCGCGTCGGCGAGTAGGCGGCGAGCTTCGGCAACGCGCGAATCGCCGCGGAACCGCTCCGCCACAAGAAGCTCCGGGCCGCTGCCTTCGACTGAACTCCCGCCCGCCGCATGCGGCTTGGCGGCGGGTGAATCGGCTGCACTTCCTTCCATCAATCTCGGTCCCGCCATCGCTTGAGGCTCGATCGGAACATCCGCCACCGCGGCTCGTTCCACAATGCTGCATCATAGAGGGGTTTGGCCGCAGCGGGTTCACTGGCGAGCTTCGCGGGTTCACTGGCGAGCTTCGCGGGCGTAGTGGGCGATCACCAGCAGCAGCGTTTGGGCAGCGGGGACGAGCGAGTCGACGTCGACCCATTCGTCCGGGCTGTGCAGCCGGTCGCCGCGCGGGCCGAGCGTGTCGACATTGGGCAATCCCGCTGCCGCCAGCCGGTTGCCGTCGGAAGCGCCGCCGGTGTTCCTCCACGCGATCTCCCGTCCGATTCCCTCCGCCGCTCTCTCGACCCGCCGCTGCAGCTCCCCAAACGCAGCGTCGACGACTTTGGGCGGTGCGTGAAAGCCGCCGTGGAGCTCGACCTCAAACCCTTCCGACGCTCGGTATCGCTCGACCAGTGCAGCGAGCCGGCCGAGCCACTCGGCCTGCACGCTCGGTTCGGCGACGCGGACATTGAAGCGGCCGACCGCACGATCCGGAACGCGATTCAAAGCCCCTCCGCCATGCAGTTGAGCCACGTTGACCGTCACCCCAGCAAGCCCCTCGCCGCTTTGGTCAATCTCGGCCAGCAAGCGGCAGAGCAGGATGACAGCGTTGCGTCCCTCCTGCGGATTGCGGCCAGCGTGAGCCGAGCGGCCGCGGACGACCACGGTGAAGTTGCCCGACCCCATCCGCCCCGCAACGAGCGCCCCGTCGGGCAGCGAAGGCTCGAAGAGCAGCCCCAGCGAATGCTGCGGAGCGAGCTCAGGGAGCATCGCACCCGATGCCGGCGAGCCGAGTTCCTCGTCGGGATTGGCCACTGCCGTCCAGCCAATCCCGCGGTCGAGCTCGAACCGCCGCACGGCCAGCAGAGCCTCCCGCATCACCAGCAGGCCCCCTTTGGCGTCGGCCGTTCCAGGACCGACCAAGCGACCCTCGCTCTCGAGCCGGCACGCCGCGGGTGCCGCTGCCCCCACCTCCCCGGGTGAATCTGCGTCCTCGGGTGGTGGCGGATAGACCGTGTCGTAGTGGATCATCAGCAGCAGTCGCTGGGCCGCTTCGGGCGCATGCCGCCAGAGCAGCAGATCGCCGCTGTCACGCGACTCGCTGTTGCCCTGTTCGTCGATCACCGTGTAAGGAGGCGTCACCCGCCGCTGGCATGCCACCCCGAGCGGGGCGAAGTCGTCGACCAAGCGATCGGCCATCCGCCGCAGTCCCGCAAGATTCTCGGATCCGCTATTTTGTTGGCACCAACTGCGGAGCCGTTCGATCATCGCCTCGCGACGGCCGGCGAGCCAGCGAAGCGCCTCGGCGGTCGCCCGATCGGGTGCTCTCGGAAAGGCCGACTCGGGCGACCTGGCCGACTCGGATCGGGGGCCGTGGTTCTCCATCTCCGCTCCCTATCGAAACTCGAAGAGACTCGTTCGTGCGTATCCTAGTCACCGGCGGAACCGGCCTGTTGGGCAATAACGCGGTTCGGCAAGCGATCGAAGCGGGGCATCAGGTCGTGGCGCTGGTCCGCAGCCGCGAGTCGGCCGCCCGCTGTTTTGAGGGGCTCGACGTCGAACTGGCCACCGGCGACATCTGCGATTCTGAGGCCGTCCGCCGCGCGGCCGTCCGCTGCGACGCCCTCATCCACAGCGCGGGGCTGATCCACATCGGCTGGCGGCGGATGCAGGAAGCGATGGAGGTCAACGAAGTCGGCTCGCGAAACGTCGCCCAAGTCGCTCGCCAAAACGGGCTGCGGATGGTTCACGTTTCGACGACCAACACGCTGGCGATCGGCCAGCCCCACGCCCCGGCCGACGAGACGACCCCAGGCGACGGCCAGATCGCCTCGACGTATGTGCTGAGCAAACGAGCGGCCGAAGCGGCGGTCGAAGAGGAGATTGCTGCCGGGCTCGAGGCCACGATCGTCCATCCCGGATTCATGCTCGGCCCTTGGGACTGGAAACCGAGCAGTGGACGGATGCTGGTCGAGGTCGCTCGCCGGCCCGCACCGCTGGCTCCGCGGGGAGGCTGCAGCGTGTGCGACGCCCGCGACGTGGCGCAAGGACTGCTCGCGGCGCTCGAGCGTGGCCAAACCGGCAGGCACTACGTGATGGCCGGCGAGAACTGGACCTATTTCCGATTGTGGCGAGAATTCGCGAAAATCGGCGGACGCCGCGGCCCGGTCTGCTGGATCGGCCCCAGGTTCTCATGGATTCCTGGAGGGCTCAGCGATCTGGCGACGCGGTTCAGCGGCCGCGAGGGCGATTTGAACAGCGCCGCGATGCGGACCAGCCAGCAGATGCACTGGTACCGCAGCGACCGCGCCGAAGCCGAGCTCGGCTATCGTTCCCGCCCAGCCCTCGAATCGATCCGCGACGCGGCCACCTGGTTCCGCGATCGCGGCTACCTGGGAATGTAGCTGTTTGGAGAAATCAGCCGCCACCTGCTCGGCATCGGTCAGTGGACCTCAACGACACCCTCCCCAGGGGGGGGCTGGTGAAGTGGGGCTTTCTGAATGTGGGTATCCCTGACGTACTCCCTACATCGTCAGGAGGTTGTTGATCATCGTGATGGCGGCGGGGCCGACGAGCACGACGAAGATTCCCGGGAAGATGAACAACACCAGCGGAAAGATCAGCTTGACGGCGGTCTTGGCGGCCTTTTCCTCGGCCAGCTGGCGGCGGCGGACCCGCATCGAATCGCTCTGCACGCGGAGCGCCTGAGCGACCGAGCTTCCGAACTTGTCGGCCTGGATCAGGATCGAGGCCAATTGTTTCAAGTCGTCGACGCCGCTTCGGTAGCCGAGCGCCTGGAGGACTTCGGCGCGGGAGCGTCCGAGCTGCATCTGCGTGTTGGCGACGGCGAATTCTTCGGCGATGTAGCGATACGACTTCTTCATCTCGTCGGCCACCTTGCGGAGCGCCTGGTCGAGCCCGAGTCCGGCCTCGACGCACACGACCATCAGGTCCAGCGAGTCGGGCAAACCGAGAAAGATCCCTTCCTTGCGACGCTTGGTGATCATCATCAGCGCTAGCTCGGGAATGAAGTACATCACCCCACCGCCGATCAGCACGCGGAGCAGCAGTCCGGTTTCAAACCCGACGGTGAGCAACCCGACGACCCCGCCGATGAACAATCCGACGCAGGCCAGGATCAGCTGCACGCCCTTGAAGATCGTGGGAGCCGATTCGCGGCGAAAGCCGGCGTGCATCAGCCGTTCGCGGAGTTTGCCGAGCTCTTTTTCATTCTTCGGACGGACGGTCGCCGCAAGTGGATTGGTGGCCCGTTCGAGGGCGGCGGCAAGAGCCTCGGACTTCTTCTTCGCCCGCTCGGCCCCTTCGTCCAGGCTCGCCGCTTGGCTGCGGCGGCGCGGATTGCGGAGCTCCTCCAACCGCGCTTCGGCCCGGGGACGATCGTCGCCGCTGACCCGCGTCGCGATGAGGAAGGCGACGATCGTGACGCAGACCGCCGCGGCGATCGGCGCCAGCGTGGTGACATTCAAGGCTAGTTCCATTGCAAACAACATGAATGCGCGCCCTTATACTTTGATCGTGATGATTTTTTTGATCGCCAAGGCCCCGACGACTTGCGTCACCAAAGCGAAAACTAACATCTGCCGTCCGAGCGGCTCGGTGAACAGCATCATGATGTAGTCGCGGTTCAAGAAAAACATGGTGAGGAATAACACCGGGGGAAGTGCCAGCAACACCACGCCGCTCAAACGACCTTCACCGGTCAGCGCTTGAACCTGCCCCATGATCTGCAACCGCTCGCGGACCAAGCGGCTGATCTTGTCGAGAATCTCCGCCAGGTCGCCGCCCGTTTGCCGTTGTAAGATCAGCGCCGTGGCGAAGAACCGCAGGTCCATGTTCGGAATCCGATCGGCCAAATCCTCGAGAGCCTCTTCGAGCGGAATCCCCAAATTCTGCTCCTCGAACACGCGACCGAATTCGCGCGAGATCGGCTCGTCCATTTCCGAGGCGATCAGCCCGAACCCGGCAGCCAGCGAATGGCCGCTGCGGAGCGAGCGGGCCAGCAGTTCGAGAGCCTCGGGAATCTGTTTTCCGAACCGGGCCAAACGCTTGCGGCGTTTCATCGCCAACCAGGAAATCGGCACCCCGGTGAGCATCAAGCCACCGAACGGGGCCAGCAAGTTGGGGACCGGAGTGACGACGATGACCAGCATCCCGGCGGCAAAAAAGCCACCGCAAATCCCGATGAACTGGCTCGCGGTCAGTTTGACATTGGCTTGTTCGAGATAAGCGCTCAGCCCAGGGACCGAGCCGAGCGCCTCCTCCATCCAGTTTTTCGTTTCATCCAAGCCCCGGCCGACCAGCAGCGACTGTTGTTCCTCGACCGGCCCGCCACGGCGGACTCCGGCGAGGGCGTCGAGGCGTTCCTCGGCCGCGGTCGAATCGCCTCCGGGCAGCAGCACGACCGCCAGATATCCGAACAGCGCGGCGACTGCGACGGCGCCCGAGATGATGACTAACAACATGGCATTGGTACCTAATAATATGGTGACAGCGATTAGGCTTGCATCATCACGCGTTGACGGAACGCGCTGCTCGGCAACCGCACGCCTGCGGCCTCCAACTTTTTCATGAATGTCGGACGAACGCCGGTGCATTCAAAATGGCCAAACGCCTTACCTTTTTCGTCAACACCTTCTTGATTGAATTTGTAAATGTCTTGCATCACCACCGTGTCTTGCTCCATCCCCACGATTTCGGTGATCGCAGTGACGCGGCGGGGGCCCCCTTGCAAGCGGTTGGCCTGGATCAAAACGTCAACGGCTCCGGCGATCTGCGAGCGGATGGCTTTGATCGGCATCTCAAAACCGGCCATCATCACCAGCACCTCAAGACGCCCAATCGCATCGCGGGGCGTGTTGGCGTGAATCGTCGTCAGCGAGCCATCGTGACCGGTGTTCATCGCCTGCAACATGTCGAGCGTTTCCCCGCCACGACACTCGCCGATGATGATCCGCTCGGGCCGCATGCGGAGGGCGTTGCGGACCAGATCGGTCGCGGTCACCGCGCCCGCCCCTTCGATGTTTGCCGGCCGGGTTTCGAGCCGCACGACGTGATCCTGCTGCAGCTGCAGTTCGGCCGCGTCCTCGATCGTGACGATCCGGTCCTCGTGCGAGATGAAGCTGCTCAGCGTGTTCAACAACGTCGTCTTCCCCGAGCCCGTTCCGCCGGCGATGACCATGTTCAGCCGAGCTTTGATGCAGCCCTCGAGAAGCATCACCATCTCGGGAGTGAACGCGCGGTAGTTCAGCAGATCCTCGAGCTTCAGCGGGTTCGACCCAAAGCGACGAATCGACATCGCCGCCCCGTCGAGCGCCAGCGGCGGGATGATCGCGTTGACGCGTGAACCATCCTCCAGCCGGGCGTCGACCATCGGACAGGTCTCGTCGACCCGGCGGCCGACCCGCGAGACGATGCGGTCGATGATCTGCAGCAGATGCTTGTTGTCGCGGAACTCGACATCCGTCTTCTGCAGCGTGCCGTTCTTTTCGACGTAAATGTTCTTCGGCCCGTTGATCAGGATGTCGCTGATCTTGGGGTCTTTGAGCAGCAGTTCGAGCGGCCCGAGCCCAAAGGTTTCGTCGAGCACCTCGTCGACGATCCGATCCCGCTCCTGCCGGTTCAGCAGCGTGTCTTCGGCATCGCAGAGATGCTCGACGACCATCCGGATCTCGCGTTTGAGCACGTCCCCCTTCAGGTCGCCGACGCGAGACAGGTCGAGCTTGTCGACCAATTTGCCGTGAATCCGCCGCTTGATGGCTTCGAACTGATCTTGGCGGCTGAGCGTTTCGCCGCGAGTCGATTGTGTGGTGGTGCGCATCGCAGGTTTTCCGTATCGAGGTTCCCGATCCTCGCAACCATAGCTCACCGTTGACGCACCGCGGCAAATTCCCCCAGCGGCAAACCCTCCCGCGCCAGACCCTCCCGGTGGGAGATTCCCAAGTTGGCGTTGACGCGCGACGCGGGCCGCAGGTAACAGTCCCCTCGCACTCTCCCGATCGCCAGCCCCCCGGTTTGCGGCTCGCGATTCCGACGATTCAACCCGCAAGGAAGCAACGAACGATGCGTCTGGCACACTGGCGACTCGAAGGTGGGCATTGGCAGGCAGGGCTCGTAGCGACCGCGCTCGGCCTGACCGTTTCTCTAGTCGGTTGCGGTGGCCCGGCGGCAACGACCGAAGCCAAACCCGCGGCCCCCCAATCCGAGACGGTCGCGAGCACCGCGGACGAGACGAGCGAAGAATCTCCCGAAGAGATTGTCAGCCAGTTTCTCGACGGTGCCCGCCGCGGCGGCGCGGCCGCCGACGTCGGCCGCCTGATGACCACCGCGGCGCGGGAGACCTATGCCGCGGTCGGGCTGGTGATGCAGCCCCCCGGATCTCCCGATGCGACCTTCGAAGTCACCCGCAGCGTCCCCTATGGCGAAGGCGGCATGCTGGTCAACAGCATCTGGACCGAGCAGGACCCGGCCGGCCAAACCGTCACCTACCAAGTCGGCTGGGCGCTGAAGAAAGAAGACGCCGGCTGGCGCGTTTCGGGCTTGATCCTCGAGGACGATCCGGAACCTCGCGTCTTCAACTTCGAAAGCCGCGAAGACGTGCTGGCCATCAAGCAACTGCAGGAGGCGAGCGAGAGCAGCGAAGCCAGCCCGCCGCAGACCGCCGAGTCGCCCGCGTTCGAAATGCCCCAGTTGCGGTAGGCTTGGGCAAGCGAAGAGCCACCGCCCCGAGTGGAGGGTGACGCTTCCTTCGCGAACCGCGAAAGTTTTTTAGAAGAAAAGTGGGTCGATCGTTCAGCAGCCGCTGAGGCTGCTGATTGCTTGCTCGCCGACCACGCCGCCCCGCGGGGCCGACCACGCCGCCCCGCGGCCGCTGAATTCTCCTCGGTCGCCCTCGCACCGCCCACGGCATGCAAAAGCCGCCGGAATGCGAGGTTTTTGGCCCCTCTGGCCAGCGAGCGGACCCCTCTGCCCCCCTCCCCGCTCTTCCTGGGAGCCGGTTCCTGCCCCTGCAGGAGCTTTCGGACCACGATTTGCTTGGGGTCGGGCGTCACGTCGGGAGCGGAATTTTTTGCCTGTTTTCCGTAACCCGAACCGCTCCTGCCGATTGACACGCCCCGGGAGGTGGATAACCTGTCTCCCAGCCTGTGCGACCGTCAAGGATGTCCCGTTTCTCCCACATTGCCTGGTCCGCAGGGTTTGCAATCGAGGGCGTTCCTCCCAGGCGATTGGGCGGTGTCGGCGAAACTGGCCGGCCGTCAGAGTGGTCGCAAGTGAAATCCCGTTACTTCGAGAGGTATTTGATGAATCGTTCGGTAATCTGTGGCGTTGCCAGCCTGGCAATGTTGGTGGCGGTCGCCGTGGCGACCACCGAGAGCACTGCGACCGCGGGTCACGGCTGCGGCGGCGGCCTGTTCGGCGGCCATCACAACCGCGGTTGCGGCGGCGGTCTGTTCAGCGGACACCACAACCGTGGCTGCGGCGGCGGACTGCATCAGCGTAGCCGTCGTAGCGGCGGACTGTTCGGCCATCACCGCAACCGTCGCTCGAGCTGCTGCGCTCCGGTCTACGTCGAGCCGTGCTGCCAGCCCACTCCGCAGCCCTGCTGCGAACCGGCCCCCCAGCCCTGCTGCGAACCGGCCCCCCAGCCCTGCTGCGGCGCTGTCGCTCCCCAGCCCTGCTGCGGTGGCTCGGCCCCGGTCGTCGATAGCGGCTGCTGCGGTGGTTCGACCGTCGGTGGCGACGTGATCTACTCCGATGGCCAGGTCATCTCGGAAGGTCAGGTCATCGACGGTGGCGTCCAAGGCGGCTCGGCCAGCGACGTCCCCCCCCAGCCGCAGCCCGAAGCTGAAGCCGCTCCGGCTGCTCCGGAAGCTCCGGCTGCCGAAGCCCCCGCTGCTCCGGAAGCCTGAGCTCTCGCTCACGCCTCGTTGCAACACGCTTAGCCTCGCGGGATCTCCGATCTCGCGAGGTTTTTTTATGCGCGGCTCCCGCCCTTGGCTTTACTCGAGAGGCGATTAGACTCGGCAAGCTCCCACCTGTGTCCCACCTCTCTCGACAGGCGCGCATCCGCTTTGGGCTCTCGCACTTCCCCGTCGGCCATCCCTGAAAACCGCACCGCCAGCGTTCCCTCACCGGGCGGACGGTCGGCCCTCAGCATTTGGCTCGTCCTGCACCTCGCTTTGGTCGCCATTTCGCTCATGGCGGTCGTGGCTGCCTCGCCGCTGCAGGCTCGCGTGCTGGGCCTTGCCGCCCCCTATTTGACCCCTCTCCAGCTGCGTATCGACGGGCGGCCGCTCTATCTCACCCACGGCTCCCCGGCCGATCAAACGCACCGCGTCGAGTGGCTGCGGGAGGACTCGGACACTTGGGAGCGAGAAGCGGCCGCAGGCTACCAGGGCAGCGAGCGGCAGCGTCGCTATTCGCGGTTCGCCAAAGTCATCGCTGCCGCGGCCGAACGGGAAGAGACCGCAGCCGCGTCGCTGCTCGCCCTACCGCTGGTCCGCCGCGCGATGCAGGACGCGGTCGACCAGGAATTGCCTCCGCCGGTGCGGATGCGAATCGTCCGCTTGGCTCCCGACGCGGCAATCCGCACCTATCCCTCCGCCCCAGTTGCGATCCCCAGCTGGGAAGCGGCGATCGTGCCCGAACCTCCCGCTCCCGACGGCACGCCGCAGTGGTCCCTGGTGACGATCAAGGAACGGCGACTCAACGCCGAGCCGTTAACGAGCGACTCGAGCGACTCGAGCGGCAGTCCACGGACCAGCGAAGGCGAGTCGGAGACGGGCAACGCCCCGGAGGCACCATGAGCGGCACGCAGGAGGGCGTTTTGCAGGACGGCTGGGAGCGATTTTGGTTTACGCCCGAATCGCTCGCCTCGCTCCGGTTCGTGCGGATCGGCTTGGGGGTGCTCGCCGCTTGCTACTTCGCCACCCACTGGGCCGATGTGGGCTACTGGTTCGGCAGCGAGGGGTTGCTGTCGACCGAACAGCTAAGTCGCCTCAGCCAATCGAGCGAGGTTGCCGGAGCGGGCCGCTGGCATCTCACGCCGCTGTACTGGATCGAGTCGACGCTCGGGCTGCGAGTGGTGTTGGGGTTCGGCATCGCCGCCTCGCTCCTCTTGGCCGCCGGGATTGGCGGCTGGGGAGTCGCTGCGCTGACGTGGTTGATCTTGCTCGCCGTGGTGGCTCGAGCCTGGGTGATTGCGGGGCTCGCGGAAGTCCCGCTCGTGGTGGGACTTTTTGGACTCGCCATCGCCGCGTCGGGTGTCGGGGTGCGGCAGAGGTGGGAGGGTCGGCGGTGGTCGGGGGGGGGCTTTGCGCGGCGACTGCTGGAGATTCATATCGCGGCGATCGTCGGCTTTACGGCGCTGACGCAATTGGCAGCAGAAACCTGGTGGAATGGCGAGGGGGCGTTGCAGCTCGTCCTGCCGCAGGACGGACCGACGCTCGAGCTGGCGTCGCTCGGCAACTCGCAGCTTCTGACCGCTGCCCTGACGCATCTGATCGTCTGGCTGCCGATCGTAGCGGTCCCCTTGCTGTGGCTTCCTGGCCGCGGCACCGCCAATCCTCCCCGGCTGCGGCGAATCGCCGCCGGAGCGCTGATCGCTCATGCCCTCGTCCTGGGCGTGCTCTCCGGACACCTGCTCTACGAGGCCGCCAACGCGGTGCTGCTCAGCCTATTCCTGCTCCCCCGCGGTGCGGGTGGCTTGGAGCACGGTGAATAGCGACAGCGGCGAAGTCTTGTAGCGTTTTTCAATCTTGAGCGGCAGCGAATCGACAACCGCGTCGAGTTCCAGGTCGGTCCGCCAGCCGAGGTGCCGCGTGACCGGATCCGCGCGATCGATGACGTTGGCGATCCACCGGCGTCCGCTGCGGAAATGGTTGATCAGCAACATCTTGCCGCCAGGCCGCAAGACCCGCGTGATCTCTCGCATCATTTTCTGAGGCTGCGAGACGACGCTGACCACATGGAAAGCGGTGACGCAATCGAAGGAGCCATCGGGAAAGTCCAGCTGTTCGGCGTTCATCGGCAGCAGCTTGATTTGATCCCAGCCTTCGGCCTCGATCTTCCGCTGGGCCACCGCCAACATCTCTTCGGAGAGGTCGATCCCGGTGATGTGAATGTCGCGTGGATAGGCACCGAGCGAGATTCCGGTTCCCACCCCGACTTCCAGCACCCGAGCGCCGGGGCGTAGGTTCAGGCTCTGGATCGAATCCCAAATCCGCTTGCGAATGAGCAACGGAAAGACGATCTCGTAGGCTGGCGTCAGCTGGCGATAGAGCCGGCTATTTTCACTGCGAACCGCCGTGGATTCGGATCGCCGACTGCATTCGGCTCGCCGACTACGTGGCCGCTTGAAGCGTACGTGCCATGGCTCGGACGACCCGGTCGAATCTTCAGGGGGTGTGACGACGCGCATGTTTCCTCCGCTGGAGCTCCCGCAATTGATAGCGTTCGGAATTATTTACTCTCTCGGCAGCCAAACCAACACCTTGGGGACGTGAAACGGGGGAATGTTGCGCTGCCGTGACATAGCCATTCCAGACGCTCCGTCAGGCGGGTGGCTTCTCGCCAGTGGGGTGCGGGTGTTTTGGTTGAGCTTGCGGGGGTTGTGTGGGGCCACCCCCCAACTGATTTTGTCTCGCTCCCTGCGTCCGACCGAGCAGTTGCCGCACCGGCGAGGCGAAGGCGAAGTAGCAAAAGCTCAGCGGGAGCACCAATTCGTGCAGCAGGAACATGCCAAAAAGCGCGAACAGCACCGGGCCGAGCTGGTGCAACGACTTCCTCCCCCCCATCAGCTGGTTGAAGACGTGGGGATAACGGAACCGTGAAACCATCAGGTACGCCAGGATCACCGCGAGCAGCGGCATCAGGTAATGCGATACCTGCAAACCGCTTGCCGCCCAGTTCTGCACCCGCTCGGAAAATTCATCCGATTGCAGCGACGCCAGGTGAGGGACGGCGATCGCCACCGAGGCGATCGTTCCGGCCGCGGCTGGACTTGGCAGCCCGTCGAAGCTGTCGTGCGGATCGTCCTCCTTGGTGACGACGTTGAACCGCGCGAGCCGCATCAACACGCAGAGCGTGAATAGGGCTCCGATCGCCCACGACAACCGCTGCGGCAGCACCTCGCTGTACCGCCAGACGATCACGGCCGGTGCGGTGCCAAATGTGATCGCGTCGCAGAGACTGTCGAGTTGGGCTCCAAACTCGGTCGACTGGTTGGTCATTCGCGCCGCGTGGCCGTCGAAGGCGTCGAACAGCATGCCGCCAAAGATCAACAACCCGGCGACAAACAGCTTGTGCTCTTCGCTCCACGGCAACGTGTCGCTCACCGCCACGGCGATCGCCGCCAAGCCGCACGTTCCATTGCCGAGCGTTAGCAGCGTGGGAAGCACCGCCAACGTCACCCGCCGACGATGCCCTTTGACCCGAGGACTTTTCACCCGGGGGCTGCGGGGGCCTTTGATCCGCTGCCGACGGAGCAGGACGCGTCTGCGAAGTTCGCTCATCGATGGTCCTCGGCAGCGGAGGGGCCTTCAGCGCCAGGCGCTTCGGTGGAGTTAGTCGCTTCTTCAGTGGCGGGCGCTGTGCGGTAGGTCGCCATCAAGCTGCTCCCCGCTTTGACTTTTGTACCGACAGCGACCTGCAGCTCGAGCCCCGCTTCGCGCGGCAACACCAGCTCGGTCCGCGAGCCGAGCTTGATCATCCCAAACATCTCGCCTCGCCCGAGCGGATCGCCTGGACGCACCCAGCAGACGATGCGGCGGGCAAATTGCCCGGTGATCTGACGGACGCGCATCATCCGGTACGGCGGCTGATCCTCTTCGATGCGGACTTCCAGCCGCTCGTTTTCCTTTTCCGATTCCGGCCGCAGGGCGTTGAGGAATTTTCCGGGCCGGTACTCGATCCCCAGCACCCGTCCGGCGATCGGCGAGCGGTTGGCGTGGACGTTGAAGATCGACAAAAAGATTCCGATCTCGATCGCGGGGCCAATCACCGGATCCTCGACTTCCGCGATCCGCACCACCAATCCGTCGGCTGGCGAGACGACTTGCCCAGCCGCGGCCGGGATGCGGCGGGGCGGGTCGCGGAAAAACCAGACGACGCAGGCGGTGACCAGAGCAAAGGGAATCCCTAGCGGCCACCAGAGCGAAAACGCCAGCACAGTCGCCAGCAAACAGCTTCCTCCCAGGATCAGCAACTCGGCCAGCCCCACGCGAACAAACGGCAGTCGGTCCCGCCAGCGGAACGGATCGTCCGCCGGCGCCCAGGAGTAAGTCGCTTGGTTGGCGTAGTATTTGACGTCCCGCGGATCGACCGGGTCGAACGGACAGCCCCCTGGCCCGCCCCGACGTTTGCTCCGCATCGCCGCGACGTAACCGGGGCGAAATTTGCGGAGCAGCCAGCGACGGACGCGGCCCCAGGCCAACTCCAGCTGCATCACCACGCCGCCCCCCGGCTGGATCGTCGTCACCTGCGGGTCCATCGGCTCCAGGGCGGCCCGGCCGCTGGCAGTCGCCCCTTTACCGGTGGTGCTCGGGCCAGCGGGATCGGGACCAGTCGCGGGATCGGGACCAGTCGTGGGATCTGGGGTGTGCGGGGGATGCGAAGCAGAGGAATCGTCAGTCACAGATCTTGAAGCCATCGCGGCGAGTCGGTCCTAGAATTTTTCCGGAGGGGCGGGGTTTTCTGGCGGTTTGCAAATTCCCCCAGGGCCGGAGCGGTCCCACGGCTGGCCACGGGCTCCCGGTGAGGCAATCTTACCAAGCCCAGGGCGGATGGTCGGCAGGTATACTCCGGAGTTTCGGCTGCGACCCTGCGTGCTGCCTCCGGGAAAACGTCCCGGTCCCCCGGGAGCGCCCGCACCGAGCGCTCACAATCCGCGCGACCCGCGCACCCGCAAACGCACATCCTGCGCCTCCCCCGGCCGTTCCACTCGTCTTCGATTATGCCGTCATGACGCCACGCTACCTCGTCCCGTTCCGCCCCAAAAGCGTTCCGCATTACTTTACGGACCTGCTGGTCATCGGAGGGGGGCTGGCGGGTCTGCGGGCCGCCAACGCGGCGACGTCGAACCAGTCGGTCCTGGTGATCACCAAAGATGCGCTGCAGGAATCGAACAGCAACTACGCTCAGGGTGGAATCGCCGGCGTCATCGATCCAGAAGATCGCTTCGAGGATCACGTCGCCGACACTCTGCAGGCGGGGGGGAATCTGTGCGATCGTTCGGTCGTCGACATGGTCGTCCGCGAAGGGCCGCGGCGGATCGAGGAACTGGTCGCCTGGGGGACGCGGTTCGACGAGCTGGCCGGCTCGCTGACGCTCGGCCGCGAGGGAGGGCACAGCCGCCACCGCATCGTCCACGCCCTCGGCGATGCGACCGGCAAAGAGATCATGCGGGCGGTCATCGAACAAACCCGGCGTCGCTCGCACATCGCGATCCGCGAACACACCTTTACGCTCGACCTGCTCACCCACGATGGCCAGTGCCATGGCGCGGTTATCTCCAGCGGCGAGGGTCCGCCGCAGCTGGTGTGGGCCAAGCAGACGATCCTCTGCACCGGAGGGGCGGGGCAGGTGTTCCGCGAATCGACCAATCCGCCGGTCGCGACGGCCGACGGATACGCCGCCGCCTTTCGAGCCGGCGTCGAGCTGCGGGACATGGAATTCGTCCAGTTCCATCCCACGGTGCTGTACATCGCCGGCAGCTCGCGGTTCTTAATGACCGAAGCGATTCGTGGCGAAGGGGCTTATCTGGTCGACAGCAACGGGCATCGCTTCATGCCCGACTATGACCC
Organism: Candidatus Laterigemmans baculatus; assembly: GCF_010367455.1. GTDB lineage: Bacteria > Planctomycetota > Planctomycetia > Pirellulales > Pirellulaceae > Laterigemmans > Laterigemmans baculatus. The sequence goes on along the minus strand of NZ_WRPR01000013.1, from coordinate 27,229 downwards.
CCGGGCCGAACTCGCTCCGCGGGATGTCGTCAGCCAAGCGATCGTGCGGCAGATGGCCGCCACGCAGAGCTCCAACGTCTTCTTGGACCTCTCCCACCTCGACTCGAAAGTCGTCCTCCAGCGGTTTCCAGGGATCGCCAAAGTCTGTCGCAAATTCGGCTTGGACATTACCACCGACCGGATCCCCGTGCGGCCCGGAGCGCACTACATGATCGGCGGCCTGAGCGTCGATTTCGAAGGCCGCACGAGCATGCCCGGGCTGTGGGCCGCGGGCGAAGTGACCAGCACCGGACTGCACGGGGCGAACCGGCTGGCGAGCAACAGTCTGCTCGAAGGGTTGGTTTACGGAGCCCACGCCGGAGAAGGCGCTTCGCGGGCCGCCGCCGAGATGCCCGACACGATGCGGGCCCTGCCGATCGAGAGCCCGGAGGGGGATGAGTCGACGCACGAATCGCTCGACGTGGCCGACATCCGGGCCGCGCTGAAAAGCTCGATGGTCCGGCTCGTCGGCGTCGAGCGGACCGCTGAAGGGCTGCGGGAGGCGATCGACTCGATCAATTCGGTCAGCGGTTACGCGCTGCGGCGGCGGTTCGACTCGCCCGAGGGCTGGGAGCTGCAGAATCTGCTGACCACCGCGCGGCTGATCGCCACCTCGGCCCTGGCCCGCGAGGAATCGCGCGGCGTCCACTTCCGGAGCGACTTTCCAGCTCCCAACGACGAGCTCTGGCGGCGGCACATCACCGTGCGGATCAATCAGGACGGCGGCCGCCCCCGGCTGGGCGAACCGCTGCCAGCGAGCGAACCGCTCGCCCCACCGGCCGCCCCCCCGGCCGCCACGCGCTAGCCCGGATTATTCATCAGCCGCCGGGCGCTAGCCCCCGGTTCTCGAAAACTCCGCAAAAACCGGACGCTAGCGCGTGGCGGCTGATTTAACACACTGTTCTGTCATGGTCTGTCGCAACTTCCAACGCCACAAGAACTTGCGACACATCTACCCAGACGCATGAATAATCCGGGCTAGCGTCCGGTTTTCCCGGCATTTTCGAGAATGGGGGCTAGGCTCCGTCAGAAAACCCTGAGCCGACACCCTCCCCCCGGGAGGGTCGCGAGGAACGAGCGGGGAGGGCGATCCGCGACGTAGAGGCCTCAACGCGAACGGATTCAGCTGGCCCTCCCCGGGCCTGAGAGCCCGACCCTCCCGGGGGGAGGGTAATGGGGAAGAGCGGTTTTCTGACAGAGGCTAGCGCCTACGGCTCAGTGGCCGAGACAGCTAAACCTCGGGGGCAAGCCACAGCCGACTTTGCCGGTTGTAGCGGTTTTGAGGATTTTTCGGATTTTTCCGGCTTTTGAGCAAGGACTGGAGGAGTGGGCGTCGATATGCCTGGTTAGTCGAAGAAGGTTGGCCGAAGGTTGGCCGCTTCGCGACGTGATCGCGGGAGCTGGGGGGCGTCACCGCGTTGAACTCGGATCGAACCGACTAACCATTGGTGCTGAAGTGCCGACACCCCGTTGCTTGACGTTACTAACCACCCTTCTCGTCACCATGACGGCAACCGGTCAGGCCGCCGAAGCTCGTCGCGGGGCCACGCCCCAGTCGGAGCGGATGGCCCGAGCCCGCTGGCAACCGGTTCGCCAAGCCGATGGACGCTCGACGGCGGCCACGAACAAGCGGTCGACGGCCCAGCCGACCAGCGGCGTTCGCCAAACCAGCGGCATCCGTCGCACCCAAGCCACCGAAATCTATCGGGGCGAGCCGCTGCCGATGGAAGGGGAAGTGATCCTCGAGTCGGCCCCGATGCCGGGTCCCCACGGTTACGGTTCGCCAAGTTACGGTTCGCCAAGTTACGGTCCGGGGGGCTACGGCGAGGTGATCCTCGACGCTCCGGGCTGTGACGCGATGGCCTGCAGCGGTGGCGGCTGCGACGGTTGTGGCGGAGTCGGCTGCGACGCGGCCCTGTTCTGCGATTCGGCCGGATGCGGGGGGAACTGCGGCGGTCGCTGCGGACTCAACGATGGCTGCTTCACCATCTGCTTTCCGCAGGATGGCTGGTTCTCGGCCGAGTATCTGCTCTGGTACCAGAAGGGGATGAGTCTGCCTCCGCTGGTCACCCGCAGCCCGGTCGGCACCAACCCGGTGCTGCCGGGAGCCGAGACGCTCTTCGGCGGCAACTCGGATTACCTCGACGACTCGCTCGACGGCCTGCGGCTGAACATGGGCATCTGGCTCGATCGCCAGCACCGCTGGGCGCTGCAGGGCGATTACTTCTTCTTCAACGACAACCGCGAATTCTTCTCGGCCGACGGCGTCACCGGCAGCCCGAGCATCGGCCGCCCCTACAGCGACGTGTCGCTCGAAGGAGCTCCGAACGCGGTCCGCGTGATCGCTCGCAACGGAGTGGCCAACGGCACGGTCGAAGCGGCGATGGAGAGCGAACTGCACTCGGCCGGCTTCCAGTTCCGCCGCCTGCTGTACAGCAAGGAAGGCTGCGGCGACACGCTCCTCTGCAACGTCCCGACCAACTACCGCAGCCGCCTCGATGCGGGCATCGGCTACCGCTACATGGAGCTCGAAGAGGGCCTGATGATCAGCGATAGTTTCACCCGCTCGGGGACCGGAGCCGGCACGGGCGATTTTGCTTCGCAAGACCTGTTCGGAACGCGGAGCCAGTTCAACGGGATCGACATGGGCGTCTACTACGAACGGCAGCGGGGCTGCTGGACGTTGAACCTGCGAGGCCGGTTTGGGCTCGGCACCAACCAGCAATCGGTCCTGATCGACGGTTCGACGACCGATCCCACCCTGGGCGTCGGCGGTCTGCTGGCCCAGCCGAGCAACATTGGCAGCTACGAACGCGACCGGATCTCGGTCCTTCCGGAACTCGGTGCGACCCTCGGCTACCAAGTCACTCCGCGACTGCGAGCGACCGTCGGTTACACCTTCATCTACTGGTCGAACGTGGTCCGCCCGGGCGACCAGATCGATACCGCGATCAACGGCACGCTGTTGGCGGAGGACACGCGGCAGAACGTCGACTCGCTCCGCCCGGCGTTCCAGTTCAACGAGACCGACTACTGGATCCAGGGCATCAGCTTCGGCGGCAGCTTCTGCTGGTAGGCCACGAGCGACTCGCGCAGTCGCATCACGACGCGGACGACCGGGTGGAGGATCGCAAACGGGAGCCGGTGGAAAAGCCTGCGGCTCCACCCCGTCGTCCGCAAGTTAGTCTCTAGTCTCTAGTCTCTAGTCTTTAGACGCTCTTCAAAACCGGCATTGGCGCCGACCGCGGCGGTCGACTACCACCGCCCACTGGAACCCTGGCCTCGGCTGGAACTCTGGGAGGTGCGCCATGTCCCCACTCAAAACATTCACTTGCCTGCTGTTCGTGCTCGCTCTAGCCGGCAGGTTGGCCGCCGAAGACGGCCCGGTCGAGCCCTACGTGGCTTACGTTGCCCGCGAAGGCGAATACGCCCGCTGCGGCCCGTCCGAGGAATATTACAAGACCGATCCGCTCCGCGTCGGAGCTGAGGTCGAGGTCTATCTCGAGACCGAGGATGGCTGGCTCGGTATCCGCCCGCCGGCCGACAGCTTCTGCTGGCTGCAGTCGGATCAGGTCGAAGTGGCCGAGGACGAGACGCTCGGAACAGTCATCGAGCCAGCGACGGTGGCCTGGATCGGCACACACCTGGGCAAGGCTCGCCAGTATCGCTGGCAGGTTCGGCTCGACGAGGGAGAGCAGGTGACGATCATCGGCACCGCCCGCCGCGAAGGTCCCGATGGCGACGAGGTCTGGTATCGGATCGTACCGCCCCCCGGCGAGTTCCGTTGGGTGCAGCGGTCCCAGGTCTGCGACACACTCGACCAAGTCGTCTACGCGCCGCCGAACGACCCGGCAAGCGAAGTTGCCACGAAGCCCTCTCGCCCGACCCCGCGAAGCTCCGACGCAAAGGCCCGCCCCTCGGAAGCGACGGCCCAATCCGCCGAGGCACCGCCCCGCACGCCTGCTGCGACGCCGCTGGCCGAGCTCGCCGAAGGGCTCGCTTCGCTGCTCGCTGACGCGCCGGTCGGCTCGGGGCTCGCACGGATGGACGACGATGTCCAGATCCGCAGCATCGCTTCAGCCGAGCAGCCGCAAAGTCCCGGCCCATCCTCAGCCGTTCAGCCTGCCGAGTGGGTCGCCGGCTCACGAGTCGTCCCCGCCGCAGCAGTCGAGTCGAGCGGCTCGCCGCTGCAACCGACCGCCCCGCCGCGGCTCCAGCCTTTGCCCGCTTCGCCCGTGCAAGCGAATTCGCCCGTCGTGGCCCCTTCGGGTTATCGGCTTTCGGCCGGGCTTGATGCGGCGGACCTCGACAGCTTGCGGCTCGAGCTCTCGCACGCGATGGCCGCCGGAGCGCTGGCGGCGGAAGTCGAGCCGCTGCGAGCGCACGTCGAGCGTCTCTCGACCGACTCGAGCGACGCCGTCCTCCGCGGCCGAGCGAGCCTTTTGCTGCGACGCGTCGAGGAATACCAGCGAGTCGCCCAGCAGCGGGATGGACGCGGGCCGGGCACGACGTCGAGCCTTGGAACCGCAGCCCCGTCGATTCCTTCGCAAACCACTCTTTCGCAAAGGGGCGCCGCTCCATCGTCTCTCGGGACTTCTCCCAGCAGCGAAGCGATTGCCAGCGGGGGAGCCGCGGCGCTGCCGCAGCAGGGGACACCGTTTGACGGCCAGGGCTGGTTGGTCCGCGTCTACTCGGCCCGGCCCGACGCACCACCGTATGCGATCACCGATTCGGCCGGGCGAACCCTCTCCTACATCACACCCTCGGCAGGGATCAATCTCCGCCGCTACTTGAACCAGGAAGTCGGGCTCTACGGCCGCGTCGCCTACGACACGAGCCTCGAGACGCCCCATCTGATCGCCGAGCAGGCGGTTCGCCTCCGCACCCGCTGACTCTCCCCCTCTTTCGGCCAGGATGTGTCGAAGTGCCGCGGCGGTATTTCTGGGACCTCGACCGTGGTCGGCGAGGGGCCCGAAACTGCCGTTCGGAAGCCGCGGAGGCGGTTCTCCGGGCCCTTCTAGCGACCCCGCTGCTCCGCCTTGCCGTGGCCCCGGCGGCCGAGCGGATTGACCGCCCGCGAGCTTGGGCAAACACTGGGTCAGTCGACTTTCGCTCACCCATTGCACCTTCCCGCTCCATGCCCCCCCGCCGCGCTACGATCCTTCCGAACTCGGCCCCCCCCTCGCAACCCCCGAATTTGCTCGAGACCGTACTGGCCGCGCCGCAGGGTGTTTTTACGGGAGGGACCCACGAATCGCTCGTCCTGGACCAGACGGTCGACGTGGCGCCGGCGCTGGTGGAGCCGCGGGCCCTGACCGATTCACGGGCCCTGACCGATTCGAGTTCTCTGGCAGATTCGAGTTCTCTGGCAGATTCGAGTTCTCTGGCAGGTTCGCGGGCGCTGACAAATCTTCGGGCGTTCACCGGTTCGGGGGCGCAGGCGGATTCGGGGGTACCGGTCGATGGGCAGCGGCCGACCGGCACGCTTCCGCAGGTGGAATCGCGAGCCCAGGCGGATCTGGAGGAGCTTCCCGAGCGGCATTTGATTAGCCCGGGAGGTTCGTTTCACGGCCGTGCCGATTATCGGCTGATCGGCCCGCTTGGAAGCGGCGGGACGGGGATCGTCTACCAGGCCCATCAGCGGGCGATCCACCGCGAAGTGGCGATCAAGGTGCTGCGGGATCACCTCCGCGGTGACTTGCAGTCGCGGCAACGTTTCCTGGCCGAAGCGCGAACGATCGGTGGCTTGGACCACCCCAACGTGATCGCGCTGCACGAACTCGCCTCGGATCCCGACGGCCGACTCTTCTATTCGATGAAGCGGATCGACGGGACCGCCTGGAGCGAAGTGCTCGAGGACCGCTCGCTGGTCGACAACCTGACGGTCCTGCTGCGAGTCGCCGACGCCATTCGCTATGCCCACTCCCGGGGCATCATCCACCGCGACATCAAACCGGCCAACGTGATGCTCGGTCGCTACGGCGAAGTCCTCGTCGCCGACTGGGGTTTGGCACTGCCGCACCCGGTCGCCGAGAGCGACGATCCGAACTCGAGCAACAGCATCGGGGGGACTCCGGCCTACATGGCTCCGGAGCAGGCGATCGGCAGCCTCGGCGACGTCGGCCCGAGAACCGACGTCTACCTGCTCGGTGCGACGCTGTTTCAGCTGCTCGCCGGCTTTCCGCCGCACGAAGGGGCGACGCTGGTCGAGTGCATTCGCAATGCGGCCGACAACCGCTTTCGCGTCACCACGGTCCAAAGCGAGCTGATGGACATCGCGATGACGGCGATGGCGGCCAATCCCGAGGACCGCTACCGCGACGTGGAGTCGTTCCAGGCGGCGATCCGCGATTACCAGCAGCATCAAGAAAGCATCGGGCTCGTCCGCCGCGCTGCGGGTCACGCCGCCGAAGCGCTCAAGTCGCAGAACTACGAGCGGTTCAACCTGGCGATGTCCCTGCTTCGCGAGTCGCTCGAACTTTGGCCCGAGAACCGCCGCGCCAAGTCGACTCTCCGCCAGCTCCGGATCGACTACGCGGCGTTGGCTGCCGAGCAAGACGACCTCGATCTCGCCCTGAGTTTGCTCGAAGCGGCGGGCGAGGAGGAATCGGAGATGGCCGCTGCAGTCCGCTGCCGACGCGAGCAGCGCTCCGACCATCTCCGCCGCGAAGCGCGCTACAGCACCCTGTTCACCCAGAGTCCCGATGGCGTGCTGGTCACGCGGATGAGCGACGGAACGACGCTCGAGGCGAACGACGCGTTTCTGCGGATGTTCGGCCACGAGCGGTCGGCGATCGTCGGCTCCCGGGTGGCCGACTACCACCTCTGGGTTTCCCCGGAGCGGCGGGAGGATTTCGTCCGCCAAGTACGCGAGACCGGCCGCGTCGACAACTTCGAAACCGTGCTCCGCGACAGCCAAGAACGCCCGATCCCGGTGCTGATCTCGGCTCGCCGCACCGAGCTCGATGGTGAAGCCCTGCTCGTCGCCCACACCCGCGACATCACCGCTCGCAAACAGGCCGAAGACGCGCTTCGCCGCAGCCGCCAGCGGCTTCGCGAAATCCAAAAGCTCGCGAACCTGGGAACGTGGGAGTTCGACATCGCCGCCCGCACGATCCGCTGGAGCGAAGAGACGTACCGCATCGCCGGGATGAAACCCGACGGAGCGCCGCGGACGCTCGAGCAGTACCTCGACCAGATTCACCCGGACGACCGCGAGCGGACGGCCGGCGCGATTCGCGAAGCCCTCGGCAGCGCCGCGGCGTTCCAGTTGCAGATCCGCCAGCGGCGCCCCGACGGCAGCTACGCGACGACGATCACCCGCGGTCAGCCGCTCAGCGACGCCAGCGGACGCGTCGTCGAGCTCTACGGAACGGTGCTCGACATCAGCGACCGCAAGTCGAAGGAAGAGCGGCTCCGCCAGCACGGTCGACGGCTGCAAGCGATGCTCGACTGGGTCGATCGACCGCTGGTGGCCCTCGACCGGGACGGAACCCTGCTCGCCGCCGCCGGGTGCGTTCGCACTCGGCTCGGACGCGATCATCTGTGCAACGGGGGCGATTGCCGATTCGAAGTCGACGAGGACTCGGCGGGCATCCTCCGCACCCTCGGTGAACCGCGCGAAGTCCACGGGCAGTTCACGTCCGGCGGCCAACCGCTCGGCCCGCCGGTCCGCCTTCGCGTGGAGCCCGCCGACGACTTCCTCCGCGGCGAGCTCGTCGATCCGTAGGCTCTGACAGTAACCCCTCGGCGGTTTGAGCCGTAGGCGCTAGCCTCGGGCCTTGCGAGCCCTGGAGTTTAGGCTGCAGAACCCGCGGCTAGCGCCGTCGGCTCAGGGTTTTCTGACAAAGCCTGATCCCGCGCGAGCGGCTACTCCCGCGTGACGCGTTCGACGACTTCGCGGTCGAAGTAATTGATCTCCATTCCCGCATCGACCACGATCCGCTGGGCGGTGATGCCGGAGGATCGCGGGCTCAGCAGAAACGCGGCGGTGGCCGCCACTTCGTCGGTCTCGACCGCACGGCCTCGCGGGATCACCCGCTCGGCATAGAGATAGGAATCGACGTAGCCGGGAATGCCCGCCGAGGCGCTCGTCTTGAGCAATCCAGCAGCCACCGCGTTGAAGCGGACTTCGGAAAAACGGCTGAACGATTTGCTCAGGAACGCCAGCGACGATTCAAGGGCTGCCTTGATCGGCGCCATGAACCCATAGCTCTCGCTGGCCATCCGCGTCGTGCTGATCCCGATCGTGACGACCGAGGCGTCTTGCTGGAGCCGATCTTTCAGCGCATTGCAGACGGCGACCAGCGAGAAGCAGGAGATGTCGACCGCCTGCAGGAACTGGGCCCGCGTCGTCTCGTGGAAGGGGCGGATTCCTTCGGGGTAATCGGCGAAGGCGATCGAATGCACGATCCCGTCGAGCTTCACATCGCGCTCGCGGAGGCTCGCGGCCAGGGCATCGATCTGCTCCTGGTGCTCGACGTCGCAGACCAGCACCTGGCGGCCGGCGAGCAGCTTGGCGGTCTGCTCCCGCCGCGATTCGCTGCGCACGGTGAAGAGCACTTCCGCGCCCGCCGACTCGAGCAACTCGGCGATCCGCCAGGCCACGCTTTTGCGGTTTGCGACTCCCATCACCAAGATGCGTCGCCCGGCGAGCCGCAGGAACGAATCGTTTGGGGGTTGACTCACGACTGCTCCTCCCTGGGCGACTCGGCCACGGAGGGCGACTCGGCCACCGAACAGGCGAAGTCGAGCCGGGCGGCTAGCTTGCCGTCGACGGTGACTTTGCCCGTCAGATAGAACGCCTTGCCTAGCGACTCATTGAGCGTCGCTTCGACCTCGACGGTTTCGCCTGGGCGGACCATGCGTTTGAATTTGACGTTATCCATCCGCGTCGCCACTGGAACCAGGTTCGGGCCGAGGGCGTGGCGGCTGAGCAGGATCGCACCGGCCTGCAGGCAGCATTCGCAAAGGATGATCCCCGGCACGAGGGGAAAGCCCGGAAAGTGCCCCTGGACGAAGAACTCTTCGGGGCGAAAGATTTTGCGACAGACGATCCGCGCGTCTTCTTCCCCGAGGACTTCGTCGATCAACCGCATCGGGGGTCGGTGCGGGATGGCGGCCTCGATCCGCTCGACGGTCATTCGCGTGCCTTTCTGTTTCGCAGCGTCCAGGTTTGGATGGGGCTCTCAATCAAACGGTCCGGCCCGGCGGCGGTCAAGGCGTGCAGCGTGATGTGGCTTCCCCCCACTGCGAATTCGGGGGCATCGCGTCTATTCTGAAGGGGGCCAGTCGGTTTTTGCTTCGCTCTATCCTCTCTCGCTTCGTGCTATGACGACTTATTTTGCTGAAGGTGATCGCAACGCCACGCTCTCGACCGCGGACCTCCAGCGGGGCTTGAAGGCGGCTTTGGCCGCTCGGGGGGGATCGTCCGCCAAGGTGCTTGCGTTACCTCCGGACTACTCGCGGTTGCCGAGCCGAGCGGGAGAGTTAACGGCCCTGCTGTACGAGGAGCTCGGGGAGCGTTTGACCGACATCATGCCCGCCCTCGGTACGCACCGGCCGATGACCGACGCTCAGATCGCCGACATGTTCCCGGGCGTTCCCCGCGAGCTGTTTCGCGAACACCGGTGGCGCAGCGACGTGGTCACCGTGGGAGAAGTTCCCGCTTCGTTCGTCTCGGAAGTCACCGAGGGGATCTACGAATCGGCTTGGCCGGCCCAGGTCAATCGGCTGTTGCTCGAGGGGGGCCATGACCTGATCGTCTCGATCGGACAAGTCGTCCCACACGAAGTGATTGGGATGGCTAACTACAACAAAAACGTGTTCGTCGGGACGGGCGGGGCGGCGGGGATCAACGAGAGCCACTTTCTGAGCGCCGCGTATGGGATGGAGCGGACGATGGGCCGAGCCGACACGCCGCTTCGCAAAATCCTCAACTACGCCCAAGACAATTTTTGCAGCGAGATGCCGCTGCTGTATGTGCTGACGGTGATCGAATCGCTCGCCGACGGCCGCTTGGTCACCCGCGGGCTGTTTATCGGGGACGACCACGAGACCTTCAACCGGGCGGCTGAGCTCTCGGCGGAAGTCAACATCATCCAGCTCGAGCGAGCTCCCGAGCACGTGGTAGCGTATCTCGATCCGAGCGAATTTCACAGCACGTGGCTCGGCAACAAAGCGATCTACCGGACGCGGATGGCGATCGCCGACGGCGGACGGTTGACGATCATCGCTCCGGCGGTGGAGGAGTTCGGGGAGGATGCGGAGATCGATCGGCTGATCCGGCGGTACGGCTACCGGCCGAGTGCCGAGGTGATGGAACTGTGCAAGCAGCATCCCGATTTGGCCGCCAATCCCTCGGCCGCCGCGCACCTCATCCACGGCTCGCCCGAGAACCGCTTCACCGTCTACTACGGAGCCGGCTCGCTCTCGCGGGAAGAGATTGAATCGGTGCACTACCAGTGGGCGGATGTGCGCGAGTTGCAGCAGCGGTACCGGATCGACGAACTGCAGGATGGTTGGCAGCGCGACTCCGACGGCAGCGAGTACTACTTCATTCGCAATCCCTCGCTCGGCCTCTGGAGCAGCTGAGAATTCGCAGCCGGAGATTCCGGAACCAGGGGCCACGGAAAAACACGGAATAGCACGGAAAGGAAGGAGAGGGCCGCGGATGGAGCACTCAGAATCCTCCGGCCACGCTTCCAAGCTCTTCCATGCTCTTCCATGCTCTTCCATGCTTTTCCGTGCTCTTCCGTGTTCTTCCGTGGCTCCAACCTCGCCTCCCGCCTCCCGCCTCCCGCCTCCCGCCTCAAGTCTTGCGCCGATTCTGCCGATTGTGACGACTGGAACGGATTTGTGCTGCACAAGGTCCGCCAAGCTCTGCGTCGCTTTGGGGAGGTATCGGTTATGGCTCGCTCGATCGTTTGGCTTTGCGTGGCGGTGGTTTCGGGCCTCTGCTGCGGAGCGGGAGTCGCCGAGGCTCAGCGGCCGGTGGTTCCGGGCACCGGAGTCGTCTTGCCAGGAGTGGGGGATGACTTTGAGGATCCGAACTGGACGTACGTTCCGAATGATCCCAAGAGCACCGAGGATATCGATGAGAATCAACGGAAGCCGACAGGGCGGACGACCAATGGCCGCTGGTATGAGGGGATCAAGCGGGGGCATCCGGACGTCGTGAAACGTGTTCCGACGCCTGCCGGTGGGCTGCCTGGAAGCGAAGGGGCGCTGCTGATGCGGTCCAAGTTCACAGGGATTCCGGGTCGGCCGAGCGGCACGATGCATCAGGACGACTTTGTGGCCAATGTGCAGTATCGGTTGAAGCGTCAAATTAACGTTGCCGAGGTCCCGAGCGTGGTGACGCGGGTGTTTTTGCCACCGGTCGCTGAGTGGGAGAATCGCAACGGCCCGCACTTCGGGTTTCGCCTGGCTCTCGGGACCACGGCGATGGTGGAGAAGGAGACGGGGCTGTTTGGCATCAAGCGAAAGGAGATGGGCGACGAGGTCTATTGGCCGGGGATGTTCATCGAGTTTAAGAGCAAAGACGTGACGGGTGCCGAGCACGATTACGCCACGCTGCGGATCCGCGGGAACACGCGGGGGGGCGACTTTGCGGGCCCGCAGATCACGACCACGGGTTGGTGGACGATGGGGATGTCGGTCACGCCCGACGGGATGGTGCACTACTACGCGTCGCCAGGCGTCGACGAGTTGACCGAAGCGGACTACATCACCAGTCAGTATCCGTACGGCTACCGCGCCGAACGTTTTCGAACATTCTTCTACAACGTCTGCAGTGCCGACGACGGCCAACGCTGGAGTTCCTCCTGGATTGTCGACGATCCGCAGGTCTACCTAGCCCGCCCCCGCCGCTGACCCGCACTACCGGCTCTCCAAGCCGGTCCTCCCAAAAGGACCAGGCCAACCAATAGAGGGGCTCAACCTAAAGGTGCACACAATCCCCTCCCATCTCCCAAGGGGGTCACAGCCTGATCATTCGCCACTCCATGGGGACCGCCACCAAAGGGGGTCACAGCCTAAACGGGAGCCGCCACCCCAAATGTGGCGGGTGCTCACCCTAGCCGGGAGTTTGGGCCCACCAATGGGTCAGAGCCAGAGGGAAGCCCCCCACCTTTGCCAAGCGACGTAAAGGCAACTCCTAAGGGGGTCACAGCCTGATCGTTCACCACTCCATGGGGGCCACCACCAAAGGGTGTTACAGCCTAAACGGGAGGCGGCGCCCCACCCAAACGGTGGCTGCACAGCCTAACCGGGAGTCGGGGCCCACCAATGGGTCAGAGCCAGAGGGAAGCCCCTCATCTTTGCCAGGCGACGCAAAGCCTGCAGACCACCGGTACCCCCAAGAAGCACCATCCGAAGGGGTCACCGTCCGAAGGGGTCACAGCCTTATCGGGAGCCGGAGTCTTACAGAGGGTCAGTGCCCGACCAGAAAGGGGTCAGCAGAAAGGGGTCAGAGCGTGAAGCCATGGAGCCCGAAGCTATACATCCCACCCTGACCATGCGATACAAAACTCCTATTTCCCCCAGCCTCCGGTGTTCTATTCCAGGTGCAGCCAAAGGGGGTCACACCCTAAACGGGAGCGGGTGTCCAGAAAGGGGTCAGAGCCCAAAGCTATGCATCCCATCCCGACCAGGCGGTGCAAAGACCCCAGCCCCCCCAACCCCCGGTGTTCAGTTCCAAGAAGGGGTCAGAGCCCAGAAATCCTGGAAGGGGTCAGCACCAAAGGGGGTCACAGCCTAAACGGGAGCCGAGGTCCAGCAATGGGTCAGAGCCTGAGGGAAGACCCTATCTTTCACAGGCGACCCAAAGCACGCAGACCGCTAGAACCTCCAAGAAGGGCTCGGTCTAATAAAAGCATCCAAAGGGGGCCACAGCCTTCCTCCAAAAAGGGCAAAGGGGGTCAGTCCAGGAAGGGGTCAGAGCCCCTTAAGCCCCTCAAGGGGTCAGAGCCTGCTGCCAAAGGGGGCCACACCCTAAAGGGGACCCGGGTCCAGAAAGGGGTCAGTGCCCAAATCCATGCATCCCATCCCACCCAGGCGTCACAAAGACCTCAGACCCCCCAACCTCCGGTATTCAGTTCCAAGAAGGGGTCAGAGCTCAGAAATCCTGGAAGGGGTCAGAGCCCGGAAATCTTCCTATCCTCACCAGGGATCACAAAACTCGCAGTCACCCCAGACCACAAGGTCCCCACAGGGGTCATAGCCCGCAGGCAGAAAGAGGTCAGTACCATCCGAAGGGGTCACAGCCTTATCGGGAGCCGGTACACCAAAGGGGGTCACAGCCTAACCGGGAGTCGCGTCCCACCAATGGGTCAGAGCCAGGGGAGAAGCCCCCCATCTTTGCCAGGCGACGCAAAGCCTGCAGGCCACCGGAACCCACAAGAAGCACCATCCGAAGGGGTCACAGCTTTATCGGGAGCCGGAGTCCAACAGAGGGTTAGCGCCCGTACACTAAAGGGGTCACAGCCTAACCGGGAGTCGGGGCCCACCAATGGGTCAGAGTTCCAAGAAGGGGTCAGAGCCCAGAAATCCTGGAAGGGGTCAATCCTGGAAGGGGTCAGAGCCCAGAAATCTTCCCATCCTTATCAGGGATCACAAAACTCGCAGTCACCCCAGACCACAAGGTCCCGACAGGGGCCATAGCCCGCAGGCGGAAAGAGGTCAGAGCCTGCAGGCGAGTCGAGCCCCCAGGCAAGTCCAGCGCGAGAGGGGTCCGCGGTTCAGGGCAAAGGGGGTCAGAGCTTAGTCAAAGGGGGTCAGAGCTTAACCGAGGTCAAGGATCAAAAGGGGGTCAGAGCCTAATCCGCAGCCAGTAGCAAAAGAGTAAAATGGGGTCAGAGCCCAAAAGGGTCACAGTTCCAAGAAGGGGTCAGAGGCTGTCGTGGAAGGGGTCAGAGCCTAGACTGGGGCACGACCAGAAAGGGGTCAGCAGAAAGGGGTCAGAGCGTGAAGCCATGGAGCCCGAAGCTATACATCCCACCCTGACCATGCGATACAAAACCCCTATTTCCCCCAGCCTCCGGTTCTCCATTCCAGGTGCAGCCAAAGGGGGTCACACCCTAAACGGGAGCGGGGGTCCAGAAAGGGGTCAGAGCCCAAAGCTATGAGAGCCCAAAGCTATGCATCCCATCCAGCCCAGGCGGTACAAAGACCTCAGACCCCTTAATCTCCGGGGTTCCGTTCCAATATGGGGTCTGAGCCCAGGAATCCTGGAAGAGGTCAATCCTGGAAGGGGTCAGAGCCCGGAAATCTTCCCGTCCTCACCAGGACTCCCAAAACGCGCAGTCCCCCAGATCACAAGGTCCCCACAGGGGTCATAGCCCGCAGCCAGAAAGAGGTCAGAGCCCGCAGGCGAGTCGAGCCCCCAGGCACGTCCAGCGCGAGAGGGGTCCGCGGCTCAGGAGCAAAGGGGGTCAGAGCTTAGTCAAAGGGGGTCAGAGCTTATCCGCAGCCGATAGCAAAAGAGCAAAATGGGGTCAGAGCCCAAAAGCAAAATGGGGTCAGAGCCCAAAAGGGTCAAAGGTCCAAAGGGGTCAGAGGCTGTCCTGGAAGGGGTCAGAGCCTAGACTGGGGCACCATCCCCCTAAGCACCCAGAAACCTTCAATCCACCCACACCACCCAAGCGCCCAGAGCAGCTTCAAACGGCGCGGACGCAGACTCCAACGTCGCCGACCCCAACAACCCAAACACTACAAGCCACCGAACCCCACCAGACACCCCCTCTCACCCTAACCACCTAGACCATAAGTAGCCTCCCGACCCACCTATCCATCGCGTTTACCCAGGACTGGCATTCATCTTGGGGCGAGGACAGGCCAGGGTCTGCGGGGGAAAGGCCCCCTCGGGCTTATGCTCCCGGGTCCGCGGCTTACTCATTTGGTGCAGGCGGCTTGGCACTTGGTTTGGGGCATGGAAGACGCGGACTTGGGACAGGGACCGCGGAGGGCTAATTCTGGGGAGGCGGATGCGTTGGGGCCGAGGCTCCGTATAATCGGGTCCCCGGGGCTGGGGCGGCCTCACGGATTGGCGGACCGTCCGCCGCGTTGCGAACTCGATGACGACGGATAAGCCATGCCTGCTTCAGCTGCATTTGACTGGCGGCCCATCGTTCGCAAGGCCACGCCGCGAGATGTGCGGCAGGGAGCTGGGCGTCTCGTTCTTGGGCTGGGCCTGGCTCTAGGCCTGGCTAAATCCGCCCCTGGAGATGAACCAGCGCAGTCGCATTTGAGGCATACGCCGCTGGTCAAAATGCTCGAGCAAACCGTTCCAGCGACGGTACTGTTGCACACTCCCGACCGCAAAGCGGCTGACGGAACCGTGCACTTCAAAACCGGGGCCGGCAGCATCATCCATCGCGACGGCTTTGTGTTGACCGCAGCCCACGTGCTGAACCTTAATCCGCAGGGCTTCATCCTGCGACACACTGGGCAGCCGCTTCAGTACCGAAAAGTGGCCGAAGTCGCGGCCTACGACTTGGCGGTCGTGCGGATCGTCCAGACCGACGAGTATCCCGTGCTGCCGCTCGGCCGCAGCCATGACTTGATGCTGGGCGAACCGGTCGTCGCGATCGGAAATCCTCGCTCTTACGGTTTAACGGTAACCGAGGGGATCATCAGCGGCCTGGAGCGTTCGGCGCGATCCGGTGATGTGTCGATCCGCGACATGCTGCAGACGTCCGCACCGCTGAACCCCGGCAATTCTGGCGGCCCGCTGATCAATGCCGAAGGCCGCCAAATCGGGATCGCGGTTCGCGGCGACGAGCGGGGCGAATCGTTCGGCCTGGCTGTCGCCGCCGATCGAGTCCGGCAAGTCCTTCCACGCGTGCTCGCTCCCGGACCGCGAGCAGGCATCGAAGCGGGTTTTGCCGTCGATCTCCTCATCGATCCGCCCACCATTTCGGCGATCGCCGACGACGGCCCCGCCTCCAAACTGGATCTTCAGATCGGCGACACGATCACCGCCCTCGACGGCCGACCGCTTCCGTTCAGCTACTCGCTGCTCCTCGAATGGGTCGACGCCGCAGCAGACGAAACATTTGAGCTGACAGTCGAGCGAGCAGACGCAACGCACACCGTCGAACTCACCCTCGGCTCCCACCGATCCCCGCAGCCGGTCTCCGAACACGGCTCTCTCCGCACCGGACTCCGATACAGCACCTACGAATTCCCCGCCGAAGCCGGCGTCGCCTCCCTGGACGAGGCTTTTGGTGCCGGCAAACTCGCCTCGAGCGGAGTCATCAATGGCGTCGATGTGGATGCCATCCGTCCTCGTCCCGAAAATTTTGCCATCCGCTATGAAGGGCTCCTCAAGATCCCTACCGCGGGACTCTACACGCTCTCGATCACCTCGGACGACGGCAGTCGAATGTATTTGGACGATCGCCTACTGATCGACAACGACGGCAGTCATCCTTCGTTGACCGAGGCGGCGGTAGTCCGTTTGCATGCGGGCAGCTACCCCGTCCGGATCGAGTACTTCCAAGGTCGAGGTGCTGCAGACTTCTCCGTCACCGGCCATCGCGACGGCTTTCCTCAAGAGCCGATCCCTGACGCCGCATTTGCTCACGAAGTCCCCTCCGCCGAAGCCGCCGAGTGAATGCCCCGGTGTTCATCCTTCGCTGGCCTCACCACCGCCTGCCTTGGTCGTCCGTCCGGCTCCCCTTCTCACTGGCCCGTTGGGCTACAATGAGCCCCGTGATCGGGAAGCGGTTTTGGCGAAAGCCTGCGGCGCTCTGGCAGCGTCTCGGGGAACCTCAACAACGGGAAGAAACCCAGATGGGCGTGGCAGGAGCGATGCGGCACTTCGCTGCTAGAACCCGACTGCAGAAGATTTTTGCCACCAGGTTCACCGTCGCGTTGGCCGTAGCGTTGGCCGTTGCGCTCACCATCGCGTTCTGCGGTCCCGCGGGAGCCGAGGAGCACGAGTGGCCTCAGTGGCGAGGTCCCGACCGCGATGGAGTCTGGTTCGAACAGGGCCTGATCGATCGGTTCCCCGCCGAAAGCCTGACGCCCCGCTGGCGGGTGAACATCTCCAGCGGTTACTCCGGACCGACGGTCGCTGATGGGCGAGTCTTCGTAACCGACCGGATTCTCGAACCGGAGGAAAGCGAGCGCATCCACTGCTTCGACTGGCGAACCGGGGGGCAGTTGTGGTCGATCACCTATCCCTGCTCCTATGCCGGAATCAGCTACACAGCGGGACCTCGAGCTGCGATGCTCGTCGAGCAGAACCGCGCGTACAGTTTGGGAGCCGCCGGCAATCTCTACTGCGTCGCGGCCGACAGCGGAGAGGTGCTCTGGAAACGGGACCTCCGCAGCGAATACGAGATCCGGATGCCCAACTGGGGAATCGCCGCGGCGCCGCTGATCGAGGATGATTTACTGATCGTGCAGATCGGCGGCAAACAGGCCTGCATTCTGGCCCTCGACAAACACTCCGGCGAACCTCGCTGGCAGGCGCTCGACGATGACGCCTCCTACTCGGCTCCGGTGGTGATCGATCAAGGCGAACGACGCGTGCTGGTCTGCTGGACCGGCGAACGGGTCGTGGGGCTCGCCCCGGCCTCCGGCGAACTGCTCTGGCAATACCCGTTCAAACCCGAGCGGTGGCCGATCGCGATCGCGACGCCGGTGGTGCATGCGGATCTTGTGTTCTGCTCCGAAGCCGAGCAAGGTTCGTTGCTGCTTCGGACTACGGAGCAACCGCTGGGGGTGGAGAAAGTTTGGCATCGGCGCGACGAGGATGGTCCGGCGCTGCATGCCCTGATTTCCACTCCCCTGATCATCGACCGGTACATCTACGGCGTCGACAGCAACGGCATCTTGCGATGTCTCGATCTGAAGAACGGCGAACAGCTCTGGCAGGACGATACGGCAGTCGACACGCAGAAGTGGGCGACGATCCACATGGTGCAGAACGGGGACCGCGTGTGGATGTTCAACGAGCACGGCGAGTTGCTCATCACCAAACTTTCCCCGCAGGGCTTTGACGAGCGCAGTCGGGCGTATCTCATCGACCCCACAACCGATCAACTGCGGCGGCGCGAGGGGGTCACCTGGGCACATCCGGCGTATGCCTACCGCCATGTGTTCGCCCGCAACGACAAGGAGCTCGTCTGCGTGGATCTTTCCTCCGAAACGACTTCGTCCGCCGCGGCGTCTTCGAAGTAACATTGATTCTCACTCTTTCCTCGCTCCCTATCCGAGAGGTTTTTTCTCGATGTCGCGTTCAGTCGCATTTTTGTACCGGCCCCTGCGTTCGTTCGGAGTTCTTTTATTGCTGGCGGTCGCGTGCCCGGGGCTCGCAGCGGCCCAAGAGGAGGCTGCGGACGACGGCAAGCTGCGGATCATCTGCTTTGGAGCCCACCCCGATGATGCGGAATACAAAAGCGGCGGGACCGCGGCGATGTGGGCCGCCGCTGGGCACCATGTCAAACTGGTTTCGGTCACCAACGGCGACATCGGCCACTGGCAGATGTCCGGCGGAGCGCTGGCCCAGCGGCGGACCGCCGAGTCGGCTGCCGTAGCAAAGCATCTGGGCGTGACCTCGCAGGTGCTCGACATCCATGACGGCGAGCTGATGCCGACGCTGGAGAATCGCCGCACGATCACGCGGTTGATCCGCGACTGGGAGGCGGACATCGTGATCGCCCACCGGCCTTGGGATTACCACCCGGACCACCGCTACACCGGGGTTCTCGTGCAGGACGCAGCGTTCATGGTCTCGGTACCTTTCTTCTGCCCCGACACTCCGCCGCTGAAGAAAAACCCGGTGTTCCTGTATTCGAGCGACCGGTTCCAGAAGCCTTACCGCTTCCAGGCCGACATTGCGGTCGCCATCGACGGTGTCTTTGAACAGAAAGTCGACGCGCTGATGGCGCTCGTCTCGCAAACGTTCGAAGGGGGGGCGCTCGGCAGCGCCGAAACGATGGCCGCCGCTCCGCCGGAATCCAAACCCGAACTCCGCCGCCAGTGGCTCCGCGAGCGTTGGCACAAGCGACAGAGCAGCGAAGCCGATCAGCACCGCAACGCCTTGGTGCGGTGGTACGGCGAGGAGCGGGCGAGCCAGGTTAAGTACGCCGAAGCTTTCGAGATCTGCGAGTACGGCCGCCAACCCACCGCCGAAGAGATCCGCGTGCTGTTCCCCTTCTTTCCCGAAGTGGACGAAGGCGCGACGAAATAACCATTCCGCGATTCGCAGCTCCCTGTTTCCCCCCTTACTTCCTCGTCCGGCGGACTCTCCGATGCGTTGGTCGCTCATCTCAATCGGTTTCCCTTCCCAGCTCGCCACGGGATCCGCGAGTGTCACCTCCCACTCGATGTTGCGGATGCTCCTAGCCGCCGGATTTTTAGCTGCTGGGAGTCTCGGTTCGGCTCTGGCTGTCGATCCGCCCTCGAGCGTGGCGAGCGAGGGGGAGCGGGGCTACGTGCACGGCGAACTGATCTATGAGCTCCACGATGCTCCGACTCCGCAGTGCCACGCCTCGACGATCGCCGACACCGAGTCGGGGCTCGTGGCGGCTTGGTTTGGTGGCACGCACGAAAAACACCCGGATGTCGGAATCTGGGTTTCGCGGCGGGAAGCGGACGGCTGGACCGCAGCGGTCGAAGTGGCTGATGGCACTGAAAGCGGCACCAAAAGCGGCACTGCAAAGGGTGCTGAGAACGGCTCCGAGTACCCGTGCTGGAACCCGGTGCTGTTCCAGCCTTCGCGCGGCCCGCTGTTGCTGTTCTATAAAGTCGGCCCCAGCCCCAGCGAATGGTGGGGCATGCTGATGACCTCCGACGACGGCGGCAAAAGTTGGTCGGAGCCGCGGCGATTGGGCGAGAACGATCGGATTGGGCACCTGCTGGGACCGGTCAAGAACAAGCCGATCGAGCTGGCCGACGGTTCAATCCTGGCTCCTTCGAGCACCGAGCATGCTGGCTGGCGAGTCCACTTCGAGAGGCTCGGCCGCAGCGACTCGGACTCGCCTTCGGGCGGCCAGTGGAACGTGGTCGAAGTCATTGGGCCGACGCACTCGGCGGAGCATTTCAATGCGATCCAGCCGAGCATCTTGACCTATCCCGAGGGAGCGATGCAGGTGCTCTGCCGCACCCGCGAAGGAGTGCTTGCCGAGAGTTGGTCGCGCGACGGCGGGCGGACTTGGGGGGACATGGCAGCCACCGAGCTGCCGAACCCCAATTCCGGGACCGATGCCGTCACGCTGCGGGACGGACGCCAACTGCTGGTCTACAACCACACGACGCGGCAAGGCGAGTTTCCCAGCGGCCGTCAAATGCTGAACGTCGCCCTTTCCGACGACGGCCACCGCTGGCGGCCGGTGCTAACGCTCGAACGCCAGGAAGGGGAGTTCTCCTATCCGGCCGTCATTCAAGCTCGCGACGGCCGCGTGCACCTCACCTACACCTACAATCGCCGCTCGATCAAACACGTTGTGCTCGATCCAGCAAGCCTGGAGTAGCAGTGTCTGGATCGTGGCGTGAGCTCAGCTCAGTACCGCCTCGATCACATGCCCATGCACATCGGTCAGCCGCCGCAGCGTGCCGTTGTGGTAGTAGGTCAGTCGCTCGTGATCGAGCCCGAGCAGATGTAAGATCGTGGCGTGGAAATCATGCACCGAGACGACATCCTCGACAGCTCGATATCCAAATTCGTCGGTCGCTCCGAAGCTCAGCGGAGCTTTCACTCCGGCGCCGGCAAGGAATGCCGTAAAGCCTTCGGGATTGTGATCGCGTCCCGATGCTCCTTTCTGGAACGTTGGCATTCGACCAAATTCGGTACAGAAGATGACCAACGTCCGCTCGAGCAGGCCTCGCTGTTTAAGATCCCGGATCAAGGCCGCTGTGGGCTGGTCTAAGATTTCTGCGTGGCCAGGATATTGATCCGCAATTTGTTTATGACCATCCCAATTGCCGACTCCTTCCCCCATGGCATAAGCACCATTGAAGAGTTGGACGAAACGCACTCCCTGCTCGATGAGCCGACGGGCGAGAATACAGTTCCGCGCGTAGGCGGCTTTAGTCTTATTATTCTCCTGGTCGGCTCCATAACTGCGTAGGATGTGCGAGGGCTCTTGCGACAGATTTGTCACCTGCGGAACTGCTAGCTGCATGCGTGCGGCCAATTCATAGCTGGCGATTCGAGCCGCTAGATCGTTGTCGCGGCCAAAGTTTTGCGAATCCCGCGCGTTGAGGCTTTTTAGGAACTGGGCGGTCGCGCGGTCGCGGGCTGGTGAAATCGACTGGGGAGGATCGAGGTAACGGATCGGCTGCGAGGCGTTGAACGCGGTCCCCTGGAATAATGCAGGGAGAAAACCGGGGCCCCAATTATTCCCGGCGGACTGGGGCAGGCCTCGCGGGTCGGGGATGGCGATGAAGGTGGGCAGGTCGCTATTCTCGCTACCCAGGGCGTACGAGCTCCAGGCGCCCATGGAAGGAAAGCCGTCGACGTTGAAGCCAGTCGACATTACGTTTTCGCCTGGCCCGTGTGTATTCGTTTTCGTGGTCAGAGAGTGAATGAAGCACAGGTCGTCGGCCAGCGATCCGAGATGTGGAAGCAGCTCGCTCGTCATCTTGCCGCATTCGCCGCGGGGATGAAACTCGCGGATGGGACGGGTGAGATTTCCATTTTCTCCTTGAAAGGTGACCAGAGCATCGGCTCCGGGCAGCGGTCGACCGTCGTGTTCGAATAGCGCGGGCTTAAAGTCGAACGTATCGACTTGACTCAGCGCTCCGGAGCAGAAGATGAGAATGACTTGGTCGGCACGAGCTCGGTGATGCGGTGGCCGAGCGCGGTACGGATGGGCGGGATCGATCGTCGGGTTCCAGGGCTTGTCTGCTGCGTTAGCCTCTGCGCTTCCTTCGCCCGCTTTCGTCCGCTGTTCGCCCTGGAGTAGCGAGGCGAGAGCAATAGCCCCCAGGCTCGTGCCGGTATGAGACAAGAACCGTCGACGGTCGAGCAGGTCATGTGCGGCAGGGGAAATAGGCGGGGGCATCATCATCTCCGCGTGCTTTACCGCAGGAACAAGAAGGCGTTGGCATTATAGATCGCTCGGCAGAGTGCGGGTAAGCCATGCTCGCCCACGAGCGTGACCGCCTCGGAGAGTTCTGCGGGCTCGGGGGGCCGTCCGAGTGCATGGGCAAAGACCAGTGTGACCTGCCGCTGGGGATCGTCTCCAACGGCGCGGCGAACCCGCTCGGCAAACCGCTCCGCTTGGTCAATCACAAAGTCGCTATTGAATAGGTTTAAGGCTTGGATCGGCGTCGTCGATGCGGTCCGCCGCGGTGCCACCTGGCCGCCATCGGGACAGTCGAAGGCGCCGAACACTGCATCCTGCTCCATCCGCAGCTTGATTGCATACAGCATGCGGCGAAATGCGTCCGGGCCGAATTCATCCTTGGCGACCCAATTTCGAGCATAGTTGCTATTTGGGTGGAACATCCAATAGCCCGGGCCTTCCATCCGTCGGTCGAGCGTTCCGCTGACAAGCAAGATATTGTCGCGAATCGCTTCGGCCTCGAGTCGTCGCGGCGGAAACCGCCACAGCAGTCGGCTGTCGGCGTCGCGGGCCATGGCTTCCTCCAGGGGGCGGCTGGCTTGACGGTAGGTGGCTGACAACAGGATCAGCCGCTGGAGTCGCTTGAGCGACCAGCGGGAGGCCTGTGCAGCTTGCTCACCGGCTGGGTCCCTCTCGGCCGGGCGCTGGGGCTGCGGCAAGCCATCGCGGAGCTCGGCAGCGAGCCAGTCGAGCAGCTCGGGGTGCGTGGGGCGTGCCCCCATGGAGCCGAAATCCGAAGGAGTCGCGACGAGTCCTTGGCCAAAGTGATAGTGCCAAAGTCGATTCGCCATGACGCGAGCAGTCAACGGATTGGCCGGATCGATGATCGAGTTCGCCAGCGCGATGCGTCGCTGTTGCTCGGGTGCGTCGAGGGAGAGGGAAAGCGAGCCGAGGATGTCGAGGGTGTCTGGGGGCACCGGTTCGCGGGGGGCCATTGGATCGCCGCGATACAGCCGGTGGGTTGTCCCGGGGGTTTCAAAGCGTCCGAGATAGGCCTGCGAAGGTGTTGTGAGCGTCTTGATGCGGCGCTCTAGCTCGCTTCGCCGGGCGGCCAGTGCGTGTCCGCGTTGAGCTTCGGAGGGGCTGAGGTGTGCCAACTGGAGTCCCCACGGATCGGCCTCCAGACCGACGGGCAGGCGGTCCTCGGAGCTGGCCACCAGCTGCCACTGACCTGGCTCCTCTGCGATTTCGATTCGGTAAGCGACCGGAAGTCGATCCCGATAGTGCTCGGTGCGATCACGTCCCCAGGTCACGCGGTCGATCCGCACTGGCGAGGCGAATTCGAGCTCCACCCATCCCGCTCCTCGGGTGCTGGAGATCCAGCTGTGATCATTGCCATAGCGGCCGTCGTGGAGATGCGCGAGTCGGTGCTTGGGGCTCCCCGAATAGTCACCGGAGGAACGGACCCGGGTACCCGCCGATGCAAGAGCGACGTTGCGGGGCGGCTGACCCGGCTGGTCCGTCGTCCAAACCTCCAGTTCATCGAGGCACGGCTCGCTTTCAGTATTGGTCGCGGAGATCGTCATCCGTAGCAATCGCGCGGTGCGGGGCGTGAAGGCTTCCGCGTTCTGCTTTGCCGACGCTGCCGCGCGCAGGCGGGGTAGCGCGGCGGCGGCGGCGGCTGTGGCTGTGGGAGTGGCAGTGGGAGGTTTCCACTGCAGTGCGATCGCATCGGCCGTGATCGCGGTCCCCGAGCTGCCGCCGCGGAGGAGGATGCGGCTTTGCTTTCCAAACCAGTGGGTGCCGGCGTCGAAGAATCCGCTCCAGAGTGGCAGTCCCACGGGCTCACCCGAGCCGTCGGCGAACCGCCGCTGATCGACTTGGGCGATGGTTTTCTGATCGTCGGTCGTCGCGGGGTCGCCGTCGCGATCGAGCAGGTAGACCGCATTGGGCGTGTGGGTGTCCCAGCCACAGCCCCACGACAGCCAGACGCGCCATTCGCCTTCGACTTTGGGAGCGTAGGCGGCGACGTTTTGGCCCGGGACGTGGGCCCACCAGGTGTAGCGTCCACCGCTCACGTTTGGCAGCCTGCCGGGGCCGCCGGGATCCTGCTTCCACCCGCGCTCGGTTCCTTCGGGATTCACCCCCTCTCCGCGAGCGGCTGCCAGGGCGAGCATCCGAGGCCTCGGCTGGTCGCCGACAGTGGGGAGGTTCGGGGCCTGGTTGTTGGGGGTCTGGTTGTGGGGGGCGGGCGGTGTCTGTGCGTCGTCGATCCACAGCACGCGAGGGGGCAGGGGGGGAGCGGCTCGAGACGCTGGGGCAGGGCTGGCTGGGGCGAGCAGGCAGGTCAGTTGGCGGTCGGCTTTGGCGAGTTCTGCTTGCAGGGCTTTCGCCTGTCGGCGGTTGGCTTTGACCTGGGGAGTCATGAGTGGTCGTTCGCCGTGCCGTACACCGGCAAAGACTGCCTGCAGTTGGTAGAAGTCCTGCTGGGTAACCGGGTCGAATTTATGATTATGGCACCGCGCGCAACCGATGCTCAGGCCGAGCAGTGCGGTCCCTGTCGTGTTGATCATGTCGGCCAATTCGTCCTGTCGCTGCATCGCCGTCAGGACCGGATCGGGGCTCGAGACGATGTCATTCGCACCGCCGACGAGGAATCCTGTGGCTGCGTCGGCTCCGACTGTGTCGCCAGCGAGCTGTTCGAAGACGAAGCGGTCGAACGGCAAGTCCTGATTGAGGGCGCGGACGACGTAGTCTCGATAGTGGTAGGCGGTTGGTCGTTCGTGATTGGTTTCGTAGCCGTTGCTCTCGGCGAAGCGGACGACGTCCAGCCAGTGCCTTGCCCACCGCTCGCCGTAATGAGGGCTGGCGAGGACTCGGTCGACCAGGCGGACGTAGGCGTCGGGGCGGTCGTCGCTCGCAAAGGCTTCGACTTCCCTGGGGGAGGGAAGCAGGCCGAGCATGTCGAGGTAAACGCGGCGGATCAGCGTGGCCGGATCCGCTGGTGGAGATGGCGGGAGGCCCGTCTCCTGGAGCTGGGCGAGGATGAACCGGTCGATGGGGTTGGCGGCGGGATCGGCTCCGGGGGCATCGTGGGGCACCGGCTCTGGCACGGGCGGTCGACGGAGCGGTTGCAGCGACCAATGATCGGAGGGCGTGGGGTTGCCGGGAGAAGGTTCAGTCGTCGGCATCTCCAGGCCTTGATCGATCCAAGCCCGGAGCAAATTGATTTCCGCGGCCTCCAGTCCCTTTCCATCGGGCGGCATTGTCAGCGATGGAACGCGGCCCATGAGGATCTTGATGAGGTGGCTATCCTCGCTGTTGCCGACGACGACGGCCGGTTCGCCGCTTTCCCCGCCGTCGATCAAGCTCTGCCGGCGGTCGACGCGGAAGTTACTTTGAGGGTCATCGGGGCCATGGCAATCGAGGCAGTGGTCTTCGAGCAGCGGTTGGATATCGGTCGCAAACTCGACATTCGGGGAACCTAGCTGCGGAAGCTCCGTTGGTTCGCCAGCGTGTATCGCAGTGGCTGCGAAGCTGAGCGACGCGAGGAGCGATGCAGCGATGGGCGAATACCAGCTGACACTGGGGCGACTCCCGCTGACGACATATCGGATCGTGTTCCCAAGACTCCACGTCATCGCTCGACTCCCGCAGCCCCACCAACTGGAATCCACCACCTTCCCCCGATTCTAACCGATCCCACCCCCCAAGCCCGCACCGAAGCTCCGCAGCAACTCCAAATCCCCCTCCCCCGCGCAGGGGTCACAGCCCTGACCGACCGCGCAGGGGTCACAGCCCTGACCACTTCGAAGGGGCTGCGGATCGAGTTGCTCCACCTGCCTGCGGAAGACTCGCGTTAGATGATCGGGCTCTAGCTTCGCGTCGATCGCCAACCACGCGGCGTCCTCCGGCGGCATCGGAAAGGGGCGAAAGCGAGGTTTTTAACTTGCCGACCTTGGTGTAAACTCATGACGGCCTCCGTGTGCTTTTGGAGTTAGAAGCTCGCGTATTTTGCGCGAAACCCCAAAGTTCACGAAGGCCTTTTTTTTTGCCCAAAGCCGGGCTGCGAAATGACTTAAAAACTGCACGACCTCCCCGCGCAGGGGTCACAGCCCCACAGCGCAGCCCCACAGCGCGACCGCCCACAGCCCCGACCATGACCGCGGAAGGGTCACAGCCCTGACCACAACGACGGTCGGGGCTAGACCGCCCAGGGGTCACAGCCCTGACCACCCGCGTAGGGGCAGAGCCCTGACCGCAGAAGCGCGTGACCGCGCGCAGGGGTCACAGCCCTAACCACTTGCGCAGGGGTCACGACCGCGTAGGGGGTCACAGCCCCACAGCGCCCATCGCGAGCAGGGGTCGCAGCCCCGACCGCGCATAGCCCCGACCATGACTGCGTAAGGGTCACAGCCCTGACCACCCAGCCCTGACCACCCGCGCAGGGGTCAGAGCCCTGACCACAGAAGCGCGCAGGGGGTATAGCCCTAACCACAACGACGTGTCGGGGCCGGAGCCCAGACTCACTTGCCAGGGCACCACCGCGATCCGGTCACTCCAGACGGGGTCAGAGCCCCCCTCGACAGGAGACGTTCTCGATACTTCAGGTGAGCAAAGGCCAAGCATAGGAACTGCTCCCAGCTCATGACGCCCGATAGGGTCACAGCTTCGGTGGGGGGGGCGGGCCGCTTCTGCGCGAGGGGCAGAGGCGATTGCTGTTTCCGCGATCGCAGCGAACTCCGCCGGTGGAGCGCCGCTCCACCGTCGCCCCACTACCCAAAATTTAAGCGAAAACTTCGGTTGCCATCGGAGGGGGTGCCACTACAGTGGCTAGTGTTCCTTCGTTCAGAGGAGTGCGGCCATGGCCCGATCCAAACGCTCGGACGTCTTCGACCCCGATGTCATCGGCGTCTACCACTGCTTTAACCGCATCGTCCGCCGAAGCTTTCTCTGCGGCTACGACTGGTACACCGGCAACGACTACTCCCATCGCCGGGGCTGGTTCTATGAGCGTCTGAAGTACTTTGCCGGCTTCTTTGCAATCGACATTCTCGGCTACGCCGTGCTCTCGAATCACTACCATCTGGTCCTCCGCAATCGGCCCGACCAGGTTCAGCGGCTCTCGGACCGTCAGGTCGTCGAGGCGTGGCTGATGGTCTGTCCGGGAC